>DASPUD010000001.1:0-16429 GCA_035623095.1 Pseudolabrys sp.
CACCTATCGCGGACCGGTTGCCGTCATGTCGTTCGATCCGGCCCTGATCGAACCACTGCGGCACCTTGCTCCCGCCCTGACGCGCGGCATTGTTGCCGAGCGGTCCTATTCTCATTCCGAATGGCGCACGCTTCCACGGTCGCTGAAGCGGAGCATGTCCTGGCTTCTTCACGCGCCCCGAAGCCGGCCGCAATTCATCGCCTATTCCGTAAAAGATCTCCCAGCAGCACCACCGTTGCTTGCGCGCAATTTGCTTGGTCTACCCCTGCTGACATGGACCGTGCGTAGCGAGGCAGACCGCAAGATTGCCGCCCGTTGGGCTGACCAGATCATTTTCGAGGGTTGGCGGCCATAATCTGCGCTGGATTCCGGTGAAATTGCGCGATTTCGAGCATAAATTCGGGATAGAAACAGCCCTCATGATCGACCGCCAGCTTCAGGTCCGCATTGTTCAGTCGCTTGCCGAGGTGCCGGCGGAAGCATGGAATGCTTGCGCGGCTCAAATGGCGTCGTATCCCGACAAGGTAGAATCCGAAGTTAAATTAACATCTGAGGATAAGTCGTCCTCGCAATTATCAACACGAAGACAGCTCTCCAACCCTTTTGTCACACACGAGTTTCTGTCCTCTCTTGAACAGTCGGGATCGGTCGGGGGACGAACCGGCTGGCAGCCACGTCACCTGCTGGCCGAAGATGCCGAAGGTATCCTTGTCGGCGCTGCGCCCTGCTACGTGAAGGGTCACTCGCGCGGCGAATATGTCTTTGACCACGGCTGGGCCGAAGCATTCGAACGCGCGGGCGGCGACTACTATCCGAAACTGCAGGTCGCGGTCCCTTTCACACCTGTCACCGGTCCCCGCCTTCTCGCCCGCGCTAGCTCGCAGGCGGACGCGGTGCGTGGCGGACTTGCGGACGCCTTGGTCGAAATCACCACTGCGAGCGAACTATCGTCGGCCCATGTAACGTTCTTGACTGAACCGGAATGGCGCGCCCTCGGTGAACGAGGTTTCCTGCAGCGCAACGACCAGCAATTTCATTGGCAGAATGCAGGCTATCGTAACTTCGATGATTTTCTGGCCCGCCTTGCCTCACGCAAACGCAAGACGATCCGTCGGGAACGCAAGGAAGCGCTGAGCGCGGGTATTGAAGTATGCTGGCTCACCGGAAGCGATCTTACGGAATCCGTGTGGGACGCATTTTTCGCCTTCTATATGGAAACCGGCTCGCGCAAATGGGGCCGCCCCTACCTTACGCGGGCATTCTTTTCGCTCGTAGGCGAGCAAATGCGAGACCGCATCCTGCTCGTGATGGCGCGCCGCGCCGGACGGTGGATTGCCGGCGCCATTAATTTTATTGGCGCCGATACGCTTTATGGCCGCAATTGGGGCGCCATCGAGCACCACCCCTTTCTGCACTTCGAGCTGTGCTACTACCAGGCAATTGCCTACGCCATTGAGAACGGGCTCATGCGGGTCGAGGCAGGAGCACAAGGCGAGCACAAAATCGCGCGCGGATACCTGCCGCATACGACCTATTCGGCGCATTTTATCGCCAACCCTGCGTTGCGCCGCGCGGTTGCTGACTATCTGTCGCGCGAACGTCTTTATGTGCAAGCAGCGGCCGAAGAGCTTGCAGCGGCCGCGCCGTTCCGCAAGGATTTGGTTGAACAAGACTGACGGGGGAGTCGATGCCGAGCTACGACCCGAATAATATCTTCGCCAAAATCCTGCGCGGCGAATTGCCCAGTTACAAAGTTTACGAGGACGACAAGGCGCTCGCGTTTCTCGACATCATGCCGCGCACGGTTGGCCATACCCTAGTATTGCCCAAAGCACCGGCGCGGAACATCCTCGACATCAGCGCAGAGGATCTCGCGCATGTCATGGCAGTCGCTCAGAAGATCGCCAAGGCTTCCATGAAGGCGTTTTCGGCCGACGGCATTACCATCCAGCAGTTCAATGAAGGTGCCGGGGGTCAGGTGGTATTTCACTTGCACGTTCATGTCATTCCGCGAAAAACCGGCGTCGCCATGAAACCGCCCGCAAGTGAGAAGGAAAAGCCCGACGTGTTGGCTGAGCAGGCCAAAAAGCTCGCCGCCGCCGTCGCCGAGGGTTAGTGCCCGAAAAGCCATCCGCCGAGCAGTAACGCGCCCTCCCCGGCGAGGACGCCGGCAAACACCGAGCGCTTGATCGCGATGAAAACAAGAAATCCGCACACCGTCGCGCCTACGCGCACGCTGAGCGGTATGCCGCCAAGCGCGCCGCCTGAAAACACGATCAGTTTGGCGATAACGCCGGCAAGAATGGCGGTTGCGACCGCACGCGACCACACGACAATCTGGGAATCTTCATTGAGACCGCGTGCCAGCACCAGTCCGAGCACGCGCCACATTTCGTTCGGCAAAAAACCGACCAGGATCAGCGCAACGTATGGGAATAGTTCGGTCCAGATAGCGTTCATGCGGTGGCCTCCCGGAACCGGTGAACAAAATAGGCCAACGTTCCTCCACCAATACCCGTCCACAACAGATCGAGCTGGACATCGGCGGCGGTCAGAATCGTTCCGAGGGCCAGACCCAGCACGAGCGCCAGCTGATCCATCATCGCTTTGGCGTTACGCGCCGTCGACATCAGGAACGACATTGGTGTGAGAAATAAAAGTCCGCCGGCGAGCAGCGGCGGCAATTCGGCCGCCAGATAGTAACCAACGAACCCGAAGGTCGCCGCGGTCCCCATGTATCCGACGGACAATCCATTTGAGAACGCGATGCGGTGCTCGCGCGATACGCCCGGCAGCAAACGCAGCGATTCCACCCACATGCTCACCGACGTGAAATGGGTTGGCAGTAGAAGATCGCGAACCCGCGTGCTCTCCGCGCGCAGCAGGGGCAAAAGCGCGACCACCATCGGAAACAGCCGCACTGCGCTCAGGCTGACCGCAAGCGCCGCCTCTACCAGCGGCGCCCCACCGCCAAACGAGGAGATCAGGATGACCTGCGCCGGTGCGGCCCAGACGAGCACTGTTGAGAGAGCGAGCCACCACGACGCCAAGCCGAAACCATGCGCGAGCGCGCCCATGCCGATGTAAGTGCCGGCAAGCACGATGAAGAACGTCGAAGTTACCGCCGATTTCACTCCGCTGCGAAAAGCAGCCGCCGCGGACGGGAATGTCGCAGATGTTGGCATGGCCCCGCGCACTCTGTCTCACAGCGCGGTTGTATCCGCAACACCGCGGACGCATGTATCGCCCGCCAAAATGCAAAGGCCGGGCAACTCAGGCCAGGCCCTTGAAGATATGTTTCGGAAAGCTCCTAGACTTTCGCCAAGGGCACCTTTGGTACCGAACCGCGCTTCGGCTTTGGCCGCGGCGGACGCCGCTTGGCCTTGGGCCGTGCCGGCAGTTTTTCCGGCTTAGGCGTGACCGGACCATCAAGGAACTGGAATCCGAGCTTATCGCGCCCCTGTTCGTCCTTATCGACGATGACGCGCACGTGTCCGCCCGCTTTCAGGTGGCCGAACAGGACTTCATCAGCCAGAGGCTTCTTGATGTGCTCCTGGATGACGCGGGCCATCGGCCGCGCGCCCATCAATTCGTCGTATCCATTGGCGATGAGCCAGCGGCTCGCCTCGTCGGACAGTTCGATCGTGACATTGCGATCGCCGAGCTGCGCCTCGAGCTGCAGCACGAATTTCTCGACCACTTTCGCGATCACTTCCTGCGACAGGTGCGCAAAGGTGATGGTGGCGTCGAGCCGGTTGCGGAATTCCGGCGCGAACATCTTGTTGATCGCCTCCTGGTCGTCGCCCTCGCGTTTTGAGCGCGTAAAGCCGTAGGCATGCCGTGCGAGATCGGACGCGCCCGCATTCGTTGTCATAATCAGAATGACATTGCGGAAGTCGACTTGCTTTCCGTTGTGATCCGTCAACTTGCCATGATCCATGACCTGCAAGAGGACATTGAACAGATCCGGATGGGCTTTTTCGATTTCGTCGAGCAGCAGCACGCAGTGCGGATGCTGGTCGACACCATCGGTGAGCAATCCGCCCTGATCGAACCCCACGTAGCCGGGAGGCGCGCCGATCAGCCGAGAGACGGTATGGCGCTCCATGTATTCCGACATGTCGAAGCGGATCAGTTCTACACCGAGCGAAGCGGCCAGTTGCTTGGCCACTTCCGTTTTGCCGACGCCGGTCGGCCCGGAAAACAGATAGCAGCCGATCGGCTTTTCCGGCTCGCGCAAACCGGCGCGCGCAAGCTTGATCGAAGCCGAGAGCGACTCGATCGCCCTGTCCTGGCCATAGACCACGCTCTTCAAGGTCTGCTCGAGATGCTGAAGCACCTCGGCGTCGTTCTTCGACACGGTCTTCGGTGGAATTCTCGCCATCGTCGAAATCGTCGTCTCGATTTCCTTGATGCCGATTGTTTTCTTGCGCCGATTTTCCGGCAGCAACATCTGCGCCGCGCCCGATTCATCGATCACGTCGATGGCTTTGTCCGGCAGCTTGCGGTCGTGGATGTAGCGCGATGACAGTTCGACCGCTGCCTTGATCGCCTCATTGGTATATTTGAGCTTGTGATATTCCTCGAAATACGGCTTGAGCCCTCGCAGTATTTCGATCGCATCCGGCACCGACGGCTCGTTGACGTCGATCTTCTGGAAGCGGCGCACCAACGCGCGGTCCTTTTCGAAATACTGGCGATACTCCTTGTACGTCGTCGAACCGATGCAACGGATTGTCCCGGACGCGAGCGCCGGCTTGAGCAAGTTAGACGCATCCATCGCCCCGCCCGAAGTGGCACCGGCGCCAATAACCGTGTGAATCTCGTCGATGAACATGATCGCGCCCGGATAGGCTTCGATCTCCTTGATAACCTGCTTGAGGCGTTCTTCAAAGTCGCCGCGGTAGCGCGTGCCCGCGAGCAGCGTCCCCATGTCGAGCGCGAAGACGGTTGCGCCCTTGAGCACATCCGGCACTTCACCGTGCACAATCCGCCGCGCCAGACCTTCCGCGATGGCGGTCTTGCCGACGCCGGCATCGCCGACGAACAACGGATTATTCTTCTGCCGCCGGCAAAGCACCTGGATAGTGCGGTTGATTTCGGCGTCGCGGCCGATCAGCGGATCGATTTTGCCGTCCTTGGCCTTCTTGTTGAGGTTGATGCAATAGGCCTCTAGCGCGTCGCCTTTTTTCTTCGGCTCGTCTCCGCCCTTGGTATCCGTTTCTTCCTCGACGCCGCGCACCGGGCGTGACTCTGAAAGTCCCGGCCGCTTGGCAATACCATGGCTAATGTAGTTGACGGCGTCATAGCGCGTCATGTCCTGCTCTTGCAGGAAATACGCGGCGTGACTTTCGCGCTCGGCAAAGATCGCAACCAGCACATTGGCGCCGGTCACCTCCTCGCGTCCGGATGACTGGACGTGAATGACCGCGCGTTGAATCACGCGCTGGAAGCCAGCGGTCGGTTTAGAATCCTCGGCGCCATCCGTGATCAGGTTCTCGAGTTCTGATTCAAGATAGGACGTCAAACTTCGGCGCAGCTTGTCGAGATCGACATTGCATGCGCGCATCACCGCGGAGGCGTCCTGATCGTCGATCAGCGCCAAAAGCAGATGTTCCAGTGTCGCATACTCATGGTGCCGCTCATTGGCGAGGGCAAGCGCGCGGTGAAGCGACTGTTCAAGGCTGCGGGAAAAAGTTGGCATTTAGGTATTCCAGTTCACCTGTCGTTCACGCATCGAATCATTTCTTTTCCATCACGCATTGCAAAGGATGCTGGTGTTTGCGTGCGAAGTCCATGACCTGCGTGACCTTGGTTTCCGCCACCTCATATGTATAGACGCCGCACTCGCCAATTCCATGGTGGTGCACATGTAACATAATTCTTGTGGCGGCTTCGTGATCCTTGCCAAAGAACCGTTCCAGCACGTGAACAACGAATTCCATGGGCGTGTAGTCGTCATTGAGGATCAAGACCCGATACATATTGGGCCGCTTTGTTTGCGGTTTGGTCTTGGTGATAACCGCTGTGCCTGGCCCGGCTGGCTCGTTCCGCCGTTTGCGATCGTCATCCGCCATTCGCGGCGCGCGTTCAGGCGCCAATCCTGCACAGACCGGACGATTTATCGTAGTTGCGGGCGTCATGATCAAACTGGGGCATTCCTGAAGAGTCACCTTGGCCGCGCCGTCATGCGGCGACACCATCATACGGACCCGCGACCAACTATTCCAAGTCGGAGGCTCGATTAAGGTTGCCCCGTTCCGGGACAAGGGCCGAGTCGTGCACGATTTTACGCGCGTAATTGCAGATAACCATTGCTTAAGCCAACACAACGGGTTTGCGGGCAAATTGAGGCTACTTTCCCCCAAATTCGCCCCGTCCCTCTCACGTTTTTTCAATGCGGGTAGCCCCATATGGGGGAACTCTGAGGAAGGTTCGTTTTTCACAACAGTGGGTGAAGCCGCATGTTAGCCCGATTTCTCTCCAGCACCCGGGGCGGTGTAGCCCCATTCATAGCCGTTGCTGCTCTTCCCATCATGACCGCAGTCGGCATCGCTGTGGATTACAGCCGGGCGAACAACGCCCGTACGGCATTCCAGATCGCCCTCGATTCGACTGCGCTCACGCTGTCGAAGGATGCAGCGACGGCAGCACAAAACGGCACGTTGCAATCTGAGGCCACCAAAGTCTTCAACTCCTTGTTCAGTCATTACGACGTGACGAACGCCACCGTCACCCCGGTCTATAACTCAACCGGCGGGTCCAAGTTGACCATCACGGGCAGCGCAATCGTCCATACAAACTTTTTGGGCCTGATTGGTGTCGACCAGATCGATATCGGCGGGACTTCGGAATCGGCCTGGGGCAATACCCGCCTGCGGGTCGCGCTGGTGCTGGACAACACCGGATCGATGGCCGATGCAAACAAGATCGGCGCACTGAAAACGGCCACGCACAATCTCCTGACCCAGCTGAACAACGCAGCGACGCATCCGGAAGATGTCTATGTTTCGATCGTCCCGTTCGTGAAAGACGTGAACGTTGGACCGTCCAACTACAGTGCGAGCTGGATCCGCTGGGATCTGTGGGAGGAAGTCAACGGTCACTGTAGCAAGTCGACATATATCACCAAGTCGAGCTGCACATCGCACAGCAAGGTTTGGACGCCGGCCAATCACAACACCTGGAATGGCTGTATCACTGACCGTGACCAGAACTACGACACGCTGAATACCGCTCCGACGACTGGCGCCACGCTCTTCCCCGCTGAGCAGTACTCATCCTGTCCGGCGGCAGCGGTTCTCGGCTTATCCAATAACTGGACCAGTCTGAACGCGCTCGTCGATACGATGAGCCCGAATGGGAATACCAACCAGGCGATCGGATTGCAGCTTGGCTGGCAGACCTTGACGGCGGCGCCATACACGGTGCCGGCGATCGATCCTAACTACCAATATCAGACGGTGATCATCTTGCTGACGGATGGTCTCAATACGCAGGACCGTTGGTACACAACGGCATCTTCGATCGACGCCCGGCAGCAGAAGACCTGTGACAACATCAAAGCCGCCAACATCACCCTGTACGCGGTGCAGGTGAACACCGGCGGCGACCCCACGTCGACCTTACTGCAGAATTGCGCCAGTGATCCGAGCAAGTTCTTCTTGCTGACCTCGGCCAACGAGATCGTCACCACTTTCGGCCAGATCGGCACGTCGCTCTCTAAACTGCGGTTGGCGATGTAACGGCTTTGACCGCGGCGGTGCAGGTGTCCTGTGGGATCAGGGATATCTGCACCGCCGCGGCTTTTATTTTGGTGGCGTAATTCCTTGGTTGGGCCAACTGCCCATTAACGACGGCTCACAAGAATGTCCGGCATTCGCGGCACCTGGGCAAAAGACGTTTACCAACGAAGCTTTTGAAAAAACACAGACAATGCAACGGCGACGCCGCAAACGGTTACCAGCTATCCTGGTTTCTTTGGCTTCCCGTACACCAGCCTTTCAGCACCGGGGCCTATCACGGCATGTGGAATGAACCCTTTCTGGTGAGTCGCCATGATAATTGCCTGGAAGAAATTTTGCCGCACGCTGACGAGCTTTGCCACGGCGCGCGCCGGCAACGTCGCCATCACCTTTGCGTTCGCTTTGTTGCCGATTATCGGTTTCGTCGGAGCCGCGGTCGACTATAGCCGCGCCAACTCGGTCAAGGCGGCGATGCAGACTGCGCTCGACTCCACGGCGTTGATGCTGTCGAAGGAAGCGGCCACCGATACCCAGGCTGTTTTGAAAGCAAACGCGCTGAAATATTTCACCGCGCTGCTTAACCGGCCCGAGGCTCAAAACATCGCTATCACCGTGAACTATGGCACTACTGGCGGCTCCAATATCGTGATTACTGCCAACGCAACGTTACCAGCCGATTTCAAGCAATTCGTTGGCTTGAGCAGCGACTTTTCGCTCACAGCGACGTCCACGGTCCGATGGGGCATTACGCGCCTGCGCGTTGCGCTCGTGCTCGACAACACCGGCTCGATGAATGATAACGGCAAGATAGGCGCGCTGCAGACGGCGACGAATAATCTCATCACCCAACTGCAGAATGCCGTTACCACGGTCGGCGATGTCTATGTTTCCATCATTCCGTTCGTCAAAGATGTGAATGTGGGCGCGACCAATTGGAATTCCAACTATATCTATTGGGGCACCGCGGCGCAGGACCCCGGTCTTACGGACAACAATTCCTGGGATGCCCGCAACGGCACTTGCAGCAACACGAACTACAACAGCGATCGCAACAATTGCGTGACACATGGCGTTTGCAGCGCCGGCGGCTATACGACCTTGAGCAACTGCACGTCACACGGTAACTGCAGTACCGGCACAACGAACACCACGCAACCGTCATGCGGGACGTGCAGCATCACGGCATACAATGGCAATCCGAGCGGCTGCACTTCGAACTCCCAGTGCAGCAACACGAATTATACAACGCAAAGCAGCTGCACCAGCGCCGGTACATGCAGTAACAATAATTATACCACACAGAGTACGTGCACGAGCGCCGGAACCTGTAACATCGCTGGAAAGACGAGCCAGAGCAGCTGTACGAGTGCACATCACTGCGTCGGCGCGAGCGGCAACAACCAGAGCCAATGCCAGAACAACCATGGCACATGGGCGGCCGGCGTCTGGACCCCGGGCAACTACACCTGGACCAATAGCGGCTACACCTGGAATGCCGGTGTTTGGACTGCGGCCACTTTCACGGCTTACCTTTTCACGCCCTGGGTATGGACGGTCAAAAATCACAACACCTGGAATGGCTGCGTGATGGATCGTGGCTTCGGGTCTGGACCAGATACCACTAACAATTTTGATGCCAATGTAAGTCCGCCGGATCCGGTCACGCCAGTTTGGTCATCACTGTGGGCCGCCGAGCAGTATTCGTCGTGCCCGAAGGCAGTCATGTCCTTGAGTTATGACTTTGCCGGAATGAAGACCCTGGTGAACAGCATGGTCGCGGCTGGCAATACCAACCAGGCGATCGGGCTTCAGCTCGGCTGGCAGTCTCTGGTTGGCGGCGGCCCGTTTGCGGTGGTGCCGCTTGACCCCAACTACCAATACACCCAGGTCATCATTCTCCTGACCGACGGCCTGAACACGCAAGACCGTTGGTATAGCGTCCAGAACTCGATTGATACGCGCCAGCAGCTCGCTTGCGACAACGCTAAGCAGGCCGGAATCGTGATGTACACAATTCAGGTCAATACGGGTGGTGACCCGACTTCAACGCTGCTGCAGAACTGCGCCAGCGACCAGAACAAATTCTACCTGCTGACGTCGGCTAACGAGATCACGGCGACGTTCGACACCATCGGTACCGAACTCACCAAGCTCCGCGTCGCCCAGTAACGGGTCCATCAAAAACCACAGGCCGGCGCCCAATTCGCCGGCCTTCGCCAGAAACAAAAAAAGCCCGGCCGATTGAGCCGGGCTTTGCAGTTCCGAACTGCTACGCAACCTTACGCAACGTAAGCAACCAACGACTGACGCGACTTACTTCGCCTTCGCCATCAGAACTTCGAACGGCTTGTAGGTTTCCTTGGCAAGATCAGCGTAGAGCTCGCTGATCTTGGAAGCCTTCGCCACGAAGCCCTCGTAGGCGGTCTTGGCGTATTCGGTCTGAACCTCGATCGCCTTATCGAGCGACTTAACGCCGAACAGTTTCTCGAGAGCGGCGGTGCCATCCTCGAAAGCCTTTTTTGAGTAGTCCGCAACCTCGACCGCAATCGCCTGGGTGCCCTTCGACCAGGTGCCCATAGCTCTCAATGCGACATCGACGTTGTCTTTGCTGACCTGCTGGAGGTCTTCCAAGTTCTTCACCATCTCATCCCTTCCCGGCCCGCAATGCGGCGCCAAATGTGCTAAATTCCTAAACCCGGCCACGCCAGGAATATTGATATTTATACCGCACTGCACAATAAAGTCAAGAAAAACTATTGCAGTGCAAAAAAGCCTTTAGATTCCAGGGGATTGGCTTAATAATTTGTAAACCGCGTTCTCCTACCGTCGTAAATTGTCGCGGTGCCGAGACGCTACAAAACGGCCACGATGGGGGCCTAGGGACCTCCGTCCGGGAAGGCTTTTGGGGAGAGCGAATGTCCGCTGGGGGAGGTCTGGCACGAAGCAGTCTCCGTTGGGGCGCAACCGGGCTCACAGCCCTTGTTATCGCTTCCGCGTTCGCCCCCGATGCCAGCGCCCGCCGGGGCCGCGGGGCAGCCACTGAGAGCTATCAGCCCTCCTATTCGTCGATTGTCGTTGATGCCAATTCGGGCGCGGTCATGCAGGCGTCGAATGCCGACAGCCCGCGGCACCCGGCTTCGCTCACGAAGATTATGACGCTATACCTGCTTTTTGACCGGCTTGAGCAAGGCAAGATAAAACTGACGACCGACCTGCCTGTATCGGCACGTGCGGCTTCGCAGGCCCCTTCGAAGCTTGGGCTCAAGCCGGGAGAGACGATCCGCGTCGAAACGGCAATCCGCGCTATTGTCACAAAATCGGCCAATGATGTGGCCGTCATGATCGCCGAGGCGCTTGCCGGTGACGAGCCATCATTTGCCAACCTGATGACCGCCAAGGCGCGAGCCCTTGGCATGACGCAGACCGTCTATCGAAACGCCTCGGGGTTACCCGACGATCAGCAAATCACCACCGCACGCGATCAAGCGATCCTCGGCCGCGCAGTTCAGGATCGCTTTCCCAATTTCTATACCTACTTTGCCACCCGTACTTTCGAGTTTCGCGGAAAATCAATCCGCAATCACAATCATCTCCTTGGCACGCTCGATGGCGTCGACGGCATCAAAACCGGCTACATTCATGACTCCGGCTTCAATATCGTCGTTTCGGCTCGGCGCGCCAATCATCACTTGATCGCGGTTGTGTTCGGAGGGCGAACGGCAGATGCACGCGACGCACGCGTGCGTAGCCTGATCGACAACAACATCAACATTGCCGCAGTCAAGCGAACCGCGCCGCCTGTTGTCGAGGGATCACAAACCGTCGCCCAGGTGCCGGTGCAAGTGCCGGCACGCAAAGAAGGCAAGGATGAAGATCGAACAGCATCCGCGCCCGTACGCATGGCTTCTGCCACGCCCGCTGCCACCGATGCACCGATGCCGGGATCTACCGAGCCGCTCAAGCCGATTGCAGTAAAAACTGTCACCGTGCATTCCGGCGCAGCGCATACGGCTTCTCTATCGCCGTTGCCTTCGGATAACCGGCAGCTGGCACCGGCGCCACCGGTTGCCAATCCCGTGAACATCACCACCGTCACCACGGTCAAGAGCGAGCCGCCGGTAACCACCGCGGCTCCGCCAGTTCAGCCTGCACCGGCCCCTCCTGTGCCGCCGCAGGCCGCCGAGCCCGCCAGCCCAGCCGCGCCCGCGAAAGTCGCATCGCTCGAAAGCAATACGACCGTTGCAGCCGCTGCCGCCGAACCGGCCATCAAGCTGCGTAGCGGGTGGATCATTCAGGTCGGGGCCTTGCCCGATGAGAAGGAAGCCAAGCAACGGCTCGATACAGCCCGCAGCAAGGCGAAAGACTGGCTTGGCAAGGCGGATCCTTTCACCGAACGCGTTGAGAAGGGTGACAAGGTACTATTTCGTGCACGGTTCGCTGGATTGGAAAAGGATCAGGCAGAAGCCGCCTGCAAGCGTCTTAAGCGCAGCGAAATTCCATGCATGCTGCTGAAGAATTGAAAAACAAGAAACGACGGGGATGCGCTAGCAACAGGAGCCGCTGATGGTTGAGTTTGTGGAGTACGTCAGCGATGGTGGCGAAGAAGGATTTCTTTGGCTTCATTGATACGGGCGGCGAGATACGTCGAGCCCCCTTGGTCGGGATGCAGTTTCTTCATCAGCGTGCGATGCGCGCGGCTGATGTCTTCGGTGCTCGCACCGGGCTGCAAGCCAAGGATCTGATAGGCCTCCTGTTCAGACATTTTTCCGGTGCTCGCCGCGCGCCGCGCCGTTTGCGCGTCCGCTTGCGCGTGTTCACTCCAGCTGGGATCCCTGCGGTCAAGATAAGCCACAAGTAACGCGCGGCTTTCTTCGTCGATTTCGCTAAGCATGTCGGCGAGCGTCTTCACGTCGAGGCGCTCGAGTTCGGCGCCCTGATGACGTCCGGCAAGGATGCGTCCCCGCATCGTGCCCGTGTCATGGTCCAGCTCTATTTCGAAATAAGCCGAGCGAACCCGCGACGTTTGTCCGCCGCTTTTTTGCGTTCGCGCGGTAAAGCCGGCCGGTCCAAACGGCACCCATCCGAGCAGTCCCAGCCCAAAGATCCCGAGCGGAAACGCAATGCCCATCTCCCCGCGCAGGCCGAGAAACACGGCAAAACCGAGTGAAAGCAGTCCGCCACCGATTTTTGTTACCCGCGCCGCGATCTTCGGATCGACTTTGGAAATGACATTAAGTGCCCACAGAAGGAGCACCAACACGAGCACACCGAAAAATAAAGTCGGCATGGCTACTTCAACTGGGCCAATAGTTTCTGCGCGCCCGACGAACGTTTGGCCGACAAATCGGCAAGCGCTTTGATCCCGCCCGCCGCATACGCTGCAACCGCGCGCAACAATTCACCGAGCTGATGCGCCGACCCGGTATCGAAACGGCAGTAGGCGCCGCGCGAAAGCCTGGCAATTTCGCGGTACGCGTTTTCCGCCACAGAGTCGTTGCCTTCCTGGAACATGAAAACCGGTACGCCAAGCAATCCCAGCTCGCCCGCCAACTGGCACAAATGATCTATCGATTCCTCCATGGCGTCACCGACAAACACCATTGCCTGCACTTTCTGTTCGGTATGCTCCTCCCGTGCATGGCTGAGAACTTTGCCAATCTGGGTTTGACCGCCGCGACAATCAATCCGCGACATAAGCTCAGCAAGTCTTTCGCTGCCTGCAATCCAGGCAGAATGGCGGCATTCGTTAAACCCGCGAAAATATACGAGTTGGATGTCGAGACCACCGACGCTTGCCGCCTCGCGAAACATCTCCGCCTGCAATGTGCACGCGGTGTCCCAGGTCGGCTGCCGACTCATCGTGGCATCCAGCGCGAAAATCAGCCGACCGCGTTTGCCTCGCGCCGTCGAGGGGCCGAGCGCCCGCACGCGCTCGACGAACGCGTCAATTTCCGGCTTGGACGATACCGGCGCCGGCGTCTGCCGTGAGCGATCCTTGTCCATAGGAGAATTCTACACCGAAACGATCTTGCTCGCGCGGCCTATCCTGGCCCGCGGTTCACTGCCCGATATCGGCAGACCGGATTATGCGATGATATCGTGGACCTGCAGCGGCTGGTCCATCACGGAGAACCACTCAGCGCGGGCAGCCGCGCGCCTTTTTCCATTCTCGGACAGGGGAAGGCCCAACGAATTAAGAAGCGCAATCACCTCTTCCCGTGCGGTCACATGCGAGAGGTTTGGGCGCGTACCCAGGGTCTCCTCGTCGAGATCGTCCAGAGCCGTGAGGCCGCGTGGAAAAAATTCGCGGTAAACGACACGCTCGGCAAAACCCTCAATGCAACGAAAGCCCATTCGCTTTGATAGCTCGCTGATTCCGTCGCCGACCAAACGTTTGTTGCGCGACGCAAGCGTCGACAACCGATTTCGCACGACGATCCAATCGGTGAGTCGGCCGTCGACGAGACGACGCTGCCGCCGCGCTTCGCGCACCATTTCCGCATAGTGACTTTCGCCGGTGACGCTGAAATTTGTCGGATCTAGCGTCGCAAGCACATCAAAATCGAGGAAGCTGTCATTAAGCGGCGTAACCAGCGTATCCGCCATCGAATGAGCGAGTCGCATCAGGTAGGAGTCGGCCCCCGGGGTATCAATCACGACGACGTCGTGGGTACGCTCAATCGCGGTGATCGCTGCCGAAAACTCGGCGAATTCCTGCGCCTCGTTGGCTTCCATCGAGTTACTTTCGGCGCGTGCAATACAGTAGTGCGTCGGCAATTCGAGCGTAATGCGCGCACGCTCAGCCCATGCACTACGATTCTCGATATAATGCGTGAAGCTTTTCTGGCGCGCGTCGAGATCGATGGTGGCAACGCGCTGCCCGACCTTGAGGAGCGCAACTGCGACATGCAATGCTGTGGTAGACTTTCCAGAGCCGCCTTTTTCGTTACCGAGCACAACGACGTGCGCGGATTGTACGGCTTCTTGAATTGGCTGAACCAGCATGCCACCCCTCTGGTTTCAATTCTCAAAATATTCGCATGCGTTAGTCAAGTTAATCCCGCCATGTTTACCAAATTGGTTGGCCACAATTGTCCTGCCTTGCTAGTCCCTAGTCTGCTTGCCGCGACAGTCCGCCGACGACGCTGAAGATTATGGAAACCCGCCTCAAGATCGTGCGCACGGTGCACTCCCTTCGCCGCGCGCTGGAACTTTACCGCAAGGCCGGTGAGCGCATCGCGCTGGTGCCGACCATGGGAGCGTTGCATCGTGGCCACATGGCCCTGGTGCGTGAAGCCCACCGGCGTGCCAAACGCGTGGTGGTATCGGTTTTTGTCAATCCGACACAATTTGCGCCGCACGAGGATTTTGGCAGTTACCCGCGCAACTTCCCGACTGACATCAAGGCTTTGCGCGAAACGAAGGTCGATGTCGTCTGGGCGCCGCCAGTTGAAGTCATGTACCCGGACGGGTTTGCCACTCGCATTGCGCCCGAAGGCGCGGCCAAAGCCGGGCTCGAAGATAACTTTCGGCCGCATTTTTTCAGCGGTGTTGCCACCGTCGTGGCAAAGCTGTTCACCCAGGTCTCGCCCGATTTCGCGCTTTTCGGGCAGAAAGACTACCAACAGTTACGCGTGGTTACGCAGTTAGCCAAAGATCTCGATCTGCCGCTGAAGGTGATCGGCGTTCCAACCGTGCGCGAGGCCGATGGCCTCGCCCTCTCCTCGCGCAATGTGTACCTTTCAACGACCGAGCGCGCGGCGGCGCCAATGCTGCACAAGGTGCTCAAGGAGTGCGCCGTTCGCATAAAGAGCGGCGAAAAAATCGATCGCGTCCTCAATGTCGGTCGAATCGAGATCGATCTCGCCGGATTTGCCCTCGATTACCTGGAAGCGCGCCATGCAATCACGCTTGCCCCAATTGCATCGCATTCCGAGGGCCCGGTTCGCCTGCTCGTGGCGGCGCGGCTCGGAAAAACGCGGCTGATCGATAATATTGGGGTTTAGAGGAGTCCCAGCTCCCGCAACTCACGCCGCATCGCCTCCGGCATTCTGGCCGCGCCCGGGGCGGCCCGCGCTAGGTCCCTTGGCGCTTCCTTGACCTCAAGATAGCGCCAGCCTTGGAACGCCGCGCGCGGCCGTGGCTCGACCAGGACGACTTTGCCGTCAAGCACCAGCCGACACCGGCCGACACCCTCTTTGTCGACAAAAGGCCGCACATCGACGATGCGTTCGCGGCAACTGATCTGACCGCGGATCACCCAATAGAGAGAACCGCCGTCCGTGAGCTCCTCGGCCCGTTTGGGCACCATCCGGGTTGTATGAACGTGTTCGGGCTTCTGCCCCGGCCGCGTCCTTTCTTTCAGCTTCTGTTTGATCCAGCTCTCGAGATCGGCAACAGAATCGCAGCCGACGCATAGTTTAATGAGGTGAAGAGGCATTTCAGCGGCCTATGCGTTCTCTTCCTGCGTTGGCGCAATTTGCATCATCTTTGCACCTTCGCCCACCTGGGCGTCCACTGAGACCAAAATCTCGGCCACAATCCCATCAATTGGCGAGACGAGCGTATGCTCCATCTTCATCGCCTCAATTATGGCAACCCGCTGGCCACGGTTGATGCGTTCCCCCTGTCCCACCAGGACAGCGAGCACTTTGCCATGCATAGGTGCTCGGACAAGCCCGCTT
>DASPUD010000002.1:0-17292 GCA_035623095.1 Pseudolabrys sp.
GGTTTTGCAGAAGTCCAGGCATGGTTCCTCCTCAAATTTTTGCGAAGGATAGCGGCATCGGGAGTGGCTTGCTACATTGGGTGGCAAGGAGCCAACCATGTGCCGTAACATCAGGACGCTGTTCAATTTCGAGCCGCCGGCGACGGAAGATGAAATCCATGCTTCCGCGCTGCAATTCGTGCGCAAGCTCTCTGGCTTCAACAAGCCGTCACAGGCAAATGCCGCGGCATTCGAGCGCGCGGTCCATGAGGTATCGCACGCAGCTCACAAACTGCTCGACTCGCTGCAGACCAGCGCGCCTGCGCGCGATCGCGAGGTCGAAGCGGAGAAAGCGCGGGCCCGGGCCCGCGAGCGGTTTGCCTGATGGCACGAGGACCAGCACCACCGGATAGCCGCTCGGCCGCTGAGAAAGCTTTCAAGGCTGCGACCACCAAGCCGGCGGATCTGCCGGCAAAGGCACCATCGATCCCGGGCGCCAAGGAAACCGTGTCGTTGCGCATCGACCGCGACGTGCTCGACTTCTTCCAGGAAGAAGGCCCCGGCTGGCAGGACCGCATCAACGCGGCGCTGCGCAAGGCGGCGGGGAAGTAGTCCGGTGTGATGGTCATTCCGGGGCGCGGTCGCAAGACCGCGAACCCGGAATCCAGAAACTGGTCGGTGCTTCAATCTGGATTCCGGGTCCGGCCTTTCAGGCCGTCCCGGAATGACGGCTACGATTCACGGCTCCCCGCTCACCTTCAGAATGTCGATCAGCTTGCGGTCGCGCCAGCGCGCCAGGTCGGCGATGCTGCGCGAGCCTGCTTCTTCGGCGACACCGTCGATGATCTTCTGCTGCGTTTTTGGCGTGAGCTTGGGCGCGCCGAGGTCGTCCATCCAGTTCTGCATAGGCCCGACAGCAATATGCTCCATGAAATGCTTCATGCCGCCTTCGCCGCCAGCCAGATGAAATATTAGCGACGGCCCCATCAGTGCCCAGCGCAGACCGGGACCGTAGGCGATTGCGGCATCGGCGTCGGCGACGGATACGACGTCTTCGTTGACGAGATGAATAACCTCGCGCCACAGCGCCGCCTGCAGCCGGTTGGCGACGTGGCCTTGCACTTCTTTCTTGATGTGGATCGGGTGCTTGCCCGCCGCGCGGTAGAAATCCATCGCCTTGGCGATCGCCTGCGGCGACGTTTTCGCGCCGCCCACCACCTCGACCAGCGGTATGAGATGCGGCGGATTGAACGGATGGCCAATCACGCAGCGTTCCGGGTGCTTGCATTTCACGCTGACGCGGCTGATCAGCAGTCCTGACGAACTGGTGGCGATCACCGTTTCCGGCGGCAGCGCCGCGTCGAGCGTTGCGAATAAATCGATCTTGAGATCCTCGCGCTCGGGCCCGCTTTCCTGCACGAAGTCGGCGGCCTTCGCCGCCGCGGCCGGCTCCTTGAAAAAGGAAAAGCGCTTGCGGTCGGCGCCCGGCTGCACGGTGCCGAGTTTTTCCAGCGTCGGCCAGGCATTGTCGATGAAGCGGCGCGCAAAGGTTTCGCCGTTGGGCGAGGGGTCGTAGGCCGACACCTCGAACCCGCGCGCCAGAAAACACGCCGCCCAGCTTGCGCCGATGGTGCCGGCGCCGATCACGCTTACTCGTTTTGTCATGGCTGCTCTTCTGTCCTGACCACTGTATTCCGCCTACTTTTGCCCGTCCGGCGCGGCCAGCGCAATGCGTCAACCCAATGGCAAGGATGATCGTCAATCGACTGTAAGCGCTTTCCGGTTAGCCTTGCGCGGCAATAGGCGCGCGAAAGGCTTGGCGATGTACGTGGATCCGAACGGCCCCTACGGTTGGATGGCCGACAATTTCTGGGGCAAATTGACCGTGACCATCCTGGTGATCGCGATGATGGTCTACGCCTCCATTCAGAATCAGCTGCACGGCGACACGCACTACGCTTATTACCTCGGCGTCAAATACGAGCTTCCCGGGCAGAACGCGGTAATGCTGCGCACGAATCCTGACCTTGCTTTTGTGATGCCGCGCAACGACAATTTCGAGGGAATGCTGGCCGGCTGCCACTACCGCTTCAACTACGATCGTGGCCTTTCGCTGTTCGGCAACGAGACGAACCGCGTACGCTCGGCGAAGGCGGACTGGTGTCCGCCGCCGGCGATCGGCCAGAGGCGATAGTCCGCCTCACGCATCGATTTCTAGAGATCACCCGCTGCGCGGTCCATCCAGGCGGATGACCGCGACCATCGCGCCGACTATGACCGGAACGGCGAGGGACCGGAAACTGACAAGCCAATAAAGCAACGCGCCGGCGGCGCAGCCTGCGGCAAACAACAGAATACTGACCGCCAGACGCGAGAGCCGCGCGCGCACGTTCGATGCCTCATCCGGCGGAAGTCCGGCAAGCAGGTCGACCGCGTCAAGGCTGGCCTGGGTTGTCGAGCCGGTCATCAGCGTTGTCGGTGGGAGACTTGAGAGATGCACGCGCTGCACGGCGTTCTGCAAGGCCATCGCGGCAATTCCGGCGAAACCGGTGAGCAGCGCCAGCGGGCTGTCGGCATTTGCAAATGGACCGAACCCCACCGCGAGCAGGAAGAAGGCCGCAAGCAACGCCACTTTGGCGATCAGCATGATGCGCAGGACCGGCAGACCCCGGCTGCGCAGCGCATTGCCGAAAAAGCGCGCCGCGGCGATGACGACGATGAATTCCGGCAGCGCCAGGATCTTGTTGAGAATGCCGTGCGTGCCGAGCACCAGCGCCGCGCCGAGCGTGACAAAGTTGCCCGTGACGTGCGCGACAAACAGGCCTTGCAGTCCAAGGAAGCCCACGGTGTCGACGAAGCCACCGTTGAACGAGAGCAAGGCGGCAATGGCAAAGGGTCCGCGGGGTTTGGGCATGCTCACGGCCAGACTGCGAGGATTGCTCCCATGATCATCAGCGACAGCAGCAGGTAGCCGTTGTTGATCGCGAAATAGCTGAACGGCCTCTGCTCATAGACGATCTGGCCAAGGCTGAGCACGCCGATGAAACCGAGCCAGCCGAAGAAGCCGACCGTCGCGCCCTGACCGACCGTGCGCGCGCCGGCGTAATGCACCGCGTGCAGCAGGACCAAGGCCAGGACGAACGCGCCGACGATGTCGATGGCGATCGCCTTGGGGAAGGCCGTCTTCATGTGCGCTTCGCTGACGCCGGTTGCCGCCATCCACTTGGGCAGGAAGGCGATCGGCGAATACCAGATGGCTCCGAGAACGATCTTCACGATGGCAGCGGCCACCACCGCCCACCAGTTGATCGGAAACGTTTCCATGGCGCTCGCTCCTCGCTAATGAGCCTTATCCTGAGGAGCATCGCGGAGCGATGCGTCTCGAAGGATGCGGCTCATGGTTCGAGACGCGCAGCTTCGCTGCGCTCCTCACCATGAGGGGATTCTGCCCGGGGGCCCCCGCTCACCCCGGCCGCATACCCTTGGCCTTGATCACCACGACCGCTTCCGGCGTTTTCAGAAAATCAAGGAAGGCCTTGGCGGCGGCCTTGTCCTTGCTGTCGGTCGCCACTGCGCCGGTGAAAACCAGATCGTCCTGCAGGTCGCCGGGGAAGGGGCCGGCCAGCTCGACGCCGGGGGCGGCCAGCACATTGGTGAGAAAGACTCCGAGTTCGGCATCGCCGTCGGCCACGGCTTTGGGAATGGCGCCGGTTGTTGTCTGCGGCTTGGTTTTCGCTTTCATAGCCTCTGCAATGCCGAGGCGATCGAAAACCTTGAGCACGTAAGCGCCGGCCGCGCTTTCTGGCAGGAAGGTGATGGACTGCGCCTTGAGCAAAGTCTGTTTCAGCGCGTCCGGCGTGCTGACGTCCGGCTTCGGCGCGCCCGCCTTGATTGCCACGCCAAATCCGACGCGCGCGATATCGGTGGTCGGCTCCGGCGCGAATTTCGCGCGCGCGCCGGCGTCCCGCATCACGTTGACCGGCACCACGGCGGCATCCATCGGATTGCCCGACGTTGCCATCTTGATCAGCTCGGGCGTCGCGGCGAATGCAATGTCGACCTTGTGGCCGCTGCTGCGCTCGAATTGAGGCGCCAGTTCTTTCAGCGGGATTGTCATGCCGCCGCCGGCGATGACTTTCAGCTCGGCGGCGCGCGCGCCGGCGATCGGCGCGGCGAGCGCCAGTCCCAGCAGCGTTGCCGTAATCAAATGCTTGTCCATGTCGCCTCCCTTATTGGCTTTCCGGTCGTTGCTATTTTCCCGGCTTTTTTCGCTGCTTCAGCAGCTCGTCCCGCATCTTGGTCAGCCGCTCCAGCTCGCTTTGCTGCTCGAAAATACGGTCGGCGTTGCGCGCCTCGTCGTTGGCGCCGGACATGGCCGCGGCCTGTTCGATCAGTTGCCTTATGTTATCGCGCGCAATGGCGATGCGGTCATTGAGTTCATCCAGGGACAGGGAAGGGCCGTTACTCATGTTGTCTCTCCGGCATACATTTTAAGCGTTAGCCTACCGCGTCACGGCCGGGCTTGTCATCGCAAGTCGGGTTTACGGTCCGTCCCTAAACGAGATGCCCGGCACAAGGCTTGTGCTCAGGCCAAAGGCCGGACCCGGGTGCCGGGCATGACGTGAAGAGACGGCGAGCCTACAACGCTTTATTGCTCTCCTTCACCGCCGCCGCCTGGTCGACGTAGACCTCGCTGCCCATCTGGCGGAATTTCTCCGACATCTGCGCCATGCCCTGTTCCTTATCATTTAGGGTGGCTGCGTAGTCGCGCACGTCCTGCGTGATCTTCATCGAACAGAACTTGGGTCCGCACATGGAGCAGAAATGCGCCACCTTGTGCGCTTCCTTGGGCAGCGTCTCGTCGTGATATTCGCGCGCCGTGTCCGGGTCCAAAGACAGGTTGAACTGATCGACCCAGCGGAATTCGAAGCGCGCGCGTGACAGCGCGTCGTCGCGCAGCTGTGCCGCCGGATGTCCCTTGGCGAGATCGGCCGCGTGCGCGGCGATCTTGTAGGCAATCACGCCTTCCTTGACGTCGTCGCGGTCGGGCAGGCCAAGATGCTCCTTCGGCGTCACGTAGCAGAGCATGGCGGTGCCGAACCAGCCGATCATCGCGGCGCCGATCGCCGAAGTGATGTGATCGTAGCCGGGCGCAATGTCGGTGGTGAGCGGGCCGAGCGTGTAGAACGGCGCCTCGCCGCATTCCTTGAGCTGCTTCTCGACGTTGACCTTGATCTTGTGCATCGGCACGTGGCCGGGGCCTTCGATCATCACTTGGCAGCCCTTGGCCCAGGCGATCTTGGTGAGCTCGCCCAGCGTCTCAAGCTCGGCGAATTGCGCGCGGTCGTTGGCGTCGGCGATCGAGCCCGGACGCAGGCCATCACCGAGCGAGAACGACACGTCATATTTGCGCATCAGGTCGCAGATTTCGTCGAAGCGTTCGTAGAGGAAGCTCTCCTTGTGATGCGCCAGGCACCACTTGGCCATGATCGAGCCGCCGCGCGAGACAATGCCGGTGACGCGATTTGCGGTGAGGTGGATGTAGGGCAGGCGCACGCCGGCGTGGATGGTGAAATAATCGACGCCCTGCTCGCATTGCTCGATCAGCGTGTCCTTGTAGACCTCCCAGTCGAGCTTGACGGGATCGCCATTCACCTTCTCCAGCGCTTGGTAGATCGGCACGGTGCCGATCGGGATCGGCGCGTTGCGGATGATCCACTCACGCGTCGTGTGGATGTTGCGGCCGGTGGAAAGGTCCATCACCGTGTCGGCGCCCCAGCGGATCGCCCACACCATCTTCTCGACTTCTTCTTCGACGGAAGACGTGACGGCGCTGTTGCCGATATTGGCGTTGATCTTGGTGAGGAAGTTGCGGCCGATGATCATCGGCTCGAGCTCGGCGTGGTTGATGTTCGAGGGGATGATGGCGCGGCCGCGCGCCACCTCGCTGCGCACGAATTCCGGCGTGATAAAAGCAGGCACCGATGCGCCGAAGCTTTCGCCATCGGCGAGGGCTGCTTCCGCGCGCGCGAGCATCTTCTTGCGCCCGAGATTCTCGCGCTCGGCGATATAGATCATTTCCTTGGTGATGACGCCGGCGCGCGCCCATTCGAGCTGGGTGAGGGGCTTGCCATCGAGCGCCCGCCACGGCTTAGGCGTGCTCGCAAAACTGCGCGCCAGATGCTTGCCGCTGACATTGCCGTTGTCGACCGGCTTGATTTCGCGGCCCTGGTATTCCTCGACGCCGCCGCGCTCTTTCACCCATTCAATGCGCGTGCGCGGCAGGCCCTTCTCGACGTCAATTGCAACGTCGGGATCGGTGTAGGGACCGGTCGTATCGTAAACCGGCAGCGGCGGCTCGCCGGAAGAAGCATCGAGCGCGATCTCGCGTAAGGGAACGCGCAGATCCTGCGCGGCTTCGGGCTGCGAATAGACCTTGCGCGAAGCGGGCAGCGGACCCGTGGTGACTTTCGGGAGGGTGACGTTCGGGTCGTGGATGTTCATTTTACCTTCTCCTTGGACGCGACGAGCGCCGCGGCGGATCGAGATAGCCAAAATAGCTCAGCACAATGCCGAGCAGCAGGGCGATGCCGCCGTCAACGGTGAAAAAGTTCGGAGTGGACAAAAGAGACAGTCCATAGGACTCGACCACCTGCGGGACGAGCATACGCAGGATGCCGCCGATGACCGCAAGCCAGCCGAAGATTGTGATGATCAGCGGCCAGTGCCATTTCCAGTCATTGTGCAGGATGACGATGGCGAGGCCAAGCGTGAGCGCGATGACGCCCGACAGATAAATAAACATATGATCGTGCAGCGCGCGCTCGAACATCGCGCGATAGGCAGCGGTGTTGAACAACATTCCGAGACCGCCGACGATGCAGACAGGTCCGATCAACTTGGCCAGAAAATGCGACCGATCCATGGTTATGTCCCCCGATTGGAAAATGCTTTGACGCTCACGTTCCATAGCCTCTGAAGGTGATGAAACCGCCGGCGGCGACCAGGAAAATGCCGAGGCCGGTGAAGAAACCAGCATTGGCAATGATCGCCGTGCCGATAAAGTTTGCGAACTGCGGCGCGATGATGCGGAACGCGCCGACGCAGGTGAGAACCCAGCCGATCGCGGTGACCGCGCTGCGCCAATCGCGCGTCCACACGTTGTGCACGTTGAGAATGTAGAGGCCGGCGACCAGCGCTAGAACTCCGGAGAAATAGATGAAGGGCAGGCCGCCGAGGAATTGCGCCGCCATCTCGCGGTAGGTCGCCTGGTTCGACAGCATGCCAATGCCGATGGCGGCCAGCACTGGCCCGACCAGCCTCGCAATTGTGAGGGATTTCTCCATCGACGCGTCCTGTCCCTTCGCCGGCATGACCCGGATCAGGTTCAAAGGGTTTTTCTCAGCCCAAACGGGCACCCCTCGGAACAACGTTTAATGTATGCGCGCGGGCAGGGGTGTCAATGCAGCGGGGGTTGTTGTGAATCAAGAGCCTGCACAGGTTTCTCCATCCGCTCATCCCCGCGGGCCGACATTGGGTATACCCGATGTCGGCGTAATTAAGTGCGCAAGTCGGAAACATCCTATTTGCGGCGGGGATCCAGAGCCAAGTTCAGTGGATTCCCGCTTACGCGGGAATGAGCGGAGCGAAGACACGACGAGCCTCTGGCCGTCATGCCCGGCTTTATGCCGGGCATCCCGCTTGGTGGGGCACGGCCGTGCCTTCCTAGTCGAGATGGCCGGGACAAGCCCGGCCATGACCTAATCAGAGCAGAGGTCACCCATGTCGCCCTCAGCCAAAAGCATCAGCGCGCGCGCCCAAGCATTTCCGGCAGCGCCCGTGTAGTTCTGAAACTTCCAGAGGCACCAACCTTCGGGCCTCGCCCGAGATTTCAACGGAAGCAATGTGGCAGCTTCAGTTGGGCGAGGAGTCGGGCGCGGCACGGGACGTCACCCTGGCCGCGCTCGCGGTTTTTTGTGGCGACATGGTACGCGACAGTCTTTTTCCCGCTTATCCCCGCGAAAGCGGGGATCCAGTGCCGAGTCTCGATCCTGTAAGGAATGGATGCCCGCTTGCGCGGGCATGAGCGGAATTGGTTCGTGTTCCGGCAACTTCCTCTTTATCGACCTCAGGCCGCGCAAAAGACAGCGCGTAAAAAAACTAGCAATGAAAACGACGTCGATGACGATTGACGCGAGGGTTGGCAAGTGTGACTCCCGTCCAGGAATTGGTTTTTTGGGAATCTAAAACGGTCCCTTGCGACAATCTTGGACGAGTGCGCCTTCGACTTGGTCTGTAGCGACAGACTGTGGATATCGCGGCATCGGTATTGGGTACGATCGAAGGAAATCCGCGTCCAGCTTTGGTCCGGTGGGGTGCGCCAGATTAGAAATGTGTCCCGGGTCTGCAGCACACCACTGCGTGCTGCGCTGCGCCCGGGATACGTCACATCTTCGGCAGTTGGCTCACCGCCACGTGCACGTCGCCGTTGGCTTCCGCGATCACGCGCAACGTGGTCGCATCGAACTCGATGCCGGTCATGCGCAGTGCATTAACGCTGGTATCGACACGCACGCCGTCGCCAACCTGCTGAAAATCCTTCAGCGCCGCAGCGATCTTGGTCCTGGCATCATTGGCGAAGGGCTTGAGATCGATCACGGCCTTGTCGGCGAGCGCCTTCTGCATGTGCGGAATGGCCGCGCGCGCGGCGGCGCCAAGCAGGCCGAAGGCGGCTTCCGATTCCACCGCGAGCGCAATATCGGTGAGCCGCAGGATCTGGTTCTGCTGGTCGAGCTGCGGCTTGCCCCAGATGTGCACGGTCGCTTCGGTGCCGAAGCCGAACCAGCTCTTCTTCTCGCGCCCCTTCACACGCAGCGAAATGAGCAGGCGGTCGCCGGATGCGGCGAGACTTGCGCGTAACACCTCCACATCGACCGGGCCGCTGCCGTCCTCGGGGAAGTGCCGGCCCTTGAGCTGCGGCTCGAGCATCTTGTTGAGTTCGGTGAACGGCAGATCGATCGGCACGCCGACGGCAAGCACGCCCTCCTGCATCGGCGGCACCAGCTCGAGCTGCGCCGGGAACGGGCAGGTTGGTTTGGTCTCCTTCGGGACAATCCGCGTCTCCGCCTGCACGCCGATGGTGAGCGTGAGATTGCGCGCATCGACCTGTGGCTGCGCCGCTGCGGCGCGGATCGGGCGCATTTCAAGCCAGAGCTGCGGCAGGCCGGTCTGCTCGCCGCCAAGCGGAATTGAGCGGCACATCTTCGTCCACTGCTCGCGCGCGGTGCGCTCGATGGTCGGGTCGGCACGCAGGCGCGATTGCAGCGCGCTGATCTGACTGCTGATGGCGGGTTCGAGCATCGGTTTGACCTCGCTCCCGAGATTCATCTTGATGCCCGCGACGTTGGTTCCAGTGTCGCGGAAGTCGAGTCGCGAGGCGAGGTTGGGCTCGAGCCGCCACGCCGAGGTAATCTGCGGCCGCGACGTCACCACGACGTTGGCGTGAAACTCGCTGTTCTGGTCGAGCGCCTTGCCTGCGATACCGCCGATCTGCTTGCCAAGATCGCTGCCGCCGAGCAGGCCGCCGATCGTGCCGCCGAGACCGCCCACCGCCTGGCCGGCGCTCGTGCCGATCTGGCCGGTGATGCGGACGGTGCCATTAAGCGGCGTGTTCACGGTCAGGACGCCCGGCTGCCCGCTGGCGGACATGGTGCCACGTGTGACCGTGACTCCGATCTCAGCCTGGCTGAGCAGCTGCGTGACCGGGTTGTTGCTTTTGCCCGAGAAATCGCGCGGCGTCGTGGCGTCCAGCTGCTGGCCGATGGCGGTCAGCGCCACGGCCACCGGCGCGATGACGTGCGAGGCGCGCGTAATGGCCTGCAATGGCTGCGGCGGTTGCATGATGGCAATCGCGTCGGGCAATCCGCTTTCGGACGGCATGAAACGATTGAGCGCCCAGAGAGTGGCGGCAAAGAAGATGGCGACGATGCAAAATCCGCCGACCGCCAGCCGGAAACCGCGCGATTGGCCAAACAGCCGGATCGGCGCCGTCGCACAATAGATGACCCTGTCGAGCATTGTCGCCTCGCTCGGCTCGCCGCGGAGCGACTTTAGACGCCGGGGCGCGGGTAAGCTAGCGGCGATCCGTACTCGCGGCAGTGCACTGCACTTACCCGCTCATGCCCGCGAAAGCGGGGATCCACCTAGTTAAAGAATGGATGCCCGCTTGCGCGGGCATGAGCGGGGGAGCGAGCTGCCTCAGCCTCTGACGAATCTTCTCTCCCCATGTTACCCATGGGTTCCATGGCACAGCCCTTCGTCGCGCCATGCGAACGCGGCATCATTGATGCCGAACCATGTCCGCGCGAGCTCGGACGCGAAATCGCTCCCCAACAGCGCCGGATGGTCCTGGCCGCCTGCGTGCTGGCATCGGCGATGGCTTTCATCGATGGCTCGGCGCTCACCGTCGCATTGCCGAAACTACGGGCCTTTTTTGGCGCCGAGCTCGCCTCGGTGCAATGGGTGGTAAATGGGTACGTGCTGGCGCTGGCCGCGCTGACCTTGACCGGCGGCGCGCTCGCCGATCAGTACGGCAAGGCGCGCATGCTGGCCGTCGGCTGCATCGGCTTCGGCCTCTCGTCCGCGGCTTGCATCGTGGCGCCGTCGGTCAGCTGGCTGATCGTGTTGCGTATCGTGCAGGGGATTTCGGCGGCGATCCTGACGCCATCGAGCCTGGCGCTGATCGGCGCGACTTATCCGAAAGAGGAACGCAATCAGGCGATCGGCGTGTGGGCGGCTGCGTCCACGCTAACGACGGCGGGCGGCCCGGTGCTGGGCGGCTGGCTGGTCGACAATTTCGGCTGGCAGTGGGTGTTCGCGATCAACCCGCCGCTGGCGCTGATTACAGTGGCGCTGCTTTATATGTATGCGCCGCCCGACCAGCACGTGGCGCGGCGCTTCGATCTTGTCGGCGCCGCCATTCTTACCGGCGCGCTGGGTGCGACGGCTTGGGCGCTCAGCCAGATCGGAGTGGATAAAGCCGGCGGAACAAGCGGCGGGATGATCTTCCTCGGCGCGGTGTCGGGCGGCGCCGGACTTACAGCTTACATTTTATGGGAGAGTGTCACGTCGGAGCCGATGACGCCGTCGCGCCTGATCCGCAACCGGACTTTTTTCGCGCTCAACGTCGCGACGCTGTTCATCTATGTCAGCCTGTCGATCATGTTCTTCCTGTTGTCGTTCGATCTCATCGACCGGCGCGGACTGTCCCCGACATATGCCGGGCTGGCATTTCTTCCGTTCACGCTTGGCGTCGGCCTGCTGTCGCAGCCATTCGGCAAGCTGGCCGACAAATTTGGCGCGCGGCATATGCTGATTGCCGGGCCGCTGGGTGCAACGCTCGCATTCCTCTTGCTGGCGCTCGGCAAGGACCTGCATCTGATGGTCGGCGTACTCGCGCCGATGCTGCTGCTGGGGGTTTCCTTTGCGCTGTTGATTGCGCCGCTTACGGCCGCGGTCATGTCGAGCCTCGCGGACGCCGACGAAGGCCTTGCGTCCGGTGTCAACAATGCGGTGGCGCGGGTTGCGCAACTTGCCGGCGTCGCGCTGGCCGCCGGCATCGCCACGTTTGCGTCCGGCTATCAGTCCGCGTTGATCACGGCGGCCGTTTTCAGCGCCGCCGGGGCCGGAGTGATCGCAGGGATGATGCCGGGGGGGCAGGTTTCCCAGTCCGCTCATCCCCGCGAAAGCGGGGATCCAAAATCCCACCGTTAAAGAGTGGATTCCCGCTTACGCGGGAATGAGCGGGACAAATGCTCGGCGGCTGGCTAACGCTTCCCCATCCGATAAAGCTTCAGATTCGTGTAAACGGCGTCGCTTGCCGGCGTCGGAATCTTGAGCTCGCGGCCGAGCGCGCGCACTTTGCCGGCGAGCCAGTCAAGTTCCAGCCGGTTGCCGCGTTCGAGATCGTGTGCCATCGAGGCTTTCATGCCGGGCTCGCATTTGTTGACCACAAAGTTCATGCGTTCCTCGAGATAAGCCGGATCGAGCGCGACACCTTTGGCTTTGCCGACGGCAAAGGCCTCTTCCATCAGCGCGCGGAAGAAGCCGCGCAGCTCCGTATCGGCCACGATCGGCCCGATCGCCGAGCGCATACTCGCGGTCGAACCGGCCATGGCGGTGAGGAAAATGAATTTCTGCCACAGTTCGCGATCGATATCGGCGGCGAGTCCAATATCGATCTTGGCGGCCTTGCCGGCTTCGACAAATGCATTGAGCTTTTCGTCGGGGCGCTTGTCGGCACGGCCGAAACGCATCGCGGCGAACTGGCTGGTCTGCTTGATCACGCCCGGCGCGGCGATGACCGTGGCGATATAAGCAGCGCCGCCGATTGTTCGCTCAGGCCCGAGCACGCCGGAGACACGTTCGACGCTGTCAACGCCATTCTGAAACGTGATCAGGCGGCTGTCCGGGCCGAGCAGGGGACGCGCGGCGGCTGCCGCCGTTTCCGTGTCCCACAGCTTGACGGCGAAAAGCACGATATCGACCGGTCCCACCTTGGCGGGGTCGTCGGCGACATTCGGCTTCGGCAGATGCAGGTCGCCGTGCACGCTTTCGATCTTCAGGCCGTTCTTCAGCATTGCGTCGCGATGCGCGCCGCGCGCTATAAAAAAGACGTCGTGCCCCGCCGCCGCCAGCCTCGCACCGAAGTAACCGCCCACCGCCCCCGCCGCCATTGCCGCTATACGCATAAGTTCACTCCTATCCACCGCTCATTCCTGCGCAAGCGGGAATCCAGACTGGGTCCTCGCTTTCGCGGGGACGAGCGGAATGTGATGTATCCGGCCTAGGCAGCCACACACAAGCGCACAAAAAAATGACCCGGCGCGAGGCCGGGCCACAGCCATGGGGAAGGTGCTTGAGTAGCTAGAAACGACCCGACGGACGGATGTTCTGCCACGTGGTCTGTGCACGGGTTGGCCGCGGCGCATAGGCATAACCAAGCGAGGCATCGTCCAGTTTCGCGACGGATGTCTGCGGCAGCACGATCACCTTGGCGCCGATCTGCACGCGGCTATAGAGATCGATCACATCCTCGTTTCTGAGACGGATGCAGCCGCTCGAAACGTGCTTGCCGATCGACGACGGATCGTTGGTGCCGTGGATGCGATATTCGGTGCCGGCGATGTACATGGCGCGCGCGCCGAGCGGATTGCCCGGGCCGCCCGCCACCATGCGCGGCAGGTACGGTTGCCGCTTGATCATCTGCTCCGGCGGACGCCAGTCCGGCCACTCGGTCTTGCGCTCAATCGATTTCACGCCCGACCAGGTGAAACCTTCGCGGCCGACACCGATGCCGTAGCGCATCGCCTTGCCGTTGCCGAGCACGTAATAGAGATAAGTGTGCGGGGTATCGATGATGACCGTGCCGGCCGCTTCGTGGCCGGTGTAGCCGACAACCTGCCGTGTCAGGCGCGGATTAACCGGCGCATTGTCACTCTCCTCGTCCGCCGGAGCGACAACCTGCGGCGTGGTCTCCGCGGGCGGAGCGATTTGCGTGAGTGAAGAGAAAAATGGAGGCGGCGGCAGGAAGGCAAACAGTGATTGGGCATTGGCAGGACCGCACGACAGCATTACGGCGCCGGTCAGCGCGGCAAGCGTGAGCGACTTGTACATGACACAACCTCGTCAGTTCTCCCCCCTTCGGCCGGGAAAATGACTGAGAAGGTTCAAAGGTTCCCTGAAGGTGCGCGAGTAAAATCGGTTAACGCGCGGGAACGATTTGACGGCCATTGGCCGTCATGCCCGGCCTTGTGCCGGGCATCCACGTCTTGCTTTTTGGGCGGAAAGACGTGGATGGTCGGGACAAGCCCGGCCATGACCATGAAAAGCTTCTATTCCTCTTTCTGCTTGTGCCAGCCGACGACCGCCTCCGGCACGCTATCGGTTGAGGCAAAATAGGGCTTGATGTCGATCAGCGGTGTGTCGTCGAGGCAATCGAGCCCAACCACCGATAGCCGGTTACCATCGACGCGCAGCAGTTTGACGACACTCATGGCGACCGGATTGGGGCGTGCCGGCGATCGCAGGGCAAACGTGCCGTGCTGCACGTTATAGTGGCCGGGTACCTGCAGCACCAGATTGCGCGGCGAACGGTCCATCCAATAAAGCAGCACGAGGTGGCTGCAGGTCTCGACGTCCTTGAGGCCTTCACGCCAGTGCGGGTCGACGTCGACAATGCAAACGGCCTCGGATTCACGGGCGTTTTTCGGGCAGTCCTTGCGTTCCTTCCATGGCGTGCGGATGCGGCCGATGAAATAGAGGCCGGCATCCGGCTTGGCAGGCATCGCAACCGCCTTCTCGCCCTCGCGAATACCGAAATCCTTGCTGGTCATGGATGACCTCGTACCTGTCATTCCGGGGCGCAAGCGTAGCGAGCGAACCCGGAATCCAGAAGCAGCGTCAGTTGGCCCTGGATTCCGGGTTCGGCCCTTTCGGACCGTCCCAGAATGACGGGGCGGCTACAGGCAATCCGTTAGCTATTCCGGTCAAATGGGGCTTGCCGTACCCCGTTTCTACGTATAAAGATATCTTTATATAGTGGGAAACGGCCCGTAACACTTGGATTTTAAGGCCCCAATGAGCACGGCCGGCAAGCTCGGATTCGAGGCGCTCAATTCCGCGCTCAAGGCGGCCGGCGAAGAAACGCGCCTGCGGGTGCTGGCGCTTCTGGCCGAAGCTGAGCTGACCGTCTCCGACCTCACCGACATCCTGCGACAATCGCAGCCGCGCATTTCGCGCCACCTCAAGCTGCTGGCCGAGGCCGGACTGGTCGAGCGGTTTCGCGAGGGCACGTGGGCGTTCTTCCGTCTCGCTGAGCACGGTGGCGGCGCCGACGTTGCGCGCGCCCTGCTCGAGCGCCTCAACCCGGCTGACCAGACCATCGCGCGCGACCGCGCACGGCTTGCCTCGGTTCGTCAGGCGCGCGCGGCAGCTGCGCAAGCTTATTTTCGCGCGCACGCCGCGGAATGGGATCGCATCCGCAAGCTGCACGTCACCGACGAGGCGGTGGAAGATGCAATCCGCGCGGCGCTTGTCGACAAACCGTTCCGCTCGCTGCTCGATCTCGGCACCGGCACCGGTCGCATGCTCGAACTGTTTGGTCAGCAGATCGAGCGTGGGCTCGGACTGGACCTTTCGCTCGACATGCTGCTGCTCGCGCGCGACCGGCTCGAGCGCGCCGGTTTGAAAAATTGCAGCGTGCGTCAGGGCGACATCTACGACTTGCCGCTCGCTGACGACTCGTTCGACGTCGTCATCCTGCACCAGGTGTTGCACTTCCTCGATGACGGTGCGCGCGCGATCCGCGAAGCGGCGCGCGTGCTGCGGCCCGGTGGCCGGCTGCTGGTTGTCGACTTTGCGCCGCACGAACAGGAATTCCTGCGTGAGCAATTTGCGCATCGCCGCCTGGGATTTTCAGCAGAGACCGTGACGCAATGGATGGTCGCTTCGGGTCTTGAGCCGGTGCTGCATAAGTCGCTCACGCCTGAGCCGGACTCTGAGGGCAAGATCGCGGTTTCGATCTGGCTTGCACGCGACATCCGCGCATTGATGGCGACACCGCAACGGCGGGAGGTTGCGTGATGAACAGTCCGGTCCGCCTGAGCCGCTTTGCGCGCGGCGATACCCGCCGCATCGGCGTGTCCTTCGAATTCTTCCCGCCGAACACCGAGGAGATGGAAAAGATCCTGTGGGAGTCGATCGAACGGCTGGCGCCGCTTGCGCCGGATTTCGTCTCCGTGACCTACGGGGCGGGCGGCACTACGCGCGAACGTACCCACGCGACGGTCAAACGCATTCTTGCCGAAACGCCGCTGACACCGGCGGCGCACCTCACTTGCGTGGCTGCGAAGCGCGAGGAAATCGACGCCATCGTGCGCACTTATAATGACGCCGGCGTGCGCCATATCGTGGCGCTGCGCGGCGATCCCACCAGCGGGGCAGGCACCAAATACGAGCCGCATCCGGGCGGCTACAAAAATGCCGCCGATCTGGTCGCCGGCATCAAGCGCATCGGCGATTTCGAAGTGTCGGTCTCGGCCTATCCGGAAAAACATCCCGACAGCCCGACTGTCGAGGCCGACATCGACATGCTCAAGGCCAAGGTCGATGCCGGCGCAAACCGTGCCATCACCCAGTTCTTCTTCGAAAATGACCTTTATTTCCGGTATCTCGACCGCGTCCGCGCGCGCGGCATCGATATTCCGATCGTGCCGGGCATCCTGCCGGTTCAGAACTTCAAGGCCACCACTGGTTTTGCCAAACGTTGCGGTGCCTCAGTGCCCGCGTGGATTGCCGACCGATTCCAGGGTCTCGACCAGGACGCGGCCACCCGCAAGCTGATCGCCGCTGCGGTCGCCGCCGAGCAGGTCTTCGATCTGGTCGATCGCGGCGTCACGACATTCCATTTCTATACGATGAATCGCGCCGACCTCGTCTACGCGATTTGCCATTTGCTCGGCTTGCGCCCGGCGGCGCAAGAGGTGGCCTGATGGCCAATACGCGTTCCACATTCACCGACCTGCTCAAGCAGCGCATCCTCGTGCTCGATGGCGCCATGGGTACCATGATCCAGGGCCTCAAGCTCGACGAGGAGGGCTATCGCGGCGCGCGCTTCGACGCCTGGAACCGCGAGGTGCGCGGCAACAACGATCTGCTTAATCTGAGCCGGCCGGACGCGGTGCGTGATATTCATCTCGCTTACTTCCGCGCCGGCGCCGACATCGTGTCCACCAACACGTTTTCCTCGACGGCGATTGCCCAGGCCGACTACGGCATGGAAGGCATCGCATACGAGCTCAACCAGGCCGGCGCGACGCTCGCGCGCGAGGCGGCCGCGCTCGCCGAAAAAGCCGACGGCCGCCGCCGTTTCGTGGCTGGCGCGCTTGGGCCCACCAACCGCACGGCGTCGATCTCGCCGGATGTAGCCAACCCCGGTTTTCGCGCCATTACCTTCGATCAATTGCGTGCCGCCTACGGCGAACAGGTGCGCGGGCTGATCGACGGCGGCGCCGATCTTCTTTTGATCGAGACCATCTTCGATACGCTCAACGCCAAGGCGGCGATCTTTGCCATCTCCGAGATCTGCGACGAGCGCGGCCTCGATCTGCCGGTGATGATTTCCGGCACCATCACCGACCGTTCGGGGCGCCTGCTTTCCGGCCAGACGCCCGGTGGGTTCTGGAATTCAATCAAGCACGCCAACCCGGTAACCGTCGGCCTCAACTGCGCCCTTGGAGCACGCGAGATGCGCGC
>DASPUD010000003.1:0-56877 GCA_035623095.1 Pseudolabrys sp.
TCGTTCGGGAGGGTAGCGAAGGCTTCGATTTCGTTCTGGTCGAGATCGGCGGAACGGTCGGCGACATCGAAAGCCTGCCGTTCCTGGAGGCCATTCGGCAGCTTGGCAATGACCTTCCCCGCCGCCACGCCGTCTACGTGCATCTGACGCTGCTGCCCTTCATTCCGTCGGCCGGTGAACTCAAGACCAAACCGACCCAGCATTCGGTGAAGGAACTGCGCTCTATCGGTATCCAGCCGGACATTTTGCTTTGCCGCACCGATCGTCCGATTCCGGAAAGCGAGCGGCGCAAGCTCGCGTTGTTCTGCAACGTGCGTGAAAGCGCGGTGATTGAAGCGCGCGACGTCGATAATATTTATGCGGTGCCTGAAGCTTACTCGGCGGAAGGGCTCGACGCCGAAGTGTTGTCGGCCTTCGGAATTGAGCCGCGCCAGCCGCCGGACCTTGATCGCTGGCGCCTGATCAACGAGCGCATCCGTAATCCCGAGGGCGACGTCACCATAGCGATCGTCGGCAAGTACACCGGCATGAAGGATGCCTACAAATCGCTGATTGAGGCGCTCTCGCACGGGGGCATCGCGAATAAGGTAAAGGTCAAACTCGACTGGATAGAATCGGAAGTATTCGAGAGCGAAGACCCGACACCGTTTCTCGAGCATGTGAACGGCATTCTCGTGCCAGGCGGGTTCGGCCAGCGCGGAGCCGAAGGCAAGATCAAAGCCGCGCAATTCGCGCGTGAGCGCCACGTTCCGTATTTCGGCATATGTTTCGGGATGCAGATGGCGGTGCTGGAAGCGGCGCGCAATCTCTGCGGGATCGAGAATGCAAACTCCACCGAGTTCGGTCCAACACGGGAACCGGTGGTCGGGTTAATGACCGAGTGGTTGAAGGGTAACGAGCTTCAGAAGCGTTCCGCGGCCGGCGATCTTGGTGGCACAATGCGGCTTGGCGCCTATGACGCGTTGCTCGCGCGTGGCAGCCGGGTCTCCCAGATCTATAGCACGACCGAAATTTCGGAGCGTCACCGTCATCGCTATGAGGTCAATACGGCGTACAAGGGACGACTCGAACAGCGTGGCATGCGTTTTTCCGGAATGTCGCCAGATGGTATCCTGCCTGAGATTGTCGAATATGACGACCACCCGTGGTTCATCGGTGTGCAGTTTCATCCGGAGCTGAAATCGCGGCCGTTTGAGCCGCATCCACTATTCTCGTCGTTCATCGGTGCGGCGGTTGAGCGGAGTCGCCTGGTTTAGTGCTGAAATAATGTCCCGCGGACTCGATCACATTGTTCACGCCGTGCGCAATCTTGATGCCGCGGTTGAGCTTTACCGAAATCTTGGCTTTCAGGTCGGCGCGCGCAACCGGCATCCCGCGGAGTGGGGGACGCAAAACCACGTTGTTCAGCTGCCCGGCACATACATTGAGTTGTTGTCGATAGCGGATATGAGCCGAATTGTGCCGCACGCGAAGAGGCATTTTTCGTTCGGTGCTTTCAATCGCGACTTTCTCGCACGCGGAGAAGGTCTGTCGATGCTGGTACTTGCAGGTGCGGGCGTAAGCGACGCCGACAGGTTCCGCTCGGGCGGCATCGGAGATTTTGCTCCTTACGAACTCAGACGCGAGGCCAAGCGTGCGGACGGATCGCAGATCAGGCTTGCGTTCACTCTCGTTTTTGCGAGCGACCCGCGCGCGCCGGAGATCGGGTTTTTTACGAATTTGCATCACAATCCGGAAAATTTCTGGAACGCGGCGTTTCAGGTCCACGACAATACGGCGACAGGTGTAGCCGGCGTCGTCCTGGTCGCGCAGGATCCGAATAACCATGCCGACTTTCTTTCAGTGTTTGCGGACACGAGATACGCACAAACTCCGGATGGGTTGGTGATCAGAACACCGCGTGGCGAGATCGAAGTGGTGTCGCCCGACAGTTTCTTGAGACGCTACGGGGTCAAAGCACCCGTTGTTGCACGCGGCGCGCGCCTGGCGGCGATCCGTTTTACGGTCGCTCAGCCTAGCCGCCTGCAGGCTGTGCCAGAACTGGCCGGGATGGCAGGACTTTATGTCGGAAACGCCGCCGTGATCGGCTCTGAGGATGCAATGGGCGCCGTATTGATATTCGAACCGGCAAAGGCCCGTTGACCGTGGGCCGCCGCCGTTTCATGGTCCGGCCCGCGGGGATCTAAGCCTTGGATCAAAAGCCGAACTCGACCGTCGCGATCGGAGCTGTGCGCGTTGGCAATGAACTGCCGTTGGCGGTCATTGCCGGGCCGTGCGTTTTGGAAAGCAAGGCACATGCGCTCGAAATGGCGACGGCGCTCAAGGAAATCGCCACACGTGTCGGAATTGGCCTTATCTACAAAACGTCTTTCGACAAGGCCAATCGTACCTCGGGAAAGTCAGCGCGCGGCATCGGCCTCGAGAAAGCGCTCCCGATCTTTTCGGAAATTCGCGAGCAGCTGAAGGTGCCGGTGCTGACCGACGTACACGAACCCGAGCAGTGCGCGCGCGTAGCGTCCGCAGTAGACGTCTTGCAAATTCCAGCTTTTCTCTGCCGGCAAACGGACCTGCTCCTTGCCGCTGCCAAAACCGGCAAAGTTGTCAATGTAAAGAAAGGCCAGTTCTTGGCGCCGTGGGATATGCAAAACGCCGTTGAGAAGCTCACGGGCGCGGGTAACCGCAACGTACTAGTGACCGAACGGGGCGTATCCTTTGGTTACAACACACTCGTTTCCGATATGCGCGCGCTACCGATCCTCAAAAAAACTACACAGGCGCCGGTCATATTTGACGCGACCCACTCGGTGCAACAGCCTGGAGGGCGCGGCGACAAGTCTGGAGGCGAGCGAGAGTTTGTTCCGGTGCTCGCGCGAGCAGCGGTAGCGGTCGGCGTGGCTGGTGTGTTCATCGAGACGCATCAGGACCCGGACAAGGCGCCGTCCGACGGACCCAATATGCTACCCCTGAAAGACATGGAACTGCTTCTGCGCGCGCTGGTCGATTTCGACCGGGTGGCGAAGCGCTAAACGGCGCGGCGTTTGCACTCAATGGGCCGCGTCCTCAATCTTATGGCTTTCGTGATCTTTGCGACGACGCTGTTCATGCGCTCGGTCGATCCGGTTATTCCGCAAATCGCACAAGGCTTGAATGTAGCGCCAACGACGGCAGCGTTGTTGTCGACCGGGTTCACTTTGCCCTATGCGTTGATTCAACCGGTACTCGGCGCGCTTGCCGACATGTTCAGCAAGACACGATTGATCGCGCTTTGCATGCTGATCGTCGGCATCACAACGATCGCGTGCGGTCTTGTGACGAATTTTGAAACCCTGATGGTGCTTCGCATGCTGGCTGGCATTACCGCCGGCGGTGTGTTTCCGATTGCTTTGGCCGTTGCAGGGGATCGTGTGCCTGTGCAGCAGCGCCAGGTCGCAATAGGCCGGCTGCTGTTTGCCGCCATGACCGGCAATTTGCTGGGTGCCTCGAGCGCCGGCGTGATCGGTGACTTCATTGGGTGGCGCGGGGTGTTCTTCGCGACGGGCACAATCGATTTGATCGCCCTTGCAGTCGCGATGCCTGGCTTCCGCAGCATGGAAGAAAAGCCGGGCCGTTTTGATCTATCGACGCTTATGCCGAACTATCGTGCAATCTTCAGTAATCCGATGGCGAAGTATTGTTTCGGTGCGGTCTTCGTTGAAGCCGTATTTCTGTTCGGCGTATTTCCCTATATGGCCGGCCTGCTGCAGACGGAAGGCGTGATGCACGCCTCAATTGCGGGCGTAGTGATATCCGGCTTCGGGGTTGGCGGCGTCGTCTATACTTTCATGGTCGGATGGCTTCTCGCGCGTGTTGGCGAGAACCGCCTCATGGCGCTCGGCGGCGCGGTTATGGGATTCTGTTTGCTGACAATCACGCTGCGGGTTCCGTGGCCGATCGAGTTTGCAAATTTCATGCTCCTCGGCTTCGGCTTCTATCTTCTGCATGGATGCATTCAGGTGTACGTGACTGAATTGGCGCCAGCAGCGCGTGGTTCGGCGACTGCAGCACATTCTTTTTTCTTTTTTCTTGGCCAGGCGGCCGGGCCGGTTGTCTACGGAATTGGGCTGGCAACTGTCGGTATTACGACTGTTTTGCTGGTCGGCGCCGTGGCGCTGGCAGCGACAGGCTCGATCTGCGCCGTGCAACTGCAACGGCAGCCCTCGAAGGCCTAGCCACGTCCGCGATACGGCGCAACGCCTTGATCCGGCACCCACACATCTTTGGGAAGCCTGCCGCTCTGCCAAAAGACATCGATCGGCATGCCGCCGCGCGGATACCAATAGCCGCCGATGCGTAACCATTTTGGTTTGAGGAGCGCAACGAGCCGCTTGCCGATGGCCACCGTGCAATCTTCGTGGAAGGCGCCATGATTGCGGAAGCTGTTGAGATAAAGCTTGAGGGATTTCGACTCGACCAGGTGTCGGTTCGGCACGTAGTCGATGACGAGATGTGCGAAGTCAGGTTGGGCTGTAATAGGACAGAGCGTGGTAAATTCCGGGACGGTAAAGCGCGCAATATAGTTCGTACCAACGTGCGGATTTAACACGCGTTCGAGCACGGCTTTGGCGGGCGAGGCTGGGATCGGCCTTCGGCGGCCAAGCTGCAGCAGTTTTCTAGCCATGTCGCACACCATAGTGTAGAAGCGCCGCCATATCCAACGCGGGGAGCGCCATGACTGCCATCACCGATATCATCGGCCGCGAAATCCTCGACAGCCGCGGCAATCCGACCGTTGAGGTCGATGTAGTTCTCGAGGATGGATCCAAAGGCAGGGCAGCCGTTCCTTCGGGCGCTTCTACTGGTGCCCACGAGGCGGTCGAGTCACGCGACGGCGACAAACGTCGTTACGGCGGCAAAGGCGTTCGTAAGGCCGTCGATGCGGTCAACGGCGAAATATTCGATGCGATCGGCGGAATGGATGCCGAGGCACAGGCCAAAATCGACGAGACGCTGATGAAACTCGACGGAACTCCGAACAAGGCGCGGCTCGGCGCCAATGCCATTCTCGGAGTTTCACTGGCCGTCGCCAAAGCTGCGGCCGCAACGAAGAAAGCGCCGCTCTACCGCTACGTTGGAGGCACGGCTGCGCGGTTACTTCCTGTACCGATGATGAATATCGTCAATGGCGGCGTGCATGCTGACAATCCGATTGATTTCCAGGAATTCATGATTGTTCCAATGGGTGCGCCGACCTTTGCCGAGGCGCTGCGCGCCGGTTCGGAAATTTTCCAAACCCTCAAGTCACAACTTAAATCGGCAAATCTGAACACTAATGTCGGTGATGAGGGCGGTTTCGCGCCCAACCTGAAGTCGGCAGAAGCCGCCCTCGATTTCGTCATGCAGGCGATCAGCAAGGCGGGCTACAAGCCGGGCGGCGATGTCGCTCTGGCGCTCGACTGTGCGGCCACAGAATTTTTCAAGGACGGTACGTACGTTTATGAGGGCGAGGGCAAGAAACGTTCAAAGCAGGAACAGGCAAAATATCTTGCCGACTTGGTCGGTCGTTATCCCATTGTTTCGATCGAAGACGGAATGTCGGAAGACGACTGGGAAGGTTGGAAAATTCTTACTGATCTGGTTGGAGGAAAATGTCAGCTGGTTGGTGACGATCTTTTCGTCACCAACGTAACGCGTCTTGCCAGGGGCATCAAAGACGGCGTCGCCAACTCGATCCTCGTCAAAGTCAACCAGATCGGCACCTTGACCGAAACCCTTGCCGCGATCGAGATGGCACACAAAGCCGGCTACACGGCAGTGATGTCACACCGGTCCGGTGAAACAGAAGACGCGACCATTGCCGACCTCGCTGTTGCTACCAACTGCGGGCAGATCAAAACCGGATCACTCGCTCGATCCGACAGAACAGCCAAATACAATCAACTGCTGCGCATCGAAGAGGAGCTGGGTGCACAGGCAAAATATGCGGGCAGCGGTGCTCTGAGACCGCGCGGCTAGCGCAAGCACTCAATGTCTTGCATTTCTGAGGCAAAACAATTCATATCTGGCTAACGAGCTCAGGGTAGCTGCGATGGATCAGGCTACAACTCTTTCCGCTTTCGATCGACGTCGTGCGGCCGAGCGTCTTGCGAATTTTGTGGTCGGGTCAATCGAGGCCGCACGTGCGGTCGAGAAACCGTTTTTCCATCTCGAGTTCGATCGCGTATTTCCGGACGATACCTACGCGCAGATGCTCAGCCTGATGCCTGAGTCCGCCGACTACCGGCCCATGCATGGGCGCAGCAAAGGTCACGATCTGGCAGACGGCACCCACACGCGCGTGAAAATCGATTTGTTCCCGGAATACGTTCGCAACCTGCCGGCTGACAAGCGCGCTCTTTGGGATGTCGTTGGCCGAGCGCTTTGCTCCGAGCAGGTTAAGCAGGCTTTCATCCAGCGTCTCGCCCCCTGTCTCTCGAAACGTTTCGGCGAAGATTTCGCCAAGGTCGGCATGTATCCGATCCCAATTCTCACACGCGACATCCCCGGCTACCTGATCACGCCGCACACCGATACTCACTGGAAAGGCATTACTGTCCAGCTCTATCTGCCAAAGGACGATGCCAATACCGATATCGGCACGATCTTCCACGAAAAGTTGCCCGACGGCTCCATGCCTAAAAAAGCGCAGATGCGGTTTGCGCCGAACTGCGGCTATGCCTTTGCGGTCGGTAACGACACGTGGCATTCAGCGGACCCGGTGCATAACCGCGTGAAAACGCGCGATTCGATCTTGCTCACATATTTCGTCGATCACGGCCTCTTAAAGGTGTTGCGCAACCGCGGCAAACGGCTGGGCAATTTCGTACTCAACGAGCTGCGCTTCCGCATGTAGCGCGTTAAAGACACCTTAACGAGCGTGCTCCATTCTCTGCGCGCATGGTCTCCCACCGCCGCCGCCGCGCTGTCCTGACCGTTCTCGGTCTCTACACATTTGCCGCGCTGTTCATCGGCTACTTTGCCGCGAACGCGTTTACCGGCAACCACGGATTGCGCGCGCAGCAGGATCTTGAGCAGCAGCTCACGACGATGAAAGCTGAATTGGCGCAGCTCAAGGCTGAACGGGCGCTTTGGGAACGGCGGGTCTCGCTTTTGCGTGCGGATCGGATCGACCCGGACATGCTGGATGAGCGGGCACGTTCTCTGGTCGGGTATGTCGATCGCCGTGATCTGACCCTGCTATCGAATCCCCGCTAAAGGATCGCATCCTGGCGATCGGCGTTATCCACTGACGGCGGCTGGCAAATTTCCCTGATGCGCCGGTTGCCGCAGGGCCATTCGCTTTCACGGCAAAGCGATTTACGCTATGGGGATTGAGGAAGCCTACCGGCACCCCGTCACAATTGCCGGACGCTTTCGCAGGGAGTGTCAATGGCGGTTGCCCAAAAAAATTCCAGCACCGACGCCAAGCCAGTCGCCGAATTCAGCAAGGAACAAGAGCTTTCCGCCTACCGCACCATGTTGATCATTCGCCGCTTCGAGGAAAAAGCGGGTCAGATGTACGGCATGGGGCTAATCGGTGGTTTCTGCCATCTTTACATCGGGCAAGAGGCCGTCGTGGTCGGGATGCAGATGGCCCTCAAAGACGGTGATCAGGTTATTACAGGCTATCGCGACCACGGTCATATGATTGCAACCGGTATGGATCCGAAGGGCGTGATGGCCGAGCTCACCGGGCGCGCGCATGGCTATTCAAAAGGCAAGGGCGGATCCATGCACATGTTCAGCGTCGAAAAAGGATTCTACGGCGGTCACGGTATCGTGGCCGCGCAGGTGCCACTCGGCACCGGCCTTGCGTTCGCAAACCACTATCGCGGGAACAATTCGATTTCCGTCACATATTTCGGCGACGGCGCGGCCAACCAGGGCCAGGTCTATGAGAGCTTCAATATGGCCGAGCTTTGGAAATTGCCGGTCATCTATGTGGTCGAGAACAACCGCTACGCCATGGGGACGGCAATCACGCGCGCTTCGGCTGAGGTCAATCTGTCGCGACGCGGCCTGTCATTCAACATTCCGGGCGATCAGGTCGACGGCATGGATGTTCGGGCGGTGAAGGAAGCGGGCGAAAAGGCGGCGCAATGGTGCCGCGCCGGCAAAGGCCCCTACATTCTCGAAATGCTCACCTATCGTTATCGTGGTCATTCGATGTCGGATCCGGCGAAGTATCGCACGCGCGAGGAAGTCGATGAGGTGCGAACACAACACGACCCGATCGACATGGCGCGCGATCGGATTCTCAAAAAGAAAATCGCCAGCGAGGATGCGCTCAAGAAAATCGACGCCGAAGTGCGCGACCTGATCAATCAGGCTGCGGAATTTGCCACCCACGATCCGGAACCCGACGTGTCCGAACTCTATACCGATGTTTATCGCTGACCGACTGCCCGGAAAACATTAGCCCATGCCGACCGAAGTACTCATGCCCGCGCTCTCGCCGACGATGGAGAAGGGCAACCTCGCCAAATGGCTCAAGAAAGAGGGCGACAAGATCAAGTCGGGCGACGTCATTGCCGAAATCGAAACCGACAAGGCAACGATGGAAGTCGAGGCCTCGGACGAAGGTACGCTTGGCAAAATTCTCGTTCCCGAAGGCACGGCGGATGTTGCGGTGAATACACCGATCGCCGTAATCCTCGGTGAGGGTGAGGATAAGTCGGCAATCAAGGCTACGAAACCAGCGGCGCAACAGAAAGCCGCCGAGTCCGCACCGCCGCCAACGGCCCAGAAGCAACAAGCCAAAACGCAGGATGCGCCTGCTCCGAAACCTGCAAAGGCGCCTGAAGCGCCAACTCCGCAAGCAGCGAACGATCCAGATATTCCCGAAGGCACTGAGATGGTCATCATGACCGTCCGTGAAGCGCTGCGCGATGCCATGGCCGAGGAGATGCGGCGCGACAAGGATGTGTTCGTGATAGGCGAGGAGGTCGCCGAATATCAGGGCGCCTATAAAGTGACGCAGGGCCTCTTGCAAGAATTCGGCGCAAAACGTGTGATTGACACGCCGATTACCGAGCACGGGTTTGCCGGTCTCGGCGTCGGTGCGGCGCTTGCCGGTCTAAAACCCATTGTCGAATTCATGACCTTTAATTTCGCCATGCAGGCCATGGATCAACTGATCAATTCGGCGGCCAAGACTCTCTACATGTCCGGCGGGCAGATGGGCTGCCAGATCGTATTTCGCGGCCCCAATGGAGCCGCTGCGCGCGTCGCCGCCCAGCACAGCCAGGATTACTCGGCCTGGTACTCGCACATTCCGGGTTTGAAGGTCATTGCGCCCTCGACAGCCGCCGACGCGAAGGGCCTGCTAAAGGCCGCGATCCGCGATCCAAATCCGGTGATCTTCCTGGAAAACGAAATTCTCTACGGCCACTCGTCGCCTGTGCCGAAGCTCGACGATTTTGTATTGCCAATCGGCAAGGCAAAAATAGCGCGTGCCGGCAACGATGTGACGATTATCGCCTGGTCTATGGGCATGAACTATGCGTTGAAAGCCGCCGACGCTTTGGCTAACGACGGTATCGACGCGGAAGTGATCGATCTGCGCACGCTCAAACCTATGGACACCGATACGATTGTTGCTTCCGTGCAGAAAACTGGACGCGCGGTGACGGTTGAAGAGGGCTGGCAGCAGTCGGGAGTCGGCGCCGAGATTGCCGCGCGCATCATGGAGCGCGCGTTCGATTATCTCGATGCGCCCGTTGCGCGCGTGTCCGGAAAAAATGTGCCCATGCCCTATGCTGCCAATCTCGAAAAACTTGCGCTGCCATCCGCGGCCGAGGTGGTCGAGGCGGCGAAGGCCGTTTGCTACCGGTAGTCAACGATGCCGACCAATATTCTCATGCCGGCGCTTTCGCCTACGATGGAGAAGGGCAATCTTGCGCGCTGGCTGAAAAAGGAAGGCGACAAGATCAAGTCGGGCGATGTCATCGCCGAAATCGAAACCGACAAGGCCACGATGGAATATGAAGCCGTCGACGACGGCACCTTGGCCAAGATTGTGGTGCCCGAGGGGACTCAGGACGTTGCGGTCAATTCGGTGATCGCGGTCCTTGCCGGCGAGGGAGAGGATGTCAAGGCTGCGGCAAGCGCCGTAAAATCCGCTCCGCTAACCGCGGCAGCAAAATCGGCTGCGGCTCCTGTAGCAAAACCTCAGGTGGAAAAACCGGCTCCGATGGCCGCTCCTGCGGCACAAAAAGTTGCGCCAGCAGTTGCACACGGGTCAAACCGTATTTTCTCGTCACCGCTCGCGAGGCGGCTGGCGAAAGAGGGCAACATCGATCTGAGCCGGGTTCAAGGTTCGGGTCCGCACGGCCGCGTCATCGCCCGCGATATTGAAGCGGCAAAATCCGGCAAGGGCCTACGCGCGGCGGGCGCGCCCGCAGCGGCCTTACCGTTAGTGGCAACGCCATCCGACGCGCAAATCCGAGCGCTCTATGAAGATGGCTCCTATGAGTTCGTGCCACATGACTCGATGCGAAAAATCATCGCGCAGCGCCTGACGCTATCGAAACAGACGATTCCGCATTTCTATCTGACGCTGGATTGTGACATCGCCAAACTGCTTGCCGCTCGAGCGGAGATCAATGAGGCGGCACCGAAAGATAAAGAGGGCAAGCCGGCCTACAAAATCTCCGTCAATGATTTCGTCATCAAGGCGCTCGCACTTGCCCTGCAACGCGTGCCGGACGCCAACGTGACATGGACCGAAAGTGGCATGCTGCATCACAAGCATTCGGACATTGGCGTCGCGGTCGCCATACCGGGTGGCCTGATCACGCCGGTAGTCCGCAACGCTGAGACAAAATCACTCTCGATCATTTCGAACGAAATGAAGGATTACGCCGCGCGAGCGCGCAGGCGGCACCTTAATCCGCATGAGTATCAAGGGGGGTCGGCCGCGATCTCCAATTTGGGCATGTATGGCATCAAGGATTTCGCCGCGGTGATCAATCCGCCGCATGCAACGATCCTCGCAGTTGGAGCGGGCGAAGAGCGAGCGGTCGTGCGCAACGGTCAGCTTGCAGTGGCCAATGTCATGACCGTGACGCTATCGACGGATCATCGTGCCGTTGACGGGGCGCTCGGCGCAGAGATGCTCGCGGCATTCAAGCTACTGATCGAAAATCCGGTAATGATGGTCGTCTGAGCTGTTCTTAGCTGGCTACGCCGGATCAAATCCTTTCGCCTTGAAGACAGCCTGCGCTTCCGGCGAGGCCAGGAATTTTACCAAGGCTTTTGCTGCCTCGGCATTCGCTGCGCCGGATTGTACGCCAGCCTGATAGACGACGGTGAACGCCATGTCCCCCGGCAGCGGGCCAACGACTTCAACGCCTGGAACCGAGAGAAGCTCCGGCTTTGATTGAATGGCAATATCGGCTTCGCCGCTTGGCAGCAGCGCGCCAGAAAAGCTGCCGGCCGGCGCGAATTTTGTCTTGTCTTTGAGTTGGTCGGTAATGCCCATACGCTCGATCTGCTTGGCAATGTAAACGCCACTCGCTCCTCCTGAGGCGGGATCGGAGTAGCTGATTGCTCTTGCATCCAGCAGAGTTTTTTTCAGCGCGTCCGGCGTGGAAATATCAGGTTTTGGCGTGCCTGCCTTTACGCCAACGGCAAAAATCGATTTGGCGAACAAGGTTTCCGTGCCCGGCGCAATTTTTCCTTCCTTGAGCAAAGTGCTGACGTTGTTCTCGATCAGGATCAACGCGTCCGCCTGCTCACCCGCTTGCACCCGCTTGGTCAACAAGGCGGCGGTGCTCCAGGTTACGTCGAGCTTGTTGCCGGTTTGCTTTTCGAATTGTGGGATCAGCTCTTCCAGCACACTTTTCACCCCGGATGTGCTGAAGACCTTGATCTCTGCCGCGCCGGCGAGGGCCGTTTGCAGCAGAAACAGGGTGGCGATGGCAGCGAAGCGGCCTATCATTCTGGTCATGACGTTTTCCCGGTTCGATCCTGTGTGCGCCCAATTAAATTCCCGATAAGGCTGCTGTTCAATAGGCCGCTTGATTGATGCGGTGCCTTGTGGGACACGAACAGCTCGAACCCGGCGGTAGCGGAGACGCGTGTGGCCGATACGTCATTTGATGTCCTGATCATCGGCTCCGGCCCCGGCGGTTATGTGACGGCAATTCGCGCGGCGCAGCTCGGCTTCAAGACAGCCATTGTCGAGCGTGACTATCTGGGCGGTATTTGCCTCAACTGGGGCTGCATTCCGACCAAGGCACTGCTTCGCTCCGCCGAAATCTTTCACTACATGCAGCACGCGAAAGACTACGGGCTTAAGGCTGACAATGTCGGCTATGACCCGGGGGCCGTGGTCAAGCGTTCGCGTCTGGTGTCGAAACGGTTGAACAATGGCGTCGGCTTCCTGATGAAGAAAAACAAGGTCTCGATCATCTGGGGCGAGGCGACGATCGACGCGCCTGGCAAGGTCACCGTAAAGGCGTCGAAAGCCGAAGCTCCGAAGGGCGCGCTGGGTGCCGGCGGTTACCAGGCGAAACATATCATTATTGCCACTGGCGCGCGTCCGCGCGTATTGCCGGGCCTTGAACCTGACAAGAAACTCATCTGGACCTATTTCGAGGCGATGATTCCGGATCGGGTGCCGAAGTCACTGCTGGTCGTTGGCTCAGGAGCCATCGGCATTGAATTTGCGTCGTTCTATCGCACGCTCGGCTCAGACGTCACTGTAGTGGAGGTTCTGCCGCAAATTCTGCCCGTCGAAGACCAGGAAATCCAAACCTTTGCGCGAAAAAGCTTTGAGAAGCAGGGCATCAAGATTCATACGAATGCCAAAGTGACAAAGCTCGACAAGAAAGGCGACAGCGTCACTGCGACGGTCGAGGAGGCAGGCAAATCGCAGGCTCTCAACGTCGAACGCGTGATTTCGGCGGTCGGCGTGGTCGGCAATATTGAAAACCTCGGGCTGGAAAAGCTTGGCGTGAAAACCGACCGTGGCATCATCGTGGTCGATCAATTCAACAAAACGAATGTTCCCGGGATCTACGCAATCGGCGATGTCTCCGGACCGCCGATGCTGGCCCACAAAGCGGAGCACGAGGGGGTTGTCTGCATCGAGGCGATCAAGGGACTCAATCCTCACCCGATGAACAAGTCGATGATTCCTGGGTGCACCTATTGTTCGCCGCAGGTTGCTTCTGTGGGGCTCACCGAGCAGGCCGCGAAGGAAAAAAAGGTCGATATCCGAGTCGGGCGCTTTCCCTTCGTCGGCAACGGCAAGGCCATTGCACTGGGAGAGGACCAGGGTCTGGTCAAGGTTATCTTTGACAAGAAAACCGGGCAGCTACTAGGTGCTCACATGATTGGCGCCGAAGTGACCGAGCTGATCCAGGGTTATGTCGTCGCGATGAATCTCGAGACGACCGAGGAAGAACTCATGCACACCGTTTTCCCGCATCCGACTCTGTCGGAGATGATGAAGGAAGCAGTGCTCGATGCTTATGGTCGCGTGCTGAATGTGTGATTTCTCGGGGGCGTTGGAAGGGAGAGGGTATGTCGAAGTTCGCAAGCATTCTTGAAACCGTCGGGCACACACCCGTGGTGCGGATCAACAAACTGGCCCCCAAGGGCATCAACCTGTTTGTGAAGATCGAGGCCTTCAATCCGCTCGGCTCGGTTAAGGACCGGCTGGCTCTCGGTGTGATCGAAGCGGCAGAAAAATCCGGTGAGCTCAAGCCCGGCCAAACCGTGATCGAGGCAACTTCCGGAAACACCGGCATCGGTCTTGCGATGGTTTGTGCGGCGAAAGGCTATCCGCTGGTGGTCACGATGGCGGAAACGTTCAGTGTCGAACGCCGCAAACTTATGCGGTTTCTGGGTGCGAAAGTCATTCTTACCCCTGCTGCGGAACGCGGCATGGGTATGGTCAACAAAGCAATCGAGCTTGCCAAGACGCACGGCTGGTTCCTCACGCGCCAATTCGAGAATGAGGCCAATCCCGACATGCACTCACGAACGACCGCACGCGAAATCGTCGACGACTTCAAAGGCGAAAAGCTCGATTACTGGGTTACTGGATTTGGCACCGGCGGGACGCTCAAGGGTGTCGCCCGCGTGCTGGCGAAAGAGCGGCCGGAAACAAAGATCGTGGTGTGCGAGCCGGCAGATGCGCCGATGTTGTCCAGCGGGTCGAAGCAGGAACGCAATCCCGACGGGTCGCCGGCCAAGCCCAATCCTGCATTCAAACCGCATCCGATGCAGGGATGGAGCCCCGACTTCATTCCGAAGATTACTGGCGACGCGGTCGATATGGGCGTGATCAGCCGCATTATCACCATTGCGGCGCCGGACTCGATGAAATGGAGCCGCGAGCTGGCTCAGAAAGAGGGGATCTTTGTCGGAATTACCGCCGGCGCAACCTTTGCCGGGGCACTCGAAGTCTGCAAAAGTGCGGCACCTGGCTCGACGGTGCTTTGCATGCTGCCTGATACCGGCGAACGCTATCTTTCGACGCCGCTGTTCGCCGACGTTGGCGTGGACATGAACGAGGACGAGCTGAAGATTTCCAATTCCACACCGAACCATCGTATGCCGGCGAAAGCGGCCTGAGGCCGAATCAACCGCTCATTTGTGGTACTTGCGCCAGACCGCGCCGGCGATGTTGGAATAGTCATCTGTCCAAGTTCGCAGGGCTGGGTTGGGCGGCGTCAAAACCCAGAACCTGTCACTCGCCAGGGCGCCGAGATCGCTAGCGGATTCCGCAGAAACAACGACGTCCGATGTAAAGACATAGCGGTCATCGTCGTACTGCTCGGCGTCGTTGCTCCAGACCCAGCTTTTGAGCCCGTTGGCGGCGGCAATCCCCTCGACTACACTTTGCAACTCCAGGTGCCGGTTGGAGATGTGCATCATCACCACGCCTTGCGGAGCGAGTTTCGATTTATAGATCGCCATCGCCTCGGCGGTGGCCAGATGCACAGGGATTGCGTCGGACGAATAGGCATCGACGATTATGAGGTCGTAGTTATGGGGTGGCTCTCGCGCAAAAGTCAGTCGTGCGTCACCCAGAACGATCGGGACATTCGGCGCACATGTTGACAGGAACGAGAACCGCTTAGGATCACGAGCAATCTCGACGATCGTCGGATCGATCTCGAAAAAGCGCCATGTCTCTCCCTGCGCGATATGGCAGGCGAGGGATCCCGCACCGAGCCCAATTACGGCGACGCGCAATGGTGTCTGCTTGCGCTCGCGTATGGCACGGATCACCTGGGCCATCGCCGACTTTTCGTGGTAGTAGGTGATTGGGCGTGGTGGGTCTGTGACCGGATCGCCGTTTTCATCCGCGATCATCTGAGCGCCGTGAATCGTCGAGCCATGCATGAGGACGCGGTACTGGCCGTCGTCGCTTTCGTATATTTTGTGAACGCCAAAAAAACTGCGCACTGTCTCGCTGTGGATTCCAATGGAGGGATAAGCGCGGATCATGGCAAATGCGAGAGCAATGGCGAATGCCGATTTGGGTGGATCGCGCAACAACACCAACGAAGCGATTGCCAATGCCAGGATGATGATAGTCAGAAGATTTTCAGTGTCGTCGATGAGATCGAATGTGGCATAGCGCGCGACAGCTAATGCGAGCGCGATTGTCGCGGCTACCGGCCAAAACCAGCGATCAAGCCGCGGCCAATACGCCGGGGCCATGGGCCAAAGCCAGCGGTTCAATGGCTGCCAGACCGCTTGCGTGAACGGCCGGCATAAGATCGCAAGAACCACCAGGATCGGATACTCGGCGACCGACGAAAACACGTAGGGCGCGACCAAACCCGAGAAAATTCCCCCAACCATGCCGCCAAAGGAGAGCGAGACATAGAACGTAGTCAGATGTTGTACGGCCGGGCGAGTGCGGGCGAGTTCGCCGTGACAGGCCATCGCGATGACGAAGAATGCCAACAGATGCAGAGTCAGGTTGAGAAATAACGCGATCCATCCTGTGTAAAACACAAGGATGACGATTCCGGCGATCGCGACAGGCTGAAACAGCAGGACAACGCTGTGCGAAACCAAAGGCCGGCGCTGGAACACCAGAACCCAGGTCAGCAGATACAGGGAGAGTGGAATGACCCAAAGAAGGGGTGCAGCTGCCACGTCCGTCGAAATGTAAGCGGTAAGCGCGATTAACAGTCCGGAGGGCACCGCAGAGATGAAAATCCAGCGGCCGATTGTCATCCAGTCAGGACCTAGCATGGTCCTGACTTTCGCGCGCGAGTGCGCCTGCGGCACGCGAAGCATTAACGCACCGCAGCCTGCAATCAATATGATCAACAACAGAAAACCGGCGCTCCATAGCCGGGTCTGGGTCTGCAAACTGAAAACTGGCTCGAACAGCGCCGGATAAGACAGCAGCGCAATAAAACTGCCGACGTTTGAAGCGGCGTAGAGAAAATATGGATCACGCGCGTCATTATGCCGGGTGGCCACGAACCAGGACTGCAGCAGCGGATTGTTGGCGGCAAGAGCGAAGAATGGCAACCCGATCGAGACGGCAAAGAGACCGAGCAGCCAGAAGGCAGCCGCGACAGTTCCTGAGGGTGTGGCCCAAGCCTGCGCAATTGCCAACGGCAAGGTGAATGCGGCGGCGACCATGACCAGAAGATGGATCGCAACCGACGCATAGCGCTGCCGCAACGTCGTCAGCAGATGCGCATAGGCATAGCCGGCCAACAGCATTGATTGAAAGAAAACCATTGCTACCGACCAAACGGACGGTGAGCCACCAAAGCGCGGCAGCACCATTCGGGTAAACATCGGCTGCACCGCAAACAGAAGCAGCGCGCTGAAAAAGACGGCTGCGATGTACACGCTGAGGATTAGGACTTGCGTGCGCACCCTGGAAGATCGTTGCGGTTTGGCCATGCAAAGCGTTTTGGCGGGGAGGCTATAGCCCCATTCGCATTCCGCAGACAGTTGTATAGATTCGACCGGGGTGCCGCATTCTAAATCGGGAGAGGGCCATGGGAATTCTTATGTGGATTGTCGTCGGCCTGATCGCCGGCTGGCTCGCGACACAAATCCTGGGCGGCCGGGGCGGGCTCCTGCACAATCTCGCGGTCGGTCTGGTCGGCGCCATTGTCGGCGGCATCCTTTTTGATCAAATAGGATTGACGGTAAAACCCGGATTTCTTGGCGGACTCATCAGTGCAACCGTCGGCGCCGTCGTATTTCTGCTGATTTGGCGGGCGATCCGGCGAGCGTGATCTTGCGAGGAGGGAGCGGCAGCCGTAAGTAGGGCTCATGGCGGTTGTTCTTGATCTCACAAAAAGCCCGGGCCCGCGCCACCCAGAAAAGGCGCATCGGCCGGATTCACCTCAGCTGAAAAAACCGGACTGGATTCGCGTCAAGGCTCCGGTATCGCCGGGTTACTTCGCAACTCAAAAAATCATGCGGGATAACGGCCTGCACACCGTCTGCGAGGAGGCGGGCTGTCCGAACATCGGCGAATGCTGGGAGAAGAAGCACGCCACCTTCATGATCATGGGCGACACCTGCACCCGCGCATGCGCATTTTGCAACGTGAAGACCGGATTGCCCGGCGCGCTCGACCTCGATGAGCCCGCGAAGGTGGCGGATGCAACCGCCAAACTCGATCTTGCGCACATTGTCGTCACATCAGTCGATCGTGACGATCTTGCAGACGGCGGCGCTCAGCATTTCGCCGATACCATTCGTGCCATTCGCACCCGATGTCCTCAGACGACGATCGAGGTGCTTACGCCTGATTTTTTGCGGAAGGACGGCGCGCTGGAAAAAGTTGTTGAAGCCAAGCCTGATGTGTTCAACCACAATCTGGAAACCGTGCCTTCTCTTTATCTGACCGTGCGGCCGGGAGCGCGATATTTTCATTCCTTGCGCACGCTGCAGAGAGTGAAGGAGCTCGATCCTACGACATTCACCAAATCGGGCATCATGGTCGGACTTGGGGAAGAGCGAGACGAAGTCCTGCAAGTGATGGACGACCTGCGTTCGGCGCAGGTGGATTTTCTCACTGTTGGGCAATACCTGCAGCCGACGCGCAAGCACCACGAAGTCAAACGCTTTGTGCCGCCGGACGAATTCAAGGCACTGGAAGCGATCGCGTATTCAAAAGGCTTCCTGATGGTGGCAGCTTCGCCGCTCACGCGCTCCTCGCACCACGCAGGTGAGGATTTCGCTCGCCTCAAAGCGGCGCACGCTGTCTCAAGCTAGCATTCAATGCCGTATTTTTCGACGAAACGCCGCGTCCAACACGCTGCCGCTGACATGTTCGACCTTGTCGCGGACGTCGATAAATATCCCGATTTTGTTCCACTCTGCAGCGCGATGGAGGTGCAGAGCCGCACACAAAAGCCAGACAACGTCAGTGTCGTGGTCGCGGCGATGACGGTTGCCTACAAGATGATCCATCAGACTTTCACCAGTCGCGTTACGCTCGACAAGTCAAGCCTGAAAATCCTGGTGGAATATCTCGACGGCCCGTTCAAACATATGGAGAATCGCTGGACGTTTCATCCGGTCGGGGAGAGGGTGTGTGATGTCGAGTTTTTTATCAATTACGAATTCAGGAGCCGTACATTTGCCCTGCTGATGGGCGCGATGTTTGATGCAGCCTTTCGGCGGTTTGCCAGCGCCTTCGAACAGCGCGCCAATGCAATCTACGGTCGGAAGCGAACCTCGCCTTCTTGACACTGCGGTCCCCGACTATAGCGTCGAGACGAGGCAATCGGGTGATTCTCATTCCCGAATTGCGCGAGAACATCACCTGGTGCAATGGCGAGCCCCGCACTTAAATTGCCGCAGACGCTCAACCAGGCGCTTGCGGCCTACCGTGCGGGCCAATTCGATGAAGCCGAGAAAATTTGCCAGCAAATCGTCGCCAGACAGCAAAACTTCTTCGATGCGATTTATGTCCTGGCCGTCGTTCAGGCCATGCTGGGCAAACACGAACTTGCTCTGGCGCACTATGACCGGGCGCTCGCCTTGCAGCCCGAACATGCCGAAGGCCTGTCCAACCGCGGCAATACGCTGAAAGCGTTAAACCGTTACGACGAAGCGTTGAAAAGCTATGAGCGCGCGCTAGCGCTGCAACCCAATCATACGGCCGCCCTGATAAATCGCGGTGCGGCCTTGTATGATCTAAAGTGCTATGACGAGGCGCTGGCAAGTTATGATCGCGCGCTCGCTCTGCGACCGGATACGGTTGAAGCGCTCTACAATCGGGGTGGCGTCCTGCATGAGTTGAAACGCTACGATGATGCCATCGTGAGCTATGATCGCGCGCTCACGCTGCGACCTGATCTTGCTGAAGCGCATGCGAACCGCGCCAACGCCCTCAATGAATTGAAACGCTTTGATGAAGCGCTTGCCGGTTTCGATCGGGCACTTGCTTTAAGACCAAATCTCCTTGAAGCGATTTTCAATCGCGGCAATTCACTTAACAGCCTGAATCGCTACGAAGAGGCGTTGGCCGCTTACGATCGCGCGCTCGCGCTACAGCCTAGTCACGCGGGTGTACACTACAATCGCGGCACCACGCTGCATGAAATCGGGCGCTACGAAGAGGCGCTGACTAGCTACGATCGCGCGCTCGCATTGCAGCCGGACTACCCGCAGGCGCTATCCAATCGCGGTGCGACCCTGTATGAGCTCAGGCGTCACAGTGAGGCGCTGGTAAGCTACGATCGCGCAATCACATCGCAGCCTGACTTTCCGGAGGCACACTGGAATGCGGCGTCGCTGCGCCTTCTCACCGGCGATTTCGTGCGCGGCTTTGCAGAGTACGAATGGCGCTGGAAATACGAGGTAATGGCGATCGCCAAGCGCGACTTTGCGCAACCGCTCTGGCGCGGTGAAGCACTTAATGGCCAGACCATATTGCTGCATGCCGAGCAGGGACTCGGCGACGCCATTCAATTTTGCCGATATGCGCCTTTAGTGGCCGCGCGGGGCGGCAGGGTCATCCTTGAGGTTCATCGGCAGCTGCGCGACCTGATGACCAGTGTGCCAGGCGTAACGGCGGTTGTGCCCAGGGGTGAGGCGTTGCCAGATTTCGATTGGCATTGCCCTTTGCTGAGCCTACCGCTTGCCTTTGGGACCCAGCTCGAAACAATCCCGTCATCGACGCCCTACCTCAATGCATCTGCCCGAAAGCTAGCGGAGTGGGGCACTCGGCTTGGTGTGAAGAGCCGGTGCCGGGTCGGACTGATCTGGTCGGGCAATTCGGCACACAAGCGGGATCAAAATCGCTCTGTTGGTCTAAGCGTCCTTCTGCCGATCCTGGACACAGGCGCGACTTTTGTCAGTTTGCAAAAGGATGTCCGTTCTGCCGACGCGGTGGTGCTCGAGCAACGCAGTGATATTCTCCAGGTTTCCGATGGCCTCCAGGATTTTTCCGAAACCGCGGCGTTGATGGTGCAGCTCGATCTCGTTGTCTCGGTGGACACGAGCACTGCGCATCTTGCGGGCGCGCTGGGACGTCCGGTCTGGATTCTTTTGCCGTATTTGCCCGATTGGCGATGGTTGCTCGATCGCGACACCAGTCCCTGGTATCCGACTGCACGCTTGTTTCGGCAAGACCAGACGCGCGTATGGGACAGCGTTGTGACGCGCGTTCGCGCTGAATTATTGCGCTTCATCGATGGTGGCGGCCACTAGCCCCACAGGAGCCGTGGGCGATAAAAAACCCCCGGAGCAAAATGCTCCGGGGTTTTCTGCAGAAATCTGGCTCAAGTTCGCGCGCGCATGCGGATCTGGAAGCTGTCGAAGCCGAGTTCGGCGACCTGTAGCCAGGCGTAAGCGCCGGCGCGATAAGGTACCAGACTGTCATACATTTTTTTGAAGTGCGGCTTTGTCTGTGAAAGCTCGCTGTAGATCGTTCCGGCTGCCTTGTAGCAATCCTCAAGGACCGGCTGCGGGAATGCACGCAATTGCGCGCCGCCCGCAGCAAGCCGAAGCAACGCCGGCGGATTAACAAAATCATATTTGGACAGCGTCCAGACCCAGGTATCGTTCGACGCCGTGATGATCGCCGACTGGTAGGGCTTAGGAAGCTCGCGCCATTTCGGCAAGTTGATGAGGTTGTGGGCTTGGCCACAGCCTTCCCACCAGCCCGGGTAGTAGTAATAGTTCGCGATCTTCGCGAAGCCGAGCTTCTCATCGTCGTACGGTCCGACCCACTCGGCGGCGTCGATCGTGCCTTTTTCAAGCGCCGGATAGATATCGCCGGCGGCGAGCTGTTGCGGCACAGTCCCCAATCTAGACAGAATCGTACCGGCAAAACCGCCGACGCGGAACTTAAGGCCTTTAAGGTCTTCGCTCGTCTTGATTTCCTTGCGGAACCAGCCGCCCATCTGGGCGCCCGTATTGGCTGCCGCAAAACCTATACAATTGTAATCTTTCAACAGATCGTTGAGCAGCTCTTCACCGCCACCATGACGTATCCAGGAGATCATCTGGCGTGTGTTCAGCCCGAAGGGAAGCGCCGTACCGAACGTGAAAGCTGGGTCCTTGCCCCAGTAGTAGTACATTGCGGTGTTGCCCATCTCGACCGTGCCGCTTTGCACGGCGTCGAGCACCTGCAGACCGGGGACGATTTCACCGGCGGCGAAAACCTGAATCTGGAATTTGTTGTCAGTGATTTCGGCGACGCGCTTTGAGAAATATTCGCAGCCGCCATAAAGCGTATCGAGCGACTTTGGCCAACTCGCGGTCAGCCGCCATTTTATTTCCGGAGACGATTGCGCAATTGCGGGCGCGGCAACAGCCGACGCGGCGAGCCCGACGCCCGCGGCTTGCAGGAATTGACGACGTTTCATGGCGTTTTCCCCTCGTTGACGTCGGCCCGCCCGACCGGGGAAGTTCTTGTCAGAAGCGCGCCCGTGCCGGCGACCGACCGGCGATCTTACGCCAATAGAGCCGAAGCAAAAGCCCCCATTCTTGGCCTACTTTTGCTTACTTTTGCCCGCGGGCGGGCTTGGCTCTTCCTTTTGCGCCAGTTCTTGCAGCATAGCCAGCGCCTGCAGCACCGATTGTTCGCGCACTTCGCTTCGTCCGATGTCGCCGTATTTGCGGTCATGCGTGATCACACGACCGCTGCGCGAAGCGGCGCAGAAAAACACAAGACCGATGGGTTTCCCCGATACTGCGCCGGTCGGACCTGCAATGCCGGTAATGGACACAGCAAGATCGACGGACGCATGCGCAAGCGCGCCTTTAGCCATCTCTTCGGCGCACTCCCGACTGACGGCGCCGTAAACATCGATTGTGGCTGGCGTAACGCCGAGCATCTGCTGCTTTGCTTCGTTTGAGTAGGTCACGAAGCCGCGATCGAGGACCGCTGAAGATCCCGAAATTTCGCTGATTGCGGCAGCAACCAAGCCGCCGGTGCATGACTCCGCTGTCGCCAGCGTCAGCTTTTTTTTCGTGCAAATGTCGAGCAGGGCCCTTGCTGCGTCGATTGCTGACCGTTGCGCCATTCGATCATTCCCAAGGCAGACGAACAGTTGCGGTCGCGTATGCAGCGATCCCTTCGCCACGCCCAGTGAATCCCAGTTTTTCGCTCGTCGTGGCCTTCACCGCCACCCGCTCAATCTCTATGCCGGCTAGTCTTGCGATATTTGCGCGCATATTGTCCCGATGCACACCGATGCGTGGCGCCTCACACACAATCGTCAAATCGAGATGCGCGATGCGGCCGCGGCGTAATCGCACGCGCTCGACGGCAAACGTGAAAAAACGGTCGGATGATGCGCCGCGCCATTGCGGGTCAGTCGGCGGAAAATGCGCGCCAATATCACCTTCAGCGAGAGCGCCGAGGAGGGCATCGGTGATTGCATGCAACGCAACATCGGCGTCGGAATGACCCGTAAGTGCCCGGCCGTGCGGGATATGGATGCCGCCGAGCGTAACGTGATCACCGGGCCCAAAAGCGTGCACATCAAGGCCAGAGCCGGTGCGGATATCCCCAAGGGCCGCAGATTGGATCGCCTCCGCACGCACGAAATCATCCGCTGTCGTAAGTTTGACATTGCCGGGCTCGCCCGCAAAGACAGCGACCTTCAAGCCCGCCCATTCCGCAAGCGCGGCGTCGTCAGTGAAATCGTCACGTTTCTGCGCGGCAGCGCGGCGATGTGCCTCGAGCAAGGCAGAGAAGGCAAAGGCCTGCGGCGTTTGGACCAGTCGAAGGGAGCTTCGCTCAAGCGTTGCTTCAACTGTGCCAGCGCTGTCGATACGTTTGATTGTATCGGTGACCGGTAACACCGGTATTGCTGCGCCAGTTTGTTTCGCGGCATTGATCGCCCGGGATATCAACGCCGCGCTGGCAAACGGCCGCGCAGCATCGTGAACGAGGACGACGTCGGGTCGGCGTGGTTCCAGCGCTTCCAGCCCGGCGCGCACCGAGGCCTGGCGTGTCGCGCCACCAAATACCGGCGCGAGAACATCCATACCGTGCGTCAGCGCGCGGACGATGTCGGCGTCTTCGGCCCGTATGACTGGCTGTACGAGATTGACATCGGAAGCCTCAACGAAGCTCAAGAGAGCGCGGCGGAGCAGCGTGTCGCCGCCGATCTGGCGAAACTGCTTTGGCAATTCGCCGCCCGCGCGCACGCCGCGACCGGCGGCCACTACGACGGCTGCGACCTGCATGTTCCGGGGCTCCATAAGTCGTGGTTGCCTTTAGCGCGTTCTCACGGCCACGAAAACGCGTCCGCCGCTGCTGGACCCTTAAGAATAAACAATTATTTTGCACTGCAGCACTTGCGCTCTAATTCATTCTGGCTAAACTCTAGGCAGAGATAGAGGGAGCCTAAATGATAGGCAGCAGGGCCGTGGGGCAAAAACCAAAGGAATTTCAGAGCCGTAAGATCGCGGTCGGGGCGATTGCCATACCGAACCGTGTGTTCCTGGCCCCGATGTCGGGAATTACCGACACGCCGTTCCGACGCCTTGCTGAGCGGCTCGGCGCGGGCCTGGTGGTATCGGAAATGACGGCCTGCGCCGGACTTGTACGTGGCGAGCGCGAGGCCGCTGTGCGCAGCGAAGGGCAGGGTGTGCGCATCCACGTGGTGCAGCTCGCCGGCTGCGAAGCGCAATGGATGGCAGAAGGCGCACGCATTGCCGAGGCACAGGGTGCCCACATCATCGACATCAACATGGGTTGCCCCTCCAAGCAGGTCACCAATGGGGCGGCCGGCTCGGCGCTTATGCGCGACATCGATCACGCGCTGAGCCTGATTGAAGCAACGGTGGCCGCGGTACGCATCCCGGTCACCTTGAAAATGCGGCTGGGCTGGGATGCCTCCACAATGAATGCCCCCGCGCTCGCCCGTCGTGCCGAAACGGCCGGCATTAGACTCATCACGGTGCATGGCCGCACCCGATGCCAGTTCTATGACGGCAGCGCTGACTGGCAGGCGGTTCGCGCGGTCAAGCAAGCAGTGTCGATTCCTGTCGTCGTCAACGGCGATATCCGATCCTGCGCGGACGCTACGCACGCTCTCGCCACCTCCGGTGCTGATGCAATCATGATCGGCCGCGCCGCACAGGGCCAGCCCTGGCTGCCAGGGCAGATCGCGCGCTTTCTCGCTAGTGGCTCGCGCGAACGGGCGCCCGCTCTCACCGAGCAATTCAGACTCATCGAGAACCTCTACGAGGAAATGTTGAACCACCATGGTCTCGCCATCGGCCGCCGCCATGCGCGCAAGCACCTCGGTTGGGCTCTTGATTCTGCTGCCGCAACCGCCAGAGCTCCAATTGAAGTATTGAAAACACATCGCAGCCGGGTGCTGACGGCTGAAGCGCCGGCACAAGCGCGCCAGCTCCTTGCCGAAGCCTACGATGACTTTACGTGGAGGGCAGCCGCATGACGCGCGCGCAAGCCGTCTCAACGGTGGTCAGCACGCCAACAGATTCAATGCTGCACGCCTTGCCGCATCCGGTGATCATGGTGTCGCCTGACGGCAAGATCGCCGATGCCAATGTTGCGGCGGAACAGTTTTTCGAAGCGTCGATCCCGATGCTGCGGCGGCATATGCTGCGCGAGCTGGTGCCGTTCGGCTCACCGTTACTCACACTGATCGAGCAGGTCAGGCAACGCGGCGCGGCAGTAAACGAATACAAGGTCGATCTGGCGACTCCGCGCAATCCCGGAGAAAGGCTTGTCGATCTCTACGTAGCGCCGCTTCCCGAATATCCGGCTCATGTCGTGGTGATGCTGCAAGAACGAACCATTGCCGCGAAGATGGATCGCCAGCTGACGCATCGCGGCGCGGCGCGCTCGGTAATTGCCTTGGCCGCCATGCTCGCGCATGAAATAAAAAACCCGCTATCGGGCATCCGCGGCGCGGCGCAATTGCTCGAGCAGTCCGCTGGGGACGAGGATCGCCCGCTCACCAAACTAATTTGCGATGAGACCGACCGGATCGTGAAGCTCGTCGATCGCATGGAGGTGTTTGCCGACGAACGGCCAATTGATCGCGAGCCCGTCAATATTCACGTCGTTCTCGATCACGTAAAGCGGCTCGCGCAATCGGGCTTTGCCCGCCACGTCAAGTTCGTTGAGGACTACGATCCGTCGCTGCCGCCGGTGCTAGCCAATCGCGACCAGCTTGTTCAGGTATTTCTCAATCTGCTGAAGAACGCCGCCGAGGCAATCGGAGAAACGGTAGCCGATGGCGAAATACAGCTGACCACTGCCTTCCGCCCGGGCGTCAGGCTTTCCGTGCCCGGAAGCAAAACGCGCGTTTCTTTACCGCTCGAATTCTGCGTCAAGGATAACGGCCCCGGTGTGCCGGAAGACCTGATGCCGCATTTGTTCGATCCTTTTGTCACCACCAAACAAAGCGGGAGCGGCCTCGGCCTTGCTTTGGCGGCAAAGATTGTCGGCGACCATGGTGGCATCATCGAGTGTGAATCGCAGACGAGGCGGACCGTTTTTCGTGTGTTGATGCCGATCTACAGTGGTGATGGCGAAATGGCTGACGATGCACCATCCATGCAAGGCCCGTGAGATTACGAACATGCCAACGGGAAGCATTTTAGTTGCTGATGACGATGCGGCGATCCGCACCGTTCTCAATCAGGCCTTGTCGCGCGCTGGCTACGAGGTGCGCTCGACCGGCAATGCCGCAACGCTATGGCGCTGGGTCACGCAAGGCGACGGCGATCTGGTTATCACCGACGTCGTCATGCCCGATGAGAACGCCTTCGATTTGATACCGCGTATCCGGAAGGCGCGTCCCGATCTGCCGATCGTGGTCATGAGTGCGCAGAACACCTTCATGACGGCAATTCGCGCGTCCGAGCGCGGGGCTTATGAATATCTGCCGAAACCGTTCGATCTTAAGGAGCTCATTGCGATTATCGGCCGGGCGCTCTCTGAGCCGAAGGACCCTCGACCCGCGAACGCCAAAAATGAGGAATTCGAGGGTATCCCGCTGGTAGGCCGCTCGGCGGCCATGCAGGAAATCTACCGCGTATTGGCCCGCCTGATGCAGACCGACCTTACGGTGATGATCTCCGGCGAATCCGGTACGGGCAAGGAGCTGGTGGCGCGCGCGCTGCACGACTATGGCAAGAGACGGGCTGGTACCTTTGTTGCCATCAATATGGCTGCTATTCCGCGTGACCTGATCGAGTCTGAATTGTTCGGGCACGAGAAAGGTGCTTTTACCGGCGCCAACACTCGCAGCGCCGGCCGTTTCGAACAAGCCGAAGGCGGTACGCTTTTTCTGGACGAGATCGGTGACATGCCGATGGAAGCGCAGACCCGTTTACTGCGTGTGCTTCAACAAGGCGAATACACTACGGTCGGCGGGCGCACCCCGATCAAAAGTGACGTGCGTATCATCGCGGCCACGAACAAGGATCTGCGTTTGTTAATTCAACAGGGCTTGTTCCGGGAGGATTTGTTTTTCCGCTTGAATGTCGTTCCGTTGCGATTGCCGCCGCTGCGCGAGCGGACCGAGGATATTCCTGATCTGATCCGGCATTTCTTTGCGCAGGTGCAGCGCGAAGGGTTGCCGGGCAAACAGATCGATCAGGCCGCACTTGAGCGGCTGAAACGCCATCGCTGGCCCGGCAATGTGCGTGAACTGGAAAATCTCGCACGCCGGCTGGCCGCGCTCTACCCGCAGGAGACAATCACGGCCGCCGTGATTGACGCGGAATTGGCGCAACCAACGTTGCCGGCAGGTGGGGAAGAGCTACGTAGCGACGAAAGTCTCAGCGCGGCGGTGGAACGGCACCTGGCTGCCTACTTTGCGGGGTTTGAAGACGGTTTGCCTCCCGCAGGCCTCTACCATCGTATTTTGCGCGAGATCGAACACCCCTTGCTCACGGCGGCCTTGGCTGCCACGCGCGGCAATCAAATTCGTGCCGCCGATCTCCTGGGGGTCAACCGCAATACCTTGCGCAAGAAAATCCGTGACCTTGATATTCAGGTCTTTCGGAGCGGCGGCTAGCGGCTAAACGGCGGTTCGTTTCAGGTTGCCCTCGGATGATTGCATGGCGTTGCGGTGGGCAGACCCTTGGCCATGTTAAATTGCGGCCAAAGACATCGCAGTAGCAAAGACCGTGATCATGGCGGGAACCGGTTTTGAATTGCGGCGCGGCTGTCAAGTTCAATAGGCGCCGAGATTCTGGGAATCGATCTCGCGTCCGAGCCGGGCGCCAATGTCATCCGAGAAATCCGGCAAGTCTGGCTTGAACACAACGTCATTTTCTTCCGCGATCAGAATCTGCCGCCCGCCAAGTTTCTGGCGGCATCGCGTAACATTGGCGGGCGATAAGCCGTGTTAGTGCGGCGGCCAATGTGCTTTTTTTGGGTTCCGCATCCGCTTATCCCATTGATTTGTCGGACTAGGGCGGACAAAGCCCATGTTTTGTCGCAATTCGGCAACATTGTTGTATAAAAGCATCAGACAGGGAGCCTGCTTGGCTCTTCTGCTGCCGAGTTTTTGAGCCGAACCCCCGAACTCGAGCCTTCGCCGACCAGGGTCTATGACCATAGAACAGGCCACCGCCGAGACTGCGCTCGCCGCTCCACCCATAAGGCGGGGGGAGACACGCATCCTCGGGCCGATTGCGGTCGGACTCGCTCTGCTATCGGCGTTTGTCACCTTTGTTGTTCTTGCCGATCTGACCCCGGTTTCACCGACACACTACGTCGTGGTGACGTTGCTGCTTGGCAATGCGGCCGCAGTCCTGCTGCTGCTGAGCATCATCGTACGGGAGGTCTGGCAGATCGTCCAAGCGCGCCGCAGCGGCCGGGCGGCGGCGCGTCTGCACGTGCGTATCGTCGGATTGTTCTCGGTTATTGCGGCGGCACCCGCGATCATGGTGGCGATCGTTGCAAGCGTTACGCTTGATCGTGGTCTTGACCGCATGTTTTCGACGCGCACCCGCGCGGCAATCGAAAACTCACTTATCGTGGCCGAAGCTTACTTGCGCGACAACGCCCAGATCGCGCGGTCCGATACGATGGTGATCGCGTTTGACATATCACGAAGCAAGGCAACGTTCGATCAGGACCCTGACAAGCTTCGGCAGTTTCTTACGTTCCACGCGTCTGTGCGCGGGCTCGCCGCCGCGATCGTGCTCGACAAAAATTTGAAGGTCATTGCTCGCGCGGACACGAACGTCAACCAAACCTTTGCGCTGCCGCCGCGCGACGCCTTGGCGCACATAACAGCCAAGGAGCCGCAAATCGTTCTATTGCCTGATGCCAACTACGTCGTCGCGATCATGAAACTCGAACAATACGACGACTATTATCTCTATGTCGCCCGGCTCCTCGATCCACGTGTGGTGCCGCAACTACAGGCGACGCGCGCGAGCGTCACCGAATACGCTGCAATCGAAGCGCGACGCGCGGGAATCCAGGTGGCCTTTGGATTGATGTACACGGTCATTGCATTGATCGTTCTTCTGTCGGCCGTTTGGCTCGGTTTGAACTTTGCCAATCGTCTTGTTGCGCCTATTCGAAGACTGATAGGCGCCGCGAATGCGGTATCTACAGGCAACCTTTATGTGCGAGTGCCTGTCCGCCAGGCGGAAGGCGATCTCGCGCATCTCGGTGAGACATTCAATCGAATGACACAGGAGTTGCGCACGCAGCGCGATGACATCGTGCAGGCTCGCGATGTGATCGACAGCCGCCGGCGATTTACCGAGGCCGTGCTTGCAGGCGCGAGCGCGGGAGTGATCGGCGTCGATGGCAACGGTAACGTAAGTATTCTCAATAGATCGGCTGAAAAACTGATCGGTCGTAGCGAAAGTGACGTTCTTGGCCGCCCGCTGACCGAAGTACTGCCAGAGCTTGCGGACATAATGGCTGCGGCCCAAGGGGGCACGCTCACACAGGACCAGATTACGATCAGCCGCGACGGACGAGAACGCAATCTGTCCGTGCGGATTACGAGCGAGCAGTCGGGGGAATCCGACCGCGGCTACGTGGTAACGCTCGACGACATAACGGAACTGGTATCAGCGCAGCGTACATCGGCTTGGGCCGACGTAGCGCGTCGAATTGCGCATGAGATCAAGAATCCGCTTACTCCGATCCAGCTGTCGGCCGAGCGGTTACGCCGCAAATATGGAAAAATGATCGGCAACGATCGCGATGTGTTTGAGCAATGTACGGACACTATTGTTCGTCAGGTCGACGATATCCGACGAATGGTGGACGAGTTTTCACATTTCGCCCGGATGCCGAAGCCGGTCATCGCCTCGGAAGATGTGGCCGATGCAGTGCGGCAGACGGTGTTCCTGATGCGCGTAGGCAATTCGGAAATTGATATCAATGTTGATATCGCCGAAGACCCCATGCCCGCCCGATTTGACCGGCGGCTGATTTCGCAAGCGCTTACGAACGTGATCAAAAATGCGACCGAAGCAATTGCGGCGGTGCCGCCGGGTGAGCTCGGGAAGGGCTCAATTCGTGTTCATGCGGCACGCGATGGCGCCGACATTGTCATCGACGTCGTCGACAATGGTATCGGCTTGCCTAAGACCAATCGCAGCCGCCTGCTGGAACCCTATGTGACGACGCGAGAAAAGGGGACCGGCCTCGGGCTGGCCATAGTTGGACGCATTATTGAGGAACACGGCGGCAGCATTGAACTACGCGACGCCGCCGACAAGATTCCGGGGCAGCGAGGAGCCTGGATACGGATCCGCTTTACTGCGGCGGGCAAGGCCGACACAGCTGAAGCTGACAAATCGCAGAACGTGAGCGGGTGATATAAATGGCCGCCGAAATTCTAATTGTCGATGACGAGGCCGACATCCGCGATTTGGTGGCGGGTATCCTGCAGGACGAAGGGTACAGCACCCGTACGGCGCGCAACAGCGACGATGCGTTGGCGGCGGTTGCGACGCGCCGGCCAAGCCTGGTGTTTCTTGATATCTGGCTGCAGGGCAGCAAGCTTGATGGCCTGCAACTCCTGGACGCCATGAAACAAGAGCATACCGAGCTCCCGATCGTGATGATCTCGGGGCACGGCAACATCGAAACAGCAGTCGCCGCCATTAAGCACGGCGCTTATGATTTCATCGAAAAGCCATTCAAGGCTGACCGGCTGGTACTGGTGGCCGACCGCGCCCTGGAAAACTCGCGGCTAAAACGCGAAGTAAAGCAACTCAAGCAGTTGACGCCGCTGCCATCCAAACTAGTTGGGCATTCGGCGGCGATCGGGCAACTTCGTCAGGCGATTGAACGCGTGGCGCCGACCAATAGCCGGGTGCTTGTCGTTGGTCCTTCAGGGGCGGGTAAAGAGCTGGCAGCTCGGACGCTCCATCAGCTTTCGGGGCGGGCAAACGGACCCTTCGTGGTGATCAATGCCGCGGCGATAACGCCGGAACGAATGGAAATCGAATTGTTCGGCGTCGATCAATCCAATGGATCGGAGGGCCGCAAACCAGGCGCGCTCGAAGAAGCCCATGGGGGGACGCTATTTATTGACGATATCGCCGAGTTGCCGCGCGAAACGCAAAACAAGATTTTGCGCGTGCTTGTCGACCAAACCTTCCAGCGTGTCGGCGGGAGCGCCAAGATCGCCGTGGACGTGCGCATCGTATCGTCAACGGCGCGCAATCTGGAATTGCTCATTACCGAAGGCAAATTCCGCGAGGACCTTTATCATCGGCTTGCGGTAGTTCCCATCCGGGTGCCACCACTGGCGGAACGCCGCGAAGACGTCCCCGATCTTGTTGAATTCTTCATGGATCAAATTTCGCAGGCTACCGGGCTGCCGAAGCGGCGGATCGGCGAAGACGCGATGGCTGTCCTCCAATCCCACAACTGGCCCGGCAACGTAAGACAACTGCGCAATAACATTGAGCGGCTGCTTATTCTTGCGAGCGGCGATCCGGATGCGATCATGGATGCCAGCATGTTGCCGCCCGACGTCGGTTCGATGGTGCCGGGCATGCCGAATGGCAACGGCGGCGAACAATTGATGGGGCTACCGCTGCGCGATGCCCGTGAAGTGTTCGAGCGCGAATATCTGATGGCGCAGATCAGCCGATTCGGCGGTAATATCTCGCGCACCGCCGAATTTGTCGGCATGGAACGCTCGGCTCTGCATCGAAAACTCAAGGCACTCGGAATCGACTAGCAATCCATGTCACGCATCGCTTACGTCAATGGCCGCTATTTGCCGCAGAACTCCGCCAAGGTCTCGGTCGAGGATCGTGGCTATCAATTCGCGGATGGCGTTTATGAAGTCTGCGAGGTGAGGGGAGGCCGTCTGATCGACGAGCGTCGGCACATGGCGCGGCTTGACCGCTCCCTCGGAGAGCTGCGTATGAGACGGCCGATGTCGCCCGCCGCGCTGGGCGTCGTCATGCGTGAGACAATCCGGCGTAACAGAGTGCGCGACGGCATTGTTTATGTGCAGGTCACGCGGGGAACGGCGCGGCGCGACTTTCCGTTTCCAGCGGCGGAAACGCGCCCATCCTTGATTGTGACAGCACGATCCAGCGATATTGAGCGCCTGGAGCAACTGGCGGCGGAAGGGATCGCCGTCATCACTGTACCCGACATGCGTTGGCAACGGGTCGATATCAAATCGGTGGCGCTGCTCCCGAACGTATTGGCCAAACAGGTCGCGCGAGACCAGGGCGCGCGGGAAGCCTGGCTCACCGATCCGCAGGGCCGCGTTACCGAGGGCGCGTCGTCGAACGCGTGGATCGTAAGCCGCGACGGCAAACTTGTTACGCATCCGCTCGGCTCCGACATCTTGGCCGGAGTCACTCGCTCGGTGGTCATTGATGTTATCAAGCAACAGGGGCTCGCTTTTGAGGAGCGTGCTTTTACGGTCGAGGAAGCCTACGCGGCTCGCGAGGCGTTCATCACCTCGGCAAGCCAAATCGTCCTGCCGGTCGTGACCATCAACGGTCAGCCGGTCGGCAATGGCGCGCCCGGCCTCATCGCAACGGGCTTGCGTCGCGACTATCACCGTTATGCCGAAGGCAGCCCCGTAAACCCGGCTGTCTGAACTGGCAGCAAGAACCGAAAATCGCGGTATTTCAACACGTTAATGCAGCTTGCGCGAATTGCTTGCACCGGCATGTTCCCTGCCATCTAATAGAGTCCTCCCGGCCTCGGCATCGCTTATGCGTGGGGCAAAGGCGGTCGCAGGCACGTCAAATGTGCATGCGGAGGATCCGGGCAAAGAAAGGTCTCGCGCGCTAGACGCGAGCAAAAAATGGAACACGGCCATGGCAGCCGATCGTGCGCAAAATCTGCAAGATACTTTCCTCAATCACGTTCGCAAAAGCAAAATACCCCTCACAATCTTTCTGGTGAACGGTGTTAAGTTGCAGGGCGTGGTAACCTGGTTCGACAATTTCTGTGTGCTGTTGCGACGGGATGGTCACTCCCAGCTCGTCTACAAGCATGCGATTTCGACCATCATGCCGGGGCACCCGATCCAACTCTTTGAGGGCGCCGAAGAGCCTCCGGCCGGAGACAAAGTCTAATTGGAAGTACGCCGCCGTGATCAGCGTGCCGATCTCCCGAGCTCGACGATTTCGGGCACCGAGACAGGCCGCGCAATCGTTATCGAACCGTGGATCAAGTCCGCAGGACGGAAAAACAGTACGCGCCGGGATATGGCTCTGCGTACGCCCGAAGCGCGTCTTGAAGAAGCCGTCGGTCTTGCCCGCGCGATCGAACTGACCGTGGTTCAGGCGGGGCTAGTCACGCTCAACGAGATCCGGCCGGCGACCTATATCGGTAAGGGCAAAGTCGATGAAATTGCCGGCCTCGCCAAAAGTCTGTCTGCATCGGTTGTGGTGATGGATTGTCCGGTTTCGCCGGTTCAGCAGCGCAATTTGGAAAAAGCCTGGAATACAAAAGTCATCGACCGTACCGGTCTTATTCTGGAAATCTTCGGTCGTCGTGCGCGCACGCGAGAAGGTGCGCTGCAAGTCGAGCTTGCGCACCTCACTTACCAAAAAAGCCGGCTGGTCCGCTCATGGACGCACCTTGAGCGGCAACGTGGCGGGTTTGGTTTTCTCGGCGGACCGGGCGAAACCCAGATCGAAGCCGACCGTCGCGCGATTGAAGAACGCATCGTGCGCATCGAAGACGAACTCGAAAAGGTCAAACGTACCCGCAAGCTGCATCGCGACAGTCGAAAGCGCGTGCCTTATCCGATTGCCGCTTTAGTTGGCTACACGAACGCAGGTAAGTCGACCTTGTTCAATCGCATGACGGCGGCAAGCGTATTGTCGGCTGACATGCTGTTTGCGACCCTTGACCCGACTCTCCGCGCGGTCGCCTTGCCTCACGGCGCGCGCATTATTCTGTCGGACACGGTTGGATTTATCTCCGAGCTTCCTACCATGCTGGTGGCGGCCTTCCGCGCGACTTTGGAAGAGGTCATTGAGGCAGATGTGATCTTGCATGTGCGCGATCTGTCGCATGAGGATTCCGACGCGCAGTCGCATGACGTCGAAAAGGTACTGTCTGACCTGGGCATTGCGGCTACCGACCGTCGCCTGATTGAAGTCTGGAATAAGATCGACCGGCTTGATGCCGGAGCGCGCGCCGGGTTGCTCAATCTTGTTGAGCGGAAGCCGGCGCCGCAACGGCCGGTGCCTGTATCAGCATTGACTGGGGAGGGGCTTGATCGCCTCACCGACGCGCTGGAAGCGCGCCTGGCCGAACGGCGTGAGACGCTCGAAGTTGCTATCGATGCAGCCGACGGCGCGGGATTGAGCTGGCTTTATCGGCATTCGGAGGTCTTGTCCAAAGACCTGCGCGATGATGGCCGACTGGCGGTAACCGTGCGTGCCGAGCCGGAAAAGGCTGCGCAAGTGCGCGCAAAGTTCAACGCCTGAACTCACGATTTCTCATCCGCTTTCGCCGCATCCCAAAGCGCGTCCATCTCGGCCAGTGTTGCGTCTCGGGGCGTTTTTCCGCGCTCGGCCAGCACGCGCTCGATTGCCGCAAACCGCCGCTCAAATTTTATGTTGGTTTCGCGCAGCAGGCTCTCCGGGTCAGACTGAAGATGGCGGGCAAGGTTGACCACCGCGAACAGCAGATCACCAACTTCCGCCGCCTGCTTTGCTTTTTGACCGCGGTCGAGTTCCGCTTCGATCTCGTCTGCTTCTTCACGTATCTTGGCGAGGACGGCGCGCGGATCGTTCCAGTCAAAACCGACGCGTCCGGCCTTGTTCTGCAGCTTCAAAGCGCGGGTTAATGCGGGCAGGGCGAGCGGTACCCCGCCGAGCGCCCCGCTCTGCGCTGTCTTGCCTGCTTCGGCCTTTTCCTCGGCCTTTATCCGCTCCCACAGTCCTTCGACGGCCTTGGCAGTTTTTCCATCGGCATCAGCAAACACGTGCGGATGCCTGCGGATCAGTTTGGTCGTGAGAGTTTCGACCACGTCGGCGAAATTGAAGGCGCCCTGTTCCTCGGCCATACGCGCATGGAAAACGACCTGCAACAACAGGTCTCCAAGCTCGTCCTTGAGGCCCGCGAGGTCATTACGGGCGATCGCATCGGCTACCTCGTAGGCTTCCTCGAGCGTGTAAGGCGCGATCGTCCGAAAGTTCTGCTCCAGGTCCCATGGGCAACCCGTGCCAGGGGTGCGCAAGGCCGCCATGATCTCAATCAGGCGGGAAATATCGCGGGAAGGCTTCACGGAAGGCGGGCTTGGCTTGGCGGGTTGGCGACCGATTGCGAAACGGTAGCAAAGCGCTGCCGCCACCGCGACGTCCATCGGTCATTCGCATAAGACATATTATGGAATATCTCTAGATGACGACATTTAGCAGCCATTCCAGCAAGCGCGTCCCGGATTTGCATAAAATTCGAAGGATCAGCGGCCGGCGGCATGGCAGGTCATGTCAGCCGTTCGCGAAGGTCATTCTGTCGTACGCCGGCTCGACGTTCGCCGGCAGCTCGGTGCGTAGCGCCGCGTAGTCCATGTCAGTGTGCAGATTGGTCAGGATCGCCCGTTTAGGTTTGACCCGGCCGATCCACTTAAGGGCCTCATCCAGGTTGAAATGGCTCGGATGCGGACTTTTGCGAAGCGCATCGACGATCCATACGTCCAGCCCGGATAGCGCAGCGACACTATCAGCCGGCAGGCTTTTGATATCGGCGGAATAGGCGACGTTCCCAAAACGGAAGCCAAGGGACGGGATATCGCCGTGGGCCTGAAGCACCGGCAGTGCCTCGATAGGGCCGCCCTGTCCGTTAACCGTGACCAGTTTACCGGCCTCCAGACGCTTCTCGGATGCAATTGGCGGATATTCGCTGCCCGGCGGCGTCATGAAGCAATAGGCAAAGCGGGCGTGCATGGCCCGGGATGTTGGCTCGTCCAGGTAAACATCGACGCGGCGCCGTTTGTGCACGAAAAGCGGGCGCAAGTCGTCAATGCCATGGGTGTGATCGGCGTGCTCGTGGGTAATCAGGACGCCGTCGAGCCAGTCAACTTCCGCATCGAGCAACTGCATGCGCAGATCCGGCGAACAATCGACCAGGACGCGGGTACGATGGCCCTGCACGTTGGCGCGCTCGACCAGTAGCGAGCAACGCCGCCGGCGGTTCTTCGGGTTATTCGGGTCGCAGACGCCCCAGCCCATGGCAACGCGCGGTACGCCCATTGATGAGCCGCAGCCCAGAATGGTGAAGGTTAAACTCATGCCGCAGTCGCCAGCACGCGCGGCACCTTACTGAACAGATGGAAAAAGTTTTCGGTTGTCTGGCGGGCAATTTCGTCGAGTGAGACGCCGCGGGATTCCGCTAAAACTTTAGCCGTTTCGACCACGTACGCGGGTTCATTGCGTTTTCCGCGATACGGCAGCGGCGCGAGATAAGGCGCGTCGGTTTCCACCATGATGCGATCGGCAGGCAATGCCGCCGCAATCGCGCGCAGATTGTCGGAACGCTTGAAAGTTAATATCCCAGTGAATGACACGTAATGGCCGAGCTCGATTGCAGTGAAAGCCAGCGCACGGCTACCGGTGAAACAATGCAACACAGCCGGGAAGGCGCCCTTCCCGCTCTCCTCGCGCAAAATTGCGGCCATGTCGTCATCGCAATCCCGCGAGTGAATCACCAGCGGCAAACCAGTTTCGCGCGCTGCTGCAATATGCTGGCGGAAGCTCGCCGCCTGCACATCGCGCGGACTGTTGTCGTAGTAATAGTCGAGCCCCGCCTCGCCTATGGCGACGACCTTGGGTTTTTTTGCTATTCCGACAAGCAGCTCCGCATCGACATCCGGCTCCTTCGCGGCATGATGCGGGTGCGTTCCGACCGAACAGAACACGTCGGGATAGGCCTCGGCGATCGCCAGGATTTGCGCGTGTTTTTTCACGCGCGTGGAAATCGTCACGATGCGGCTAATACCGGCCGCACGTGCCCGAGCGAGAATTGCGTCCAGCTCGCTGGAAAAATCCGGAAAATCGAGATGGCAATGGCTGTCCACGAGGATCATTTGTAACCGCAAGTCCTTCTGTGAAACGCCCTGCAACGGGATGCTGGCTAACGGCGTCGCCCTTGGAGCCAGACGGGGCCTCAACTCCCTCCCCGACTAGCGAAGACACTCAAATAGCGTCCGACTCCCGTCGGGGGCAAGTCGTGTCAGGAGTCCCCAACATCGAGCTCCGGACCAGATTTCCATGCTGCTCTAAATGAATGGCTGCGCTCGATTTATCAACTCATCAAGCCCGGGCTCGTTTGGGTTCCGTGGCTTACCGGGATGAATGATCGAAACCTGACAATTCTCTGCCGCTTCGACCAGTTGACGATAAGTCCCCGCATCGGGATTGGCGATTATTGCCTGTTTGTTGGAGTCGTAGGCAAACATCTTGTCGTTGATTTGTGTGCACTCGTTGCAGGTCGTGCACCGCGCCGTCTCGATATAGGGATCATCTGACGGTTTCTCTGCTGCCGCTTCGACAGTGGCGGGCGCGGCGGCAGTCGCGGGCGCCGGCGCCGCAGCGGTAACGCCGGCTTGCACCATTTCTGGAACAGCTGCCGGGCGCGCTTGTTCGGTCTTGGCTTTGCGTTCCTGTTCAACAAGTTTTGCCGCATGCGAGTTGTGGATGCCGCCGAGCTCCTGCAGGCTACGCCAGGCCTCAATGCAGCGGCGTGCCTCCTGGATCAATGTGTCGTTGACGATCACCTTTTGCAGGCGATTGTCGCGATCGACCATCAATAGACACGGCGCCTTTTCGGATAGATCCTTCGGCTCTCGCTTCAGGAAATCGGCAACCGGCAGCAAATCGGCGGTCCAATTTGCGCGCGACACCCTGGCAAAATATTTGGCGCAGCGTGGATCGCAAGCGGCGAAATCGACCAGCGTGAAGGCGATGGTTTCCGATGCCAGCTGTTGGCCAGCATCCTCATAGTCGAGGCGCAGCACCGGCCAATCAAGATCGGCCTGATTGTTGGCAGCAATCGAGAACCGTGAAGCCCAGTCCGCGCCTGCCGATGGATCATAGGTAAACGCGGGGAATACCCGGGATTCGGCGGCGGCTGCGGCCGCAAGATAAGGCGGCAAGCTGCCGCCATTCGCGCCGGAGTAAATGCTGAACAAAGCGGAGCCGCGATAGCCAAGTCCGCGCATGACCTGCTCGCGGAGTTGGAACAGATTGGAGCCGCTTGCTTGAAAGACATACGACGAGCCAAGTCCGATCGCGCTATTGGCGAGCTGCGTTCCGCGCAGACCCGCAATCAGATAATCGTCCCTGATCGGCGACTGCTCGAGCAGATCGTCAGTCTGCACAACGAGCTTCACCGGCATCCCGGCGGCAAAAGCCCGCAGAATCAGATCCGTTTCCGCAGCCCGGAAATCTTTTGCGTTCAGACAAATAAGATAATCCGGAAAGGCGGCGATATCCTCGGCATCCAGACCGTTATCGCCAAAGCCGGCGAAAAAGGCGTCATGCCGAGCTTCACTGTATTCGCCGTCGGTTTCGAGCTTGGCCATGGCCATCGCCTTGGCAAGTTCGGTCATCTTTGGCAGCCGCTCGCGGTAGGCGGCTACCGCCTCCGTACAATTCTCGAACACGAACGAATACGCGTCGGCGACGCCGATCCATTTGTCGCTTTCGGTTGCCGGCGGAAAGAAGCGCTGCGTGCGCAACGTTGAAAGCAAGCCGCGAATACGCTGGCGGCGCTGTTCCGCCATCGGGACATTGATCGTGGTTTCAGTCAACAGGCGGGACATTGCGGCGAAATCGAACGCATCGCGATGTGCCGAACCGATCGCGGCTTTAAGCCGTTCAGGACTCATTCCTTCCTTGGAGTGGCCGAATTCCGCACTCAGAATATCGGACAGTTTCGTGATCAGCACGTTGATCTCGGCGCGGAACTTTTGTGCCTTTCGGTCTTGCCGCACTTTCCAAGCGTGCCGGAACAGCCGGAACGTCGTCGCCTGGCCGCAATCAACAACCTCACCATCATTTTTCAATGCGGCCTGTAAGCTCTTGATGCTTTTTGCCAATGGCTCGTCGTTCTTCGTGGCGATAAGATCGGCGGCAAGACTATACAGTTTGAGGAGCGTTCCGTTCGTGCCTTCCGCCACCAGTTTGCGGATCTCGCGCTCGAGCCGGTGAGCATCCTTTCTCAGGCGTGCGTTGTCATCTTTGGCAGTGACATCTTTTAGAGCGCTGTCGAAAAGACCCGACAGCGATTGCACTGGCTGATTTTCATCAGGCATCAGCACCAACGGGAAATCGTAGCGCAACGCCGTGATATCCCGGTAACCGGCGAAGACTGCGGGCCGCAAGTCGTCGCGGGCCAGTGCGTCGCCCTCACCTTGAGGCATCCGGCCTGTGAGATGAAATGCGATGTGCGCCTGGAGTTCTACTTGCATGCTGGCGTCGCCTTAGTCATTTGGTTTGACCGGATCCTCAAGCGCTCGGCCGGGCGCCTGCGCCCTGTGGCCAGACCGTGAATTTGTCGAGTTCCGCTTCGAAGCCTGCCTTGATAAAGCGCGTCGAGCGCTGCTGGCCGGCGTTGCGCAGCTCTTCGTAACAAGGCACCTGCGGATTGTGGTACAGGATGCCGACCGGAATCGGATCGAGCACCGAAGCAATCTCGCGCGCCCGATCGATATCCGATGGATCGTGCTCTTCCTGGGTGCGGTAGACTTTGGAAATGTTCGGGCTCAGCGTCAGGCCATTTTTGTGGTGCACTAGATTGGTCTTCAACGGATCGTGCACCCACGGATCGAGCATCTTGGGCAGCCATTCGGGGCAGCGCTGTAGGATGCGCACGAACGAGAAGCCCTTGTGCCGATAAGCCGCGCGAATGATGTCGTATAGCACTTCAGGTATCCAATCGACCGCTTGGGCAACGAACGAGACGTTCTGCACACCGAGAGTGACACTCAAAGGATTGAGTCCCTCGAGATATGCCCCGCGCGGAGTTGTATTGCTCTTCAGACCGCGTGGGGACGTCGGTGACGCCTGCATCTTGGTTAGACCGTAGATCTGGTTGTCGTGCAGCATCACAGTCATGTTCATGTTGTAGCGGATGGCGTGGATCCAGTGCGCCGCCCCGATGCTGCAGCAGTCGCCGTCACCGGTGTTCACGAACACATTTAAGTCCGGCCGTGACATCTTAACGCCTTCGGCGACCGGCAGCGCGCGGCCATGAATGCCGTGGAAGCCATACGTTTTCATGTAGTGCGGAAAGCGGCTCGAGCAGCCAATTCCCGACACGAAAACAGTCTTCTCGGGTCGCAGGTCCTCGTCGCGGCAAAGCCGCTGCACTGCCGCGAGGATGGCGTTGTCGCCGCACCCGGTGCACCATCGCGGAACGCCGCTCTGGTAGTCCTCAAGCTCGTAGTGCGCGTCGTGCAATCGCAGGAGACATTCGGTGGCATGTATGGTCATTGTCGCTCCTGCTATTTCTGTTTCAGTTTTTCGAGGATGACGTGCTCAATCGTCGCCGGCTTGATCGGCTGGCCACGCACCTCGCTCCAGCAATCGACTTCGATCAGGTAGCGCGAGCGCAGCAGTATCGCGAGCGCCGAATGGCGGCGATTGGTTTCATCGATGATGTCGTCATTCGGGCTGTCACTCCAGTTACCTTCAATCGTCATTACTTTCTTGAACCCCTGCATGATCTCCTTGATGCCAGGCGCCATTGGCTGCAAGAACGTGAGATGGAGCGATGACACTTTGCGGCCCGCCGCGCGCAGCGTTGCCACGGCCTCCTCGATCGCACCCTTGGTGCTGCCCCAGCCGATAACGAGGAGATCGCCCTTGGGATCGCCGAACACCGGCGGCATCTTTAGCGTACGCTGCAGGGCCGCAAGCTTGAGGCTGCGCATGCGGATGGCCAGTTCATTTGTGTCCGGATCGTAGGCGACATGGCTCAACCGGTCGTGCGCGAGGCCGGTGAGCGTATGCATGCCGCCGGGCTGCCCCGGGATGAAGCGGCGAGCCAAGCCGGTCTTTTCGTTCCAGTCGTATGGTTTGAGCCCTTCCGGAATCTCGCTCTGGTCGATCGGCGGCGCGAGCCACGCTTCGCTGAACTGCGGCCGCGGGAACGGCTGCTGCGAGGTCCCAAGGCTGGCATCGGACAAAATGACCACCACCATATTGAAAGTTTCAGCGATCTTGCGCGCCGTGACCACCGAATAGAAGCAGTCCTCTATAGTCGCTGGCGCCATCACCACTTTGGGCGCATCACCATGGCTGCCGAAGATTGTAGTCATCAGGTCGCCCTGTTCGACCTTCGTCGGTTGTCCGGTACTAGGCCCGCCGCGTTGTACGTTGATGATGACGAGAGGGATTTCTCCCATCACCGCGAGCCCGATGCCCTCCTGCTTGAGTGAGTACCCGGGACCGGACGTGACGGTGACAGCGCATTTGCCGGCATAGGAGGCACCGATCGCAAAGGCGCAAGCGGCGATCTCGTCCTCCGCCTGATGGACAATGCCGCCAACTTTCTCGAACACGCTGCTCAGGTAGTGCGAGACCGAGGTGGCTGGCGTGATCGGATACATGGCGCAGATTTCCATGCCCGATGCGAGGACGCCGAGCGCCAGCGCGGTGTTGCCATTGACCATGATCTGCGGCTCGGTGCTGCGCTCGGCAGGAATGCGGAATTTGAAATCAAGATTTTTCTCCGCCCAATCGTAGCCGGCGTTGAGGAGCTTCACGTTGGTCTGAACGATGCTTGCATCCTTCTTGCCGAAAGTAAGAGCGATCTGCTCAGCGGCGATCTTCAAGTCGAAACTGTAGATGCTGCAAAGGATCCCGAGCGCAAACATGTTCTTGCCGCGACGGGCGTCAGCGACAATGGCCTTGCACTCACGCTCCATCGGGATTTCGGTGACCTTGTAGCCGACTTTCACCAGCTGCTCGTAAGTCTCGGTGTAGGATTCGACGATCTTCGGATCCTTTGCCTCGCGCCACATGCTTTCCAACAGGATCGTGCAGTCCGGCTTGAGCTCGCCAGTCCGCACGCGGCCAAGCAGCACTTGCTCGTTGAAGGCGATTACCAGATCGGTCTCGTTGCCGCCGTTGGTGATGCGCTGGGAGCCGACCCGGATGCGGTTTCCGCTGCCGCCGGCGACACTGCGCGCAGGTGGCCGGATTTCCGCCGGAATGATTTCGACCGTCCAAACCCCGTTCCCCATCTGCGAAGCGATCGCGCCGAACGTTTGACCGCACCGCTGCGCGCCTTCGCCGGAATCACTGACGATCTCAACAATGTGCTCGCTTAATGTGACTGCGGTTTTCCCGGCCTCCCTGGAATGGACGACCTTGTTCACGTGCGAACGTGGTTTGACGGCAATCTCGGCAGTGTCGGTCATGGTGCTTCCTTAAGCGGCACGAATGCGCGCGAAATTGCGTTCCCGTAGATCGATTCCAAAAAACGTATTTGCATCGGAATCGCCGACTACGTCTCCGGAATCGCGAATTCTCAAATAGGCCTTCATGCTGCGCGCGGCCCTACGCCCAGCGCCCATGGCTTCAATGACCGTTGCCGCACCGGTAACGATATCGCCGCCGGCAAAAACCCCGGCCATGGAGGTCGCCAGCGTATCGTCGGCAGCGATATAGCCGCGCTTGTTGAGATGAAGTTGTGACGTCTGGCCGATGATCGGATTAGCGTTGGTGCCAATTGCGAACACGATCTGATCGCACTCGAATTCGAACTCGCTGTTTTGCACCGGAACGGGCCGTCGCCGTCCAGAATCGTCAGGCTCGCCGAGTTCCATGCGGATACAGCGCATGCCACGCGCATTGCCGTTCCCGTCATCGAGCACTTCGATCGGAGCGGTGAGCCAATGGAATTCTATGCCCTCTTCTTCGGCATGGTGGACCTCTTCCGCGCGCGCCGGGCATTCCGTCCGCGACCGCCGATAGATGCAGTAGACCTTTTCAGCCCCGAGTCGCAGGCTGACGCGCATGGCGTCCATTGCCGTGTTGCCGGCGCCGATCACGGCGACCCGCTTCCCAAGCGGGATCGGTGTGTCGTAGTTCGGAAATTCCTTGGCCCGCATCAGGTTGCAGCGAGTGAGCAGTTCGTTCGCGGACAGCACGCCGTTGAGCGAGTCCCCCGGGATGCCGAGCATCGATGGATAACCAGCGCCAGTGCCAATGAAGACGGCGTCGAAACCGAGCTCGTTGCGCATCTGCTCGATGGTGAACAGGCGGCCAACCAGCGTGTTGCATTCGAACTTGACGCCGAGTTTGCGCAGATTCTCGATCTCAGCGTCGACCACCGAGTTAGGCAGTCGGAAATCAGGAATGCCATATTTGAGAACGCCACCGGCCTGGTGAAAGGCTTCGAAGACCGTCACATCGCATCCGGCTTTCGCCATGTCGGCGGCGCACGCCATGCCGGCGGGCCCGGAACCGACAATTCCGATCTTGAAGCCTGTCGGCTCAACATACGGAACGTTGCTCCACTTCTCCTTGATTGCGAGATCGCCCACAAAGCGCTCAAGACGACCTATAGCAACCGGCTCAAGCGTCTCGCCGACCACGCAAACACCTTCGCACTGCGTCTCTTGCGGGCAAACGCGTCCACATACGGCCGCCAGGAGATTGCTCGCGCTGATAACGTCATACGCGCCGCGAAAATTCCTGGCGCTGATGGCTTCTATGAATCTTGGGATGTTAATATTGACCGGACAACCTGCAACACAGTCCGGGTCAGGGCACAAGAGACAGCGCTCGGATTCTTTGAGCGCCTCCTCCAGCGAATAGCCACAGTTCACCTCCTCGAAGTTCTTTACCCTCCGCTTCGAGTCAAGTTCACGCACAGGTGTTCGTTGTTGGGGAATACTGCGAATTGTTTTCTTTTTCGCCATATCCAAATCCCGTGCACTAATGCCTCTTTTGCAACATGGTGATGCTATCCTCCCAACGTCTCCTCAAAAGGATCAGGAAGCAAAAGGTCGGGCTCCCCGCCCCTCAATATCTGGGGGTTCCGCTGCACCACGCGGCAGTTTTCGGACCAACGATCGAGGGCGGCCTTCTCCTCCGCCGCATAACGCCTAAGACGCATCATAAGGTCGTTGAAATCGACTTTGTGCCCGTCGAAATCGGGACCATCAACGCAGGCAAACTTGATTTCACCACCGATCTTGACTCGGCATCCGCCGCACATCCCCGTTCCGTCGACCATAATTGGGTTGAGACTAACGATGGTCTTAATTCCATGCGGGCGTGTCGTTTCAGCGCAGGCTTTCATCATGACGGGTGGCCCGATCGCTACGACCTCATCGATATCCTTGTGACCTGCAATGGCGACTTTGATCCCGTCACTGACGAAGCCTTTAATTCCTGCGGAGCCATCATCAGTGCACAGTATTAGTTCATCGCAGCAGGCCCTAAACTTGTCCGCCCAAAAAACCAGGCCTTTGTTGCGAAATCCGAGAACCCCGATCACATAGGCGCCATTTTCCTTAAAGCCTCGAGCTTGTGGATAAATTGGTGCAACGCCGAGGCCACCACCAACACAGACGACCTTCTTTTTCCCCGCGAGCGGACTCGGAATTCCCATGGGTCCGACAACGCCGTAGAGTGAAGTTCCTACTTGGCAAGTCTGCTGCATTTCTTTGGTCGACTTGCCGACCGCCTGGACCACAAAGGTGACCGTTCCTTTTTCACGGTCGAAGTCGGCGATGGTCAGTGGAATCCGCTCGCCGGACTCATGCGACATCACAATGACAAATTGGCCGGGTTGCGCGGCTTTTGCCATCAGGGGGTGATGGACAACCAGTGAATAGGTCACATCGGAAAAATCTTCACGAGCTAGGATTTCGAAACCCGGCTGACGACTACGTCCAGTCATTGCTTCGACCCGCGAACATGAGGAGCAAGCTGGCAAAAGTATGCGGGCAAAAACAGATAGCGCTTTGACATAGCGCAAAGCCGACCACCGCCTTGTCTTAGTATTGTGGTATGCTCGAAATGCCGCGGCTGAACAGACATTCTCGCCGTCCTATCAATACCTTGTCCGGACGGCCTGCGGTCGAGTGCGGTTTATGACAAGACTTATCGAGATTCTGCTCGACGAACACCGAAACATCGAGAAGTTGCTTCTCGTGCTGGAGCAGGAGCTAAGCGTCTTCGACCATACCGAGTCGCCTGACTATGAAATCCTTCAGGCCATCGTCGAATATTTTCTTGAATATCCCGAAAGCTATCATCACCCGAAAGAAGACATTATTTTTGAAAAGTTGAAGCTACGGGATCCAACTGCCGTTGCAACTGTGGGTAATGTGGAAGCCGAACACCAGCTTGAAACCGAGCGCTTGCACCGCTTTGCTCAGGCGGTCGATGCTATCTTGGCTGGCCGGGAGTACCCGCGGCAGAACTTCCATAATGTCGTGCGCGAGTTTATCGACCACCAACGCCAACACATGCACAAGGAAGAGGAAATCCTATATCCGGCCACCCTTAAGAGCTTGCGTGCTGAAGATTGGGCAGAGATCGATGCGCGACTGACGAGTAGAGATGATCCATTGTTTGGCGGTGCCCGCAAAAAGAAATTTGATGCCCTTCGACAAACAGTATTGCGATGGGAACAAGAAACCCAGGCAAATCGCTAATGCCGATCAAGGGGAGAGCGCTCTGCCCTGACCTGCGGGCGCAATTCAGCTTTTCTCTTCAGCTTCAACATAACGGGGAAAAACCGCTGAAGGTGCCGGCAGTGTCGCGCCGGCCCTAATTCGCCGCCGCGGTTCAAGCTCAACAAATGAACGTTCAGAAGATGGCACGGCCAAAAGCTCCAGCAGCTTCGTTGCAGAGGACGGCACAAAAGGTTGCGCGAGAATTGCGACCCGGCGCAGAACTTCCGCAGTCACGTAGAGAATCGTCCCCTGTCGCTTCGGGTCGGTTTTTGCGAGCGCCCACGGCGCCTCGGACGCAAAATAGCGGTTGGCATCGGCCACCACGCTCCAAACGCAATTGAGCACCTGATGTAGCTGTTGCGTTTTCATGTGCTCGCGCGCGGTTCCGATCATAGCGTCGGCCGCCGCGAGAATGACCTTGTCAGCATCTGTGAAAGCGCCGGGTCCGGGCAGCTTGCCGCCGAAAGCCTTGCCGATCATCGACAACGAACGTTGCGCCAGATTGCCGAGGTCGTTCGCCAGATCCGCGTTAATGCGGTTGACAATCGCTTCGTGACTGTAATTTCCGTCCTGCCCGAACGGAACTTCACGCAGGAAAAAATAACGGAACTGATCGACGCCATAAGCGTCGGCCATGGTGAACGGGTCGATCACGTTGCCCACCGATTTCGACATCTTTTCTCCGCGGTTGAAAAGAAAACCGTGCGAAAAGATGTGTTGCGGCACCTCAACTCCAGCGGACATCAGGAACGCCGGCCAGTAGACCGCGTGAAAGCGCACGATGTCCTTGCCGATCACGTGCAACGAGGCGGGCCAGTAGCGTTTGAACTTGTCACTGCCGATGTCCGGAAAGCCGACGCCGGTGATGTAATTGGTCAATGCGTCTACCCAGACATACATGATGTGTCCGTTAGCTCCCGGCACTCGAATGCCCCAGTCAAAGGTCGTGCGCGAGATCGACAGATCCTGCAAACCGCCGCGCACGAAGCTTGCGACTTCATTCAGACGCTCCTTTGGGAGAACGTAGTTCGGCCGTTCGTACAACTTGAGCAGCTTGTCCTGATAGGCAGATAACTTGAAGAAATAACTTTCTTCCTCCACCCACTCGACTGGCGTGCCTGTCTTGCTGGCGACGCGCTGCTTCTGTTCGTTCAGCTGCGTTTCGTTTTCCGCGTAATACGCCTCGTCGCGCACCGAATACCAGCCGGCATATTTTCCGAGATAGATGTCGCCGTTCTTCTCCATTCGCTGCCAGATCGCCTCAGACGAACGGTGATGACGTTCTTCGGTGGTATGGATGAAGTCGTCGTTCGAGCAATTCATCCGCTTTACCATCGCTTCGAAGCGCGGCACGTTGCGATCGAGCAATTGACGCGGTGTCAGCCCCTCCTTGGCCGCTGTCTGCTGGATCTTCTGGCCATGCTCGTCCGTGCCCGTGAGAAAGTAGACGTCGTAGCCATCAAGGCGCATGAACCGCGCAATGGCATCGGTCGCAATCGCTTCATAGGCGTGGCCGATGTGCGGCGGGCCGTTCGGATAAGAGATTGCGGTCGTGATGTAGAAAGGCGTTTTGGCCGGCATTGCCTTGCTTCAAACAAAGACGTGGATGGCCGGGAAAGCCCGGCCATGTCGAGTCAAGGAACTAGGTATCAATCACCGGCAACGGGGGCAAGCAGCGCCTGCCGGCGAGAAATTCGTCGTCGAGCAGGCGGCGTTTGCAGCGCCAAAGACCGAAAGCCGCGCGGTCTGTCAGCAGCGCGTAATTGTGATCTGCCGGGCGGTGCCGTCAATTGCCGACGGCACCGTCACCACTTCGCGGCTTTTCTCGCATTTCAATGCGGGCGGCGGCGGGATGATGGTCGGTACAGGCACCGATCCGGTTATGTCGTCGGACGAATAGTCGCCTGAATAGGTGGGCATGTAGTAGCCGCCATATCCATATCCGTATCCGGCGTAGAGCCCGTTGTTCCAGTTGTTCCAGTTCTTGAAACCGTGATGATGGTGGTGGTGATGCCGGAATGGTCGGAAGAATTTTATGGGACTGCTGTGAGACGAATGCATTCCCGATCCGATTGCCGTAACTTCAGTCGGCATTAGCAACGTGGCCGCAAGACCTAAAGCGGCTGCGGCGCAAAGGGTGAGTGTCCCCTTGTTCATGGTAGTGACCCCGTCCACGCGCCACACGCATAAAAGCCACCACAATTCTGTGACCAATGCAAGAAACCTAGCCGACGCCACGTTTTGTTGGTATTTCGGGCGACCTGAAGGGTGGCTCGACGATGAAATTAAGATTTTGGCGCGTTTGCAGGTTCATTTTGGCACAACACAAAGCATTCGCCGCGGCCGCCGGCCTTCTGGGTCTCGTTGTGTTCGATGGTCAGATTGCGTCCGCCGCCCCCATGCGTTGCAGCGGCGAGCAAAAAATCTGCACTACGAATTGCAACAAGAACCCTAACCGATCGGCCATCCCAGCCTGCGTGACGGCTTGCGGCGCTCGCCAGTCGTACTGCATGAAAACCGGGTGCTGGGATAGCGGCTTCCAGAAGTATTGCGGCCTCTTAAAGCAGTAGCGGGCCACGCGAACCGGCACGTATTGCGCCGGAAAACAGGGGAATTGGGGCCTGCGCTACCCTGCCCCAAACAGCCCGGGCCTTTACGAATTGCTAAACCCGCATCGCGTACAATCTGAATGGAATTTAACTACTGGCAGAATCGCCGGATAGTGGCCAACCAGAACGGTTTCCCGTGCCTATGGGCGCTCCGCTCGAACTGATCCACGAGCTCGATGATTCTATTGCGCACAGCTCGGATGAGCGGCGCTCGGCGATGTTGCGCCATCTGACGGACCTGTTTCTGGTGGGTTCAGATCAATATTCCGAGGAAGAGATCGATCTGATCGACGATGTTTTTGTGCGGCTGGTTGCAACCATTGAGCAATCGTCGCGCGCGTTGCTTTCGATCCGTATTGCACCAGTTGCAATTGCTCCGCCAAAAATTCTGCGCCTGCTCGCTTGTGATGACGCGATCGAAGTCGCTTCGCCGGTCCTCACCCAGGCAGCCCGGCTCGACACCGAGACACTGATTGAGTGCGCGCGCACCAAAAATCAGGAACATCTACTCGCTATTTCCCGCCGCAAGACACTGCCGGAAGCGCTCACTGACGTGCTGGTGGAGCGCGGCGATCAACAGGTTGTCTTGAGCACGGCGCAGAATCCGGGCGCGATGTTTTCCGGCAAGGGATTCGATACGCTTGTTCGGCGCTCGCGCGGCGACGAGGCGCTGACCTTCTGCGTTGGTATTCGGCCGGATTTGCCGCCGCACCTGGTTGAGAACTTGCTAGCGCTGGCGTCGGAAAAGGTATCCAAGAAACTTGCCGCCGAGCGCGAATACGCCAAGGCTGACATAGAACGCGCAGTTGGCGCCGTTTCCGCCCGCATAGAGACCGAAGCGGCTTCGCAACCTTTGAGCTACGCTGCCGCGCAGGTGCTGGTAGAATCGCTACAGCAGGCGGGGCAGCTGAATTCCGCAAAACTTCAGGAGTTCGCCACCGCAGGCCGCTTTGAGGAGATGGTTGCCGCACTGTCGGTTATGTCAAAAGTTCCGACGGCGGTGATCGAACAGAACATGCGCGACATGCGCGCGGAGTCGTTGCTGGTTCTGACGAAGGCGGTCGGTCTGTCCTGGGAGACCACGCGCAGTATCATGACTCTTGCGGCAAAAAGATTTCGGCGTTCCGCGAACGGCATCGATCAGGCAATGTCATCGTTCCATCGCTTGCGCCAATCGACCGCGCAACAGATCCTTGACTTCCACCGGACGCCGGACCGTCCGACGCGCAAGCTCTAGGACGCAACGGAACTCTGGATCAGGCAAAGATGTTGAGCAGCGCCGCGCTCATCTGCGCGTCGGTGCGAATGACCTGCGCATTGGCGGCAAAAGTGTATTGGGCGATCATTGCTTGTACGATCTCGGTGGCGAGGTCGACATTCGGGCTTGCGACCATGCCAGCGCTGTCAGCGAAGGGTGCGCCAGGATCATAAACCGGAACGGTCGCTGGAGAGACCGCACTGACGGTCGCGCTTGTTCCACCACCAACGACGTCGGTCTGGTTGACCCGCAACGGCGTATAGGCGGCCGGAAAATTTGCGGCATTGGGCGCATCAGGGAGTGGGCCATCGGACAGCACATTGGCGATATTGCTCGCCGTCACATTAAGGCGCAGCGTCGCAACATTCAGGCCGGACACAGCTATGGTGCTTGCAATGCTCACGAACTTCCTTGATAGCTGCGGTTCCAAAACGGTTTGTGGCGCAATTCTGTAAAATTGTCCGGACCGGTCCTATCCCTCATCGTGGGCTCGCGGTGTGGGCAGCGCGCACGTAAAGATGCTCGCGTGCGGCGGCTCGCTCGTGGTAAACGGTCGTCAACCAAAACGAAGATCAGGAGGAGATCACCATGGTCGGGAACCTCAAGCGCGTGAAGGTTGCCCCCAAGGGTATGGGCCTCAATGACTTCGTCGCGATGCAGGAAGGCTTTTTCGCAGCCGAAGGTCTCGACGTCGAATTCGACTGGAAGACTTTCCGCGGCACGCAGTCGAGCTGGAAAGGCCTCGAATATTTTCAGCGGCCGCAGGACCGCCCCTATACCGAGGACAAGCAGGACATCGTCCAAGGCGCCTGCCTGTGGGGCACGATTTGCAACGCCAGCGCCGGCATGGGCCGCGTCGTTAGCGAGGGCTATGGCGATTCACCATGGGCGATCTATGTGCGGCCCAACTCGAAAATTCATAAGCCGGAAGACCTGAAGGATGTGCCAATTTCCGTTGGCATGCGGGCCGGCAGCCATTTCAACGTGCCGTATCGGCTCGAGAAATATCTTCCGCTTGAGCACATCAAGACCGTCAACACGGGCGGCTTTGGCGCCCGGCTTAAAGCCCTGCTCGAAGGGGAAGTCGAGGCGGCAAGCCTGCTGCCTCCGCAAATTGCCATGGCGGAGCAGCTTGGCCTTCGAAAAATCATCGAAGATCGCTTCAAAACCCTTTGGTGGGTGCCGGACAGTGCGACGCCCGAGGTCGTGCATGGGTACATGCGCGCCCTCAATCGCGCGGAAAAGGCGCTTGAGGCCGATCTCCCGAAGTACCTGCCGCTCTGGAAACTCGCGGTGCCGGCCGAGTTCGAGAACTATCACTCCTGGAACTTCAGCAATTTTGGCCGCGGTGAGCGCTTCGTCAATCAGCCGCTTCCGCAGAGCGAGTTTGGTGAAGTGTTCTTGCAGGTCGAACGCTGGGGGCTTGATCAATATCTAAAAGACCGAAGTCCGCAGGCGCTCACGTACTCGGCCTGAAAAGAACCGAAAGCGCGCCTGACATCCAGCGCGCGCTTTAACTCTTCAGCGGCGGATAATCGCGCGAGAATACCGGCTGCGCGAGGAATGCCTTCGGGTCCATGGCCCAGAACTGGCTGACCTTGTTGTAGGTCTTGATAGTTTTGTTGACCATCTTGCCACCCTGCTTCTCGGCCCTCCTGACGTATACGTCGCACACCGAATTGCCGTAGTCATCAAATCTCACAGGGCCGCGTGGCGTGTCGGCAAGCGATACGGCGCGCACCGCCTTGACGAGCGCATCGGCGTCATCGGACTTGCCGCCCGTTTTTGCCAGCGCCGCCTCGATGATCTGGCCATTGGCATAGAAACAGGCGGCGTAGTGACCGATCTTCACATCGTCACCATAGTTTTTCTTCATCGCGGCGATGAATCTGTTGTTGGCTTCGCTCGGCCGGTCGAGCGAGTAAGGATTGGTGTTAATCAGGCCCTCGGCGCTTTCGTCGTGTGCGCCAATGATCGTGTCGTCCGCAACTGTAGCGCCTCCGACGAGCGGCTGTTTCATGCCGAGGCCCCGCGCCTGCTTGGTGAACTTCAGGGGGTTTGATCCGGCCAGCACCTCGCAGACCACATCGCATTCGGGAACTTGTGCAACGTACGGCGCGTAGTCGGCGGTATTGAGCGGCGACCACAGCTTCTTCACTACCTGGCCATTGCCTTCCTCCAGCACGCGCTGGAAGCCGCCGACCTGCTCGTAACCGAACGCAAAATCGTCGCCGATGCTGGCGGCGCGCTTGAGCTTCATTTCCTTCAACACGTAGTCGGCAAGCGGATAGAGACACTGGGCCGAGGTGTAGGAGGTACGCGTCAGATAGGCATTGGCCTTGCGCTGTGTGACATCCTCGGCGCCGGCAAAAGCCAATGTCGGCATCTTGGCCTGGGCGAGATAATCGACAGTCGCAAGGAGCTCGAAAGCAGCGAAGGGGCCAAGCACGATGTCCACCTTGTCGCGCTCGACGACTTCCTGCGCTTTGTTCTTCGCGCCAGCCGGGTTGCCGCCAGTATCGGCGACGATGAGGTCAATCTTGCGCCCCGTCAGGGTGAAGTTCTTGTCCTTGAGGAATGAGCTGATCCCCTCCTCGAAATGAATTCCACCGGCTGCCAGTGGTCCGGTCTTCACCGTCAACAAGCCGATCTTGAGCGGCGTATTCTGCGCAATCGACGGCATGGGAAACGCGGCTGTGCCGGCGGCCGCTGCCGAGCCAGTAAGGAATTGGCGGCGATTGGTCCTGAAGGTCATGGCATCCTCCCGCGTTCAGAGCCGTTCTGTGCGGCCCACTTTTGCGCCGTTCACGCAGACAAATTCAATCACAAGGCTCCGCCCAAGCGAAGCCCTGCCTTGCCCACTTGGCCCAAGGATAGATGCTTAGATGCGAGCGGTTTCGGCCAGTGCTCCGAATACGGCAAAAACCAGCGGTTTTCGTTCGAGGTTGTACGCTTCGACGTCGCGGGCCGACCGGTTGACCTTGTCCCAAATTTCCGCGACGCGCGCCATCTGCGCAGGGCCTTGCATACCCGCACGTATCCGCGCCGACAGCCATCCATTGACCGTGTCCATGAAGGCTTCCAGCGTCTTGGGGTCGGTGCCGCCAATCGCCTCGCCAAGTCCATGCAGCGCGCGCGGATCTGGATTGGGAAGCTGACCGAGCAGTTCCAGGATCCGCTGGCGAAGCGCCAGCGCCGAACCATCGAGCAAATCAACGGCCCGACCGACACTGCCTTCAGCGGCCTCGGCGGCCTGCCGCAACCCGGGGTCGCCAGCGTCGCGTCCGGTTGCGACGGCGAGCGCACGCTCGACATCTGCAGGTTCCAGCGGACGCAGTAACAGCCGGCGGCACCGCGAGCGGATGGTCGGCAATTCGCGCCCCGGCGCGTGGCTGACCAGCAGAAGCAGTGAACGTTGCGGGGGCTCCTCAAGAATCTTCAACAGGGCATTGGCGCCTTCGCGCTGGAGATCGTCGACTGCATCGACGATCGCAATGCGCCAGCCGCCTTCTCCGGCGGTCGACCCAAAAAACGATACCGTCCGGCGTACGTCATCGACCCGGATCACCGTATAGAGCTTGCCGGTCTGTTCATTAATGCTGCGCTCAAGCACCAGGAGATCACCCTGCGCCTGCGCAGCAATACGGCGCGAAACCGGATGTGCCGGATCGACCGCAAGCGAAGTTGCGCTTTGTACGTTAGATGCGCGCGGATCGGGATTGGCCAGGACGAAGCGAGCAAGCCGGAAGGCGAGTGTCGCCTTTCCGATGCCCGGCGGCCCGCCGATCAGCCAGGAATGAGTGATGCGGCCGCTCTTGTACGCGTCCAGCGTCGCGCGTTCGGCGTCGGCGTGACCGAATAGGTCCGTTGTCTCACGCGGCAACTTGATTTCGCGCTCTGTATCTTCGCTCACAGTGCCGTAGTCTCCGGGACACCAAGCCGTTCGGGGTGCAGGCGGTCCTGGACGATCGCCCATATGCGGTCGGACACCACCTCGCGCGGTGGCCGGCCATCGATCACGATGCAACGGTCCGGTTCCGCGGCGGCCAGCGCGCGATACTCGTCACGCAGCTTTTTGTGAAATTCAAGCGACTCCGCCTCAAATCGATCGGCTGCGGATTTTCCACGCCGGCTCTTGGCGCGCGCCATGCCGATCTGCGCCGGAACATCAAGAATAAATGTCAGCTCGGGCACGGCGGGACCCACCGTTACCCGCTCGAGACTGCGGATCAGGCGTTGGTCGACGTTGCCGAGGGTGCCCTGATAGACACGGGTGGAATCGATAAATCGGTCGCTGATAACCCAGTGGCCGGCCTTTAGCGCCGGGAGGATTGTGTTGCGCACGTGATCGTCGCGAGCCGCGGCAAAAAGAATGGCCTCAGTTTCAGCGCCAAGCGGTTTGGCAATGCCGGACAGCAGAATGTGGCGAATAATCTCGGCCCCGGTCGAACCGCCTGGTTCGCGGGTGAGGACGACTTCAAGACCCAGTGTCTTCAGTCGTTGCGCCAGGATCGCCGCGTGGCTCGATTTGCCACTGCCTTCTCCACCCTCAAAGGTGATGAAATGTCCGCGCAAGCGAGCAGGCCTCTTTGACGTTACCGCGGTTGCGCGGCCGCGGTCATCATAGCCGCTCGGCTCCGGCCCGGAATAGTGCGATTATCATTTCGGTCACAGCATCGAAAGCGCGCTGTGACATATTGCCTTTTTCGACAGTTTCCGCCGCCTTCAGAGGCATGGTGAGAATCAGGCTGTCGTTTCGCCAGACCTTAACGTTGCCAACGGGTGTGCCTTCGGCTACGGGCGCCGGCACCGGACCGTTATAGACGATACGTGCGATTAATTTGTCCGCTCCGGTCTTGGGCATCATGACGCGGACTTCACCGTTGGCGACAAGAGGTACGCGGCCGCTGGCGCCGCCAAATACTTTGGCGGCCCCGATCGTCTGCCCCTCGGCGAAGAGAATGCGTTGCTCAAAAGTACGGAAGCCCCACTCCAGGAGCTTCTTTGCTTCTTCCGCGCGCTCTTTGGCGGTGGCTACGCCGTTGACCACCACGATCAGCCGCAATCCGTTCTGCACTGCAGATCCGACCAGGCCGTAGCCGGCTTCACTCGTGTAGCCCGTCTTAAGACCGTCGGCGCCAGACATCATTCCAAGAAGCGGATTACGGTTTTGCTGCCGGATCTTGTTCCAGGTGTAGTCTCCTTGCGAAAATAATGGATAGAACTCCGGATAGGTCCGGATAATGTGACGCGCCAGGATTGCGAGTTCTCGTGTGGTGACCTGCTCACCAGGATCAGGCAACCCGTTCGAGTTGGTGAAAACGGATTTTTCCAGGCCGATTTCGCGCGCGCGCTGCGTCAATTTTGCGCCGAAAGTTCTCTCGTTGCCGGCAATCGCTTCGGCCAGGACGATGCAGGCATCGTTTGCCGACTGGATGATCATCCCATGCAGCAGGGCATCGACCGGAATTCTTGAGTAGATGGCGGCAAACATCGTCGAGCCATGCGAAGGCGCGCCGCCTTTACGCCAGGCATTTTCGCTCACCATGTACTCGTCGGTAAGCTTGATGCGGCCTTCTTTGACTTCGTGAAAAACGTATTCGGCCGTCATCAGCTTGCCAAGGCTGGCGGGAAATATCAGCCGGTCAGCGTCACGCTCGAACAGCACACTGCCGTTTTCGGCATCGATCAGGATTGCGTGCGGCGCCGAGATGTTTGGTTCGTCTTTTTTGGTAGCGTCTTTTTTTGGCGCGGGGTGCTGGACGGGCGCCGCTTTTTTGACAGGGCCGACTTTGTGGCCCGGCGTCGCCGCAAATGCTCCCACGCACAGACCGGCGGTCAGCAATCCCGCAGTCACCCAACGTCCGATCAGGAAATTTCGCATGGCGTCTTCAATGAATAACCGCCGCCTTCGCATTAAAGAGGTCGCGGCGCAGCCTGTGTGGCGGCAGAATACGGCTCAGTAAAGGCCGCGGCCACTCATAAATCCGGCCGGCCGATCAAGGCGGTTCGGCACAAAAGCTGTGACCGGCATAACGGCTATCCCCGCATCTGCAACGGGTTCACGCTGCACCGGCGCCACGGCCCGCTGGCGCGTGGCTGCGGCGAACTCGGTGGTCGGCGGCTCCGCCATCGGCACGTCACGGGCGCCCTCACCTAACCGGTATGGCCGGTCGGGTGGCGACGGAATTTGCGATGACGAGAATCTTGTGACTCGGCGGGTATCAAAGAAGGTTGGCGCGAACGGCTTGCCCGAAGCGAGCACTACGGGCGCTTCGGCCGGGGCATTGTCGCGCAGGGTTGCCATGAGCTTGCGATCGTCCGAGCCTTCGAGCGGTGCGCGGCCGACATAGTCGACCTTCACGCGCGTCACTCCGTTGCCGTGGAAACCCAGAAGGTGCGCGGTCTTCACCGACACGTCTATAAGACGCCCGCCAACGTAAGGTCCGCGATCATTTACCCGCACGATGATGGAACGATTGTTCGCGAGATTGGTGACACGGACATAGGACGGCAGCGGCAGCGTCGGATGCGCGGCCGAAATCGAATTCATGTCGAAGATTTCGCCATTGGCCGTGTAACGGCCGTGAAAGTCGTCGCCGTACCATGACGCCAGGCCGACGGCGCTGTAGTTGATGTCTTCTCCGGGAACATAGGTTCGGCCCGCCACTTCGTATGGCTTGCCGATACGGTAGACTCCGCCGCCCTTCGGAACTGGTTCGCCTGCCGGAACGGCGCGTGCGCTGGCCGCAACGCCGTAACGCGGATCGATTTTTCCGGCCAAGTAACCGTTAGAGCAATTGGCAAGCGCAAGTGTGCCCGCGCCGAGAAGAAAAACGCGCGCAAGCCGGCCAATTCCGAAGGTAGACCCCAATTGACCCATCCGCGTCAAAACCCCGATCCGAAGCAACAGAATAGCCTGCCATGACGCTGGCGGGAACCGGCGGTGCGCAGGTGTGGTAAATGCTTGGTTCCGCAGCGGCTTTAGCTTGGCAAAGCAAGCCACAATGGCTGCGCTGGACACCTGCGATCAGGACTCAGATAGGCCGCCTACCGGCGCGAAAGCATGCTGGCGCCGCTTTTCGGGCGGCTCAGTCCGCCTGACACCGAGGAGCGCTGTATCGTTCCCTCGTAGGAGATGCCGATACGAAAACCGCGCACCCAAGCCAGCGTGCAGAAGCGGCGCGTGCTGCCATGGAGAAATTCAAAACGGCTTGGGAAGTCGTATGACTTCGACAACTCAAGACAGGCGCCGCCGGCCGACAGATCGACAACGTAACACTCAATCGGCAAAGTCTTCGGGCCAAGCAAAAGCTTGCCGGTCCTCGGGACCAATCCCCTCGGACTTGATCGTACCCAGCGTCGTTTATCCGACCCGCTCATAGGAAGTTTCGAAATAAAAACCTCCAATTGTATATAA
>DASPUD010000004.1:0-26138 GCA_035623095.1 Pseudolabrys sp.
CCCATTACCGAAGGCGGCGTCACGAACATGACCTCGATGCTGCCACTGAGCATGCCGGTCATGACCTCGGACGCACCTTTGTAGGGAATGTGCTGCATCGTAATGCCGGCCTTCTTGCTGAAGATTTCACCGGCAAGATGCAGGCCGTTGCCGACACCCGGCGAGCCGTAGATAGCTCTGTCTTTCTTTGCGTGATCGATGAACTCGGCGAGCGTCTTGTAGGGTGACTTTGCATCGACGAGCATGAACAGGCCGTCGAGAACACCGATGGTCGCGACCGGCGTCAGGTCGGTGAAAATGTCGTAGCCAAGATTTTTGTAGATGAAGGGTGTTGGCGCGATGCCATTCGAGGTGAACAGCATCGTGTAGCCGTCGGGTTTCGATTGTACAACCGCGCGCGTGCCCAGCGTTCCATTGGCGCCGGTGCGGTTTTCAACAAAGAACTGCTGACCAAGATCCAGGCTAAGCTGCGCTGCAAGGGTGCGGGCCTGCAGGTCCGGGGCTCCACCCGCCGCGTAACCTACGATGATACGGATCGGATGATCGGGATAATGCTCGGCCTGCGCTATTGCCGGCGCGAGCAGTGAAATCAAGGCGAGAAACGAAAAGACCCGAAACACGATGGTCCCCCACGCGCGACGATACCGGCGGGCATTCTAGCCCGCCCGCGCAAGGTTGCCAGTAACCAATGAAGGGCTATTGCAGGTGCGTCTCACGCGTCCTGCGCGTAAGCCTGTGCCGTTGTGGCTGACGATAGCGATCCATGACCACGCGGCAGAGAGGATTGAGCTTGCGCCGGTTGTCCATCAGGCAGTGGAAGACCTGATCGCGATCTGGAATGGCCGACCAGCACACGCGGAAGGCATCGTTGAAGCAGGCGTTTCGTTCCTCGCTCGTTTCAGCCAGCGCGGCCGAGCCCAGGAAAACGGTCGCGACCGTGACTGCGATAGCCATTGCGCCGAAGTTGTGCCCAGCCGGCATCCGATGCTCTCCCCTCGTTGCAGGATGCACTGATTCGCCGTCCGCTCCGAGCGGCAAGAGCATCCACGGACAAGGATGAAAACAAGCGGCTCCAGCCGTCGTTGTTGTGGCGTCAACGCGGCTGGAACCGCCTCAAGCAGAGCGCCCCCCTGTCCGGCGTCAAGCCAGAGCGCCCCCGCCTGTCCGATAGCATTATAGGAATCTTGCGGGCTGCCTATGACCGCGGAGCAACAGTGGACAAAAAACGAGCGCAAACCGTCACGTCAAACCTGTGTCTTATGACGTATCGCGGACGCAAATACCGGCCAAGGCCAAAATCAATAAAAACAAAAAAGGCCGCCGCGTGACCCGCCTCACAAAGGCCCCGTCACGGCGGCCCTAGACTCTCCCGCGATTTGGGAGAAATCCGTTGGTCAAGAGAGCGCTGATCATCTGCGGACTCTGCGCCGTTGCCGTCGTTCTAAGCGGTGGCGAAGCCAGGGCTCAGTGCGCGGCAAAAGATGTTGTGAGAAGCGTTCCGACCACGCTTTCACATGGGCCGTCAAATGAGCAGGACCGGGATGGCGCCGCAAAGATATGGAAAACGATTACATTGGGGGCGTTCGCGAATTCATTCGCTCTTCGCAGCGCCCTGGATGCTGCAAATTGCGGCATCGGCGACTTGGCCGAGGAGGCAATCGCCCGACCTGCCTTTACGCAAGAGCTTGCCAAGACGAGCGTCGATCTTGTTGTCGTGACACCGGCTGAACTCGGATTTAAAGAGGCCTCCGTCCCCCTGCGCGATATTTATGCACGCTCCGAAAAGTTCGGACTAAATCTTGCGCCGGCTGAAGTGGGCCCTGAATTGCGGCTTCAATATTTCGACCAGCCTGTCGGAGAGTTCTTGCATGTGGGAATGAAAGCAATTGCCACATGGTCCGGCGATCCGGTCATCCTTGTTGTCGCCAACGGCGGCGCTGGCCTCATCCTGATCGATCAAAGCGCCCGCTCCGATATCCAATGGCCTTCCAATGCTGTTTTTCTATTTGTACGACAGCGCGCAACACCGAATATCGCCAAGGCGCATATGCCAGGGTCCAGGTGAGTTTAAGTCGCATCGAGGAACTACGGCGTTTCGGTCAGCGGCGGTTGCCGTAAAGCGTATAGTTCGGACATACCGCTACATCAAAACCGGTTGGAGTTCCACCCGGTGTGTAGCCCATCTCGGGATGGCAATCGCGCGGAACGGGCATGCAGCCCACGACGGTGCAAGCAATCTGCGGCTGCGCAGCAGTGGCGGCCTTCGTATGATGACGCTTGTGTTTCGCAGGTTCCGCGTTCGCCGACATCAACGAAAGTGCAAGTGCAACGACCGAAACAACGGGTAGAATCGTTTTCATCGCGATCCTCACGCATTCCGTATGGCAACGCCGTCACCGCCGCTGCTTTTTTATAAATGGTGCGTATTTCGTTTTGGTCAATGCCAATCAGCGTAGCGGCGGACCAGGCGACGATTGCTACGCGGCGCAACTAAATAATGAATCTTATCGGCCGAGATCGGCCTCCATTGGGATGTCGAGAACTACCGTATAGCCGCCCGCTGCATTGGCGGTGACGGTCACGCCCGGCGTTGCAACCGGCGCAAACGCCACGTCGCCGGACAAAGTGACGTAGTCTCCGCGAAGACTTATCGCCTGCGATCCGCTGGCGACTGTGATCATGCCCGGCGCATTCGACGAAACTTCCAGTCCATCCGGACCATTCAGAATGCTGGAGGTAACGATACCGTTTGAGACGATCGTGAAGAACCGTGCGTAGTTGGCTTTATGCACATCGTCCTTGGCGAACCCGGCGTCCGTTGCCGCAACAAAAGCGAGGCCTGCAGCAAGCAACGTGCGTACAGGTGTTAGTCGAGCGCCGCCAACATGGAAGATCATCGTCTATGAACTCCAGGTGATAGTTTTTTGATCTGTGTGACGTTTTCAATGAAGTTCAAACTAAAGTCTTGGACTTTAGCGACAATTGCTTGGACTAGAACGAAATCAGCGCAGATTACCGCACACAGGACAAAGTGTGCGTTACCGCAGCGTCGATTATTGCCGCTGCTTGGATGAGGTCGTCGGAGAACGAAGATTGCCCCACGGATCGGTGGATTTGTTCTTGTCGGGGAGCTTTTCGATTGTCGATCGGTACGCGTCATCGACCGCTTTTCTTTTTTCTTTTTCCTCCGCGGTCAGCGGCCGGCTATCAGCATTGAGATTTATTGAAGGCTTGAAGTCCTGGGCAGACGCAGTGCCGGGCAGCGCGGCAACGCCCGCGCACACAAGGAAGAAACAGACAACCCCTCGCCGTCTCATTCCCTTCCCCCCAAGGCTTACATGAACCGGAGTATTGTATTCCGCTCATTCCCGCGCAAGCGGGAATCCAGAGCCGTGGGAGTAGGCTCAGGCCCCCCGCGCCCGTAGCACAGATTCAATCGATACCCGCGACCATGGCGCGGTCCGTTCACGGAAGGCGGCATAGGACGCATGGACCTTGCCGGTGATCGCGCTGCGGCCAGCCAGTTCGCCGAGCACATCGGTTGCCTGCGTGCGGGCGGCGGCGATCAGATCCTCCGGAAACGCCGCGAGCTTCACCTTGTGCTCGTTGATCAGCGCCTCGAGCGCCTGCGCATTGAGACGCTCCATTTCCGCCAGCGCATAATTGGCTTCGCTCGCGCAAGCATGCGCGACAATGGCCTTGAGCTCGTCAGAAAGAGCATTCCAGACCTTGAGCGATACGATGCATTCGCCGGTGCCATTCGGCTTGTTGAACCCGGGATAGTAGTAGAACGGCGCAACACGATAGAGACCGAGCGCAATATCGGTGCCGGGCCCGACGAATTCAGCGCCGTCGATGACCCCAGATTGCAGGCTGACGAGGATTTCCGCCGGTGGCGTCGTCTGCGGTGTAACGCCGAGCCGCCGATAGACCTCGCCGCCGAGGCCAAGCGTGCGCAGCTTGAGCCCGCGCAGGTCGGCGAGACTTTTCACTTCGCGGCGGAACCAACCGCCCATGCAGACTCCGGTATTGCCACCCATGAAAGGCTTCACGCCGAACGGCGCATAGAGCTCATCCCACAACGCCTGCCCGCCTCCGGCATCGACCCAGGCGACGTGCTCGCCCGGCGTTAGACCGAACGGCACCGTGGTGAAGAAAGCGGCCGCCGGCATCTTACCCTGCCAGTAGAACGACGCCGTGTGCCCGATGTCGGCGACGCCGTTGCCGACGGCATCGAGCACCTCGAAGGCGGGCACGACTTCGCCGGCTGCGTAGACAGTAATGTCGAGCCTGCCGCCGGAAAGCGCGCGCACGCGTTCTGCGATACGTTCGGCCGACATACCGGGACCCGGCAGGCGCTTTGGCCACGAAGTCACCATGCGCCACTTTTGCGTCTGCGCACGGGCGATGGCCGGTGCGGCGAGCAGGCCGACCGCCGCGCTGCCGGCGCCAATGGTGAACGTGCGTCGCGAGGTCATGGGTTTCTTCTCCACTGTTCGTGAAAATGGTGCAGCGGCCCGTTGCCGTGGCCGATTGCGAGAGTATCCGCGGCGGCAATCGCCGCGGTGACGTAAGTTTTCGCGTCACGGATGGCCGCCTTGAGGTCTCGGCCTTTTGCAAGTCCGGCGGCGATCGCCGACGACAACGTGCAGCCGCTGCCATGCGTGTTTTTGGTGGCAACGCGCATTTCGGCGAATCGCGTAACGCTTGTCGCGTCGACCAGAAGATCGACGCTCTCACGCCCTTGCCCGTGTCCACCTTTGATCAAAATGTACTGTGCGCCGAAATCCAGCAACGCTCGCGCCTGTGCTTCCATTTCGGCCTCTGAACGCGCCGGGGCATGCTCAAGCAGCGCCGCGGCTTCCGGCAAGTTCGGCGTTACGACCAACGCCTGCGGAAAAAGCAATTTGCGCAGCGCTGCAACCGCATCAGAGGCAAGCAGGCGATCGCCCGAAGTCGCCGCCATCACCGGGTCGAGCACGATGTTCTTCGCATTGTGGCGGCGAAGCCCATGCGCCATAGCTTCGATGATCGCGGTTTGCGAGAGCATGCCGATTTTCACCGCGCCAACAGCAAGGTCGGAGAATACCGCATCGATCTGCGCGGTGACGAAATCGACCGGCACGTTGTGAATGCCGGCCACGCCTTGCGTGTTCTGCGCGGTCAAAGCCGTAATGACCGATGCGCCGTAAACGCCGAGCGCCGAAAAAGTCTTGAGATCGGCCTGGATGCCGGCCCCACCGCTTGAATCCGAACCCGCAATGGTGAGCGCGATCGCGGTCATGAGGCCACTCGCCGTTCAAGCGCCGCGTCGACAACAGCGCGCAGTTCCTGTGCGGCCGTTTCCGGATCCGGTGCCAGCGAAAGCGCCGAGATCACCGCAACGCCGTCGGCGCCCGCCGCGATCACATCGGCGGCATTGCCGGCATTGATACCGGCAATGGCGCAAATCGGATAATTCCGATCGCGCGCGCGGATCACTTGCGCGATGTTGCGCAAGCCGGTGATTCCAATCGGCGTCGACGTATTGTCTTTCGAGGTGGTGCCATAGACGCCCCCGACCGCCACATAGTCGAGCTGATCGAGCGGTGCGGCTTTTGCCTGCTCGACCGTCTTGACGCTCAACCCGATGATCGCGTTGCGCCCCAGCAAAAGTCGCGCATCGGCCGGCGCCATGTCATCCTGGCCGATGTGCACACCATCTGCCTCGGCAGCAAGCGCGACATCGACGCGATCGTTAATGAGCAGCGGAACGCCCTTTGGCTCCAGCACGCTGTGAAGCGCGCGGGCTTCTTCGATCATGGCGCGTGTTGATCCGGTCTTGTCGCGCAGCTGTACGAGTGTTGCGCTGCTTGCAATGCGGGCTGTGAGATCGGCCAGGGTGCGGCCACCGGCGACCATGGGATCGACCAACGCATAGAGTCTGAGGTCGAGTTCCATCAGCTCACCTTTGCGCGCGCGGCGAGCGCGGAACCATCGATAGCGTAGAGCGCATCAACGATTGCGGCAGCGAAACTGCCCGGACCAGCTGCCTTTTCGGCCGCCTGCTCGCCAGCAACGCCGAGGATGGCGAGCGCGGCAACTGTTGCGGAAAACGCGTCGGGCTCGACGGCAAGACAGGCGGCAACCAGCGCGGAGCCAGCACAGCCCATCGCCGTGACCTTGGCCATCAAGCGGTGACCGTTGGCGATCGCCGCCACGCGTTCACCATCGGTGACGACATCGGTCTCGCCGGAAAGCCCAATGACCGTGCGGTGCTCCCGCGCATAAGCGGCGACCCCGTCGCGCGAAAGCGGGTTGCCCGCAAGCGTGGAAAATTCGCCGTGGTTGAGCCGCACGACCGTTGGCCGGCGGCCAATCAGCTGGCGCGCGAAGGCCGCGCGAGGCGGCGCGCGGTCAACGAACACGGGATCGAGAACCCAAGGCAGTTTGTTTTTCGCCGCGGTCTCCACGGCGATTTCCGTTGCCACCTGCCGCTCGACATCAAACGTGCCGAGATTCACCAAGAGCCCCTGCGCACCGGCAACAAACGGGCCGATTTCCTCGCGTGACAAAGTCATTGATGGTACACAGCCTGCCGCCAGCAGCATGTTAGCGGTGAAATTCTGAGCAACGACGTTGGTAATGCAGTGAACGCGGGGCCCACGCGCGCGCAAGCGCGCAAGAACGTCTGCTGCCGCTTGCGCTGCACCTTCGCGCGATGGTCCTTGCGGGGTATGCATCTCTGGTCCCTCCGCCGGCATGACCCGGATCAGGTTCGTTGGGTTGGCTTGACGCCTCTCAGCCCGGCCATGCCGGACACCCCACGAGATTGCTGGATTAATACGTAGTCTCCGTCCGCTTCCAAGGCAAGTCCACCGGATTTGGCCGCCTTGCCAGCCGGTGCCGTATTTGCTGGATTGCTGTCATTGGAGAGGCGCGATGACCCCTTTCTTCGTCCAGATTAAATGCGAGCTTGGAAAATCCTATCAGGTCGCCAATGCACTGGCGGAAGCCGAGATTGCCTCGGAGATTTATTCGACCGCCGGTGACTACGATCTGCTGGTGAAATTCTATGTGGAGAGCGGCACCGATATAGGGCACTTCGTCAACGAAAAAGTGCAGTGCATTCCCGGCATCAAGGACACGCACACGATTATCACCTTCAAGGCGTTTCAGACCTGATCAGGTCTTAAGGCGGCCCTTCCGCCGCCCGCGCGCGGGCAAGTCCGAGCTGGCGTTCGCGCCATATCACAAACAATCCGGCGCCGGCGACGATGGCGCCGCCCACATAGACCAGCGGATCGGGCAATTCGCCGAACAGCCAATAACCGAGCAGCAACGCCCAGAGCATCGATGTGTAGTCGAAAGGCGCAACTACCGAGGCCGCGGCATAGCGATAGCTTTCGGTCAGCAGGATGTGCGCAAAGCCGCCGAGAATACCGAGCGCGATAAGCGCCGTGAGCTCGCTTGCAGTCGGCGAATGCCAGGCGAACGGCAATGTGAGGGCGCCGGCGATCGCACACACAAGCGAGAAATAAAAGACGATCGATGATGTCGTCTCGCTTTGCGTGAGCCGCCGCGTCTGGATGACAGTGCCGGCGTTGCAGAACGCCGAGACGATCGCAAACATCGAGCCGGTGACCGCAGCCGCGCCGCCGGCCGCGGCATAGGCGCCGATGTCGAGATGCGGCACCAGCATCACGATCACACCGGCAAAACCGACCAGCACCGCCGACCAGCGGTAGATGCGTACGCGTTCCTTCAGGATCAATGCGGCGAGCGCCACAGTGATCAGCGGCGACGCGAATGAAATGGCGGTGGCATCGGCAAGCGGCAGCCGCGTCAGCGCGGAAAAGTTAGTGAACATGCCGCCGACGCTGAGCATGCCGCGACCGAGTTGTCCGAGCGGCCGGCCAGTGCGCACAGCGGTCGCCAATTCACCGCGCAGGGCGTAGACCACGACCACCGGCAGAATCGCGAAGGCGCTGCGAAAGAACACCATCTGCCCGATCGGCGCCACGCCTCCCAGCTTGCGCACCAGCGCCGACATGGCGGCAAACAGCATTGCGGAAATCAGTTTGAGGCCGATGGCCCTTAATGGGTGCATGAGTGCTCAAGTGATTCGGCATAATTTCGCCGAATGATCGCCACAAAATACCAGTCACGCAGTCGGGCGGCTTGGCAAGTCCCCCAATAAAGCCCTCCGGCGGCTCCAGGGTTGGAAACTGATGCGGATTGCGCTATGGGCCCCGGATAACCGGCGATGCGCGCTGGAACTTTGCCGGCGCAGAGGGAGCGGGAATGCGAACCTGCTGGTGGGCCTGCATATGCGTGGGGGTCCTGACATGTTCGATAGTGTATCAACTCGAGCAGCCGTCGTTCCCAATCGGATCGGTGGCAACGCCCGAGCAGTTTGAACGGTACACGCTCGAGCAAAAAACAGAGCAGCCGCTTACTTTCAAAGACGATGAGCCGTTGCACACCGTTGACTCGGCTCCTGCTGGTTTGCAGCCTGATCAATTGCCCAATGCTCAGAAGGAAGCGCGTCTGGAGGACCCTGCCAGCACTGGTACCATTACGCGCTCCGAGTTGAACGATACAAAGCAAAATCTTTCATACTTGGCTTATTACGCTTATTCGGAATTGCCACCCGAGACCAAGCCAGCGGATATCGTTCTCAACTCTCTAAAGGACATCCCGCCTGGGACACCAGTCGATGAAATCAAGCGCGTATCAGGCGTACTGGGACTCGACTTCACTTTCATGAAGGCGATTGCAAAAATCGAGTCCGGCTTGAATCCCAAGCAGCGCACCGGCTCGTATATTGGCTTATTCCAGCTCAGCAAGCACGAGTTCGAAATCTACGGATCTGGTGACATTCTTGTTCCGCGGGAGAATACTGTCGCTGCCGCGTTGAAGTTCATGACTGAAGCAATCCTGTTCGAGATGTTCACTCACAGGAAGCCAACTTTGTACGACCTTTACCTCATACATCAGCAAGGGGTTGACGGCGCGGCAGAACACGTAAGCCACCCTCGCCGGCTTGCTTGGCAATCAATGTGCGCAACAGACGAAGGCAAGGAAAAGGGCGAAAAGTGGTGCAAACGCGCGATCTGGGGCAATATGCTACCGGCAGTCAAACGCATCTGGAAAAACGTCAAAAACGTCACCTCAGGTGCGTTTGTCGCTATGTGGCAACAGCGCGTGTCCTATTTTTACGCGCGATATTCTGAAGCCACTGCGAACTGATTGTCGTACATTAGCATTAGTATGACACTTGATCCGCGTAAGTGCGGACAGAAATTTCAACCGGAGTGGGGAATGGTCGGTCGATTGGCGAAGGCGCAACCCATCGTGGCGGTATGGCATCGGCGGCCTGCTGCCTTCGTAACGCTTGCGGCGGCGGCCGCGTTGACGGCGCTGACCGCCGATGCCCTGGCGACACAGCCACGTCCCGCGCAACAGCCAGAGGCGGCGGCGGCGCGCGCGGCGGGTGAGCCGATCATGGCGATCGTGTCTATAAAGACCCAGCAGGTCACTTTGTATGACGCCGACGGTTGGATTCTGCGTGCACCGGTATCGACCGGCGTTGAGGGGCGCGAGACGCCAGCCGGCGTCTTCGCCGTCATAGAGAAAGAAAGGGACCACCACTCCACAATGTATGACGATGCCTGGATGCCGCACATGCAGCGCATTACCTGGAACGGCGTCGCGCTGCATGGCGGGCCGCTGCCCGGATATGCGGCCTCGCATGGCTGCATTCGGATGCCCTACCGTTTTGCCGAGAAGCTGTACGACAAAACGCGGATCGGGATGCGAGTGATCATCGCGCCGAACGACCCGGCCCCAGAGGAGATTTCCCACGCGGCGCTGTTCACGCCGAATGCAAATGCCCTCGCCGCGGCTCCAGCGCGTGCCGAGCCGCTCGCCCGCGAAGCCGCCGAGGCCGCAAAGGCCGCCGACGAGGCAAAGAAAGCTGTTGCGCGAGCGGCGCGCGAGACGGCATCGCTCACGGCATCGCTGCGCAAGCTGAAATTGCTCAAGACCCGCGCCGACGCCGAGCTCGCGCAGGCCGACAAGGCGCTAGCAGCAGCAAAAACGGACGAAGCAAAGGCGCGGGCCGAGGAGCGGAGGCAGAAGGCCGCCGCCAGGGCCGCGGAAGCGGGAAAGCAGCTCGACACCGCCACGGCCGATGCAAAATCAAAAATCGATATGGACGCAGCCGCAAAGGACGCCGTGAAGGCGACCGAGGCCAGGAAAGTTGCCACCGCCAAGGCGGCGAACGAAGCGAAGCTTGCGCTCGAACCGGTGTCGGTTTTCATCAGCCGCGCCACGCAGAAGCTTTACGTTCGACGCAACACGCATAAACGCTGGCCAGACGGGGGTGAGGTATTCGACGCGACCATCGAGGTTCCGGTCACGATCCGCAATCCCGACAAGCCGATCGGCACACATATATTCACCGCGATGGCGCGCAACGACGCGGGCCTGCGCTGGACCGTAGTCACGATCGACAGCGGAGACGAAGCCAAGAACGCGCTCGATCGCATTACCATTCCGAAGGACGTGCTCGATGGAATCGCGCAGACCGCCTTGCCGCGCTCCTCGATCGTCGTTTCGGACGAGCCGCTGAGTAGCGAGACCAACTATCGCACCGAATTTGTGACGGTCCTGAGCAACCAACCTCAAGGCGGGTTTATCACGCGCCAGCCGACCAACGAAGGCAACTTTGCGAGCAATGATTTCCGGAACGACGACGGCTTCTTCTCTTCCCGAGGCAATTGGTACGTCCCTCGGCGCGGCGACTATCAGCGGGACTATTATTATAGACGATCGAATCCGTTTTTCCTGTTTGGCCGCTAAGGGGCCTGAGTGAGGCCGTCGTGTCTGCTTTTGCCCAAAGCGGATGTCCGGTCTTCTCCTGCGCTCTGCGGGCCGCCAGCTCCGCGTGACTGCAATAAAGCGCGCAAGCCCTCATTGGCGCCGTGAAGGCGCCTTGCCAAAATGCCGGCAACATAAAAGAGCGCGGCCGCGTTGTGGCCAATCAGAGATGCATTGGCTACGTGAAATTGCGATGGTGCCAGGGCACGCACTTCCGCCGAGTGGGGCAGATCTAACAAAGCTGATAGTTCGCCAAAGACCGCGCCCGGCTCATCCACTATGGCAATCTGAATACCGCGCATAATGACTGCGACGGTACCTTCCTTGAGAAACAGCAGTTGCCCTGTGCTCGAGCCAGCGGCGAGCACAACCTCGCCCGCTTTGTACATCCGCAGCGGTAGATTGGAGTATTCGAAATTTGCGTAGGATGAAGCGACTGACATCTCAGCCTTCCGAAGCCGGATTGCGAAGATAAAAAAGGTTGGGTGTTCGCAAGGTGATGTAGTTCACACAACCGGGTAAAAAAACGGTTTTGAAATTTTCCGTTTTGCTCCTTTTGGCCCAAAGTAGACATCAATCGCGCATATCTGCTTTCGCATGAAAAGCGGACGCCGTGGCCGCATTACCTTGGGGTGAAAATGGCGCTTCACGTCGGCCTGTCGACCCTTTTTGGTCGCGCTTGGCTGGCTACAGAGGTCAGAGCGAAGCAGTAAAGCCATGTCCGCTATTGGCCCTTAGCGGAGGCTATGTGCGTCTATTTTTTCGCAGCCGGAGCATCCACCGGCGGCAGCGACTTGATGTATGTCGCTATCGCCTCGCGTTCTGACGCGCTGAGTTGCGAGGTGTTTCGCACCACCTCGACCATTGCGCCGCCGACGAAATCGGAATCCGGCGTCATGCCGGTTGTCAGCGTGTCGACAATGTCCGCCACGCTCCAGTCCTTGAGCTTTTGCTGGGTGATGTTGGGCACGCCTCCCTGACCGTCGGGCGCCGGCCCGCCGGCAAACCGTTTGTCCGAGATGATGCCGCCGAGGAAATTGCGCGGCGAGTGACACTCGGCGCAATGGCCCGCTCCGTTGACCAGATAGGCGCCGCGATTCCATTGCGCCGACTGGGATGCATCGGGCTTGAACGGCTGGCCATCGAGGAAAAGCAATTTCCAACCGCCGACCAGGCGGCGCACGTTGAAGGGAAAGGGCACGGCATGATCGCGCACCTTGCCAGACACGGACGGCAAGGTTTTCAGATACGCGAACAGATCGCGCAGATCGTCGAAACTCATGTGCTGGTATGAAGCATAGGGAAATGCCGGGAATAGATGCTCCCCCGCCGGCGAAGTCCCCTTGACCATCGCGGTGATGAACTGCGCCTCACTCCAGCCGCCGATGCCGTCCGTCTTGTCCGACGAAATATTGGGCACGTAGAAGGTGCCGAACGGCGAGCCCAGCGCGAGGCCACCGCCGAGCCTGGTCTTATCCTCCTGTTTGGGAACCGCGTGACAGGAAGCGCAGCCGCCCGCCGCGAACATCATCTTGCCGTTGGCAAGATCGGGCGTGTGCGGGCCGAGCGCGCTCGCCGGCACGGTTGCCGGAATTGTGAGGAACCAGAATGCCGCCAAACCAACGACAGCAGCGGCAACCGCCGCAAGGATCAACTTGCGCAGCATATCGACTCTCCCGGCGGCCCTGATCTTACGTTAATTGCGCCAGATCGGAAAAGCCAAAGGGCGGAGCATCCTTTCGAACGCTCCGCCCTGATCGGAACAATGCGCTTAAACTTAGCTTTTCTTGGCGCGGTAGAGTTCGTGGCAGCCCCCGCAATCCTTGCCAACCGCCCCGAAGGCTGCCTTGAGGCTATCGAGATCCTTCACGGACGCGGCTGCCGCTTTGGAGTCCTCGCCGAGTTTAGCGAACTTGGCTTTGAAGTCCGCCATGTCTTCCCAGATCTTCGGCAATGCAGCAGTCTCGCCGCCGGTCTTCGAGTTGTCAGGGAACAGCGCTGGCATCTTGGCTGCTGCGTCCTCGAAGGTCGCGAAGGACTTTTGCGCCGTCGGCAGATCAAAGGGCGCCTCGCCCTTGACCATCTTCGCGAGCGCGCCCGCCGCCTGCCCGTTTGATTTCATCAACGCCTTGCGGGCAGCGATCGGATCCTGCTGCGCCAGCACCACGCTGGCGCCCAGCGCCGCAAACGCCACAACCGCAAATGCGAAACTAGTTTTCATTCGTGTCTCCCCTTGGCTTTTTTATCCAACCTCGGGCAAACACCACCTTCGGAGGCTTATTCCGGCGGCACGTCGGCGCCTTGTCGCAGCCTCTGATCACGAAATCGTGAACAGTCCCCTTGTCAAGAAGCCTGCGTTTTTCGCGCCTTTTCGATGGCCTGCCAGATCTTCTGCGGCGTCGCCGGCATGTCGATATGGCGAATGCGATGGTTGCGCCAAAGCGCATCAACAATTGCGTTGATGACTGCAGGGCAGGATCCGATGGCGCCAGCTTCGCCCGCGCCTTTGACGCCAAGCGGATTGGTTTTGCACGGCATGTTGCGGGTCTCGAATACGAAATTTGGAGCGTGCCCGGCGCGCGGCATGGCGTAGTCCATGAAGCTCGCGCTGAGCAATTGGCCGCTTGCCGGATCGTAGACGGTGTCCTCCATCAACGCCTGGCCGATACCCTGCACCGCCCCGCCGTGCACCTGCCCCTCGAGCAGCAATGGATTGAGCGTGGCGCCGAAATCGTCGACGACGACATACTGCTCGATACTTGTTGCGCCGGTATCGGGGTCGATCTCGACTTCTACGATATGCGTGCCGTTCGGAAATGTAGGCGGCTCGGTGCTGAACTCTTCGACCGCGCGCAATTTGTCAGGCGTGGCGCGGGAATGTGCGGCGAGATTGGCGAACGAAATGATCCGGTCGGTCCCGGCGACGCGCACCGAGCCATCGGCGATTTCAAGATCGTCGACCGCAGCTTCGAGCGCGTCGGCGGCAATCTCCTTGATTTGTCCGGCGAGCGTCTTGCTTGCGCGATCGACCGAAACGCCACCGACGGGAATGGAACTTGACCCACCGGTGCCGGCACCGCTTTTGATACGGTCCGTGTCACCCTGAATGACCCGCACGCGTTCCGGGGTAAGATCGAGCCGCTCGGCGACGAGTTGCGCGTAGGACGTGGCATGTCCCTGCCCGCTCGATTGCGAGCCTATCAGCAAAGTCACGCCGCCATCGCGGTCGAGCGTCAGCGTCGAGGTCTCGGGTCCATTGTTGCCGCAGGCCTCAATGTAGGTGGCAATGCCGATACCGCGCAGCCTGCGGCCGCGCCGCGACTGCGCGGCGCGTTTGTTGAAACCGTCCCAATCCGCGAGCTCCTGCGCGCGCGCGAGCGTGCCGGCAAAATCTCCCGAGTCGTAGACCTTCCCGGTCGGAGTCTTGTACGGCAGCGCCCGGGGCTTGATGAGATTTCTCCGGCGCAACACGTCCGGCGCGATATCGAGATCGTGCGCTGCTGCGTCGACCACGCGCTCCATAAGGTATGAGGCCTCCGGACGTCCGGCGCCGCGATAGGCATCGACGGGAACGGTGTTGGTATAAGCGGCGCGCAGGCGCACATACGCCGCCGGGATATCATAGGGACCGGTCGCCATGCCGACGCCAAGCCACGGGATATAGGGCGCGTAGCAGGACAGATAGGCGCCCATGTCGGCGATGATATCGAGTTCGAGCGCGAGAAATCGCCCTTTCTCGTCCACCGCCAGGCGCGCGCTGGAAATATTGTCGCGGCCATGACTATCGCCGAGAAAATGCTCGGTACGCTCGCAAATCCATTTGACCGGCCGGCGCAGGCGCTCGGCGGCCACGGCAGCGAGCGCATATTCGCGGTAGGGAAACAGCTTGGTGCCAAAACCGCCGCCGACGTCGGGGGTGATCACCCGCATCTTGTCCGGCGGCAAGTTCATTACCGCGCCACCGATGATGTCGCGGATGATGTGACTACCCTGGCTGCTCAGCGTGAGCGTATGGCGCCCTTCTTCGTGTTCGGCGACCACGCCGCGGGTGTCGAGGTAATTGGTCACCAGACGCTGGTTGACGATAGTCAGCTCGACAACGCGGGCGGCTTTGGCAAATGCCGCTTTGGTCGCCGCAGCATCGCCGGCGTCGACCTGAAAGGCGAGATTGCCCGGCCGATCCGGCCAGACCTGCGGAGCACCGGGCTTGAGCGCGGCCACCGCGCCGATCACATGCGGCAAAACCTGCCAGTCGATCGTGACGGCTTCCGCCGCATCCTTTGCGGCGTTGATGCTGTCTGCGACAACAAAGGCGACGGCATCGCCGACATGCCGGACAACGTCTTTTGCAAGAATGGGGTAATCGGGAATCTTGATCTCCACGTCCGGCACCACGCCGGGCGTTGGCAGCGGTCCGAGCGTGGAAATATCGGCCGCAGTCAGCACCAGGCGCACGCCCGGCATCGCGCGTACACGAGCAAGATCACCAATTCGGAAGCGCGCATGCGCGTGCGGCGAACGCACCACTATCGCGTAAAGCGGGCCACGCGGCGACACATCGGCGACGTAACGCCCTTCCCCGCGCAGGAGCGGCTCATCTTCCTTGCGTGTCAGCGGCTGGCCAAAACCGAATTTCATCGTCATCTGGAGTCGTCGATTATTTGGCGCGTTGTTTCGCCGGTTGCTTTTCACGCGCGCTGGATAGTTTCAGGGCAAGCCAGCGGCAAACTACATAAAATACGGGCGTAAAAATCAATCCAAAGGTCGTCACGCCGATCATGCCCGAGAAGACTGCCGTTCCAAGCGTTTGCCGCATCTCCGCGCCCGCACCGACGGCCCAGACCAGTGGCGTAACACCCAATATGAACGCAAAAGACGTCATCAAAATGGGCCGTAACCGCAGGTGCGCGGCTTCGACGGCGGCGGCGAAGCGATCCCGGCCGCCATCTTCCAGTTGCTTCGCGAACTCAACAATCAGGATGGCGTTCTTAGCCGCAAGGCCGATCAGCACGACGAATCCGACCTGTGTGAGAATGTTGTTGTCCTGCCCGCGTATCACAACGCCGACAATCGAAGCGATCAGACACATCGGCACGATCAGGATGACCGCAAGCGGGAGCGTCAGACTTTCAAACTGTGCAGCCAGCACCAGAAATACGAAAACCACCGCCAGGACGAAGGCAAAGCCGGCGGTGTTGCCCGCACGTATCTGCTGGAAAGCGAGCGTGGTCCATTCGTAAGAAAACCCTTGCGGCAAGGTTTCCGCCGCAAGCTTCTCCATGATCTTGATCGCCTGTCCCTGGCTGTAGCCCGGCGCCGCCGCGCCGTCGAGCTCGGCTGCCGGGTAAAGATTGTATCGCGGCACCCGGTAGGGCGCCGTGATCGAACGTACGGTCGTGAAAGCACCGAGAGGTACCGTTTCGCCGCTGCTGTTGCGCACGCGGATCTTCAGCACGTCGCGCGTCGTGCTGCGGTGTTCACTTTCCGCTTGCGCTATAACGCGGAAGGTTCGACCGAACAGATTGAAGTCGTTGACGTAAGACGAGCCGAGAAAGATCTGCAATGCGGCAAACACGTCCGGCACATTGATGCCAAGCAGTTGCGCCTTGGTACGATCGATGTCGAGGTAAAGCTGAGGTGTCGTGTTCTCAAAAAGCGAAAAGACCTGCTGCAAGCCCGGCGTTTGCGCGGCCCTGCCCATCATCGCATATGTCACGTTCTGCAGTTCCTGTGAACCGCGGCCGGCGCGGTCTTGAATCATCATGCGGAAACCGCCGGCATTGCCGATGCCGGAAACCGGCGGCGGCGCGGCCACAAAAATCAGGCCATCGTGAATCGTCGAAAGTCGCTGGAACAACTGGCCCTGGATTGCGGCCGCCGACTGCCGCGGATCCTCGGCACGCTTTTCAAAGGGATCGAGCGTCACGAAAACGGCACCCGAATTTGGTGCGTTGGTGAATGTGGCGCCGGAGAAACCAACGATATTAACCGCATGGGCGACACCAGGCACCGACAGCGCAATGTCCACTGCCTGGCGATTGACCTCGTCGGTGCGGGCGAGCGAAGCAGCGGGCGGAAGCTGCGTCACGATTATGAGATAGCCGCGGTCGAGCTGCGGAATGAAGCCAACCGGCGTTTTGCGAAACTCGTTGAGGCCGAAGGCGATGATGCCGGCGTAGACAACAAGCATCAGCACCGCAATCCGCACCACCTTTTCCGAGAACCGGCCATAGCCGTGCGTCAACGCATCAAAATATCGGTTGAATAGACCGAAGAATCCCCGGATGGGCCTGCTCCACCAATGTCCGTCCTCGAGATCGCGGTGCGGCTTGAGCAGCAGGGCACATAGCGCCGGCGACAAGGTCAACGACACGATCAGCGAAATAACAGTCGCACCCGCGATGGTGAGCGCGAACTGTTTGTAGAACTGGCCGGAAATGCCCGTAATGAAAGCCGATGGTATGAACACCGAAGAAAGAACCAGCGCAATCGCGATCAACGCCGCGCCGACCTCGTCCATGCTCTTTACGGCTGCATCGTGCGGGCTTAAGCCCGCTTCGATATTGCGCTCGACATTCTCGACCACAACGATGGCATCGTCGACCACAATTCCGATTGCGAGCACCAGGCCGAACAGGGACAAGTTGTTCAGCGTAAAGCCGAACAACGACATCACGAAGAAGGTGCCGATCAACGAGACTGGAATGGCCACGATCGGGATGATGGCGGCTCGCCATGTCTGCAGAAACAGAATGACCACGAGAACAACCAGGATGATCGCTTCGCCAATAGTCGATTGGACCGCATCAACGGACTGCTGGATGAATTCGGTGGGATTGTAGACGATGTCATATTTCAGACCGGGCGGGAACCGCTGGGCCAGATCATCCATCGTCTTCTTGATGTTGGTGGCGGTTGAGAGTGCGTTAGATCCCGGCCGCTGGAAAATGCCGATGGCGATTGCCGGGTCGCGATCCAGGTACGAATTAGTCGAGTAATCCTGCGCCGCAAGCTCGATCGACGCGATGTCCTTCATCCGCACCACGGCAGTGGCTGTCTGTTTCACAACGATATTACGGAATTCTTCCGCACTGGTCAGGCGGCCCAGGGTCTGCACCGAAATCTGAAATGCACCCGGCTTGTCGACCGGCGGCTGATTGAGCACGCCGGAGGCCACCTGGATGTTCTGGCCTTGCAGCGCCGTGACAACGTCGATTGCCGTGAGGCCCAGCGACTGCATTCGGTCAGGGTCAAGCCACGCGCGCATGGCGTAGTCGCGGCTGCCGAACACAATCAAGGATCCGACCCCATCGATGCGGGTGATCGTGTCGGTGATCTCAATCGTCGCGTAGTTCGATATGAACAGCGTGTCGCGCGACTTGTCCGGCGAATACAGATGCACGACCATCATCAGGTCGGGTGAGCTTTTTTGCACTGTCACGCCGATATTGCGGACATCGACCGGCAATCGCGGCTGCGCAATGGCGACGCGGTTTTGTACCTGCACCTGGGCGATATCGAGATTGGTGCCGATGTCGAACGTCACCGAAATCGTAAACCTGCCGTCGCCGGTCGAGTTCGATGACACGTAGATCATATTTTCGACGCCGTTGATCTGCTGTTCGATCGGCGTGACCACGGTCGCCGCCACCACATCGGCACTGGCCCCGGGATACTGACCGGAAACCGTGATGGTCGGCGGTGCAATCTCAGGATATTGCGCGACCGGCAGACGGAAAAAAGCGACGCCGCCGAGGATCACGAAAATGATCGAGACCACCGAAGCAAAAATCGGCCGGTCGATGAAAAAATGTGAAATGCGCATGGGCCTGCCTGCCCCGCTATTTTGCCTGTTGCGGCGCGCCTGACGCTCCGCCGCCTGCCGCCGGCTTGGCGCCCTGCTCTTCCGGGCGCACCTTCTGACCCGGGCGCGCCTGCATCAGACCGCTCACCACCACGCGGTCGTCCGGCCCGATGCCATCCTTGATGACGCGCAAATTATCGGATGTGAGCTGGCCGAGGGTCACGTATTTCGGCCGCGCAATGTCCTGCGCATCGATCACAATGACAAAGCGGCGCGCCTGCTCCGTGCCAATCGCGGCGTCAGGAACGAGCAACGCGTCATAAGGCGAAGACCCCGGCACCCTCACGCGCGCGAACATTCCCGGTGTGAAGACTGCGTTTGGATTTGAAAAGACCGCACGGCCGCGGATGGTGCCCGTTGATCGCTCGATCACATTGTCAATGAAATCCATGCGACCTTCGTGAACAAAATCGTTTTCGTCAATGAGTCTGAGCGCGACCTGTACCCCGGCGTTCCGGCTGGCCACATCCTGGCCGCCTTCTCTCGCCAGGCGCTCATACCGCAGATAGGACGCTTCATCGAAGGTGAATTCGAAATAGATCGGATCGGTCGATACAATTACGGCAAGCAAAGTCGTATTGCCGCCGGTGCCGCCGGTGACCAGGTTGCCCGGCGTTACGCGCCGGTCACCAATTCGTCCGTCAATCGGTGCGCGCAGCTCAGTGAACTCCAGATCGAGTTCCGCCTGACGGACCGCTGCTTCATTATTACTCACCGAAGCTTTGGCATTTCGGAAGGCTTGTGCGCGCTGCTCGAAGGTCTGGTCGGTGATTGTCTTGTCGCGCACGAGCGCCTGGCCGCGCGTATAGTCGGATTCGGTGTAGGCCACATTCGACTGCGCCTGGACCAGATTGGCGCGCGCCTGATCGAGGGTGTTCTGGAAGGGGCGCTTGTCGATCGTGAACAGCAGATCGCCCTGTTTGACTAGCTGTCCATCCTTAAAATGCAGCTTGTCGAGATAGCCGGAAACGCGCGCGCGCACCTCGACTGAGTTTATGGCGGTGAAGCGGCCGACATATTCGTCATAGTCGACAACGCTGCGCTTGATAGGCTTGGCAACCGTGACCGCAGGCGGCGGCGGGGCAGCTGGTTTTTGACCCTCGCCGCAGCTTGCGACGAAAGTCGCAAGCGCCAATGCCGATGTCAGCCTTGCCGCGCCACGCATCAAAGAAAATGATGAAACTTGCCGTGCGGGATTCATGAATGTCTGCGGCGAAAACTCCAACGGACCGGCATGTCCCCATAGCCCCCGCGGGGAGCTATGTCCACTTCGCCCGTTCCGCAATAGCAGGAAAAGGTTGTTTCAAGGACGTGATTTGCCGCGAAACAGCGCGACCCAATCACGTCCGAACAGGGCGAGAATACTTACACTATAGACAACCGCTCCAATCGTCCCGAGGACTGCCAGCGCGGCCAAATCACCCACCCCGTGCCATCCAGCCGTCCAGCCGCTGACCGGGGCTTCCGACAACCACAGCACAGCGGCAAGCACGAGTCCGGCGATCGCAAGTCTCACCATCGACTGACGCAATCGCGTGTCGTCCGAAACATGCCCGGCACGCACCGCAAACCAGAACACCAGCGCAAGATTGATCCATGCGCCGATCGAGGTCGCCAGTGCCAGCCCGACTTGTGCAAGCGGCCCCATCAGCACAATCTTGAATGCGATGTTGACGGCCGCCGCAATCAGCGCGGCTTTCATCGGCGTTGCCGTATCGCCGCGCGCGAAGAAAGTTGCCACCGCGCTGCGGATCAAAACGAAAGGCAGAAGTCCAAAGGCATAAGCCATCAGTGTGCGACCCGCGGCATCGGCATCGGCGGCGGTGAATGCGCCACGCATGAACAACCCGCGCATAATCAGATCGGGGATTACGAAAAATGCGGCGACGCACGGGATCGCCAGCAACAGGGTGAATTCAATCGCGCGGTTCTGCGCCTGACCCGCACCCTGGTGATCGCCGTCTGCAATACGGCGCGCCATTTCAGGAAGGATGACGGTACCGGCCGCAATGCCGATAACGCCGATCGGCAGCTGGTTGAGTCGGTCGGCGTAGTAAAGCGCGGAAAGCGCGCCGGTCGGCAGGAAACTGGCAATAATGGTGTCGGCGAACAATGCGAGCTGCACGCCCATCGAGCCGACCGTGGCCGGACCAAGCGCGCGGAAAAATTTACGCACGTCGGCATCGAGCGTCGGCCAACGCAATTTTGTCAAAACACCGGCGCGGCCGGCATCGCCGGCGAGCAGGAGAAACTCGAGAACGCCCGCTACCAGCACGCCCCACGCGGCGGCGTGACCGGCGTCCGGAAAGACGCTGGCAAAAGCAAGCGCCAGCATGAGCGACAGGTTCAGAAGGATCGGCGCGGCAGCCGCAGCCGCGAAGCGTTGCAGTGCATTGAGAATACCGCCGTACAGCGTCACCAGCGTGATCAGCAGCAAATAGGGAAAAGTGATCCGGGTAAGCTCGACGGCAAGCGCAAAGCGGTCAGGGTCGCGCGCAAACCCCGGCGCGAGTACATCGATCACCGCCGGCGTGAATACCATTGCCACTGCCAGCAAAACGATCTGACTTGCCAGCAGCAGCGTGAAGATATGATCGGCGAATTGGCCGGCGCGCGCCGCTCCGCCCTGCTGACGAATGCTTGCGTAAGCCGGCACGAAGGCGGCATTGAAAGCGCCTTCCGCAAATATGGCCCGGAAATGATTGGGCAGCCGCAGCGCCACGAAAAAGGCGTCAGCCACCGGGCCGGCGCCAAGCACCGCCGCCAATATAATGTCGCGCACAAAGCCGCTCACGCGCGAGACCAGCGTAAATCCGCCGACCGTGAGAATGCGTTCAATCATTTGGGAAACGTCCCGGCTGCCGGCAAAAACGTTGCAAGTTAACGGCCTTAAGGTTTACGCAACGGTAGCAATAGTCAGATAGACCGAACTGCCTTAAGACAATTCCTCGTCGGAACAAAGGGCCTCGACCGGCCTCTGCCCATGCCTTCACCGATCATCCCCATCTTGCTTGCAGGCGGCGCCGGGACCAGGCTTTGGCCGGTATCGCGCGATGCCCTGCCCAAGCAGTTCCTCCCCTTGATCGGAGATCGATCAACCTATCAGGAAACTCTGCTGCGGGTGCAGCATCCGATGTTCGCGCCCCCGATTGTTATCACCGGGCCGAATTTCCATTTCTTTGCGCGCCGGCAGGCCGAAGAGGTGGGCGTCGACGCAACTGTTGTGATCGAACCGATACGTCGCGATTCCGGGCCCGCTATTGCGGCAGCAACCGCCGTCGCCGCGAAGCGCGATCCACGGGCGGTCGTACTGGCGCTTGCTGCTGATCACATCATCCTGGATGTCGAAGCGTTCCGTGCTACCTGCCTTGCCGGCCGTGCGGCGGCCGACGCCGGACGCATTGTAACTTTCGGCATTAAACCCACCGAACCGAAGACCAGCTACGGTTACATCTTCCCCGGCGAGACAATCGGCAACACGGGCGTAAATGCCGTGAAACGTTTCGTCGAGAAACCGGACGCGGCAACCGCCGCCCGCTACGTGCGCGAAGGGTACTTGTGGAATTCCGGCAATTTTCTCTTCCGCGCCGATGTGCTGCTGTCCGAGGTCGAACGGTTGGAGCCGGAGATGGCGGCGGCGATCAAAGCGGCCGTCGCCAACGCTACGGACGATCTCGGTTTCCTTCGCCTGCAACCGGATGCCTTCGCTCGCGCCCCGCAGAAGTCGATTGACTACGCGGTCATGGAAAAGACTGACCGCGCCGCGGTCGTGGTGGGTAGTTTCCCCTGGTCGGACATCGGCAGCTGGGATGCGTTGTTCGATATCGCCAAGCCCGACAAGCAAGGCAACGTGGTGCAAGGCCAGGTCGTCACCATGGACACGACCGGCTGCGTGGTCCACTCGGACGCTCGGCTCACCACCTTGGTGGGTGTCAAGGACCTCGTGGTGGTCAGCACGTCCGACGCAGTGATGGTGGTGCCGCGATCACGCGCCCAGGAAGTACGCGAGCTGGTGACCAAACTCAAATCCGCTAAGCGCGCCGAGGCAACTGATCATAAACGCGTGCACCGGCCCTGGGGTTATTATGAATCGATCGACATGGGCGAGCGCTTCCAGGTCAAGCGCATTGTAGTCGTCCCCGGCGGCATTCTGTCATTGCAGAAACACCAGCATCGTTCGGAACATTGGGTCGTTGTGAAGGGAACCGCCGAAGTCACCATCGGCGACCAGGTGCGCGCGGTGCACGAAAACGAGTCTGTCTACATCCCTATCGGCAGCGTCCACCGCATGGCCAACAAGGGAAAAATCCCGCTGGAATTGATCGAGGTCCAGACCGGCAGCTATTTCGGCGAGGACGATATCGAGCGGTTAGAGGATGTCTACAAGCGCAGTTGAGCTGCTGCGCTATAAACGCCGACTACTTCTTGAGCGCGCGGCGCGCGGCATCGACGATGCGATCCTGTGTTGGCGCGTCCAGATAGGCGTGCATCGGCAAGCTGATGACTTCCGCGGCCAATCGTTCGCTCACGGCAACACCGCTCTTGCCTATTGGAAAATGTTTATAGGCCTGCTGGCGATGCAGCGGGATGGGGTAATAGATTCCGGTCGGTACGCCTTCTGATTTGAGCGCCGCGGCAAATGCATCGCGGCGGCCTGCGGCAATGCGGATGGTATATTGCGCCCAGACCGACGTGGATCCCGCAGGCGCGGTCGGGACGGTCGCAACGTCGCTGAGTGCCTCGCTATAGCGCCGGGCGGCCCGGTTGCGGGCGTCGATTTCGTTAGGAAAAATTTTCAGTTTTTCGATCAGAACCGCTGCCTGGATGGTGTCGAGGCGGGAGGCGAGACCGATGCGCACGTTGTCGTATTTGTTCGAGCCGTGCCCGTGCACGCGCAGGCTTCTCAGCGTATCGGCAAGCCTGTCGTCGTCGGTCACTACTGCGCCTCCGTCGCCGTAGCAGCCGAGCGGCTTGGCCGGAAAGAAACTCGTGGCGGTGGCGTGACCGAAGGTTCCAAGTCTGCGATTTTGGTAGATTGCGCCGAACGCCTGCGCCGCATCATCTAGAACCAGCAGATCTTCTGCTTTCGCTGCCGCAGCAATTGCAGCGTGGTCGGCAGGCAACCCGAACAGGTCGACCGGGATGATCGCCTTCGGCTTTAATCCGGCGTCTTTTGCCGCCGCCACGGCGCCGGCAATTCCTTTTGCGTCGATATTGAATGTTGCGGCGTCGACATCGACGAATACGGGAGTCGCACCGACCAGGGCTGCGACCTCGGCGGTCGCACAGAATGTAAATGAAGGGCACAGCACCGCGTCGCCGGGACCGATTCCCATTGCCCGAAGGCCCAGCACAAGCGCGTCGGTGCCGCTGGCGCAGCTCACCACGTGTTTGGCACCGCAGAATGCCGCCAGTTCTGTTTCAAATGCGCCAACCTCGGGCCCAAGAATGAATTGGCAATGACCGAGGACGCGTGCAACAGCGGCATCAATCGTCGGCCCGAGCCTGCGGCGCTGCGCGGCTACGTCGATGAACGGGATAGCTGGAAGGTTGGTGCGCAAATTCATTTGGGCTTTTCGCACTCAAGGGCCACGTTCGTCAGCCAACGACGGCGCGTGGACCTTTCCGTTGCGCGGGGGCAGCCGTGGGCGCGCGCGTAGTAAGGCAGCGCGTCGCAATTTCAAGGCTTGCCACGGCCTCTTCGCCCGTTACGGCCGGCGCGGTTCCCGAACGGACCGCACGCAGGAAGGCTAGCAGCTCGGCGCGCAACGGTTCCGCATGACCAACCGACAGATGCCGCATGGAATAGCTTCCGTCCGGTTGGAAGCCGAAACACTCCGTAACCTGCCGGGTAAGGAGATCGCCGGTCACATATTTTCCGCGCGTCGCGACAGTCACGTTGCGCGCCTTGAATGGCGTCAGCCAATTGGTGTTGATGTGCGCGAGAACGCCTGATGCAGTCCGGAACTGCAGTAGTGCGATGTCTTCCCGTTCGGCAACCGCGCTCGAAAGCTGCGGCTGCACCTCGACAATGTCGGATTCCGTGAACCAGCGTATAAGATCGATATCATGAACCGCGAGATCGATCACAACACCGACGTTTGACATGCGTGGGGGAAACGGTCCGACCCGAGTGATGGCGATTGAAAGAATATCCTCGCCACGGATCGCATCCTTGATCGCCTCAACAGCGGGATTGAAGCGCTCGACGTGACCAACCATCAGGATCAGTCCGGCACGGCGAGCCGCGTTTAAAATGTCGCGGCCTTCCTCTACCGAGGACGCGATCGGCTTCTCCACCATGACGTGGACGCCGCGCGCAATGCAGGCGAGAGCGATTTCACGATGGAGGTGGGTCGGTGTCGCAATGGTGATTGCGTCCAAATCGCGGTCAAGCAATTCGCTGACATCCGAAACTGCGATGCAACTCAAAGTCCGGGCAACAAATTCAGCCTGCTTGCTATCGGGATCTGCTACACCGACCAGTTCGACGCCGGGCAACCCGGCAAATACACGAGCATGATTGCTGCCCATGACGCCGACGCCCACGACGCCAACACGCAACGGACGCTCTGCGCTCGCTACCGCAGCCTGCATCATGTGTCGATGGTATCCCCGCGCCCCGTCAACTTCCCCACAATTCTCCTAGCACGGGATCGTGCTTCTGGCGACTAGGCCGCAAAACTGCATGTGAACACGTTTTGATTCAATGCGTTACAATCACAATAGTAGGGCCGCCGTGCTAGAGGGCGCAATCAGCGGCTTACCTGCGATGATACGTCCGATACCACTCCACAAATCGCGAAATTCCATCGGCGATGGACGTTGCCGGCCGAAAACTAACGGCGCGCATCAGATCATCGACATCAGCATAAGTTTCCGGGACGTCACCGGGCTGCATAGGCAACAATTCGCGCTTGGCTTTTTTTCCAATTGCTTCTTCGAGAAGGCGTACCACCTCGAGAAGCTCAACCGGTCTATTATTGCCGATATTATAGACACGCCATGGCGCGCTGCTCGACCCCGGATCAGGGGAGCTTCCTGTAAAATTTGAATCTCCGGCCGGCGGACGATCGACAAGGCGTACTACGGCCTCCGTCACGTCATCGATATATGTGAAGTCCCGCCGCATATTGCCTTTGTTAAAAAGTTTTATGGGCTCACCGCTCATTATCGCCTTGGTGAAAATCCACATCGCCATGTCAGGCCGGCCCCAAGGCCCGTACACCGTGAAAAACCGCAAACCGGTCGTCGGAAGACCGAACAGATGCGCATAGGCGTGTGACATCAGTTCGTTTGATTTTTTCGACGCTCCATAAAGGCTCAGTGGGTGGTCAACGTTGTCGTGGACCGAGAACGGCATTTTTGTATTGGAGCCGTAGACCGACGATGACGATGCAAACAGCAGATG
>DASPUD010000005.1:0-5023 GCA_035623095.1 Pseudolabrys sp.
ACGTTCAATGATTGAGCTTGCAGCGCGGCGATTTGCGTAACGCTGTTCGTAACGCTTTCCACGCTGTACGTGGACCCTTGGAGCCGGACAAGAATGCTTTCTTGAATATTCCCGACGTGGCGAACCGTTCCATCCGGAAAGGTGAGCGTAAAGTCGCCATGTGGCACTTGCTCGTAGAGATTTCCGTTCTCAACTATTGACGTGTCGTCGTCGCCCGCCTGGACCTGGTCCAACGCAGCGAAAAACAACGCTGCGAACGACAGCGTGCCGACGCCGCGGCTGCGATTGTGACCGCGGATATTTCCGAACGGCGTATCGATTGTGAATCGCTCTGCTGCTGCTCCTTCACCAGCGACAAAGGCGAATGTGCCTTGCGTTACATTGAACAGAGTTGAAGAGGAATGTTTTTCGCCAGCGAAGCTCTTGAGCACCATGCGAGCGCTATCGGACAAAGAAACCACGGTCCCGTCGATGAAGCGAATACCGACTCGGCCGGGGGCGCCGGTCTCGACAATGTCACCTTCGAAAACAGGATCGCCAATCTTAAGGTGACCGGTCGGTCCATCGGATCGGGTTACGGTACCGACACCGTCGAGTGCCACGATGTTTCCGATAAGACGTACGGGACCCCACACGGGCAGCGAAATGATGCCAGTGCCGCCGTCATCCGGCGCAATACGATCATGACCGGACACTCGGTCCTGCCCTTCTGAGCTTGCGCAACGCCTCGAAAAATCGTGGCCTGGTCGCGGCCAGCCCGCTTGTTAATGGTTGTTGTTAAACTATCGCCCTGATCACAATTTAAATCAACGGTTATGCGATTTGTAGGTTCAAATTAATCATGTATTTGAGCCTCTTACACAATTATTGTGGCGCATGTAACGAAATACCGCAGCCCATTGCTTTGTCTATAAATGGTCTAAAATCTCAGGTTTATTGATGTGTCATGGTAATACTGATAGTTTGCAGCTGGGACCGCCCAGCCGAAGGGTAAGACCATGCGCGCACTCATAATTTCGTCTTTGACCGGCGTCGTCTTAGTAGCTGGTGGATTTCTCCCCGAAGCTGCGACAGCACAGGACGTCAAACCCATTGGGAAAGTGATGACGACCCAAGGCGGGGTCACGGTCGAGCATGTCAACGCGGTGGTTGTCCAGGCGGCGCTCAATAATCAACCCGGCCAAGCGAAAGTCGGTGACCCGATTTACCGGGGTGACATTGTAGCGACGGCCGCGGACGGAAAAGTTGGCATCGTCTTCGCCGATGGTACGGCATTCGACCTGTCTAGCAACGCCCGAATGGCAATGACCGAATTTGTGTACGATCCAAACAGCACGTCGAACTCCACCCTCCTGAGCTTGACCAAGGGCACATTCACTTTCGTCGCTGGCAAAATCGCGAAGACCGGCGATATGAAGATCGATACGCCCGTTGCAACAATGGGTATTCGTGGAACGACCCCGCACGTCGAAATCTCAGAGGACGGAACGGTCAGATTTTCCACGCTCATCGAAGAGGGTAAGGACCGTGCCGCGTCGCGAAGCGCAGACCCTCTGAAAGATGGCAAGAAGCCCGCCCTCGACATTTGTCGCGGGTGTTGAACTTATATCGGTGGGCAAAGCTGTTTTGGTGGAAACACTGCCAATGCGGCCGATCTGTCTAGTCGGCGACCATCTTCATAGAGGCTTTTACGCCGTCGATCATTCGGCGTGGCGAAAAATTGCCCCCCGTTTTGTTCGCGCGTACGTCCTCAGCGGTTGTGTTCTCTTCGGGCTATTGTTTTTTTCGATAGCGGATTCCGCCGCCGCGCCGCAAACAGATGAGTTGGTCAATCGGCTAAGCAACATTGAAGCGTGCAATGGGTCGGATCGGAGTTCACCCGACGCACAACTCAAGGGCTGCTCTGCGCTGATCAATACCGGAAAAGAAACCAAACTGTTTCTAGCGATTGCGCACAACAATCGCGGCAATGCCTATCTCACGAAGGGCGACTACAATCGTGCTATCGAGGACTACAGTCTGGCCATAAATTACAATCCGGAATACGCGAAGCCTTTTAATAACCGTGGAGTCGCTTTCCAAAAAAAGGGAGACTTTGATCGCGCGATTGCGGACTTTAATCAGGCAATCAAACTCAAGCCCGACTATGCGACTGCATTCGCCAACCGCGGCGAAGCCAATCAGAAAAAGCGTGAATACCAGAATTCCGCGAAGGATTATGCTGAAGCGATTCGATTAAATCCGGATTTGGAAGGAGTCTGGAACGGACGCTGCTGGAGCCGCGCGGTTATCGGCGAGCTACGGGATGCACTTGCTGACTGCAATAAGGCGCTTCTCCTTCAACCTAACAATGCGGCCTATCACGACTCGCGAGGATTGACCTATTTGAAAATGGGCCAATTCGATGCCGCCATCGAAGATTACAGTGCGGCGTTGCGCATAGACTCGAACTTGGCAAGCGCGCTGTATGGACGCGGCCTCGCAAAGCTGAAAAAGGGCGATGCTAATGGAGGCAATGCCGACCTCGCCGCCGCGAGGAAACTTACGGCGTCGATCGTCGATGATTTCTCGCGCTACGATGTAAAATAAGCGCTGTTTACTCCGAACATTCAAATGACGACTTGCCAGGTCAGGTTTAATTGGCCGGCTACCGAATTTACGTTCAAGTAACCATTCCGCCGTCTATCCACTACGCGCCGTAGTGCGCGATATCCAGCGCCAATTCGTTTTCAGAATCGATTCACCGCAGTCGCCAATAAGGCAGCGTGCGTCCCAAAACGTAAACTCCGTTGCAAAAGCTTGAGCGCATAACAGCCGACAAATTTCCAGGAATGGGATCGGAAAACACCGACCGACATTCCGGAGTCTGGGGCGGTCAAGCATGTCTGTTTTCATCCGGGCGCTGCGCGTCTTTTTGTTGTTTGCTGTTTGTTGCACAACTGCTTTTGCAGACATGCATCCAAGCGAGCCGTCTCTTTCAACCGAAAAAGATTCAAGCAACGTTGCCGACGGCCAGACTTCGCCTGGAAAAGAATTGAGCAACGAGATCACTCGGCTGCCAAGCAAAGAGCCGTTCGATCTTTCAGTAAAAGTTGCGCCGGGAGAAATACCCGCGAAGTGGAATGAACTTCAATCCCGCATTCTAGGTGACGAGCGTGCGCTTTCAGCCTGCCGCTCGAACCAAAATAGCTGTACAGATGCGGCCAGACGATTTTTGTCGATCGTTGAACTTGGCAGAAGGCACGAAGGCCGTGCACGATTTGGATGGATCAACCGCGCTGTTAACCTGAGCATCAAGCCCACGAGTGATTTAGCTCAATATGGTTCTGTTGATTATTGGGCATCGCCGCTGCAAACACTTGGAAGTAGCGCTGGCGATTGTGAGGACTATGCGATCGTGAAATATGTCGCACTGCGTGAGTTGGGCTTGGATGACAGCGATCTGCGCTTTGTAATCGTGCATGATGACAAGCAGCAGGTGGACCATGCTGTGGTGGCGGTTCGTTACGAAAAACAGTGGCTCATCTTGGATAACCGCACGATGGCGATACTTGCCGCCGACGACGTGCGATATCGCCCACTCTTTGCGCTTGATCAGCAGAACGCCAGGACAGTGGCAGCCGTTCAGCAGGTCATAAGTCGATAATCTGACCCTCGCGCGCGACGACCGTTCCAGCGCGCGCGTCACTCGCCTCCGCGGCGAGCCTATCCATGAAATCGTCGTCGTGAGACGGATCGTGGTGAAACAGGCAGAGCCGTTTCACGTCGGCTTCATTTGCCATGCGCACGCCGCGCGTCCACGTTGAATGGCCCCAGCCCGGCCGCGAGGCGATTTCTTCGTCGGTAAATGTGGCGTCGTAGACAGCGAGGTCGGCGTCGCGCGCGAGCGATATCATTTCCTTGTCGTGCTTGCCGGGGAATCCTTCGGCGTCGCAGAGCAAGGCGAATGCCCGCCCGCCGTATTCGAGACGATAGCCATTGGTCCCATCAGGATGATCGAGCAGCGCGGTTTTCAGCACGACGCCGTCGTGGGGCTTCAGCACGTCGCCTGAGCGGAAGTCGCGAAATTCGATCGATGCCTTGAAGATATCGACCGGCACCGGAAACCATGGCGAGCTCATGAGCGTTCGCATCACCCGCTCGATACTGTTCGATGGCATAAGATTCCCCGCCCAGATCCGCACACGATAGTCCTTGCGAAAGAGCGGTGCGAAAAAGGGCAAGCCAGAAACGTGATCCAAGTGGCAATGCGTTATGAAAATGTCGACGTTTTTTATTTTCTGATCCTTGGCGAGCTCGATACCAAGTTGCCGCAATCCGGTACCCGCATCGAAAATGATTACGTGTTCACCGCAGCGGACCTCAATGCACGGTGTGTTGCCGCCATAACGGATCGTCGCCGGGCCGGGACAGGGAATGCTTCCGCGGACTCCCCAGAACCGAACCCGAATTGAAGTTTTGAGCATCAACGTGCCTAGGGATTCGCTCAGCACGTTATTGTCATTGAACTCTAATGTCGAGAACATGGCGCACCCCGCCCAAAAACTAAACGGCCCATTTTTGCTGGCTGTGATGGCCATCACAAAACTGCGCTTCGTTCAGGACCGTGGCCTGTTTATCCTAACGTCGCGCACGCGCGCTAAGCGCCTGCTCGGCGGCGGAAACACCCGTGATAAAGGCCCCGTGTGCGGTAGAGAAATCGCCGAGCGAACATGCCTCGCCAGCGAAAAATAAGCGGTCGTCCACTGGTCTCGCCAGTTTCTCCCGGCAAGCCGCCATTCCAGGAACTGCATACGAATATGAGCCGCGCGCGAACGGGTCGCTGCCCCACGGGTGAATTTGGATCGGCTTGACCCTTGCCGCAAACGCATTGCCAAAATGGCGGGTCAGTTCGGCAACCGCGAAATCAAAAAAAGCCCGCTCGCCGCCAGCTTCAAGCTCGGCCGCGAGACGGCCGCCAAAATACGCTTCAATTTGTGGACGGCCAAACGGCCTGAAATGGTAAGCCGCAGTTGCGGTGCGA
>DASPUD010000006.1:0-3894 GCA_035623095.1 Pseudolabrys sp.
GCTGTCATCGAGGTGCGCGATCTGGTTGTCGATCTCAAGGGCAACCGCATCCTCAACGGTGTCACGCTCGACGTTTATCGGGGGGAAATTCTGGGTTTCGTCGGAGCCTCGGGGGCCGGCAAGTCGGTGCTCACGCGCACGATCGTCGGTCTGCTGCCGAAACAGGCGGGACGCATCGACGTCCTTGGCGTAAATCTCGATCAGGCCGGCGAACTGCAGCGCCAGGAAATCGAAAGGCGCTGGGGTATTCTGTTTCAGCAAGGCGCGTTGTTCTCCTCGTTGACGGTCGGCGAGAATGTCGAGTTCCCGATCCGCGAATATCTGGATGTTTCCGAGCGGCTGATGACCGAAATTGCGATCACCAAGCTCGAAATGGTCGGTCTGAAGCCCGACGTTTACCGTAAATATCCTTCGGAACTTTCGGGCGGTATGATTAAGCGCGTCGCTTTGGCGCGGGCTCTGGCGCTCGATCCGGAAATCCTATTCCTTGACGAGCCCACGTCGGGCCTGGACCCCATCAGCGCGGGCGATTTCGACCAGTTAATCCTGACTTTACAGCGAACTTCGGCAATGGCGGTTTTTATGGTAACCCATGACCTCGATAGCCTGCATACGATATGCGACCGGATTGCCGTTCTTGGGGACGGCAAGATCATTGAGGCGGGCAACATGGACAGGATGCTTGCGTCGCAGCATCCCTGGCTGAGGGCCTACTTTCACGGAGTCCGCGCGCGGGCAGGTCGAAAGGCTGCGAACTAACGGAGTGGAGTGATGGAGAGAAAAGCGCACTACGCACTGATCGGATTTTTCACGCTGGCCGTGGTCGCGGGCGCATTCGGCTTCATCTTCTGGCTGCACCATTCGTCCGGCAAGAAACAGCAGGTCGCCTACCGAGTGATCTTTGACAGCACGGTGTCGGGCCTGCAGGTCGGCGGCAACGTTCTGTTCAACGGCATCCGCGTCGGCGAGGTCACCAGCCTGCGGCTCGATCCCGACCATCCGTCTCGAGTGATCGCTATGCTGGGCGTCAACAAAGCGACGCCGATACGCTCCGATACGCGCGTCGGCCTGGAGTTTACCGGATTAACCGGCGTCGCATCGGTTTCGCTGAAAGGCGTCTCGCCGAACACGCCGCTGATCGAGAGAGAAGAGGGCGAGCCGCCGACTCTGAAGGCCGATCCGAGTGCCAGCCAGGACATGATGCAGGCTGCACGTGATGTGCTGAACAAGGCGGAAGAGGTGATCGCCGCCAACCAGGAGGCGCTGCATCAGGCGATTACCGACATTGCATCGTTTAGCGCGTCGCTTGCGCGCAATACCGACAACGTCGACTCGATCATGAAAGATGCGCGCACAACCATGAGCAACGCCAAGGAAGCGACGGCATCGGCGCGCACTCTGATGGACAATCTGGACAAGCGCACCGACGACATCACGATCGGCGTCAATAAGATGACCGCGACCGCAACGCGGCAGATTGAGATCGCCGGCAAGGCGATCACCGATCTCGCGCACAATCCGCAGCGGATCCTGTTTGGCGGCGGTGGCGGCGGCACCACGGGCAGCACGCCCGCGCCGGCTGCTACGCCAGCCCGGAGCACGCCTGCTCCGGCTGCTACACCAGCCCGGAGAACGGCTCAGTAGGAATCAGGCGGCGGCGCGAACGGCGTCCGGATCGAGCGGCAGCTTCACCGGCTGCTTGCGCTTGGCCGACAGATCAAGCGCCTTGGTCAGCATCAGATTGCGATGGGCTTCCTCAACGGTGGCGGCGGCGGTCGGCAGGCCCAGCGCCATCCGGTTGAGCCATGAATCGGTTTCCTCCGCCATTGGTCCGCGTAGTTCGCCCAGCGCCATATCGCCGGGCGGATAGCTGCCCATGAAATCGACCAGCCTCGAGGCGTCCGGGTTGTAACCCTCCGATTGCGGTTTCGAGACAGCCAACACGATGTCGCGATGCGTGTCGTCGATGGTGAGCACGCCGGCGGTACCGATGATCCCGACCTCGAGTGAATAGACCGCGGCTGGCCAGGTCACCGGCAGCGCCCACGACATATTGAGATGATAGATGGTGCCGTCGGAGAAGTTGATCATGCCGGCAGTGCCATCGATGCCTTTGTAGGACGGGCCAAGCACCTTATCGACTGAGCGCGCATAGCATTCGACCGCCGTCTTCCCCTCGAGGCACCACATGCAGATGTCGAGCGCGTGCGTCCCCGAAATCACCATCGGCGAGATTGTTGATGGATCGTCGGTGCGTTTGTAGTTGTCGATCGCCACCAGGCGATTCATGAAAGCCCGCGACGTAACCATTGTCACATCGCCGAGCGCGCCGGTGCGGCATTTTTCCTTGGCGGCCAGCCAGCGGCGGCGGAAGCGTTGGGTGTAGCCGACGACCGCATCAAGCTTTGCCGCCTTGATCGCCTTCAGCACCCGTTCGGATTCCACAAGGTTGGTGGCAAGCGGTTTTTCGATCAGCATCGGAATGCCGCGTTCGATAGCCGCCATGATCGGATCGACATGAAGGTGCTCGTCGGTGCAAATGATGGCGGCTGTCACCTCCGGCCGCTTGAGCAACTCGACATGACTCTGCGTAACAAAATCGGCACTGATCTTGGGGCCCACTTCGCCGGCGCGGTTCGGGTTCTTTTCGGCCAGCCCGATCCATTCGACCGCCGGATGGCGCGCCGCGACTTCGCCACGGAATAACCCGACGCGGCCGCCGCCGATGATCGCAAGGCCGATGCCTTTGGCCGACTTCTTCATTGGTTTACCCCCGCGCGTATTTTCTGCTTGAACTCGGCGATGGCCGAAATCGTTTCGTTTGACAACGGCAGGTCGACCGGTTCGTTGCGGTCGGCGGATAGGTCGGCGGCGCTATAGGTTTCCATCACACGGCGTGCGCTTTCCGGCGTCACCATTACCGGCGTATCGCGGATGCAGGCCTCGAGGAAATGAATGGTTTCCGGCCCCATGCCGCCGGCGAAGACGTTATCCACCCATTCGCCGGGCATGGTGGACATTGGGAATTGCTGCCCGTCCTTCTGCGTGTTGAGCCAGTTGTCCCGCTGCGTGTCGTCTAGGAATAACGATCCCTCGGTGCCGGTGATTTCGATCCAGGTGGCGCAGTAATTTGGGTAGCTTGGCGGCAGGTTCCAGCCGCCGCCGATCATCACCGCCACGCCATTGTCCATGGTGACCGTAGTGAACATGACGTCGTGCGAGCCGTTGATCGGCTGCATATAGCCGTAGGCACCTTGCGAATAGACGCGCACGGGCTTCGCCGGTTCCAGCAGCCAGAGTACGAAATCGAGGTCGTGAGTGGATTCCATGACCACTGGTGAAAGCCGTACGCGGCTGGCGATCTTCTTTCCCAGGCTGCGCGAGAGATGCCGGCTGACCAGCACGGACACGACCTTGCCGAGCGTACCATCGACAATCTTTTTCTTGGCGTAAGCGATTTTCGGATTGAAGCGCTGCGAATAACCGATCGTGAACTTCAGATTTTTGCGCTTGGCAAGCTGGATCAGTTCGTCGGCCTCCCACAATTCAAGTGCGATCGGTTTCTCCAGCATCACGTTTTTGCCGGACTTCAGGCAGTCGCGGCAGATCGGATAGTGGTTCGATTCAGGCGTAGTTGAAATGTAAACGACCGAAATGTTGGGGTTCCTGGTGATGTCGTTGTAGTCGAGCGTCGCAGTGGCCGGCTTGTAGAGCGCCTTCACTTCGGCGAGCCGGTCGGGCCGGATTTCACACAGGTGCAATTTGTCCACGAGCGCCGTGCGCGAAAGGGTATCCGCACGCGTACCCCCGACCCAGCCGACACCGATCACCGCAGCTTCAACCGTCTTCACCGCACGAATTCCTTCCGTTTCTTATGATGCTCTGCGGCCGGCC
>DASPUD010000007.1:0-26790 GCA_035623095.1 Pseudolabrys sp.
GCGCGCGTGCGCGATAGTTCGGGCAGGCGTAGGGGCCGCCGGTGAGGTTGACCACCTGATTGGCCTCGATCCCGCTGGTGCGCGGATAGACCGAATAGGGGCCGATGCCGGTGAGGTCGTCGATCTCCCACGCCGTGATGGTGCCGTCGTTCTTGATGCCGATCTTCGCCTTCACGCGGTGATCGCGCGCGTGGATGTCGGTGATGAAGCTTTCCAGCCGGTCGGCAACGAACTTGACCGGTCGGTTGAGCAGTTTCGACAGCGCCACCGTCGCCATCTCGTCGGCATAGGTGTGCACCTTGATGCCAAATGAACCGCCGACATCCTTGGTCAGCACGCGCACCTGATGCTCCGCAATGTTCAGATGCTTGGCGAACAGGTTCTGCATCATGTGTGGCGCTTGCGTGCCGTGATAGACGGTCATCCGCTGCTCGCCTTCATTCCAGTCGGCAACGACAGCACGCGGCTCGTTGGTCACGCCGGTGTGTCGTCCGAAACGGAACGTGGCTTCAACCACCGCGTCGGCTTCGGCAAAGGCCTTGTCGACGGTGCCGACGTCGAGTTTCCGCTCGAAACAGAGATTGTCGCCGAGGGACGCGTGGATCACAGGTGTCTTCGGATCAAGCGCCACTTCCGGGTCGGTCGCGGCCGGCAGCTCCTGGTAGGTGACGTTGACCAGCTCGCAGGCGTCCTCGGCCTCGGCGCGGGTATGCGCAACGACGGCGCACACGGCTTCGCCCTGCCAGCAGGCTCGATCAACGGCGATCGGGGATTGCGGCGCTGATTTCAGGCCCTTCAAATGCGTGAGTACGCCCACCCATGGCGTCATTACGTTGGCGAGTTCGGCGCCGGTGACGACGGCGATCACACCTGGCGCCTTTTTTGCGGCCTCAGCGGAGATCTTGGCGATGCGTGCATGCGCGTGCGGGGACCTCACGTAGGCCACTTGCGCCATGCGCGGCAGGATGACGTCGCTGACATATTGTCCGCGGCCTTGTGTCAGTCGCTGCAAGTTCGGCCGCGGCACCGATCGGCCAATGTAGGAGTTCGGCCGGTCAAGCGCTGTCAGTACGGAGGGAGAATCTTCGGTGATCTTCACGCATACCTCACAAGAAGCGGGTCGGCCATAGAATTGTCCGCCACATGTGCGCTGAAGGGCTGCTGTCGAGGCCGAGCCCTTCTTTCGGCTGCTTGAAATTTCGCCCGATGATGTCAACGAAATCGCCGAGATTCACTTTGGCGTTGGGGTCGAACGAATAAATGTCGTTTACGCAGATGAGGCGCGACGTCATGTACCACTTGTGGCCGCGAGCGCGTTTATATTCCTCAACAATGTAAGGCTCCGGCTGGTAGTCCGGCCCAAAAAGCTCCTTGTAAAGGTCGGGATAGCCGTAGCCGACGGATTCGTCGGGAAAGAAACGCAACGCCTGATGCGTCTTCACCGCCCAGGCCACTTCCTCGTCAACATAAGGCTCGATCATCTGCGCCCCCCAATAGCCGTGGTCGCAGCGAATGAAACTGACAATCGCGATGTCATGCAGCAGGCATGCGAGGACAACCTTTTCCGGCTGGCCGGTCTTAAGCGCATGCGTCGCGCTTTGCAGGAGGTGAGCGGTGGAGGCAAATCGCCGGCGAAAATAGTCCACCAAAGTAGGCTTTTCCGGCATCGGTGGCAGACGCGGATCGTCCCCCATCAGGAAGAACTTGCCGGGATGCCTGGCGCGCATCTCCGGGCTGGTGTCCATCTTGATGTTGCCGTCCATCAAATGCGCGATGGTCGAGCGCGTGATGATGCGCTCCATTTCGTGCATCTTTTCTTCTTCCAGTTCGTCGGCACGCTCGGCCATCGAAAGCGAATGGAGATGCTCATTCATGGCTCACCGTCCTTTCGCGCGGGCCTGCGCAACTGCTTCCACGGCATCGACGATGGCGTGATAGCCGGTACAGCGGCAATAATTTCCGGAAATATGCTCGCGAATTTCGCCCCGGCTCGGAACGCCGCCGCGCTTGAGCAGGTCCTGCGCGGTGGCGAGCATGCCGGGCGTGCAATAGCCACATTGAAGGGCGTTGCGCTGCTCGAAGGCCGCCTGAAGATCGGCGACTTCGCCGGAGTCCGAGAGTCCCTCGATTGTCTCCACTTTGGCGCCGTCGCATTGTACCGCGAGCATCAGGCAACCACGCACAATCTCGCCGTTGACGCGCACGGTGCACGCACCGCACACGCCATGCTCGCAGCCGACGTGACTGCCGGTCAAAGACAAATCATCGCGGAGAAAATCGACCAGCGTCTTGCGCGCATCAACGTGCATGCGCACGCGCTCGCCATTGACGTTCAGAGAAATGTCGAGAGTGCGATCGCTCATTGCCGGGCTTCCATGAGCTCATTGGCCACGCGACGAAGCAGCACGCCGGCCAGGTGTTTTTTGACTTTCGCAGTTGCCTGAACGTCGTCGTGCGGCTCAAGGTCCAGCGCGGCGATCGCAGCATCGATATTACCGCCTGCCAGTGCGGTTTCAGCCTTGTTAGCCCGTACCGGGGTCGCGCCGACGCCGAAAAAAGCCAACCGTATGTCAGTGAGGCCTTTACCATTGGCGCGCGCGCTGGCGGCAAGACCCACGATGGCGTAATCGCCGTGGCGTCGCGCCAGTTCGGCAAATCCGACGCGCGTATTCTTATCGGCCGCGGGGACGCGCACAGCCGTCACCATTTCTTGCGGCCGCAGCGCAGTCTCGAACAGACCCTTGAAAAAAGCGTCGGCCTTGACCTTCCGCTTGCCTTTGGGGCCGGCAATGTCGATTTCGCCGCCAAGCGCCAGCAAGCAAGCCGGCAATTCCGCTGCCGGATCGGCGAACGCGATGGAGCCGCCGAAAGTGCCGCGATTGCGAATGGCTGGATGGCCGATATGCGGCATGGCCAGCGCAATCAGCGGCGCATGCTTGGCGATAATATCTGAACGTTCCACCTTGGCATGACGCGCCAGCGCGCCGATCTCTATGAACTTGCCTTTCTTGGCAATGCCATCGAGCCCCTTGATGCCGTTGATATCGATCAGCAGTTCCGGTGCCGAAAGGCGCATGTTCAGTGTGGCAATCAGGCTTTGCCCACCCGCAAGCAGCCGCGCGTCATCCTTGTGCTTGGCGAGCAGCGTCACCGCTTCCTTGAGCGTGCGCGCCCGGGTATAGGCGAATGGCGCCGGCTTCACGTGTCCTCCCGTCTTTTTCTTATTCTGACCGGGAACGCGGGGAGGTCAATGCAGGACGCTCGCGACAAACCTGCATGCCGCGTATAAAGACCGCACAAACTCAAGGGAGGGCCCGGTGCCGAAGGAGTTCGAAGGAAAAGTTGTCGTTGTTACCGGCGGTAGTCGCGGCATTGGCAAGGCCATTGCAACCGCGTTTGCCCGCGAAGGTGCTCAAGTCGTCCTGGCGGCCGCCAGCGCGGACAACCTCGCGACCGCCGCCAAGGGGATGACCGGTGGACCAGCGCCGGTTACCGTCGCCGGCGATTTGCGGACGCTTGCCGGCTGTGAACAGCTGTTCAAGGCGGTCAATGAAAAATTCAAACGCTGCGACATCCTCATCAACAATGCGGGCGCGACCCGCGGAGGCAATTACTTCGAGCTGCCTGACGATGCTTTTGTTGACGGCTTTGCGCTGAAATATTTCGCCGCGGTGCGCCTCTCGCGGCTGTTCTGGCCACTACTCAAGGCATCACATGGCAGCATCATCAATATCATCGGCGCCGCGGCCAAGACGCCTGGTCCGGATTTTCTGATCGGCGGTTCAGTCAATGCGGCCTTTGCGAATTTCGCCAAAGGTCTCGCAACAATCGGCAACCGTGACGACGTCAACGTCAACGTGATCCATCCCGGCATGGTCGAGACCGATCGTGTCGTCACCCTATTTCAGCAATTTGCCAAAGCGAATAACACCACGCCGGAAGAAGCACGCAAAAGCAATCTGGCCAAGAGTGGCGCACGCCGCATCGGCCGACCCGAGGACGTTGCCGAGCTTGCTCTATTTCTCGCCCGCCCGCACGCGCGCCACATTCAAGGCTCCGCCATTGTGATCGATGGCGGTACGACGACAGGTCTCTACTAAGGTTAGGCCTTAATTCGCTTCACAATATCGATGGCACGTCGGAGCAGCGTTTCGGACGCCTCCGGCGTGCGGAACGCCGCGTGCGCTGACAGTGTCACATTGTCGAGCTTCGCCAGCGGATGATCGGGCGGCAGCGGTTCGTTGTGGAATACATCGAGCCCGGCATGACGGATGTGCCCGCTTTTGAGTGCTGCGATCAGCGCCGCCTCATCGGCAAGTGCCCCGCGCGCTGTGTTCACATAGATGACCCCTTTCTTCATGCGCGCGATCCGCTCGGCCGAGAGAAACCCCCGTGTCTCGTCGCCGAGCGTCAGATTCATCGAGACGACGTCGGAGCGGGCAAGCAGCGTGTCGACGTCGACGAGCGGCACGTCGATTTCCGGATGCTTGGTACGATTCCATCCGATCACCGTCATGCCCATGCCCTTGCCGATGCGCGCGACCTCGCGGCCGATGCCGCCAAGTCCGATCACGCCCAGCGTCTTGCCGAGAAGCTGCACGCCTTCGTGCGGCGTCCACACACCGCCGCGCACTTCGCGATCCATGCGCGCCAGATCGCGCGCGCACGCCCATAGCAGCGCAATGGTGTGCTCGGCGACCGCCGTATCGCCGTAGCCCTTGATGATGTGCACCTTGATGCCGCGCGCGGTGAGTTCGTCAACATCCATATAGCTCGCCGGGCCCGTCCCGAGAAAAACGATGTGTTTGAGTTCGGGGCATTGCGCCACCAGCGGCGTCGGCATGTAGGAGTGATCGTCGATTGCTATCTCATAGCCGCGGATGATGCGCGGCAGTTCGTCACGCGCAAATGCCTTGCGGTTCACGTCGATCGGCGGGTCGTCGGGCCTGACGACTTTTTCCCAAACCGGGGCCAACTGGTCGTTGCAGTCGATAAAAATGGATTTCATGGTTGTCTCGATTGAAGCGGCACTTTCACCTCTCATACGCAGAGGTAATAAAGCAATGTCCCGCTTGGCGGTCGAGACACAAGCGTTGACGGCGCGCAGGGCCCGGAATACATGCAGCGGGCGGCGGAAAGCACGATAAGCCGAAAGCCTACAGTCTCCGAGACAATTGATGAAACTTGCAAGTTACATGGTGCGCGGGCGCGAAAGTTTTGGCGCCGTGATAGGTGAGGGCGTTGTCGATCTGAAGACGCGATTGGCTCCGAAATATTCCGATATTGTCGACCTGCTCCGCGCCGGCGGAATCCGTGCTGCGCTTGCGGCGTCGCACGATGTCCGTGCGGATTTTCCGCTGAGCAAGTTGACTCTTTTGCCACCCGTGGTTCATCCCGAGAAAATCCTTTGCATTGGAATCAATTATGCCAACCGCAATGCGGACTACGGCGATCAAGAGGTCCCGAAATATCCAAGCATGTTTTATCGCGCGGCCAGCTCGCTGGTCGCGCATGGTATGCCGATTGTACGGCCGCGTGAGTCTGAGCAGCTGGATTATGAAGGCGAGATAGCCCTGGTGATCGGCCGTCGCGGACGGCGTATTCCACAGGGCGAAGCTCTCGACCATGTAGCGGGCATTACGCTGTGCAATGAAGGAACCATTCGGGACTGGCTGCGCCACGGCAAGTTCAATGTGACGCAAGGCAAGAACTGGGACGCAACCGGAAGCATCGGACCGTGGATCGTGACCACGGACGAGGTTGATCTTTCGAAGCCGCTGCGCATTACCGTCAAGGTGAATGGAGTGCTGACACAGGACGACACCACTGCGAGCATGATCAAATCATTCTCTGAACTGATCGCCTATGTGAGCACATTCATGACGCTCAATCCCGGCGACGTGCTGGTGACGGGCACACCGGTCAAGCTCAATCGCGCCGAGCCGGCGGTCTGGCTGAAGGCCGGGGATACGGTTGAGATCGCGGTGCCGGAGATCGGTGTGCTGCGTAATACAGTGGTAGCTGAAAAATGAGCAAGGAACACAAAGCAGTCTGCATCATCGCGTGGCCCGCAGGCCATTCGCGTTCGCCATTGATCCACAATTACTGGATCAAACAACACGGCCTTGATGCCGAATATCGCCGTGAGGCCGTGCCGCCCGAGAAATTTCCTGATTTCATCAAGAACCTGCGCGCAAACGGCTACATCGGTGCCAATATCACGCTGCCGCACAAGGAGGTCGCGCTAAAGCTCACGGAACCAGACGAGCGCGCGCGCGCCGTGGGTGCAGCCAACGCGCTGTGGTACGACGATAACAAACTGCGCTCGACCAATACCGATGTTGAAGGGTTTCTTGCCAATCTCGATGCGACCACGCCGGGCTGGGATCGCGGTCTATCGACTGCCGTCGTGCTGGGCGCCGGCGGCGGCGCGCGCGCGGTGATATTCGCCTTGCTGGCGCGCGAAGTGGGCCGGGTCTACGTGATCAACCGTACGGTCGAGCGGGCAAAGGCGCTGCGAAAAAAATTCGGCGCTCGTGTGCAGGTCGCCACTTGGGAAGAAACGACCGGCCTGCTCGGCGGCGCCGGATTATTGGTGAATACCACAACGCTTGGCATGGATGGACAGCCGCCGCTCGAAATCAACCTTCGCTGCCCGCCGTCGATGGTGGTTGCCGATCTCGTCTATGCCCCTCTGGTCACCGGGCTGCTCGCGTCGGCGCGTGCGCGCGGTCTGCGCACAGCCGATGGGCTCGGCATGCTGCTGCATCAGGCGGTGCGCGGTTTTCAGCTCTGGTTCGGCATTCGCCCGGAGGTAACGCCGGGGTTGCGGGCGCTGGTCGAGGCGGATCTCAAGAAAAAGTGAGATAAATCTGCCGCATAAGGAATAAGGTGGCCTCCCTGGGGTTATTCGCCTGACTGAAACCGGCGGAAAGCCGGAACCCAATCGGAGGACGTCATAATGTTCAAAAGGAATATGACGCGGCGGGCGCTTGCCGCTGCTGCAATTGCCGTGGTTTTTGCGACGGCTGGCCACGCACAACAGGCAAACCGCATCCGCGGCCAGGTCGAAAAGGCTGATGGCGGTATGCTCGCGTTAAAAACGCGCGACGGCACCATGCTCAACGTGAAGGTTGCCGACGACGCGCGGGTGTCCGCGCTGGTCAAGGCTTCGCTCGCCGACATCAAGAATGACAGCTTCATCGGTATCGCGGGCATGCCCGCGGCGGATGGCAGCATCGAGGCATTCTCGGTTCACATCTTTCTTCCGGCGCAGCGTGGTGTTGTGCCCGACCGACATGGTCCCTGGGATGCAAAGCCCGGCAGCACGATGACCAATGCTTTTGTTGAGAGCAGCGTGGCCGAAAAGAACGGCCAGGTGCTGGTGGTGAAATACAAAGAAGGCGAGAAGAAAATCATCGTGATGCCCACGACAACGATTGCGGCAGTGGCGCCGGCCAACAAGGACGAGATCAAGGCCGGATCTCAGATCATTATTTTCGCGTCGGAAAAGCAACCGGATGGCTCGATCCTCGCCAAGACGATGTATATCGGGCGCGATGTAGTTCCGGCGATGTAACGCGGAAGGGTTCGGCAATTGTGTTGATAAATCCTGCGCCGTCCTTAAGGGCGGCGCATCTCTTTGGGACGGAGAAAACCATGTTCATTCGAGTTCTGCTTGGCGTCATCTCTGTGGCGGCGTTGGCTGCATCTGTATCGGCTCAGGAAAAACCTGTGCGTGTGCGCGGCACGATCGAGCAGGTGGACGGTGCAATGATGACCGTCAAGGCGCGTGGCGGTGAGACATTGAAGATAAAGATGTCCGACGACATCAGGGTTGTCGCACTGGTCAAAGCATCGCTGGCCGATATTGGGTCGGGGTCATACGTCGGATCGACCGCGATGCCGCAGGAGGATGGCCGTTGGACGGCCGTCGAAGTGCATATTTTCCCCGAGTCGATGCGTGGGACAGGCGAGGGCGATCGGCCTTACGACTACAAGCCCAAGAGCACGATGACCAACGGCACGGTCAATGCCGTGGCGAAAAGTAAAATCAATGGGGCGGTCGAAAAGGAGGGAACGACACTCATCCTTAATTATAAGGACGGCGAGAAGAAGATCGATGTCGTCCCGGAAACCGTGATCGTGACCTATGTGCCCGGCAGCAAAGATGAGCTTAAGTCAGGCGCCAAAATCTATATTCCGGCTGCGACCAAGCAGGAGGACGGTACGCTGACGACTGTCCGTGTTAACGTCGGCCGCGGCGTCGATCCGCCGATGTGATCAACTCGCGCGGCGTGTGGGCGCGTGCGCGGAGCCGCGCGCGGAGACATCGAGATCGTCGGCAAGATCCGGCATTTCCCGCATGAGACGAACAAGCCGGCTTTGCCGGCCGCCGGCAAGGCGCGCCTCGCGCTGCTCCTCGATTGGCCGGCGAACTTCGTCGCAGCGCGCCAGCCCGTCGATCTCGGCGCCATGATCGGCCAGCCGTGCCAGAAGATATGTAAGATCTTCGAGTTGCTCAGCGACGACGTGGATTACGCCCGATTCCTCCTGCACGAGACCGCTAACCGCGACATAGCGCGCACCGAGAACCACTGGCCGCAAGCGCTCGAATACTTTCGGCCATACAATCACATTGGCGACCGCCGTTTCGTCTTCAATCGTCATGAAGACGACGCCATTGGCTGAACCTGGCCGTTGCCGGCAAGTGACGAGTCCCGAGATGCGCGTGCGTGATCCGGAAGCAAGCCGGCGCAACGTCTCGTTTTTGTTGATGCCACGGGCATTGAGATCGGGACGCAGAAATTGTGCCGGATGCGCACGCAGCGACAGATGCAGGAAACGGTAGTCATTAATGACTTCCTCGCCGATCGGCATCGGTGGAAGGCGTACGTCTGGCTCCCGTGCAACGGCGCGAGTCAGCGAGACATCGCCACTGACGGCAAATAGCGGCAAATCATCATCGCGATTACCGACGCGGCCAAGGGCTTTGGCCGCCCATAATGCTTCACGGCGGGTGAGCCCGAGCGACCGGAAGGCGTCGGCATCGGCCAGCCGTTCCAGCACGCGCGGAGAAAGTCCGGTGCGCAGCCAGACATCGCGTACGGAGTCGTAAGCAGCGCCTCGTTTTTGCACGATCCGCTCAGCATCGTCCTGGCTCAACCCCTTTATTTCACGCAATCCGAGGCGCATTGCATGCGTTGCGCGGACATCGTCCCGCATTTCATGGTGCAATTCGTGCATGTGTTGCATCGCGTGTTGACCCGGCTCAAGCGTCGAATCCCAATGTGAATGGTTGACGTCGGGTGGCCGCACCTCGACGCCGTGTTCGCGTGCGTCACGCACGATTTGCGCCGGGGCATAGAAGCCCATCGGTTGGGCATTCAAAAGTGCGGCAGCAAAAGCATCGGGATAACGGCATTTCAGCCAAGCTGAAGCGTAAACCAGCAGCGCGAAGCTTGCCGCATGACTTTCCGGAAAGCCGTATTCGCCGAACCCTTCGATCTGCTGGAAACAGCGTTCGGCAAAATCGCGGTCGTAACCATTGGCCAACATGCCGTCGATCATCTTGCGCTGAAAAGTGCCGATGGTGCCGACACGCTTGAAGGTGGCCATGGCGCGCCGCAGCCGGTCGGCCTCCGAGGGCGTGAACCCGGCGGCGACAATGGCGATTTTCATCGCCTGCTCCTGAAACAGCGGCACGCCGAGAGTTTTGTGCAGTACCGCTTCCAGTTCTTTTGACGGGTACGAGATTTTCTCCTGGCCGCGTCGCCGGCGCAGATAAGGATGCACCATGTCGCCCTGGATCGGACCGGGCCGGACGATGGCGACCTCGATCACCAGGTCATAGAAATTCTTCGGTGCAAGCCGCGGCAGCATGGTCATCTGCGCGCGGCTCTCCACCTGGAATACACCGAGCGAATCCGCGCGGCACAGCATGCGATAAACGGCAGGGTCTTCGGACGGAATGGTGGCCAGGGTAAACCGCTCGCCGTAATGCTTGTCCACCAGATCGAGCGCCTTACGCAGGCAGGACAGCATGCCGAGACCGAGAACATCGATTTTCAGGATGTCCAGCGCATCGAGATCGTCCTTGTCCCATTCCACGAAAGTACGGTCATCCATCGCCGCATTGCCGATCGGCATCACTTCGTCGAGACGGCTGCGCGTGATGACGAAGCCTCCGACATGCTGGGAAAGATGACGTGGGAAACCATTGATCTCGTGGGCAAGCGCCAGGATCTGACGCATGCGGCGGCTTTGCGGATCGAGACCGGTGCGGGTGACTGAATCTTTTGATACTGCGCCGCCCCCGCCGCCCCAGATCGAAGACGACAGCGCGCCGATGGTATCCTCGGAAAGACCGAAGGCTTTGCCGACTTCGCGAATTGCCGAACGGCCGCGATACGAAATCACGGTCGCGGCGATGCCCGCTCGTTCACGCCCGTATTTGCCGTAGATATATTGAATGACCTCTTCGCGCCGCTCGTGCTCGAAATCGACATCGATGTCCGGCGGCTCACGCCGCTCGGGCGAGATGAAACGCTCGAACAGCAGATCGGCACGCTCGGGATTGACCTCGGTGACGCCGAGACAGAAACAGACGGCGGAATTGGCGGCTGAACCGCGGCCCTGGCAGAGGATGCCTTTCGAGCGAGCGAAACGCACGATGTCGTAAACGGTGAGAAAATAAGGCGCGTATTGCAATTGTGCGATCAACTTGAGCTCATGCTCGATGTTGGCGCGTACCTTGCCAGGAAGCCCCTGCGGATAGCGACGGGCGGCGCCCTCATAAGTAAGGTGTGCCAGCGCATCCTGGGCGTTGTTGAAACCGTCGACTTGCTCGTCGGGATATTCGTAACGAAGTTCGTCAAGCGAAAACGAAAGCGCATCGCTGAGAATAACAGTTTCTTCGATTGCCTCCGGCGCATCGCGAAACAGCCGCATCATTTCCTGCGGCGGTTTCAGATGCCGTTCGGCATTGACGGCGAGTTTGCGCCCCGCACGGTCGATGGTGGTTTTTTCACGGATGCAGGTAAGTACGTCAGCGAGCGGCCGCCGGTCGGGGTGGTGATAGAAGATGTCGTTGACTGCAATGAGCGGAATGCGGGCGATGCGGGCAAGTTCCTTCATGCGCGTCAGCCGCGTGCGGTCGCGTCCGCGGTAGAGCATGGAAGCAGCGAGGCGAACGCGATGAGGCGCAGCTTCCCCCAAGCGGGCCAGCAGCTGTGCCGAGCCACCCATAGCGATCAGCTCGAGCCCGATGGCGTGCGACAGAAGATCATCAAGCTTTAAAGTGCATTCGCCTTTTTCGGCGCGGAGATTGCCAAGCGTCAGCAGACGGCAAAGTCTTCCCCAACCGGCGCGGTCGCGCGGGTAAGCAAGCACATCGGGTGTGCCATCGCTAAACACCAGGCGCGCGCCCGGATGATAACGTAGCGATAAATTCTGCTCGCGTTTGGCCAGATGCGCGCGGACCACGCCCGCGACAGAATTGCGGTCGCATAATCCAAGTCCGGCGAGTCCGGCATGAACGGCCTGCACCATCAGTTCTTCCGGGTGCGAGGCTCCACGCAGGAATGAGAAATTCGAGGCGACGGCGAATTCAAAATAACGCATGGTACTGACGCACGGACTGTCTAACCCTCTCCCCTTGTGGGAGAGGGTCACGGCCGAAGGCCGGCGTTTCGAAGGATGAGCATTGCTTCATGGTTCGAGACGCGCGGCTTTGCCGCGCTCCTCACCATGAGGTTCTTTTTCTTCACGCAAATGTGCCATGCAGGAACCAGCTCGGCGCCGCCGCGCCTTGTGCGAGATCGCGGTAGAGACCGGAGCGGAACAACCAGAATCGCAAACCGTTTTTGTCCTCCACGCGAAAGTAATCGCGCGCAGGTCCGCCATGTTCGCTCCACCAGGCGCCTTCGATGCGCTCGGGGCCTTCGACGGCGATCACTTCGTGCAGCGCGCGGCGCCAGCGGAAACGCAACGGCGGGCCGTCCGGCACTTCCGCCACCGCTTCGATCGGCTCCGGCCGCGCCAGCAGCCGTAACGGACGCGGAGCAAGCTCTGTTTGATCGCGATAACAGTGAAACGCATGCCAGCCGGCATCGTCATTGACGGCTTGCGCGGGAAGTACGGTTTCAGCCACCTCCGGAGTGTGGCTGTCCTGTGCGATCAATCGGCGTACGCGGCGCGCGCCCAGCCGCGCACTGAGCCGATCGATCAGACGGTCCAACGCGACCGTATCTTCCTGGCCATTGATGCCGATCTGTTCCGGTGGACGCGGCTCGGCGACAATGACCGAGAGCCGCGCCATATCGAAACCAAAGCCAGGATCAAGTGCGTCGGCGAGGGCGGTGAGACGTTCGGCAAATAACCCACGGATTTCGTCGGGGTCACGCAGCGGCCGCGAAGTGCCGGCAGCGATGCGGCGCACCACGCCATCGGTGCGGAATAGGGCCAGTTCAAGGCGCCGGGCGCCGTCGCCGCGCCGCTCCAGTGCGAATTGCAATCTGCGCGCCAATTTTACGATGATCGCCAACACGTCTTCTTCGCGCGCGATCGGTTCGGCAAAACGCTGCTCGGCGGCATAAGGTGCAACCGGCAACCGCGGCGTCAACGGTTCGTGTTCACCGCCCAACGCACGATCGAGCTGCCGCAACACCTCAGGACCAAAGCGGGCAGTAAGAGGTGCGCGGGGCAGATCGATGATATCGCCGACGCGTTTCAGACCAACACGCGCAAGGTCTGCAACTGTGGCCGGCACCAACCGGAGCGCGGATAATGGTAATGGAGCAAGCAGTGCACGCTCCTGGCCACAGGCATAGCTCGCTGGTTCGCCGTAATGTGCTGCGGCCCAGGCAGCACCGATGGCGCCGGCAATAGCCACCGAATAGGCAAAGCCTGCATTTTCCAGCCGCCTGCTGAGATCGGCGACCAGCTCGTGTTCGCCGCCATAAAGATGCGCGCAGCCGCTGATGTCGAGCAGCAGTCCATCGGGCGCATCGCAGGCCGCGAGCGGCGTGTAACGCAGACACCAATCGGCAATGGATTCAAGCAGGTCGGCGTCAGCACCGGAGTCTTCGGCTACTACGTCGATATTTGGATGCATGGCGCGCGCTTGCGCCAAGGCGAGGCCAGGCGAAAGACCGAGCCGTCCTGCTGCATCATCGACAGCGGTTATGACTTCGATATTGCGGCACTTGCCGGTGACAATCAGCGGTGCCGATCGTTCACGCGACCTGGCGATGCGGTCGGTCGAGAGCCGGCGCAGCCATAGACTGAGCATGCGTTGCGAGGATGAATCGTTCATCTTCATCACTCCATTCAAGATTCCATGATCCGATCGGACCGCGACGATTGCGGACAAGTTGTGCGGCAAAGTGCGGTGCACCTGGACCATGCGCGGCGGCCGAAGGTGCGGCGCCGACGATCCAGCGGGTAGCGGCGGTAGAGGCATCGGTCGGCGGCGCGGCGCGAAGCAACAGCGCCAATGCGCCGCCCTCCGCCGCGGCGAGCGAAAGCCGCCGCACGGCTATCCCATCGATTCTGCCGGTGCGCATTTCACCGATCACCGTATCGACGGCGCGGCAGCGCAGCGCCTCTTCCATTGCCCACAACAGGTCTCGACGATGCGCGGCGCTCACCGTCATAAGCCTTTCGGGCGCAAGACCGAAAGCATCGAGGCCGCCACCATGCGGCGCTCCGCTTTCGGCGAGCGCCATATCCTCGGCGATCCAGAACAGGCGGGGTGAGGACGCAGAAAGTGCTGTCAGCCCCAAAGCGAAACCGGCCGCGGTGGTGAAATGTGCCTCACCCGTCGCTGCAATTTCATGCAGCGCGCCGCGCATGAGCCCCCCACCGAGAATCGAATCGATGGCGGCGATGCCAAGGGGCAGAAAGCCGGGTTTGTCACCAATCCCAGGGATCCTTTGCAGGCCCAGAAGACGTTGCCGAAGCTGCTCGATCACGACACGCAAGCCTTTGAAGAAGCGAAAGTATTAGCCCGGTTGCCGGGCCGCTCTTACTTTTGTGTTCTTGGTTTGTTCTAGTCTACCGGGCAAACGGAGGACGTCAAGCCGCAAGGGAATGTGGGTGAGACGACGCGCGTAAGCCTAGATGTGTGTGACGTAGAGGATGAACACGGCCACCCCGAGCACGGTGGCAACCCAGACCAGTCGGGGATCGGCGGGGTTATTCATGGTGATTCCTGCACAAGCGAACTATGTGCCAAACCCCTGACCGGAGAATTAATTTCTCGGTCAGCGGCGCGAAACCGATCAATTTCCGTTGAGGTGCTTGCGCCCGCGCGCGGTCAGAAAAATCCGCGACTCTTTCATGCTGCTGCCGTTTTCAAAACGGATCAGCCCGCTGGCAATGGCGTCTTCCCAGATCGACAAATGCGGGCAACTCCGCCGCCAGGCATCGGCGTCGGAATAGCTGCGCGGCGCTTCTGCCACCCAGGCAAGGAATTGCTGCGTCAGTGCGTTTGCGGCGTCCTGCATGGCGGTTAAATACACCCGCCGCCGAGAAATTCAAATTGGCACCAAGTGCCGAAGTTTAATGCGTTTGCCCAAGAATAGGGCAGTTTGAAATGTCTCTAGCCAAGAATATCCCTCTATCCGTCGCACTAATTGCCGTTCTTTTTAGCAACAGCTCTGGCATGTCGATTGCAAATCCGACGGTAACACTGCCGGAATCTCCGGCCAAAACGGGAATGCGTACATGTCAACGTTCGACAATGCTTTCGATCACACACGTGATCTGAACGACAGCGGCTGCTCCTGCGGCCGCCATTTCAGCCAAGCCGAGCATGAACGCGACACGGCCACGCACCTACAATGTGTGCCGGTCGCAAGCGATGACACGCGTTATGAGAACGTGGTCGCTTCGGCGGTTATGCGCGCGATTTTTCCGGCCGATAACGGGCGGCGCGCCTTTTTGCGGGGGCTGGGCGCTTCGACTGCGCTGGCCGCGCTATCGCAATTCTTCCCGTTGAAGATCGCAACCGAAATTTTCGCAGCCGGTGGACCGATCGAAAAGAAAGATCTCAAAGTTGGATTTATCCCGATCACCTGTGCCACGCCGATCATCATGGCTAAGCCGATGGGCTTCTACGAAAAACAGGGCTTGAACGTTGACGTTATCAAGACCGCCGGCTGGGCGGTAATCCGGGACAAGACCATCAATAAGGAATACGACGCCGCGCACATGCTGTCGCCCATGCCGCTGGCTATCACGATGGGTGTCGGCTCGAAGTCAATTCCTTACACCATGCCGGCAGTCGAGAACATCAATGGCCAGGCGATCACGCTTGCTGTCAAACACAAGGACAAGCGCGACCCTAAAGACTGGAAGGGCATGAAGTTCGCCGTGCCCTTTGACTATTCGATGCACAACTATCTCCTTCGCTATTACGTGGCGGAGCACGGCATCGACCCCGACCAGGATATCCAGATCCGCGCGGTACCACCACCCGAAATGGTCGCCAATCTACGCGCGGATAACATCGACGGTTTCCTTGCGCCGGACCCGGTGAATCAGCGTGCTGTCTATGATGGTGTCGGTTTCATCCACGTGTTGTCGAAGGAGATATGGGACCGGCATCCGTGTTGCGCCTTCGCGGCGTCCAAGGAATTTGTCACCGAAAGCCCCAACACATACGCCGCACTTCTTAAAGCGATCATCGACGCGACTGCCTTTGCGCACAAACCGGAAAATCGCAAACAAATTGCCGAAGCAATTGCTCCGGCCAACTATCTCAATCAGCCTGTGACGGTGGTTGAGCAGGTGCTGACCGGCACTTTTGCCGATGGGTTGGGCAACGTGAAGAATGTGCCCGACCGTATCGATTTCGATCCATTTCCTTGGCAGTCTTTTGCAGTCTGGATCATGACCCAAATGAAGCGTTGGGGGCAGATCAAGGGTGATGTCGACTACGCCAAGATCGCCGAAGAAGTTTTTCTCGCAACCGATACGGCCAAGCTCATGAAGGATGTCGGACTGACGCCGCCAAAGGCGACGTCGAAGACCTTTGTGGTGATGGGCAAGACCTTCGATCCATCGAAGCCGGACGACTATCTGAGGAGCTTCAAAATCAAGAAGGTCGTGTAAATGAAAGCGGCATCGCTGACCGGGCGCGCGGCCGTTGTTTCACTGGGCCTGCTATTCAGCTTCCTCGTCGCATGGCATCTCGCCACCCGCGATGCAGGAACGGCGCAACGCATGGATCCGGAATACGCCAAGCTTATGGGCGCGACCGCGACCCAAGGCAAATCAGCGATGCCAGGCCCGATGGATGTCGGGGAGAAATTATGGGAGCACGTACGCCGGCCGTTCTATGACAATGGACCGAACGACAAGGGTGTGGGCATTCAACTCGCTTTTTCGATTGCGCGTGTGCTGACCGGTTATCTGCTTGCAGTCCTGATTGCTATTCCGGTCGGTTTTCTGATTGGTATGTCGCCATTGATGAGCAGGGCGCTCGATCCTTTTATCCAGGTGCTCAAGCCGATCTCGCCGCTCGCCTGGATGCCTCTGGCACTTTACACCATCAAGGACTCCAGCCTTTCGGCGATCTTCGTGATCTTCATCTGTTCGTTGTGGCCGACATTGATCAATACTGCTTTCGGCGTTGCCTCAGTGCGGCGTGAATGGCTCAACGTGGCGAAAACTTTGGAAGTAGGTACTTTTCGTCGCGCGTTCACGATTATCCTTCCAGCTGCCGCGCCGACCATCCTCACTGGCATGCGCATCTCGATCGGCATCGCCTGGCTGGTGATTGTCGCCGCCGAGATGTTGGTCGGCGGCACGGGTATCGGATATTTCGTCTGGAATGAATGGAATAACCTGTCGATCACCAATGTGATTACGGCAATCTTGTTGATTGGCATTGTTGGAATGTCGCTCGACCTGATTCTAGCGCAGCTGACGCGGCTGGTCACTTTTCCAGAATGAAACATGACCGACCGCTTCATTTCCATTGAAGGCATTGCGCGCAGTTATCCGAAGCCCGATGGCGGCGTGACGACGATTTTCGAGAACCTCTGGCTCTCGATGATGCGTGGGGAATTCATCTGCGTGATCGGACATTCGGGCTGCGGCAAAACCACCGTACTCAACATCCTCGCCGGGCTCGACGTCCCATCGAGCGGTACTGTGATCGTTGACGGACGGGCAATCGAAGGTCCCAGTTTGGATCGCGCTGTTATCTTCCAGAGCCACGCCCTGCTGCCCTGGCGCAGCGTGCTGGGGAACGTCGCGTATGCAGTGTCCTCGAAGTGGCGCGATTGGTCTGCGCTCAAAGTCAATGCGCATGCGCAAAGGTTCATTGATCTGGTTGGGCTTTCTGGCGCCGAGCATAAGCGCCCAGCCGAATTATCTGGTGGAATGAAGCAGCGCGTCGGCATAGCCCGCGCGCTTTCGATCGAGCCGAAAATAATGTTGATGGACGAGCCGTTCTCCGCACTTGACGCGCTGACGCGAGGCACCTTGCAGGATGAAGTCAGACGCATCTGCCAGGAAACCGGTCAAACCGTGTTCATGATTACGCATGACGTCGATGAAGCAATCTATCTGGCCGATAAAGTGGTGCTGATGACGAACGGTCCCGGCGCGGTTCTCGCTGAAATCGTGGAAAATCCTCTCCCAAAAGAGCGGGCTCGCGCCGATTTCCACAGACACCCTCTCTACTATGCAACACGCAACCACATCATCGATTTTCTGGTGAGCCGCAGCCGAAGCTTTATCGAAGATGTCGGTGGTGCCTACGATCCGCGTCGCGTGACTGTCGTACGACCAGGCTTGCCAGAACCAGCAATTGCCGTAAATCAGGGGACATCCAAAAAGTCGGGTCGCGCTCAGCAAGCGGCGACACACTGATCTCTAGTTTTGAGGAGGAAACATCATGAACCGCGCCGATCTTACCGAAAAGCTTCTCGATATCAAACGCGACAAGGGATGGACGTGGAAATATATCTGCGAACAGATTGGCGGCATGTCGCCGGTGATGGTCACTGGCGGCGTACTTGGCCAGCAGAAAATGACCAAGCCGATGGCTGCCGCCGCTGCCAAACTATTCGGGTTATCGAAGAGTGAGCAGGCCCTGCTCAACGAGGTCCCGATGCGGGGAACCGCCACGCCGATGCCGCCGACCGATCCGTTGATCTATCGTTTCTATGAACTGGTGATGGTCAATGGGCCCGCCTGGAAGGCGCTCATTGAGGAAGAATTCGGTGATGGCATCATGTCGGCCATCGATTTCGATATGACGATCGAGCGTCAACCAGACCCGAAGGGAGACCGCGTGAGGATCGGAATGACGGGAAAATTCCTGCCGTTCAAATATTACGGCGCAACGGGTAATTCTTTGGCGTATGGATTGAAAGAAGAGTAAACGTCAGGCCTTGCGTTTGCGCGCCTGCTTCTTCGCCTCGCCGCCGACAAGGACATGCGGTCCGATGCCAGCGACCCGGGTGGTACCGGTGAGCGCCATTGCAACGCTGAATTCCTTCTTGAGGATATCGATTGCTTTTGCGACGCCTGCCTTTCCGCCGGCGCCAAGTCCATAAATGTAGGCGCGGCCGATCAGGCAAGCGCGTGCGCCAAGCGCCAGCGCGCGCAGCATATCGGCGCCGGTCCGGATTCCGCCATCGAACAATACTTCCGTGTCGGACCCCACTGCTTGCGCGATCGCCGCGAGAGCCGAGATCGAGGACGGCGCGCCGTCGAGCTGACGGCCGCCATGGTTCGAGACGACAATGGCGTCCGCTCCAAGTTTTACGGCCGTCTTGGCATCTTCGACGTCGAGGATGCCCTTGATGATGAGCTTGCCAGGCCAGATTTTCTTGATCCAATCGACATCCTTCCAGTTCAAGGCCGGATCGAATTGGCTGTTGGTCCACTGCGCCAGTGATGTGACGTCATCCATGCCCTTCACGTGGCCGGCAAGATTGCCGAAGGTCTTGCTCTTGCCCTTCAGGATGCTGAGCACCCAGCCCGGCTTTGTTGCCATGTCTACAATGTTCTTCAGCCGGATTTCCGGCGGCACCGTCATGCCATTGCGGATATCGCGATGGCGTTGGCCGAGAACCTGCAGATCAACAGTGAGCACCAATGCGTTGCAGCCGGCTTTCGTAGCGCGCGCCAAAATGTCCTTGGAGAAATCGCGGTCACGAATAACATAAAGCTGGAACCAGAAAGGTTTTGTTGTCGCTTCCGCCACCTGCTCGATTGAATTGATCGACATTGTGGACAGGATGAACGGGATGTTGGCCTCTTCCGCGGCCTGCGCCGACAAAATCTCGCCGTCACCATGCTGCATGCCGCACAAGCCGATCGGTGCCAGCGCAAACGGTGCGCTTACTTTCTGGCCGACAATGGTGGTGGCGATATCCCGATTCGAGACGTCGACCATCACCCGCTGACGCAGCTTGATTGTTTCGAGATCGGCGCGATTGGCGCGCAAGGTCTCCTCATTATAGGAGCCGCTGTCGGCATACTCGAAAAATGCCTTGGGAACTTTGCGCCGTGCGCGCGCACGCAAGTCGTCGATGCAAGCTATGGTTTTCATGGGACGGGTTCTGGATACTCGGCTGTTAACACATCGGGTAGCATAGCTCCGGCACGCCGCGAATGGGCACCGCGTAACGCCGCGCCGCCACTAACGGAAGTTAAGGCCGCCGGTAATAATACCCTCCGATTATTGAAGTAAATTCACGGCGTTGGCGCTATTATAGATGTGTTGGGCAGGCTTGGCCGCCCATCCAAAACCGGCTAGTCAGTGACCGTAAACCGTAGCGTCGGCTTCGGGGGGTTGTTTTCATGGTTCGTCGTTATTTTGGCACCGACGGCATTCGGGGGCGGGCCAATCGTGTCATCACGCCGGAATTGGCGCTTAAAGTCGGCCAGGCGGCCGGACTTATTTTCAAGAACGGCGATCATCGGCATCGTGTGCTGATCGGCAAGGATACCCGCCTGTCCGGTTACATGATCGAGAACGCGCTCGTTGCCGGCTTTACCTCAGTTGGTATGGACGTTTTGCTCACCGGACCCATTCCGACACCTGCGGTCGGTATGCTGGCGCGCTCGATGCGCGCCGATCTCGGCGTTATGATTTCTGCCTCACACAATCCGTTTGACGACAATGGCATCAAGCTGTTCGGACCGGATGGCTACAAGCTCAGCGATGAAGTCGAAGGCCGCATCGAAGACTTGGTTGATTCTGATCTCACCAAACAACTGGCCAAGAGCAACGATCTCGGCCGCGCCAAACGTATTGACGGCGTCCAGGATCGCTACATCGAATTCGCCAAACTGACCTTGCCAAAGGCGGTGTCGTTTGAAGGCTTGCGCGTCGTAATCGATTGCGCCAATGGCGCAGCGTACAGGGTTGCGCCGGGCGCGCTGTGGGAATTGGGCGCCGATGTGATCCCGATCGGCGTCGATCCTGACGGTTTCAATATCAACAAGGATTGCGGTTCAACCGACCTTGCCGCGATCTCGCGCAAGGTGCGCGAGATGCGCGCGGATATCGGAATCGCCCTCGACGGCGATGCCGACCGCGTCATCATCGTGGATGAGCGTGGGCACGTCGTGGATGGCGATCAGCTGCTGGCCGTAATTGCCGAGAGTTGGAAAGAGGACGGCAGGCTTCTGCGTCGCGGCGTCGTCGCTACGGTGATGTCCAACCTTGGCCTTGAGCGGCATTTCGACAAGCTCGGCCTTGAACTGGTGCGAACTCCGGTTGGCGACCGCTATGTGCTCGAACATATGCGCGCGCACGGTTACAACATTGGCGGAGAGCCCTCCGGCCACATCATTCTTTCCGACTACACCACCACTGGCGACGGCTTTATAGCGGCGTTGCAGGTCCTGGCAGTCATTAAACGCGCCAACAAGCCCGTGTCCGAACTCTGTCATCGCTTCGAGCCGTTGCCGCAGGTGCTCAAGAACGTGCGCTACCAGAAGGGAAAGCCTCTTGAAAACGCCGGCGTCCGTTCGGCCATTGCCAGCGCCGAGAAAAAGCTCGGCCGGGGCGGTCGCTTGATCGTTCGTCCGTCCGGCACTGAGCCGGTCATCCGCGTCATGGGCGAGGGCGACGACAAGAATCTCGTTGAGGCCGTCGTTGATGATGTTGTCGAAGCCTTGAATACGGTCGCCGCCTGATCCGGATGAAATAGCCGACATCAGGGCGTGGAAGACCGGGCGTATTTCTCTCAAAAAAATTCGTATTGAGGCGTCGCGTTGCAAACGTGAACGGTTTCTTACGTTCGCTTGCAGGTGAGCGCCCGGAATCCGTCCGCGTTCATCTTCGTTAACTGGCGTGGTTAAAAAGTAAGGTTAAGCGTCGATTAAGGATTTGCTGCCATCGTCCATTCGGTCGCCGAGCGGAATAGGTCGCGATTGCGTGGGGGATGAGCATGGGTTGTTGGCGTTTAACAGTTGCAACGTTAGCAGTGGTTGCGTCAGTTACGGCCGCTGATTCCGGGCGCGCTGCCGATTATTTTCCGCCCCCAATGGTAGTGCCGGATTTTGCATCGGGCTGGTATTTGCGTGGCTACGTTGGCGCCGGCCTGAACGGGGCCTACAGCCTCGACTACATCACGCAGACCAACGCCACCCTTCAGCACGCATCGAACACCGACACGTTTTTCCTCGGAGGCGGATTCGGCTACGAGTGGAATAACTGGTTGCGCTTCGACGGTACGATCGAATATCGCGCAAAGTCACGCGTATTTGCTTTCGTGACCTATCCGCCCAACGGGCTGGATATTTACGAGGGCAATATCAGTTCGGTGGTCCTCCTCGCCAACGCCTTCGTCGATCTCGGCACGTGGAATTGCTTCACGCCGTTCGTCGGCTTTGGCATCGGCGGCGCTTTGAACTCTCTGTCAGACTTCAGCGACTTCAATCCGAACGGCGGCTTCGGCTTCGGCCGGAATCCGAGCACATGGCATTTTGCCTACGCGGCCTATCTCGGCGTCGGTTACAACATAAACAAGAACCTGAAGATCGATTTCACGTACCGCTATCTCAACTACGGATCGATCACCGACACTGTCGACTGCTCGGTGACCTGTACTCACGACATCTTCAAGTTCGGCAATCTCTACTCAAACGATTTCATGCTCGGCTTGCGCTGGACGTGCTGCGATCTGCCGCCGCCACCGGTGCTGCGGAGCAGAGGGTAACGACGGCCGCAACAAACGGCGGTTGGCGAAGGTGAAAAAACGGAACTCTGGTCATGGGTTGGTTGGGTCTAGGTGCTGATGTCAGGCTGCGTCCAGACGCAGTAGGTAAGGCGGCGTCTCTTCCCGTCATCGCCGCTGTTTGTTCGCTTGTCGCGGCAGCCGCGGCTGATCGCGCAGTTGCAGCGGATTGGCCTGACGCGTTGCGCGGTTCTCTTACACCGACCTATGCCCGCTGGGATGGTTGGCAATTCGGCATCCAGGCCGGATTGGCGAACATGAATACCGATTTCGGCAACAGCACGAGCGGGATGGTGGCATTTATCCTGCAAAACACGACCGTCGAAAGCGAATTTGCCCCTTCGAACTGGGCGGCCTTGTCAGCCAACGGCACCAACGGCCAAGCGTACGGCGCCTTCCTCAGCTACAACATGCAATGGGAGCGGCTCGTCCTGGGGGCAGAACTTGTCTATAACAACACGGCGACTACGCTCGAAGCGGGTGCGGCAAGCTCGATCGCGCGCCAGTTCGACACCTCCGACGGATTCCACAACGTAGTCTCAATCGATGCACAATCGACGATCAAATTGATCGATTATGCTATGTTGCGTGGACGCGCGGGTTACGCGGTCGGCCAATTCCTGCCGTATGCCACCGTTGGCTTTGTGTTGGGCCGGTTCAACTTCGCGACGACTGCAACGGTTTTCCAACAGGGCGACAACGCCTCGACGGGCGCAACTTATGGCCCGACCACCACGACGCAAACGGTTGGGAAGGACAACGACTTCGTTGGCGGCCTTGCTGCCGGCCTTGGTGTGGATTGGGCGATAACGCCCGGCATTTTCCTGCGCGGCGAGTGGCAATACATCGCATTTGGCCCGGTCGCGGGCATTCGCACCAACATCAATACCGGCCAGCTCGGCGTCGGCGCGCGCTTCTAACGGCCAACCCGGCGACCTTTCGCATTTCCTTAAGCCTTGTCGTCTGCCGGAGTTGACCGCGGCGGGCAACTCGCCTATCTCCGCCAGTGGGACACCCCTCCCCAACGAGGGGCGCCTATCTGGAAGGATAGACATATGAGCGCGATCAAGCCCGGGGTGCGGCCGGTAATCCCGCACTTTTCGTCCGGCCCCTGCGCCAAGCGCCCCGGCTGGAGCCTCCAAAACCTCACTGACGCAGTTCTCGGACGGTCGCACCGGTCTAAGATCGGTAAAGGGAAGCTCAAACGCGCTATTGACCTCACCCGTGAGGTGCTTGAGGTGCCCGGCGACTATCGCATCGGGATCGTACCGGCGTCGGACACCGGTGCGGTTGAGATGGCGCTTTGGTCGCTATTAGGCGCGCGCCCCGTCACAATGCTGGCCTGGGAATCGTTCGGCGAGGGTTGGATTACCGACGTCGAAAAACAACTCAAGCTCAAGGATCTCACCGTCATCAAGGCGCCCTACGGTGAGCTTCCGGACCTCACAACGATCGATTTCTCGACGGACGTCGTGTTTACCTGGAACGGCACCACGTCAGGTGTGCGTGTGCCCAACGGGGGCTGGATTTCCGCCAGACGCGAAGGCCTGACAATTTGCGATGCCACGTCAGCGGCATTTGCGCAGAAGCTCGATTGGCCGAAGCTCGACGTCGCTACGTTCTCCTGGCAGAAGGCGCTCGGCGGGGAAGGGGCGCACGGCATGCTCGTCCTCAGTCCGCGCGCCGTTGCGCGCCTGGAAAGCTACAAGCCCGCCTGGCCAATGCCCAAAATCTTCCGCATGACCAAGGGCGGCAAACTCAATGAAGGTATTTTTGCCGGCGAAACCATCAACACCCCATCCATGCTGTGCGTCGAGGATTATCTCGATGCGCTGAGTTGGGCGAAAACGATCGGCGGTCTTTCTGCGACGATGGCGCGATCAGACGCCAACGCCAGAGTCCTGTCTGACTGGGTAGCTGTAACGCCGTGGGTCGACCATCTCGCCAAGAACGCCAATGAGCGTTCGAATACCTCCGTGTGCCTCAAGGTGGTTGATCCGGCGGTGACCCGGCTGTCCGGGGACGATCAGGCCGCTTTTGCCAAGACAATGGCCAGTCTGCTCGAGAAAGAAGGCGTGGCCTACGATATTGCTTACTACCGCGATGCTCCGCCGGGCTTGCGCATCTGGTGCGGGGCCACGGTTGAGCGAAGTGACATCGAAGCGCTGACACCGTGGCTCGATTGGGCCTTTGCCGAGGCCAAATCCGCATTGCCGAAAGCTGCCTGATTTACCGGAAAGCCATTCCCGATGCCCAAAGTTCTCATCTCAGACGCGTTGTCTCCTGCTGCCGTTCAGATCTTCAAGGATCGCGGCATCGAAGTCGATTTTCAGCCTGCGCTCGGCAAAGACAAGGACAAACTCGCCGGCGTTATCGGCAATTTCGACGGTCTTGCCATTCGTTCTGCGACCAAAGTGTCGGCAAAAATTCTTGAGCAGGCGAAGAAACTGAAGGTCATCGGCCGTGCCGGCATCGGCGTTGACAATGTCGACATTCCGGCCGCCACCGCCCGAGGCATCATCGTGATGAATACGCCGTTCGGCAATTCGATTACGACAGCAGAGCACGCGATCTCGCTCATGCTGGCTCTGGCGCGGCAAATTCCGGAAGCCGATGCCTCCACGCGCGCCGGCAAATGGGAAAAGAACAAGTTCATGGGCGTGGAAATCTTCGGAAAAACGCTCGGAATAATCGGCTGCGGGAACATCGGTTCAATCGTCGCGGACCGTGCGCTCGGGTTGAAGATGAAGGTGATCGCCTACGACCCGTTTCTCTCGCAGGAGCGGGCCGACGATCTCGGTGTCGAGAAGGTCGGCCTCGATGAATTGTTCAAGCGTTCTGATTTCATCACGTTGCACACCCCGCTGACCGACAAGACGCGCAATATCATCAATGCGGCGGCGATCAAGACGCTCAAAAAGGGCGTACGTATCATTAATTGTGCGCGCGGCGGTTTGGTGGACGAAACGTCGCTCTACGAGGCGCTCAAGAGCGGACTGGTTTCCGGCGCCGCTTTCGACGTGTTCGTGACCGAACCTGCGACGGGAAACCCTTTGTTCAGTTTACCCAACGTCGTTTGTACGCCTCACTTGGGTGCATCAACGAGCGAGGCGCAGGAAAATGTTGCGCTTCAGGTGGCCGAGCAGATGTCGGACTATCTCCTGCGCGGCGCCATCACCAACGCGGTCAATTTCCCTTCGATCAGCGCCGAAGAGGCGCCAAAGCTTAAGCCTTTTATTGCTCTGGCGGAAAAACTCGGATCTTTTGCCGGCCAGTTGACCGAAACCGGAATCATCAAAGTTCAACTCGCCTATGAAGGCGCGGTGGCGCAAATGAACACCAAAGCGCTTACGTCAGCAGCGGTCGCTGGCTTGCTGCGGCCGATGCTTGGCGACGTCAATGTTGTATCCGCGCCGGTGGTTGCCAAAGAACGCGGCATCGTGGTCGAAGAGGTGACGCGTGAAATGCCGGAAGACTATGAGAGCTTGATCACCGTTACTGTCACTACCGAGCGGCAGTCACGACATGTCTCGGGGACTGTGTTCGCTGATGGGCGACCACGCATTGTCAATATCAAGGGGATCCGCATGGACGCCGAGTTCGGCCCGTCAATGATTTACATTACCAATCTCGACAAGCCCGGATTTATCGGCAAATTCTCTTCAACCCTCGGCGAGGCCGGCATCAACATCGCCACATTTCACGTTGGCCGAGATGCGCCTGGCGGCAACGCGGTGGCCCTGATTGAGATCGACGGTCAGTTACCTGAGGCCGTGTTAGCCAAGGTTCGCGCGCTTCCGCAGGTACAGCAGGCCAAGCCGCTGCATTTCTGAAAATGCCCGTAAGATCAACCCGTTGCCGTTGCTGCCGGCGCCATTGACGCACTCGACTTTGGCTTGCCTCAAAGGAATGCATCCTTTATCCGAGGGTGGACCTGGCCGGCAGCTCCCGGCTTCAAGTGTCCGGGCGCTGGTGCAGGGAAGGGATCCTGATGGCGAATGTCGTGGTTGTCGGATCCCAGTGGGGCGACGAAGGCAAAGGCAAGATCGTCGACTGGCTATCTGAGCAGGCTGACATCGTCGTGCGTTTCCAGGGTGGCCATAATGCCGGCCATACCCTGGTCATCGATGGTTCGACCTACAAACTGTCATTGCTGCCGTCCGGAGTTGTGCGGGAAGCCAAACTTTCCGTCATCGGCAACGGTGTGGTGATCGACCCTCAGGCCCTGATCGACGAAATTGCCCAACTGAAGAAGCAAGGCATCGTCGTGACGCCCGATACTCTGCGCATTGCCGAGAACGCAACGTTGATTCTGCCGCTTCATCGCGAGCTAGAAGCTTTGCGCGAGGCTGAAAATGCCGCAACGCGCATCGGCACGACCAAGCGCGGCATTGGCCCCGCCTATGAGGATAAAATCGGGCGGCGCGCCATTCGTTTCATGGATCTTGCCGACCTGCCGGCCTTGCACGGAAAGATCGATCGGCTGCTGGCGCATCACAATGCACTGCGCCGCGGCCATAACCTCCCCGAGATCGAGTCGAAGGCGGTTTATGACCACCTTGCGGCCATCGCGCCGAAG
>DASPUD010000008.1:0-2821 GCA_035623095.1 Pseudolabrys sp.
AGGGCGCGCTGTCATCATTCAAAACCTCACAACATCACTTTTCGAGGATCAGTGAGTTTCACACCAGTGGGGGCAATTGCTCGTCTTCGTAGCGGCCTTCATGCATTTTGCCATGCAAGCATCGTATGCCTTACCGCTGGCAGCCGAAGTGGGCGAAACGCCGATGGTCGATGACCCGACCAAGGTCAGCACCGCAACCAAAGCCAGTGAAAATCGAAGCATAACAATTCTCCAAATTCATCGAATTAACAGGCTCGGGAAATGAGACCACATCTGGCACGCGCCGTCTCTTAGATAAGTCGGTCAGACTGAAGCTTGATGAACTTAAAACGATCCGTTAAGTCATACAAGCCAGAAGCCCGGAATCTTGCTGCAGAAGATGGCACGCCTGTCCGTTGGAGCCGACACTCTGTTCGAAGGTTGTATTCTGGCACACGCACGGCCTTGGTCCGCTTCGGGTCACGTGTGGACGGCGCCCTGGCAAGAACTTTCTGACGTTTTTGCAGCATTGGTCGGGTGCGGTCACGTGTCCGGCCTGTTGGTGCGGCAGGTGTGGCCGCTGGCCCTAATGCTCTGCGCGGATCGGGTCCCAATCGTTCTCATGCACTTGAAAGTGCGTTGACCCAAACGGGTTCTCCCGATCCCCGGAACGACCGTATCTGCATTACGTCGTCATGCCCTCGCCAATTCGTTGAAACTCCTGGTCTATGCCGCTGGCAGCAGCCTTGGTTCCTTGAACGGTTCTGCGCGCACCATCATGGCCCAGGCCATTCGTACGATCTTATTGGCAAGCGCAACGGCGGCGACCTTGATCGGCCGGCGCTCCACGATACGCGCAAGCCAGAGCCGCCGCGTGCCGTGCTGCCGTGCATATCGGATAACGGCCATGGCGCCTGCAACGAGCAGCCATCGCAAATACCGGTTTCCTTGCTTTGAGATTCGACCCAGACGCTCCTTGCCGCCGGTCGAATGCTGCCTGGGAACAAGCCCGATCCAGGCCGCAAGGCTTCGTCCGGACGAGAACTCTTTCCAGTCACCGACTTCTGAGATCAGGGCGGTCGCGACGATGGGACCAATGCCGGGGATCTGCTCGAGCCGGCGGCTTTCTTCGCTTGAACGATGCCAGGCATGGATACGCTTCTCGATAGCTCCGATCTCTGCTGCGATCGCGGCGTGTTGGCGGACAAGAACTTCGAGGCTGAACCGTGCGGCCGCGGGGATCCGGCCATCCTTCTCGTCCGCAATAATCTTGAACAGCTCGGTTGTGCCGTTGCGTCCCTTCGCCGAGATAATGCCGAGCTCGGCCAGGTGACCACGGATCGCGTTCGACAGCATTGTTCGCTGACGGACCAGGAGCTGTCGGCTGCGATGCAGCATCAGGCCTGATTGTTGCTGCTCGCTTTTGGTCGGCACGAAACGCATCGACGGCCGTGTCACTGCCTCGCAGATCGCCGCAGCGTCATTGGCGTCGTTCTTACTGCGCTTGAGATAGGCCTTCACGTAACTGGGCGGCATCAGCCGCACCGTATGGCCAAGCGCCTGAAGCTGACGGCTCCAATGATGGGCACTTGGACAGGCTTCAATGCCAACAAGGCAAGACGGCAAAGTCGAGAAGAACTCCAGCACCTTGGCGCGGCTCACGCGCTTGCGGATCACAACCGTGCCATCGACATCCATGCCGTGGACCTGAAATACCGACTTCGCAATATCGAGACCAATCGTGCTAACCTCGCCCATGGACGGCTCCCCTCATGTGGTTTGCTCTAACGCAACCACCCTATGGCACTTCGATGCCGCAGAGTGGGCGCCGTCCACAGCATCATTCGCGTCGTCCTCTAAAGACGGCAGCCTTCCGATTTTCGCTTTGCCACGATTAGCGACTGAGGTCTTCGGCAGTGCAATAGGTTGTTGCTATGGCCAACGGGCCTGGAATGCCTTTTTTCGCAAGCTCTCCTGCGCTCTCGATGAGGGCACGGTCCCGCCACGAAGTCGCACCTCCTCATGCCATCCCCCCTGAAAAGAGCCCTGTGACGCTTTTGGAGCAATCGAGCGAGGGGCGAAACGAAGGTGGTGAGCCAGCCGTCATGCGCGCTCCCGCCCTTTCCCGCTTGTGATTGGCTATAGCGTTTTCGAGCGAAGTGTGTAGCGGTTCGCGTGAAGAAAACGCGTCAAAACAAAAGGTTAGGGCCTCGGTTCTGATTCAATCAAAACCGGAAAGGCTCTAGGGGTGTTTTCCAGAATCCGCCCGCACAATTGGCGTAAGTAAAATTAGAGTGGTCGAAGGGAAATTACCTGCCCCCGACCGAAACGTCGCCGGTCCGTCCGCAGCAAAGGCGAGCGCCAGGTCGAATTAACTCCGCATCAGTCCGGCGGCCTTCAAGGCCGCCGCGATGATCGGGCCGGGCGAAACACGCGGCGGTGTGCCGGGCTTCGCCGTGGGAAACTCCGGAACCGGGAGACCGGCGGCCTTGAAGGCCGCCGCGATCACGACGTCGGGGTCGAACGGATAACGCGTCTGCAGCTCTTCACCCTCGGCGAGCGAGGCTTCGGCTGAACTGTGCACGCCTTCGGCGGTAGCTCCAGCAAGGACAAGGGCGCCGCCGTCGGTTGGAATCTGAATGGTTGTTGATGCCGGCGCTTTGGCACGCGGCATTTCGACCTGAGACTCGTGCAGGCGAAAGAAGCGTGCGATGTGATGCGTAGAGGAGATTCCCACATCCAGGAAAAATGCACCGGCAGAGCCGCAAGGCTCTCCCGTGGTCGTCGCGAGCGGCACGCCGTGCATCATGCCGCTGATGGAAAACGCCTCGATCACTGCCTC
>DASPUD010000009.1:0-2934 GCA_035623095.1 Pseudolabrys sp.
GGCATTTAAGGACGGCACGCGTAAGCACTCGGGCGCGATGAGCCACACAGATATTATGAATGTGATCCAGCTTAGCGCCCAGGAGATCGCCAACGTCGCAGCATACTTCGCCTCGCAGCCTGGTGCTGCGATGGGCGCCAAATCCAGGCCAAAGTGACTTTCCCCGCAGGCCACAAGGAATGGCGGCGTCTCATGTCGAACCATATGTCCGCTATTGGCCCAAAGGGGACATTCCTCTTTGCAGCATATGTACGCTTTCGGGGGTAAGGCGGATGATTGTACTGTTGAGATGTTCGCAATTGATCGAAAGCGGACATTTGCTGCTCGCCACCGACCTTGATCCAAGTCAAGTCAGGTACATTGGACTTCTAACTTTCTTGAGATTTCTCTTGCACGATATCCGCGTAAATTCGGGTAGTTCGTGCATGGTAACATGCGCACCAAGCATGAGTTTGACTTGGGTTACTGCCGCGATTGACTTGCCGAGATCATAAATGCCAGTCAACTCATCCCACATTCACCCCAAACTTGTCCTCGGCGCCCTCGGAGTTGTTTTCGGAGACATCGGAACGAGCCCACTCTACGCCTTTCGTGAGAGTTTCATTGGCCATCATCGTTTACCTCTAGAGAAGTTCTACGTTCTCGCCGTGCTCTCGATGTTGATCTGGGCTTTAGTTCTGGTGGTTACTGTTAAATACGTGTTCGTCACCATGCGTGCGGACAATCACGGCGAGGGCGGGAGCTTCGCGCTCCTCGCACTGATCGAACGCGTGGCAGCGAAATCGCGCCTGCTCCCAGCAATTTCTGCCGCTGCGTTGACCGCGACCGCGCTGTTCTATGGCGACGCCACTATCACACCGGCAATATCGATACTTTCAGCGGTGGAAGGTCTGTCGCTGCTTGACCAACATCTTACGGCTTTGGTTCTGCCATTGACGCTTGGTATCTGCATCGCACTTTTTGCCGTACAACGTCAGGGCACGGGCACAATTGGAGGGATGTTCGGACCGATTATGGCCGTGTGGTTCATAACAATTGGATTGCTCGGAACGATGCAGGTCGCGGCCAACCCACAGGTCCTCGCTGCATTCAATCCCTACTATGCGTTGCAATTTCTAACAGTCGATCCGGTGCGCGCTTTCTTTACGCTCGGCACCGTGGTGCTCGCGGTCACTGGCGCAGAAGCACTTTATGCAGATATGGGTCATTTCGGTCGAAAAGCTATCTCGCGAGCGTGGCTTTGGCTTGCTCTTCCAGCGCTTTTGCTGTGCTATGCGGGCCAGTCGGCGCTTGTACTGCACGACCCAACGACAATCCGTTCGCCTTTCTACCTCATGGCGCCGCCGGCATTACTAGTTCCAATTCTTTTGCTTGCAACTGCTGCCACCATTATTGCCAGCCAATCAATCATCAGCGGTGCATTCTCAGTTACTCAACAGGCGGTGCAACTCGGCTATCTGCCACGCGTCCGCATTGTCCATACTTCCGGCGAAACCGCCGGGCAGGTGTACACCTCCTCAGTGAATCTGCTGATGTGCTTAGCCGTAATCGCTCTTGTGCTCGGTTTCCGTTCATCCGATGCGCTTGCAGCGGCCTTTGGTCTCGCTGTTACGGCGACGATGGTTCTAACCACGCTCATGATAGGTTTTGTCGTATTCTACATTTGGCGGTGGAATCCTTTCATTTCTGTACCACTCTATGTGGTGCTGCTTGTGCTTGACTTCGGCTTGTTTGGTGCTTCTGCAACCAAATTCTTGGACGGAGGGTGGCTGCCCGTCACCGTCGCCGCAATTCTGGTCGTCCTGTTCACGACCTGGCATCAAGGCCGCATTTTGCTATCCAAACGCGTGGCGGCGGACGCCATGTCGGTCGATATGCTCCTAAAAACGACGGCGCACGTGCAGCGTATTCCAGCAACCGCGGTCTATCTAACTTCAAACCGGACAGGCGTGCCACCTGCGCTTCTGCACAATATGAAGGCCAACCATATCCTGCACGAGCGCATCTTACTTGTAACAGTCGAAACAGCTCTTACGCCTCGCGTAGATTCCGCAGGGCGCCTGTCGGAAGAAGAGTTAGGGGGAGGGGTAACGCGAGTTTTAATTCGCTACGGCTTCAGTGAAGCTCCGAACGTCCCAGCGATCTTAGCCACCCTGAGGGCTGGATGCGACCCCATGAAGGCGACTTACTTCCTCAGTCGGCAAACTCTCGTGCCTTCCCGAAGGCCCGGTATGGCGTTATGGCGCGAGCGTTTGTTTGCGGCCATGATGCGCAACTCGCAAAGCCCGATGACGTATTTCAAGCTGCCGGTGAACCGAGTGGTTGAACTCGGTAGTCAAGTTGAGATCTAGACGGCACTTTGGCGCAATTGCGAGAAAAGCGCTCCGAGAACATACCGGGCTAAACGTAGCAGGCCACCACTAGGGCACGATGCGATGTCCGCTTTTGGCCCAAAGCGGACATGGCCTAGTGCACTGCACATGTCCGCTTTTGGGGGTAAAGCGGACATGATGTTTTGCACTGCATATGTCTGTTTTTGACCCAAAGCGGACATGAACGGGATTGTTCTACAAGGTATAGGCGGTACGAAAGCCGCCCCATTGCTTACCAAAGACGCGGATCGGGGTACCGATTTCCCACATCATGACAATGCGGTCACCCATATCGCGTGGATAATTTTGTATGATGTAAGGCCGCACAACTCTTCCCGCTGATAGGCCGGCGCGGTCGTCAAAAATTCTTCGGGTGCGCGAATTGGCAGTGTTCCAGAGGATATCGCCGGGACGTTGCGGCTTCGAATAGATCTTGTTGTGGACTGGCAAATATCCATTGCGGTCAACAGCCGCGCAGAAAACCATGCGCTTGTCACTAGCGAGTAGCGGCTCCTGGATATCAGGCAAAACAGACTCAGTGAGTTCGAGAAAACTGGTACGG
>DASPUD010000010.1:0-23150 GCA_035623095.1 Pseudolabrys sp.
CTGTCTGCTCCTGGTCGCCGGCATCGCCGCAGCACTCGCTGTCTTTGGCGCGGTTGGAAAATGAAGGTGCCAAATGCTCTGGCTTTGGCATCGCTACTGCAAATTGGCGCGTTGAATGTCTGCTAAGGGCCAAAAGCGGACCCAGCTCTAACTAACTGTAAGCCCACATCGCGCCGCGCTCATATTGCCCTGGGGCAGTCAAGTAACGGGGTATGGACTGTCACGAAAACTTAATTTGTTGAAATCGGCATTTACAAAATAAGATCGGGGCCGCTCTCGATCCCCAAGGGAGCACGGCCCCGATCTCAATCCCCATCCCCCTCTGTCCCCAGAGGTCGGGGCCAATCTTCCCGCAAGGCTACTGCGATCTCAACAGTGAATCGTTGCATCTGATGCTGAATTACTTTTCCTGTTGCCGCAAGGACACGTTTCGTTTTCGCATCTCACACTCAGATACCTTGTAAGCGATACCAGGACCACTTTTTTAATTCGGCCTCATTAAATCCAAGATTTCGCGTACCCTTTCTCGAGACGGTCAGTTCCGAGCGCGAGATATTGAGGCAACCGCTACTGGGGACAGCCGAGGGCCGTGCACTGATCTGCGCGGTCCTTCCTTTTTTTGAACTCGCGAACGTTTCAAACTAAAGGATAAAGCCAATTCCAAAATTTGTGATCTTCAACACAGCCTACAATTTTTTGTTCATGCAACTTCAAAAAAACGCTGTCGGGTTGATCCCCATCCCCAGTGGTTAGGTGATGCTCGAATGTGCGTAGGGGACCGCTGCTAGTGCCACACGCAGCGGTCCTTTTTCTTTTGAATTTTGTGTTAGTTGGCTTTGTGTTCTTGCGCCAGGCCTCGACGAGCGTCTACTTCGCTATGCAATAAGGCCGCTCGGCGCCCGGATTACACAAACCCGGTCGGCAGGCATAAATGCATTGGTCCGTGCTGTAAGCTCGCTTGGCGCATTCGTTCAAACAGATCTGGCGGTCAATCGTCATAGTTATGGCGGCGGCGGCATCGGCGTCGCCTTTGGCTGCGGCTTCCTGAGCTTCAGACCGACTCATAGGTCCATTCGCAGCGAAAGCACTGGTCGGCGAAAGCGCCATTAGCAGAATACACAGCACAAAGCGCATGATGGGATCTCCTTCTTCGCAATAATTTCATCGCTCGTTATACATTCCAACAACTCACGCATCAGAATACGGCAAATTGTTTGCTCCGGTCGCTCGATGTCCGCTAAGGGCCTGAAGATCAACTCGTGACTATTGCCGCACTGACGGACTAGGAGGTTGCGGCATGCGTTGCGGCGGCTGCTGTGTACGCCGCTGTTGCTGTCGGGGTGCCTCAGCGGGCGCTTCCGCGACGATGGGACTCTGTCCGCCTTTGCAGTCGGTGATCCACACGTCATAAATCGGGTGTTCAACCGCATTCAATCCCGGACTGGAGGCAAACATCCATCCCGTGAAAATGCGCTTGATCTCTCCCTGCAGCGTTACTTCTTCGATTTCGACAAAAGCATCTGTGTTTGGAGTTTCGGTTGGTGGCCGCGAATAGCACACGCGTGGTGTCACCTGCAGAGCACCGAATTGCACGGTTTCGTTGATCGCGACATCGAAGGAGATGATGCGCCCGGTGATCTTGTCGAGACCTGCAAACACCGTAGCTGGATTGATGATTCTCTGCGCCGGCGGTTCCACGATCACAGCATCGCTTGGCTGTGGCGCCGTGTTGGCCGGCTGCGGAGCGTTGCGAGGCGATCCCGGGCCTGGCGGCAAAGCGGTTGGCGTTTGTCCAGGGGCGACGGTTCCTTGTGGAACCTGATCCGACGGAGGTTGTGGTGCAACTATTCCGCCTGGCGGTGGTGCCAGCGGCCGCGTCTGAATGTTGGCTTGGCCGGGCCGGTTCGATGGCGGAAGGCTCATTGGCGCCGGCAACGGCTGCGACGGCGGAGTGTCGCGGCCACCCGGGTAATACGTAGGCGGCTGTTGCCGGGACGATGGCGGACCGGGCGTCTCGGTCGGTGGACGCGGCGGGTTGCCAAAGATCGATCCAAATAAATCCGCGATTGGATTCGATTGGGCCAGAGAAGGCCCGCTGGCGGGCGGTGCCAGTATCACGGCACCCACCAACAAAGCACGAGATATTATGTCACGCACCATCAAGTTCTAGCTGCTTGCTTGGACGTCTTACACATCATCTCACTGCAACTGCATTCCAAATTCTCTCGCCGCAACTGCAATCCAAATTCGCAGGCCTTTGAATGGAAAGTCGCGGCAGGATCCAGATGACTTTGAAACCGTGATCCCGGCGTCCAATTCTTTTCTCCGGCCTGCTTTCGCAAGGCCATCGTGAGCTTCATCTCCTCTTGGCCCTGCAATCCGACAAGAGTTCGCCGCTTCATCTCGTCAGATTCGTTAGCGAGCAACTCGCTAAAGTGCTTGATCTTAAGGCGGGCTATAGACGGATCCATCAGAGGCTCCCCCCAGCCAGAGCCTCATGCTAGATTTCCGCATTCCAAAAGACAGCAATCGTTCGTTGGTATCACGCGCAAGTGATCGTGGCCGCGCGGGGTGTAACCGGATTTACGCGCCAAAATACCCGGCACCGGTCATGTTACCTCCACATGTGTGTGTAAAAAATAATGTCCGCTTTGGGTCAAAAGCAGACATTTGCAGCGCAAAACGCCATGTCCGCTTTACCCCCAAGAGCGGACATATGCGTTGCAACACGCCACGTCCGCTTTGGGCCAATAGCGGACATCAGCAACACGGAAGATCACCCGACTTCCGTTCGATATGAAAAGCATGATTTGACGGGCTCGCAGCTTATTGTCGTTTTAGGCTGAGAATGTAGTCGACTACTTCGTCTGTATCCGAACTTGAGATAATAAAGTTTGGCATTCGCTTGTGGTTTGATCGAAGAAATACATTCAAAGAAAGAGCTGTGGTTGAAGGCATGTTGGCGATTTCGACAAAGCTGGGAACGTTCCGAATAGGGGCAAGCTGCCCGGAAGTAACTTGATGGCAGGAACTGCAAACCTCCATTGCCACCTGGCGCCCGGCAGAACGATCGTCGTCCGCAAGTGGCTGGGTGAGTGTCGAAAGTACGGCACAACTTACAGCGAGCAAAAGGCAAAATGTGTTGCGAAACATAAATTATTACACCGCAAAAATGCCTAATCTGGCCTTGACCTAAATCAACGGAATTTACTTTCGCCCCAACGATGTCCGCTTTGGGTCAAAAGCTCTTGATAGGCAGATCAGTTTCGCGAGGCCTCGATCATTTGCGGGGCGGGAAACTTCGTAACGCGCAAATGTATGCCAAACCACAAGCTAGGACGATAATGGGTGGTATAAAGGCGAGCTTGGCGCCGCGGCCAATGACGAGGCGGACTATCTGGTCAAATATCCCCACTGGCACGCCGTACTGATCATCATTCGGCTCATTGACGTCGCTTTGGACCCAGTCATCACGTGGGATATCGCGCCAAGTCTGAAATGCTACGCCGCCAATCCAAATTAAGGACAAGATCAGCCACAGCCGAAGCAGCCCACGGACGCCCTGGCTTGTCATTTTCAACAGACCCTGACATTCAACAGCAGTTTATTACTTATAGCCTCATGCTCGCTTTACACCCAAAAGCGCAATCGCTTCACGCCCGAAAGTAGACAAAAATGTATTCGGTACCAATGCCGTCGAAAGCATCACTTCGTTTATGTCCTGATGTCTTCGCCAATTCTTATCCTGGTCTTCTGCATGGGGTAGCCAGGCTCCGATAATTTCATCGCTCATTGATGCATGCGTCTCAATTAAATTAATCGCTCGGCGCAAATTAGTTCTATTTTCGAAATGGGTTCCGTGTTCTGTGATCCGGTGGCGTATGGATGGGACTGCTTTCAGACCTATTGCTAGGCCAAGTTCTCGAAAAGCCAATCGGTTTGAGGCCGGTTCAGCCAACGGCCGCGCGCGCACGAAACGGTTTAGCCCATGACTACAACCGTCAAGCAGGGTTTCGAAGAGTTCGACGTCAGCATGGCTTTTTGGGTCGAGCAACTCGCAAAGGCGGCAGGCGTCGAAAAGCAGTCCACCCAATCCGAGCGGATCATCCGTCACCAAATCTCTACGCTGACATAAAGCGGACAGGGACTTTATAGCCGTCACAATATTGATCATTCCGTCGGCGATTGATCCGCTTGTGATTGCCTTCGCTACTTCCCTAAAGGTGATAAGTCCGTCCACTACATCATGTAAGCCCATCGCAGCAACAAGGGGCCTTGAGAGATCTGTACTCATTTTCCAATAGATACCAAGGAGACGACCACTCGATGCAAACGCAAATCCTTGAAATGCTGCGGAAGCCAATTCACCTGCCCATCGTGCATAGGTTGGCCTATTTGCGATGATGGCTGTCTGAGAGAGGGCGTGCATCCATTTCGTCAAATAGTGAAAGTATTGGCCATCCCGATCCCATTCTAAACCTTCGTCGAACGGCTCCGTATATTCACGCTCCTTGAGAGGTTTGCCGATCCTCAGCCCGCCGATGGTCGGATGAAGTCGTCCATTTTCTTCGTCAAGACCACTTATCCAGCCCCTACGCACGTCATCCTCACGGTACCTACCAAGCATCCGGTGGACCTGATCAATGAGCAAGAGCGCATACTCTTGATATTTCTGCTCGCCCGTACGTGCGAACAGCTCCAGGAAGTTACAGACGGCAAAAGCATCGGTCCAAAGGTATCGACGTGGATGTTCAATAGCCGAAGTGAGTCCAGTGCGGCTTCCGAATTCTAACATTAGACTCGCAGCTACAGAATCGCTGACCGGCATCGCATCTTCCCCGTAGTCCGTTCGCACCGTTGAGTCGATCGCCTCGCGATCAACTTAAGTGCGGATCACACGCCGAACGGATATGTGTCCGGAAAGTCTTCAACTTCGTGAGTCTTGAACGGGGTAACGGCGCGTGTCTCGTCGAACCAGATGTATTCGTTGAATTGTCTTGGCAAGACGGCTTCGAAGTAGTGGCTGGCGAGTTCAGTTTCTGGACGATATATGACGCCAATTGCTCTCTGAAGTCGGGGTCTCATTAGAGCTTTGGTGTGCGCGGCTCTTGCGTCACGCAAGTTAAGCATGAAATGCGGCGTCTCGCTATTGTGACACAGCCGCTCATAACTTTCCTTGTGTGATGGCTGAACGGTCATCACTTCCATAGGGCCGCCCCAATCGGATGCCGCCGCCACTGTGCCGTGATCGGTGCCAAACCCGATGGCATAACAACTTGCACCAAACTCTTTGCGGCAAAGCTCGCCAATGTTGTGCTCACCCCGCGCTGACATCTCTGTCGCTTCGGCATCGCCAATATGGGAGTTGTGCGCCCAGACAATGCCCTTGCTTTGCTCGCCGTGGTGACGGAGCAAAATCTTAAGCGTGGCAAACATATGATCATCGCGCAAATTCCACGACGCGCGCGAGCCGTAATACATCGTGCGATAGTAACGCTCCGCGTTAGCTATTAGCCGGGCGTTCTGCACTGCATCGAGAAAACGTTCTCCGTCATGAGCAACATAACTACGATGTTTTTCGAGCAGATCCTTTAGCGCGTGTATCACATCATTTTCGCAGGTCCGATATCTGCCCGTGAGAGCTGCGTGGCCGTAAGTGGCCGGGTCCGATTGCCAGGGCGTCAAACATCCATAACGCTCACGTGCGATCCTGGCGGACTCTGGGTCGATGTCATCAAGGTAACGCAGAACGAACCTGATAGAGTCGTACATGCTGTACAGGTCGAGTCCATGAAATGCCACTCGCAATTTGGGCTTTATTGATGTGTTGTAGTTGCGCAACCAGTCAACGAATTCCCGCACTTCGTTGTTGCGCCACATCCAGGTTGGAAAGCGAGCGAAAGCGACCCATTCGGATGGTCGATATTCGCGGTGGCGGACATAATGATCGATCCGAGCAGCGTCGGGCCAGTCGCCTTCAATCGCGACGAAATTGAACCCTTTTTTCTCGATCAACGCGCGCGAAATTCGTGCGCGCATTTGATAAAATTCTGATGTGCCATGTGAGGCCTCGCCAATCAACACTACCCGCGCGTCACCGATCCTGGAGAGTAGAGGCTCAAGATCGGTACCGTCTATTGACCCAAATGGCTCGGCAATTTTTCCGATCATTTTGGCCAACGACGGTTCGGCTCTGCCTGTCGGAAACTGTAAAGGTGCCGAAATTTCGTCCTCAGGCTCCCACCCCTCTTTGCCGAGAAGGGGTACGAAACGGACGTCAGCGAGATCTTCTCGGCGAAACTCGGTGGCCGAAACTCTTGTTACGCGCACCAGTTCCTGCGCGCGGGGGCTGATGCCAATTGGAATTACTAAACGCCCGCCAACCTTGAGCTGCATTTGCAAGGCTTCTGGAACCTTTGGACCGCCTGCCGCGACTACGATGGCGTCGTAGGGTGCATGTTCGGGCCAGCCGCGGGTGCCATCGCCATGCAAAACGTGGACGTTGTGATACCCCTGCTTGGCAAGGGTCGCGGCAGCCTTTTCGGCCAACTGTCCGATCCGCTCAACCGAGAATACATTCTTGGCAATTTCAGCAAGAACAGCGGCCGCGTAACCCGAGCCTGTACCGATTTCGAGGACCTCCTCGTCTCCTTTGAGAAGGAGTGCTTCAACCATAAAGGCAACAATGTAGGGCTGCGAAATGGTCTGCCCGCCGGCGATTGGCAGAGGAGAATCCTCGTAGGCAAATTCACGTAAATTGAATGGTAGAAATTCTTCACGCCTTACCGTGCGTATCGCGCGTAAGACCGATTCTGACCGTACGCCACGTGCAGCAATGTGATGCTCGACCATACTGCGCCGCTGCGCAGCAAAATCGAATTCGGTCAGCGCTCGCTGAGCACGCTTTCCCATTGAGCAAGCCAATGATACGGCCGAAATTTCTTGGGCTATGTGCAGCCAGAATTGGCTCGGCAGCATTGATTTGCGTCAACTCGATGCGCTCTCTGTGAAATAGAATAATCGGTTTCAAAGGTATCATTGATGCAGATCAATGCCTTGCGAAGGAAATCAGATATCTAATTTTAAAAAAGAGGGCCGCGTCATGATCTCTTTGGAGGACTGCATTGCGTTTTGCGGACTAACCGAAGATGAAGTCGCAGCTATCAGCGAACACGAGCACATCCCTGAGATAGCTGCTACCGCGTTGGCTGATTATTTATTGAAGCAACCTCATGGTGGAGAGGCTATCCGCAAAATGATCATCGATGACATTCACAAAGCCCTCGACGCAGGTCGTGTCAAACATGCGCAGGAATTGTTTATGGCATTACGCCATTTCCTCGACGAACACCCCGAAGCGCGCGTCGGAGTGGAGAATTAGGTTGGGGTTACAGTTGTGGAACACTGGAATTGACGGTGCTTATCTATGAACCTGCCTCAAATGAATCTGGTGCCGAACGGTGCGGACGAAGATTCCGAATCAAATAAGATAAAGCCATTTCCAAAGAAAAATGAGGGCATGCCATCTATGGCCATGGTCTCGACCACGGATTCTTCCAGTGACCGGAATTCATACGCAACGACTGCACTTGCCGACATAACCGATCGTTCGCTGCACGCAGCGGCCGCTCGCTTCACTTTTGGCTTATCTCCAGCCGCCCTTACAGACGCGTATTTGGATTGGACGACACATCTGACCTATGCACCCGGTAAGCGGCTGCAGCTCGCCGATAAAGCTGCACGAAAGATGATCCGGTTTGTCAACTATATCGGCCGATGCGCAACTGACCGTGAAAAAACCGAATGCTGCATCGCGCCGTTGCCTCAAGACAAGCGTTTTGTCGTAGAGAGTTGGCAACAGTGGCCTTTCAATTTCATCTATCAAGCGTTCCTGCTCCAGCAGCAGTGGTGGCACAATGCGGCGACTGGCGTGCGCGGAGTTTCGAAACGGCACGAAGAGATGATCGAATTCGCGACCCGGCAGCTTCTTGATATGGTATCGCCCTCCAATTTTTTTCTCACCAATCCCGAAGTCTTACAGCGTACCTTGCGCAGTGGCGGAAAAAATCTGCTCCAGGGCTGGCAGAATTTCGTTGAAGATTGGGACCGTAACGTAAGTGGAAAAAAGCCTGTTGGCACTGAGCAATTTGTTCCCGGGCGCAATGTCGCGTCCACCCCGGGAAAGGTCATCTTCCGAAACCGGTTGATCGAGCTCATACAGTATGCGCCCGCAGTCGGACCGGTGCGGCCGGAGCCGGTTCTCATCGTGCCGGCGTGGATCATGAAATACTACATTCTGGACCTGTCGCCGCAGAACTCGTTGGTCAAATACCTCGTTGATCAGGGGTTTACGGTATTCATGATATCCTGGGTCAACCCCAGCCCTGACGATCGTGACCTCGGCCTGCAGCAGTACTTGTCGCTTGGCGTCATGGCAGCGATGGATGCGATTAATGCCATCGTCCCGGACCGCAAGGTGCACGCCGTTGGATATTGCCTTGGCGGAACATTGCTGGCGACAGCAGCGGCCGCGATGACGCGTGATGGTGACGACCGCCTGAAGTCTGTGACGCTATTGGCTGCTCAGACCGACTTCACGGAAGCCGGGGAGCTGATGCTCTTCATTAATGAAAGCCAACTCGCTTTCCTTGAAGACATGATGTGGGAACAGGGCTTCCTCGATAGCCGGCAGATGGCCGGCGCCTTTCAGATGCTACGCTCGAATGATTTAGTCTGGTCCCGCGTGGTCCATGAATATCTGATGGGAGAGCGTCAGCCGATGACCGATCTAATGGCATGGAATGCCGATGCCACCCGCTTGCCCTACCGAATGCACTCGGAATATCTGCGCAACCTTTTTCTCAACAATGATCTGGCAGAGGGAAGGTTTGTGGTTGACGAAAGGCCGGTGGCGCTTGGCGACATTCACGTGCCGATATTTGCGGTGGGCACGCTTTGGGATCATGTCGCACCATGGCGATCCACATATAAGATTAATCTCCAGACAGATACCGAAGTCACGTATTTACTGACAACCGGCGGGCACAACGTCGGTATTGTGGCGGAACCGGGTAGCGATGGCCGTAGTTTCCAGATTTTGACCAAGCTACACGACGATCGTTTTATCGATCCCGAAACATTCCTCAACATAGCGCCGCTGAAGGAAGGCTCATGGTGGCCTGAGTGGATTGCATGGCTAATGGCGCGTTCCGGCGCGTCGGTTATGACGCCGCCGATGGGGGCGCCTGACTTCGGATATCCGCCGATCTGCGATAGCCCGGGAACTTATGTCCTTCAGAGCTGAGGTTGATGATGCAAACGCCCGTTGAAATCGATTTTGAGGATGTGCCCCCCGACAAGAGTCTGCGCGAGAATATCGCCAAGCACATCGTTCAACTGGAAGAACGATTCGGTCGGATCGTCGCGGGTCGTGTGGTTCTCAAAGGACCAGGCAAACATCACCGCACAGGTGGCCTCTACGAAATCAATATTCGGCTTACGCTGCCCGAAGGGCACGAGGTTATCGTCGACCATACCCCACAAAATGACGAGCGTTATTCCGATCTCAATTTTTCGATCAACGACACCTTCAAGCGTGCGCGCAGGCAGTTGCAGGACCAAGTCCGCAAAATGCAGGGCAGATGAGACCTGATGTGGCAGCTCTCAGCGAGCCGTCCTCGCTGGTCTCGATCGCGTACGCTTGCGGCGTCTGACCGCCGCCTGGGCCTTTTTGATATTTTTTAGCTGCGCCCTGCGCATAGCCGGCGTGGGTTTTTCGGCCTCCGGAATCTTACGACGCGGCTTTGCCTTGAAGCGATCACCGGTTACGTGGACTGGACGTGAAGCAAGGCTCGCGAGTACTTTTCTGGCCTCGGAGCTATCCGGAACCAGCCGTTCATTTTCAATGTGAGCGTCGGTCTTTTCGATCAGCCACTTTTGTGTGTCCCACGAACCGCTCGTACGTTGTCCGGCCAGGCGCTGGACGCCCCCCGGCTTACCGACATCCTGAACGCGGAAGCGGACAAATTCACGAGCGGGCCGGACCTCAATATGGAAAAAACGACCGGTGCTACGGCTGCCTGGCTTGGATCTGCGACGCAACACCCGTTTGTTGGCCATGCCGACCTCCCGAAGGTAATTGCGTTCATACCCACAGAAATCAAAATCGACTTTGATTTGGGTCAATAAATGGAAATCTTGTCGGTATCGTATCTGAGGGCGATTTTTTTCGCCGGAGAGAGACGCAAACGGAGCACTGAGGCGCCTTCCGCTTTTGCGGTAAATCAAAACAAAGAGACCTGTTTCTCCGCACCATATCCACCTTTAGCAACCGCGCCGGAAGTGTCCCAATGGCGAAGCCGCCGCCGGGTGGTGACGACCGTGAGTGGCAACCGATTTCGACGGCGCAATTCGACTGCGATATTGAAATTGCATATATCAATTACGACGGAAAACATGCGCTCGTATTTCCGTGCCGCCGAATTTTAAACGGATGGATGAAGGCAGAAACTAATGAGCGAATTGTGGTACAGCCTTCGCACTGGCGCGAATGGGTACAAAAAAACTAGCGCAGAGGTTTCCGTTGTTTGCTTTGGCCTTCTAACCGAGCCAACTTCGCCTCTTCTTCGGCCAGCAGACGTGCAATCGCTTGTCGTCTTGTGTCGTCTGTCTCGTTAGCAAGCAGCTTACGATAGTGCTGTTAAGAAGCGTCACAGTCTTGTCCATGGCGGATTCCCTCCAATCGCCATGCTTCGCCCTTGGCAAATATATACCGTCCCAGCGGGACTGAAAACTTAAGTGATGCGGTTGAAACTATTCATTGCATCAATATGACACTGACCTAAAAGGCATGTCCGCTTTGGGTCATTAGCGGTCATTTTCCGATGCGGGGCCAAGTCTGCTTTACCGCTGAAAGCGGACTTTGCAGTGCGTCAATGTATCCGCCGTGTTCGTTTTTAAGTTCGGCGCTTGCGTTCGCCGCGGCCGCGTTTGCGGGTTTTGGCACTCAGTTTCTTTGCGGTCTTGTACCGAGTAACCGGAGCTTGTTCAGTTGGTTCGATGGCCTCGTGCGCGATACGGGAAGCAGCATTTGCAATCCGTCTGACAAACGATATCGGACGACGCGCGCGCTTCTGATGCCGAGACATGCTAAACTATGTCATACGGTCCGAAATCTGATCTTGCGATAAGTCAAAGTCGTCAAAAGCAGACATTTGCAGCGCAACACCCACCTTATCCCTCAAAATGGAATTTGGACGGCGGGCACGATTGGCGGGTAAATTTTGATCTTGCTCAAGAAGTTGCTCGCCCAGATCGGATATCCGAAGCAAGCGGTCGGAAGGCTTACGTTCACAAATTTTAGAGGTGGAGCATGTACCGGCATATTCTTATTCCAACCGATGGCTCGGAGTTGGCAGAGCATGCGGTGACGAACGGATTGTCACTGGCGAAATCTGTGGGAGCCAAAGTAACCGTGATTATTGTCGAGGAGCCGTTCGACTGGCTCGGCGTTTCAGAAACAAGAGCGAAGCAGGCATTGGAGGAACTTGCCAAATATACCGAGCAGGTCAAGAAGCACGCTAGCAGCGTGCTGATCCGCGTGGCCGATGCGGCCAAGCAAACCGGTGTGCCCTGCAACACGATTCAAGTGGAGAACGCAAGGCCCTATCAGGCCATCATCGCAACGGCCGCGGATAAGGGTTGCGATCTCATCGTCATGGCATCGCACGGGCGCGGCGGGCTATCCGCTGTTGTGCTCGGCAGCGTGACAAACAAGGTGCTAACGCACACGAATATCCCGGTATTGGTGTGTCACTGAATGCGCAAACCGGCTGGGTATTGATGTCCGCTATGGGTCATTAGCGGACATTGCGAAACGGTATGTCCGCTTTACCCCTGAAAGCGGACATCGGACAACTGCCAGCGGGGCGAATGACCTCTATCTCACTCTATCGCGCAGATTCTCTAGTATGAACACTCGGATGGCTGACGACAGATTTCCTGTACGTGTTTGGTCAATTTGAGCCACCAACTGTGACAAATTCGAGTGGCGAGCGTGCGCTATATCCTTTAGCTGATCCCAAAAGCTGTCCTCCAAACTAATGCTTGTCTTGTGCCCCCCAATAACGATGGATCGCTTGATGATCGTCTGCGTCTTCGCACCCTTTCCGTTGGACGCGTTAACGCTGACGGTGTCCCGAATGGATTTTTCGTTACTCATCGGTATCTAACCGTTTCGATCATTTGGTGATTGCATCGAGGGCACTCGAACGTGCGCCTGTCGTAGGATGGTTCGTCTGGCTCAATTCTGATGAGCCACATCAAGTGCTCATTACATTTGGCACATCGTGGACGCTTGATTTGTTGGAGGCGAATGAACTCGACCGATTTTTGCATCGTTGCCGTCTCCTCAAACTGTTCGCGAAATGTCGAACAGTGATAGAAACCATTTGGCGATGATGTGCGATAGTTGACCGGTGCCGCTTAAAAAGTACGCACCAAATTTGATCCAAGTTAATTCAATGTTTTCTGATTTATCGTCGCGCAAACGAATTTGCTAAAATACTCGGTGGGCTCACAACACAATCACACGAATTTGTTTCTCGTCTGCAAAAGCCAATGCCCGCTTAGAGTCGAAGGCGGCATTTCGCGGCGCAATCGTTATGTCCGCGTTGCCCTGAAGCGATAATTCATTCAAGGAAGAGACGAGGGATTCCCGGCAGCATTAAGACCGCGCAGCTGCTCGCTCCCAACTGGCACGTAACGGCAATCGCATCGCTCGTTGGTGCATTCGGGGAGCGGCAGGTGGGGCACTTTATCGCCTAGGTACTCGAGGCCTAATTGCGAACGCGCGGCCGTACAGGGCGCATCTCCGGGCAAAATACGAACACAATGCAGCAGGCCTAGCCTGTATACATTCCGAAATGCCCGCAACGAGCGGGCAATCTGACGCGGCGTCTTGTTCATCGGCGCCCCACCTCGGTTACGGGCCAGGGCAGAGATCCAACTGCGTGCAGAAGTACAATGTGTAGTTGCCGGCTGCGTCCGCAGCCGCGCCCGTCATCTTCTCCAGCTCATCATCGGAGATTTCGTAACTAAGGATGTCTTCCTCTTTTCTGTCTGTGACCTTATTCATGGCGTTATCCCCTTGATCGATACGGTTTGAAATCTAGGACGTCGTGGTCTCACCCATTGTGAAGTGGGTCACAGAGTCTCCGTTATGTCCGCTTTACCGGCGAAAGCGGACGTGTGCGCGGATCGGTACCAGCGCATTCGCCAGATGCTGGGTCGATGCGATACGCCCGGTCGCACCATTGCCAATGATGCCGATTTCCTTGACCGCCAAATCCTTGACCCCCCTATCCGCCTTTCTATCATGCCTCGGCTGCCGTTCAGATTACAGTCGCAATCAGCTTCCTTTCGGCGGCATCGGTATGATCATCGAAACGCGCTTGCGATATTCGATGTATGTATCACCGTGGAACGTGATGAGGTCGCGTTCTTCCAGCAGTATACCGATGATGATGTACCCGGTAGTCGCAATAGAAAACAACAGATGCCCGACCGTCATCGTCGGTGTTGCCCAAAACGCTAACAGGAAGCCGAAATAGATCGGATGGCGAACGCACTTGTAGAGCAGCGGCGTGCGGAACGATGGATGCTGCGCCGTCCTGCCTTGCCAGTGTGCGTAAACCTGCTGCAAGCCGAATAGATCGAAGTGATTGATGAGGAACGTGCTGAGCAGCACCGTGCCCCAGCCGATCCAGAAGATGACCCAGAGGATGATCGCGCCGGTCGGATTGGTGACGGACCAGATCACGTCGGTCATTGGCCGCCATTGCCAGTACAGCACCAGCAGAATAAGGCTTGAGAGCAACACGTAAGTGCTGCGTTCTACCGGACGCGGCACAAATTGCGTCCACCCACGCTTGAATTTCTGCCGCGCCATAACGCTGTGCTGAATTGCGAACAGGCCGAGAAGAATGACGTTAACAATTAGAGCGGAAACCGTGAACGGCCCGCCGCCGCCAATATCCACCGACTTCGGCACAATGAGGTTGCCGACAAAGCCGATTGCGTAAAGGAATGATCCTAAAAAAATAATGTAGCAGATCGCACCATAGATTAGTGCTGCCATGACTGGCCCCACAGATTTTCGGTTCACTTTATGGCCGATCTTAGCTGCAAAATAGAAGGACGGGGGAAGTAACGTAGAGACGTTTTTACGGCGGCTTTATTCGTCCGCTTTGGGCCAAAAGCAGACATATGCAGCGCACAACGCGATGTCCGCTAAGGGCCCAAAAGCGGACATCGCCCTAGGCCACTCGTGGATATTCGCAGCGCCCCACAGTCTGCTTCACCAATGCCGAGAGTTGGTGACCTAGCCGTTACCGCCCCACCGAGTGGCCCAAACTTGAGGTGGTTTGAGGGCTTTGCGCGTTCGACACAGCGAGCATGGATTGTAAGCGAGTGCGGACAATTTGATTGCGCATTTCCAGTGCTCCTCGACAAGCAACCTGAGTACAGTTGTAGCTAGGCTCGCGAATAAGCTTGGCAACTTCCAGGCTGGTTGCGGGTGCTATTTTCTGGGCGCGCTCTAAATTTTTAGCCAGTCGTTCCATCCGAACGGTGGCTTCCAAAACTCGTCGTTGGTTATTTGCCGCGGTGTTGGTCACGCTTGACCCCACGACGGCGGCAATTGCCAAGCCGCTAAACGTCATACCAATTGCGATACGGGCTCCTTCGCGCATGAGAACCCCCAAATCGGGCTTAGGTGAACCGGCGAGTCGACCAACATTACTTTGCTCCTGTGACGAACGTGTGTGGTCTAGTTCACAGCATGTAGCAAGCAATTCACGTGCCAGCTAAGGGCCAAGAGCGGACGTCGCGGCAGCCAAGAAAAAATGCTTTCACGCCACGAACTGATCTTTCACTCGCTCGGCGGCATCTCGAATGTCATAAGCGGCGTATAAATTGATCTCCGAAAGCGGGCTAGCGGCCTTGAATAAATGGCCTTGCATTGATGTCACACCCGCTAGCCGCAAAAGCCGGTATTGTTCCGCGGTTTCAACCCCCTCTGCGGTTGTCGTTATGCCCAGACTTTGTGCCAGGGTGAGAGTCGCCGAGATGATTGCGGCGCAGTCAGTTCGTTTCGTCAAATTTTGCGTAAATGATTTGTCGATCTTTATTTTATCAAAGGGAAACATGGTCAGCTGGCTCAGCGACGAGTATCCGGTCCCAAAATCATCTAGGGCGATAGAGATCCCCAAGTTCTTAAACTGCCGCAGTGTCGGCAGGCAGTCCGATCCCGATTCGATAAGGGCCGATTCGGTGATCTCGAGCTCCAAACGTTCTGGTGGCAGCCCCGATTGCGCCAGTGCGTACAACACGACGTCAGGTAAGTTGCTTCTACGAAAATGCACCGGGGAGAGATTGACGGCTACCTTGATGTGAGCCGGCCAAGCCACGGCCGCAAGACATGCTGTCTGCAGCGCCCACTCACCGATCTGCGCGATCATGCCGGTTTCTTCGGCGATCGGAATGAATTGCTCCGGTAATATAATGCCCTTGCTTGGATGCCGCCATCGCGCGAGCGCTTCCGCACTACAAATCTTCCGCGTCTTGGTGTCGATGATTGGCTGGTAATAAAGTTCGAACTCTTCGTTCTGGATGGCACGGCGAAGTTCGTTTTCTAACTGATGACGCGCGTTCGCAGCCGCCCCCATTCCGTCATCAAAGAAACAATACCCGCTTCGGCCGGCCGATTTTGCTCGGTAAAGCGCCAAATCTGCCTTCTTCAAGACGCTGTCCGAGCTCGTGCCGTGCTCAGGTGCTAAAGCAATTCCGATACTCGTGCCGATATTGAGCTCGTTCCCATCAACATCGAAGGGCTTGGCGAAAATGTCGAGTATGCGCGCCGCCAGTGCAGCCGCTGCGTCGCGCTGATTGGTTTCGCCAGACTGAATAATGGCAAACTCGTCGCCGCCAAGCCGCGCCAGTACGTCAGTTTCCCGCAGAACTTCCTTGAGGCGCCTGGCGACTTCCCGCAACAGGGCGTCGCCTGTCGGATGACCGAGCGTATCATTGACGTGCTTGAACCGATCGAGGTCCATTAGAAGGATTGTGAAGGGATGCCCGAAACGACGTTGCCGAGAAGCTGCTTCTTCAATCTTTTGGGTTACGGCAGCGCGATTGGTGAGACCGGTCAACGCGTCATGGTGCGCCATAAATGCAATTTGATGCTCGGACTTTCTCCTATCGGTAACGTCCTCAATTACGACAAGGAGATACTTTGGATGGCCTTGAGCATCACGGATCACAATCCTCTTGGTCGAGATTATCCGAGGGCCGTGTGATGGTATTTCGACTTCGTAGTCATTAAACGTAACACCCCCGATATATAAGAGACATTCACGATCAGATTTATCCATTAGTTGCGCGTCTTCGGCTCGATATATATCGAACGCGCTCTTCCCAACTAATTGTGCTTTTGAAAATCCAACTAACTTTTCGTAAGCAGAATTAGTGAGCACGAACTTTCGGGATTTTACATCCTTTACAACAATCGCGTTTGGGATGTTCGCAATTATCGAATCAAGAAATTGCTTGGTCTCGGTCAAACTCGCTTCATAACGCGAACGTTTGTTGAATTCTCTGGCGAGATAAAAAAGCAAGACGCCGATAGATGTGAAAAGCACGGCGACAAGTATCGAAAGAACGAGGGCATATCGCCGCCATTGTGAAAAAATTTCGTTCGTCGACTGACCAACACCGATTACGAGCGGGAGATCACCAATCTTGCTATACACCACAAGCCGATGAATACCGTCGATTGCCGCATTGGTTTCAAAGTGACCTGCGCTTGAATGGGCGAGATACTTATACAGTTCAGCAGATTTTATATTGAGGCCAATGTACTTGGAATCGTAAGGCCAGCGCATAATGACGGTACCGTCCGTGCTCGCCAGAGTGACGTTGCTTTCTGGCCCGAGCGACACGCTGGCAAAAAGATCCTGAAAATATTGGAGTTGCAAACTCGCTGCCGCCACACCCGCGAATGACCCGTCGGGCTTAGCTAACGCCCTGCTTATTCCTATAAATGGACGTCCGGTCAGGCGCCCCACCGATGGGCCGCCAATATACAGGCCAACGTCCGCCTTGTTCTTGTGAACTTCGAAATAATCTCGATTTGCGGAATTCACTGGCTCGGGATTAATTGTCCGCGAATCGAACCGAATATTTCCAAGTTTGTCGGTAACAATAATAAGTCCCAGATGTCGTGCAGAGGCAGAACGATCAAACAAAACCGCCTGACGCAAGCCGGGATCGAGTTGATCAATATCCGGTCTTTGCAGGCCATCAATAACTGCTTGCAGCGATAAATCGATACTTTCAATGTTGCGTCGGACATCATTTTTAATTGCAGCTACCAAGTGGCTTGCAACGTCAACTGCTCGGTCCTTTGCGGCATTGTGCATCGCGACCAGGAGACTCACGCAAATCGCGCACAGACAAATCGCGAAGAACAGTATCCAACCAAAGATCCAGACAATTGGACGTAGCCGCGTGTTGCGGCTTTTAAATGAAAACACTTTTGACATCGCGAGTGAGCCCCTTGGACAAATGGCATACGCCAAAGGCGTTAATATTGGTTCCACGGGACCACTATCGTTAATGATTACTTTCGGGTGCAAATAGATCAGGATTATTTTTACGCAGCCGATATCTTCTTGGTTCATCGCGCAATGCGATCGTTATCCGGCGAGCGATGTTTTAGCGGATATTTACGTGACCGCCCGGAAAATTTGGCACGGCGCGCATGTTGTTGGTGCGTACAAGCGCGCAGCATGAACGCGTACCTACTTTTTTTTAGATCATCTCACTATTGCCGGCGTGACATTCCAAATTTGGATGCCATTTGCCCTGATCGTCTTTGTTATTTCGATGACCGCCTTGAAAGAAAAATTATAGCTCTCCCAATCAATCAGCACGGATCTGAAAGGGACCAATATGTCCGCTTTTCACCTAAAAGCGGACATTTTGAGCCGGGCACTCGATGTCTGCTGTGGATCAAAAGCAGACATTCGCAACGCAAAACGGCATGTCCGCTTTACCCCCAATAGCGGACATTTGCAGTGCACTAGCGCGTGTCTGCTTTGGGCCAAAAGCGGACATCAGACAATGTTATTCGATCACCTCATTAGCCTGGGCGAGGAGCGATGGCGGCACACTAAGACCAAGCGCCTTGGCGGTTTTGAGATTGATCGTCAGCTCGAACTTTGTGGGCGCTTCTACCGGCAGGTCGGCCGGGTTCTCGCCCTTGAGGATACGATCAACGTAACCTGCCGCACGCCGGTATAAATCGACTCGGTCTGGTCCGTAGGACATCAGGCCGCCGCTAGTGACGAAGTACCGTGTGGTGTAGATCGCAGGCAGTCTGTGGCGCGCAGCTAGCGTAGCGATGAGATCGCGGTGGGCTAGCGTTACTGGGCTGCCCAGCGCGACGAGGCCCCCATTCGGCTGGCGAGCGAATGTCGCTATGCCCCGCTCGATCTCGCCAGCGTCGCGAACATTGACTGCGCTGACATCCACGCGGAGCGACGGCGCCACGCCTTGCATGGCGCCCAGTTCTCCGCTCGTGAAGGGCAAGGTGGGATCGCGAAGAACTGCCACTCGCGTAAGGTGAGGGGCGATTTCTTTCAGCAGCTCCAGCCATTTTGTGCTGATGCCATATTCGTAAAGAGCAAAACCGGTGATGTTGCCGCCCGGATGAGGCAGGCTCGCGACGAAGCCTTGGCCGACAGGGTCGGTGACCGACGCAAATACGATCGGTACGGTGTTGCTTGCCTGTTGCAACGCCGCCGTACTCGGGCTTGTCGAGGCCAGGATCACCTCCGGCGCAAGAGCAATCAGCTCTGCCGCGTACTGGCGTCGATGGGTGCTATCATTGGCCCAGCGGTAGTCAATGCGCAGGTTGCGGCCAACGGTCCATCCAAGTTGCTGCAAGCTCTGCAGGAAGCCCGCAAGGCGCGACTGTCCTTCCGCGTCGTCGGCGGGACCGGTCATGAGCACCCCAATACGCCGGACGCGCTCAGTTTCCTGCGCACCCGTCGCCGATGGCAACACCAGTGCTCCACCCAGCGCGACTATCAATTCCCGCCGGTTGACGCGAATTGACATATACCCCTCCCTGCGAGAACACCCTAATGAAACAACGATAGCACGCGATGAGTGCGCGTACTTAAGATTTGGGCAGCGTGGGTACGTGGCGTCACCCGCGATGTCCGCTTTACCTCGGAAAGCGGACACATGCGGTGCAAACACCAATGTCCGCTAAGGGCCATAAGCGGACATGAGACAAACCTATAGCTACTCGATGACCTCTTCAGCACGCGCAAGCAGTGTTTGCGGGACGGTGATGCCGAGCGCCTTGGCGGTGTTGAGATTGATCACAAGATTGTACTTGGTCGGCAATTGCACCGGCAGGTCACCCGGTTTTTCGCCACGCAGAATGCGGTCGACATAAGACGCGGCAGCTCGCCACAGATCTTTTCCCTCGAGTGAATATGAGGCCAAGCCGCCACTCGTGACAAAAAAGCGGTACGAATAAACTGCAGGCAGGCGAAGACGCGCGGCCAAGGCGGTTATCAGTTCCCGATTGTCGAAAGTCGACGGAGCCGGTGCCACAATCAGGCCACCATCCGCCTCGCGGGCGAACTCCTCAAGAGCACGCTCGATGTCACTTGGATTGCGCACGCCAGCTGCGGTAACCGTCACTCCAAAAATTGGTGAGGCCGCCTCGGCTGCACGCACGAATGCGACATTGGCTGCGATATTCGGGTGATGGACAACAGCCACTCTGCGCACCCCGGGAGCAATCTGCTTGAGTATTTCTAGCCATTTGCCGCTGATGGCGGGTTCGAAAGCGTGAAAGCCGGTTATGTTTCCACCGGGGTGCGCCAGGTTCGGAACGAAACCGCTTCCGACGGGATCAGATGCCTGCGTGAAGACGATGGGGATAGTCCGCGTGACCAGCATCAGGGATGAGACTGCGGGGTTCGCGTAAGCAAGGATCACATCGGGCGACAAAGCAACCAATTCAGCCGCGGCGACCCGGGTAGGTTCGGGGTTGCCGTCCGTATAGCGATGATCGAAGCGGACGTTCCGGTCCTCGATCCAGCCAAGGTCTCGGAAGCGTTGCTTGAACGCCGCAAGCAGTATCTGCGTTTCCGGATCACTTTCGCGAAAAGGGATTAAAACACCGATGCGCCGCGGCCGCTCAACTTGCTGTGCGCGTGCCGCGAGCGGCCACGCGACGGCCGCCCCAACAAGGGTGATGAATTCTCGCCGTCTCATAGCGTGCCCCCGAGGCTCAGGAATGGCATGGTAGCGGCTCAAATACGCACTGGGAAAGACCCCGTCCGATGTCCGCTTTGGGCCAAAAGCGGACATTCCTAAAAAACAGAGAGGCCGCCTCGCAGGCGGTTCTTCAATTCAATTTGTGTTTTCGCTCACGCAGCGAGTGCTGCTGCTTTCTTTTTTTTCCTACGCCATCCGAGCAAACCAAGTACGCCGAGTCCGCTGGCAAAGAGAGGCGCCGCGGCAGGCAATGGAGTAGCGCTCGTCGAAAGCAGGCCCGGACTATATTCAATCGAATAGCCATCTATTTCAGGAGTTAGCGTGGGATCGACGAACGCCGGTAGCGTGATGGGCGTGAGGCCAGCGTCCACACTTGCCTGTGCCTGCATGAGCACAGTGTAAACGGTACCCGCCGTTAAGGAGAGTATCGTGGTGAATGGACCCTGGATAACGGTCGTCAAGGCATTCCCCGAGTTATCGCAGCAGAGAATGACTAGACCATTGCTTGAGCCGTTACCATCACCGGTGTTGGCGGTGAAGGGTGTGGAAACCTCGCCGCTGAACTTGACGGCAACCGGAGACGTCGTGGGCGGGCCGACAACCACGAAAGAATATGCCAGGCCCGCAGACGCTTGTGCCTCGCCATGTACTTCCGATCCACCAAGCCCCCCGAGGCCTCCAGCGGTGACGGTAATACTCGGATTCACACCGCCATTGCTCCCGCGACTGCAAACGCACTCGTATTCGGAATAGCCGAGTTACCACCAACCGATACAGCGACCAAAAGGGGGAACCCACCGGGTGGTACGCTGCTGCCATCTATCGAGAAGCCTCCGACAGTACTTGCGCTTACGGAGATTGAAGCAGCAACGTCAGGAAGAGTTATTATCGATGCGACGGCAGCGTCCTGTCCACCTGCCACTATCGTCGCTGCGATCACCACACAACGAGTGAAACTTGCAGCCGTACGCATGGATTGCTCCCTGCACTCGGAGCGCCACGTCAGTATTTGATCTTTTGCCGCGTCGGCTGGTCAATTGGGTAGTTTGCAAATTTACGCTACCTTTATGCGACCTCGGCCCAGCAGTTTGATGTCCGCTTTGGGTCAAAAGCGGACTCTTGCGGTGCAAAACGCCATGTCCGCTTTACCCCCAAGAGCGGACATTCGCAGTGCACTACCTTATGTCTGCTTTGGGCCAATAGCGGACATGGACTTAAAAATGGCGACCCGACAACAGCGTGTTATCGGGCCGCAGATTGTTCGTGAGACAGTAACTCTTAATGAGCATCCTTCAGCTTCGCCATGATCTCATCCAAGTTGAAGCTGGCCGCCTTTTGCCGTTGAGGAAAGTCCCGGAACGTTGCCAGGAACTGGCCCACGTAATCCTGCGCAGGCACTAGGAGGAAGGCGTGGTCCATAAGCCAGTCGTAGTATGTATTTGAGGTGACGTCCGCCCGCTCGTAAGGATCGGTCCGTAGATTGAACATCTTGGGGAGCCGCAGTGAGGTGAATGGATTTGCCCAGAGCAGGAGTTGTCCATTAGCTCGCTGCTCCATAAACACGAGTTTCCAATTGTCATACCGCAACGAGACCACCTGCTGATCGTCGTTGATGTAAATGAACGACGGCCGCGGGCTCTTTGCAGCTTGCCCCGTCAGGTATGGGACGAGGTTGAAGCCATCGAGATGGACCTTGTAGGTCATGTCGCCAACTTTGTATCCCGTGAGTAATTTGTTGGTCACATCCGGGTCACCGGCAATTGCGAGAATTGTCGGCAACAGGTCATGGTGGGCGACAAGTTCATTCGATACCTGTCCGGGCTTGATCTTGCCCGGCCAGCGGAACATCGCGGGCACCCGATAGGCACCTTCCCAGTTCGTATTCTTCTCGCTGCGGAATGGGGTCATGGCCCCATCCGGCCAAGTGTTCATGTGCGGACCGTTGTCGGTCCCGTACATGACGAAGGTATCGTTCGCAATGCCAAGGTCATCCAGCGCCTTGAGCACCGTGCCAACATTCTTGTCATGATCGATCATGGTGTCGTGATATGGGCTCTGCCATCGGCCTGCCTGACCGAGACTTTGCGGCTTGGTATGTGTGCGAAGGTGCATATGGGTGAAGTTCACCCAGACAAAGAACGGCTTGTTGGCGTTCTTCTGCCGCTTGATAAAGTCGGCAGCCCGGTCCGCGATATCGTCGTCGATTGTCACCATGCGCGCCTTGGTCAGCGGCCCGGTATCCTTGCACACTTGCTTGCCGACCTTACCGAAGCGTGGATCGACTGTTGTGTCGTCGTTGTTTGAAGCTTTGCAGTCCATAACGCCGCGCGGTCCGTACCTCGTACGGAACGCCGGGTCTTTCGGATAATCCGGCAGTTCCGGCTCTTCTTCAGCGTTCAGGTGGTACAGGTTGCCGTAAAACTCGTCGAACCCATGCACGGTGGGCAGGAACTCGTTGCGGTCGCCCAGATGGTTTTTGCCGAACTGGCCGGTCGCATAGCCGAGCGGTTTGAGCAATTCGGCGATGGTTGGATCTTCCTTTTGAAGTCCAAGCGTAGCGCCGGGCAAGCCGACCTTGGTCATCCCGGTGCGTAACCCTGACTGACCGGTGATGAAGGAGGCTCGTCCCGCCGTACAGCTTTGCTCGGCGTAATAATCGGTGAACATAATGCCTTCGTTCGCGACGCGGTCGATGTTGGGCGTCTGGTAGCCCATCAGACCGCGCGAGTAGGCACTGACATTCGATTGACCGATGTCGTCTCCCCAAATGATGACGATGTTTGTTTTCGGCT
>DASPUD010000011.1:0-14018 GCA_035623095.1 Pseudolabrys sp.
CGCGCTCAAGCCGCTGCATGACAAGGCCAAGATCAAGCGCGTTGTCGTCGCGACCTATCAGTCCGTTTCCGGCGCCGGCAAGGAGGCGATGGACGAACTGTTCTCGCAGAGCAAGGCGGTGTTCACGCTCGATGAAATAGAAACCAAGAAGTTCTCCAAGCGGATCGCGTTCAACGTGATCCCGCACATCGATGTTTCCATGGAGGACGGATACACCAAGGAAGAGTGGAAGATGGTGGTCGAGACCAAGAAGATTCTCGATCCCAAGATCAAGCTGACCGCAACCTGCGTGCGCGTGCCGGTGTTTGTGGGGCATTCGGAGGCGGTGAATATCGAATTCGAGCAGCCGATCACGGCCGACGAAGCGCGCGAGATTCTGCGCAATGCGCCGGGCTGTTTGGTGATCGACAAGCGCGAGTCCGACGGCTACGCCACGCCGTATGAATGCGTTGGCGAGGACGCAACTTATATCAGCCGTATCCGAGAGGATGCGACCATCGAGAACGGTCTTCAGATCTGGGTCGTGTCCGACAATCTGCGCAAGGGCGCCGCGCTCAATGCCGTGCAGATTGCCGAATGCCTGATCAACCGCAAGCTGATCCGGGCCAAGCGCAGAGCGGCATAAAGCAAAGCGGGATTTTGGACGTTACGCCGCGCCACCGGAGCGCGCTGGACTATCGCGCGTCTGAATTTGCTGTGCGAGTTCCTGAAAGCTTGCGAGCGCCGAATGGCGTTCGTTGTAGAAACGAACCAGCCGTTGTGCGGTGGCCGTCTGCAGGTGATTGAAGTGCTGCCGCGCGTTTTCAATGGCCTGCGGGGATACGCGGAAGACCTTGCGCCGCAGGATGCATATTTGCTTTGTGGTCGGCCATGACAGGCCCGCGGCCTTCGCCAAAATCAGCACGAAGTCGCTTTCCGGACGGCCGTCATTCATGATGCTTTCAACGAGTTTTATCGGCGCCTGGCACAGAGCCGACAGCGCCGCGACGGTCTCTTCAAATTTTCCCTTTGCGGCATACTCGCAGACAACAGGGTCGACCGGCGTTCCCGAGCGCCTGACGATATCGAACTGCGCCGCAGCTTCCCGATAATCGCGATTTTTCTTCGGCTGCGCGGACGGATCCTGGCCGGTGATGTCGCTCAGCACCCGGTGAACTTCAGAGATCGACTCGGGATTGCTGGCGGCCAGTTTCTCGAACACGACTTCGGATGCCTTCGCAATCAGCGCGTTGAAATGCGCCTGCGGAATATCCTTGCGCAGGGAGACGCAAATCGCCAGCACTTCATCGTTGATAGATTTGTCGACCAGCTTGCCATAGCCGGCGTCGGAAAAACGTGCGCCTTCGTTCCGCGCCACCGAAAGCACAACGTCGCGGTTGCCGCGCGTCACCAGAACGTCGCTGACCCTCTCGGTCAGCGAAGAGCGCTTTGAGATCGCGAGCAGCCGGTCCTGGCTCTTGTTGCTGGCGATTGCCAGCAGATCTTCGTCGGTCAATCTGTTGGAACGGCTCAATATCGGGCCAGCCACGTCGATCGAATCATCGTGGGCGAGCTGGAGCACTGTCAATGGCGGTGCATTATCGACGGCAGCCAGACGATGTGCCAGTTCGGCACGGGCCTTGGTTTCGATCTTTTCAGCGATGCGGGAAATCACGCCGTCGAACAGATCGACATGCTCGTCGGAATAGTTTTCCGCGCCGGCCATGAACAGGTCGGTTACCCGGCGTAGAATTTCGGCCTGCTTCTCGGTCGAGCCGGATGCAAAAGTGCCTTCGATCTCGTCGATAATCGACTGCTCTTCCAACACGGCGACAAACGTCCCGACAATGTGAATGACGGGTATCTGTAGCCGCGGGACATTACTATCGCGTTAGGCAAGGCCGAGTTCCCAGGTAACCCTGCGCGTGCAAACCCGCACGGATTCTGCTCGGGAATCCGCCGAAATACAGTTAAAGCCCGGTAAGCCTGAAATGCGGCTCAAAAACGCGGCTGCGCAAACATCCGGGTGTAGTCGTCGGTGGCGACCTGGGTGAATTTACCGGTCGCCGGATCAAGCACCGACAGCTGGCCGGTGGCTACGCCGAAATAGGCGCCGTGGAATGCGATCCGCCCTTCTTCGACAAAACGATGTGCACTCGGAAACGTCATCAGGTTGTCGAGGCTGTTGATGATGTTCGCCTGCTCGAGCCGCATCAGATAGTCCGCATGAGACAGTGTGCCGCGCGGGCCAACCTTTTTTTGTGCTGGCGCCATCAGCTTCATCCAGTTGCCGATGAAGTCACCGGCCGAGAGAGGCGCGGCTTCCTCAGCGAAGGCTCTCACGCCGCCGCATTGCGCATGGCCGAGCACAACAATGTGTCTGACCTTGAGCGCGCCGACTCCGAATTCGAGCGCGGCGGAAACGCCGTGGGCGCGGCCGTCCGGTGCGTAGGGCGGGACAATATTCGCCACGTTGCGCATCACGAACAGTTCGCCGGGCTGCGCATCGAAAATGACCTCGGGCGAGACCCGCGAGTCGCAGCAACCTATGACCATGATCTGCGGCGACTGACCGCTTTCGCCGAGCCTGCGGTAGCGGTCCTGTTCATGGCGCAGCCGACCAATAAGGAACGCACGATAGCCGTCGATCAATTGCTGGGGAAACTGCATGTTCCGCTGTTCGTGAGGTGTCGCCGCCCCAACCAATCACAGCTGGATCGCTATTGGCAACCAGTGGCATGTGGGATTGGCATGCCGACCGGGTGAGCGATAGGCTTAGCCAGGGAGCTATCACCCATGACTGTCCGTCCACGCCGCAGCGTACTTTATATGCCGGGATCGAATACCAGGGCGTTGGAGAAGGCGAAGACACTGCCGGCCGACGGCGTCATTCTTGATCTCGAGGACTCAGTCGCGCCAGAGGCAAAGCAGGCGGCGCGTCAGCAGGTGGCTGATGCTGTGAAAGCGGGTGGGTTTGGCAAGCGCGAAGTCTTCATCCGCGTGAACGGTGTCGACACGCCGTGGCACGCTGACGATCTTTCGGCGGCCGCGCATGCCGCGCCCGATGCCATCCTGGTGCCGAAGGTATCGAACGCCGACACATTGGAGCTGATCGGCCGCCGGCTTCTCGATATGGGCACCGACCACAAGACTCGCGTCTGGGCGATGATTGAGACCCCGCTCGCGATCTTCAATATTCTTTCGATCGCCGCAGAGGCCAGCGATTCCGAAAGCCGGCTGTCCGGTTTTGTGATGGGTACGAACGATCTTGCCAAGGACACACGGGCGCGCCTGGTGCCAGGACGAGCGCCGATGCTGCCATGGCTCACCACCTGCATCGCCGCCGCGCGCATCTATGGCGTCGATATTCTCGATGGCGTCTACAACGATATCGGCAACGCTGACGGTTTCGCTCAGGAATGCCAGCAAGGCGTCGAACTTGGATTCGACGGAAAGACGCTCATTCATCCCAACCAGATCGAGCCATGCAACAACGCGTTTTCACCGGCACCGGCCGAAATCGAGCAGGCGCGCAAAATGATCGCGGCATTCGATTTGCCCGAGAACAAGGGCAAGGGGGTCGTGTCGATTGATGGACGCATGGTCGAACGGCTGCATGCCGACATGGCGCGCCGGACGGTTGCGATTGCGGAAGCGGTTGCGGGCCGGGGTTAAGCCCACGGCCGGGCGGCAGCGACCTTCTGCTCGTAGCTTTCGATTTTCGCCTGCTTTTGCTTGGTCAGGCCGATATCGTCGAGGCCGTTGAGCATGCAATGCTTGCGGTGCGTGTCTATCTCGAAATGAATCACGCCGCCATCCGGCCCACGGATTTCCTGTTTCGCCAAATCGACCGTGAGGGTCGCGTTGGCGCCACGCTCGGCATCGTCAAATAACTTGTCCAGATCCTCCGGCGACACGCGGACCGGCAACACTCCGTTCTTGAAGCAGTTGTTATAGAAGATGTCGCCGAATGACGTCGAGATCACGCAGCGGATCCCGAAATCCATCAGCGCCCATGGTGCGTGCTCGCGAGACGAACCGCAGCCGAAATTGTCGCCGGCGACGAGAATTTTGGCTTTGCGATAGGCCGGCTTGTTGAGAACAAAATCGGGATTCTCGCTGCCGTCGTCCTTGTAGCGCATCTCGGAGAACAGGCCTTTTCCCAGCCCGGTGCGCTTGGTGGTTTTCAAGTATTGCTTGGGGATCACCATGTCGGTGTCGACATTGATGATGCGCATGGGCGCGGCGACGCCTTCAAGCGTGGTAAATTTTTCCATAATCTCTAATGCTCCTGGCCGTCGCGCTTGCTGGGCAGTTTCATAAACTCTCCGTCGGCAGGGTCAATAGCTGGCATGTCGTGTCAGCCATGCGCGCTATTCAGCCGCCTGGCCGCGCGTTTTGCGGTCGAATTTTGACTCCCGTTTGAGTTCGCAGATCTGCAGGCTGAAAGTCTCGTAATAGATTTCACGAGCCTTGCGCTGAGCTTCGCGGTGCTCCGGGTTCATGCGCCACGCGCGCTGAGTTTCCTCGGATTCGAATTCGACGATGGTGCAGCGCTCGCCATCTTCGGCGAAGAAACCTTTATGCGAAATGTAACCCGGCATGCTTGCCGCGAGTTGGACCATGCGATCGACAAGGGCGACATAGTCCTCGCGAACGTCCGGCATCAGGCGGGAACGGAAAACAGTGACGATCATGGCGAATCTCCTTGCACCAATATGCTTGAAACCGCGGGGCGTCGACCAATTCCTATTCTGAATGAACGCCATCGGCTTTCCAAATCGATGGCAAAAGCTACTCGGCGCTGGCTTCAATGGCCTCCATGTCTTCGTCGGAAAGGCCGAAATGGTGGCCGATCTCGTGAACCAGGACGTGGGTGACGATCTCGCCCAGCGTGTCTTCGTGTTCAGCCCAGTAGTCGAGCATCGGCCGGCGATAGAGCCAGATCATGTTGGGCATCAGTTCGGGCAAGCTGTCAGACTGGAACGGCAGACCGACACCCTGGAACAATCCGAGCAGGTCGAAGTCGCTTTCCAGCCGCATGGATTCGGCCACGTCGGGAGCAGGAAAGTCCTCGACCCGAATGACAAGCCCCTGACAAAGATTCCTGAATCGTTCGGGCAAGCGTGCATAGGCTTCCGCCGCCAACACCTCGATGTCAGCGAGAGAGGGCGCCGCGAGCCTTCGCCAGTCATCAAATTGCCCTGTCATGGCAATGTTGTAGGGGAGGTTCCCCCGCCAACCAAGCGGTTGACGATGGGCTCCGGTTGCGCAACGGTCCCTGTCCATGCCGAAGATCACGACCGGTTTGATCGCTGCGAGCCTCGTTTTCGCGTTGAACGCGGGAGCGTTGGCGCAAACTTCGGCGGTTTCTTCGTCATCGAGCCGGGAATTCGCCGCGCAAACCAACCGCCCACGCATCACGGTTTATCCGCGAGGCTATCTTCCTCCCAATGCCATCCGGCAATGCCGCTCGTGGCTGGTGACCGAATACCGTGCGAGCGGAACAGTGATTGTCCCGCGCATGCGCTGCTGGTGGGAATACTAGCGCACCGGCTGGGGTTCGATCTGTAATCTCTCATCGCGGGGCGACGTCGGAGTTCCACTGATGTCAAAACTCATGAAAATCTTCGCGGCGTTAGCGCTGGCGTTGTTGCTCAGCGCGGCGCCCGGCATCGCAAACGCGCGTGGTGGTCACGGTGGTGGTGGCCACGGTGGTGGTGGCGGTCACGGCGGCCATGGTGCGCACGGCGGTCACGGTCATTTCCATGGTGGCCATTTCCACGGTGGCTTTCGCGGTTGGGGCTGGGGCTACAGCGGCTACTACAACCCTTACTATTACGGCGACGGTTGCCGGTGGGTGCGCGTGCGCGTCTGGCGCGGCGATCATTGGCGCTATCGGCGCATCTGGCGCTGCTGGTACTGAACCTTTCAGCTCACCGATAAACAAAAAGGCCCGCCGCCGGCGGGCCTTCGCATCTCAATTGGACATCAGCGCTATTTCCACTCGCGCACGTCGACGAAGTGCCCCGCGATCGCGGCTGCGGCGGCCATCGCCGGCGATACCAGGTGTGTCCGCCCCTTGTAACCCTGGCGGCCTTCAAAGTTGCGGTTCGACGTGGAAGCGCAACGTTCGCCCGGCTGCAGCTTGTCAGGATTCATGGCGAGACACATCGAGCAGCCTGGCTCGCGCCAGTCGAAACCCGCAGCCTTGAAGATCTTGTCGAGACCTTCGGCCTCCGCTTGTGCCTTCACCAGGCCCGAGCCGGGAACAATCATCGCGTTGACGCCGGCGTTGACTCGCTTGCCCTCGACCACACGCGCGACCTCGCGCAGGTCCTCGATGCGCGAATTGGTGCATGATCCGATGAACACGCGATCGAGCTTGATGTCGGTGATTTTCTCGCCGCCCTTGAGTCCCATGTAACCAAGTGAACGTTCGGCCGCGATGCGCTTCTTTTCGTCGGAAATTTCAGACAGCACCGGCACGCGACCCGTCACTGTGATCACCTGCTCGGGGCTGGTACCCCAGGTCACCAGCGGCGGCAGCTTGCCCGCGTCGAGTTTTATCTCGCGGTCGAAATGCGCGCCATCGTCCGAATGCAGCGTTTCCCAATAACGCATCGCCGCATCCCAGGCTTTGCCTTTCGGCGCTTTCGGCTTGTCCTTGAGAAATGCGTAGGCCTTCTCGTCGGGCGCAATGAAACCGGCCTTGGCGCCGCCTTCAACCGACATGTTGCAGACCGTCATGCGCCCTTCCATGGAGAGCGAGCGGATCGCTTCGCCGGCGTATTCCAGCGCATAGCCGGTGCCGCCGGCGGTGCCAATCTCCCCGATGATGGCGAGAATGATATCTTTGGCGGTGACGCCCGTTGGCAATTTGCCGTCGACAACCGCACGCATGTTTTTTGATTTTTTCTGGATCAGCGTTTGCGTCGCGAGCACGTGCTCGACTTCCGACGTGCCGATGCCGTAGGCCAGCGCGCCGAATGCGCCGTGCGTTGCGGTGTGGCTGTCGCCGCACACGAGCGTCGTGCCCGGCAAGGTGAATCCTTGCTCGGGACCGATGACATGGACGATACCCTGACGCTTGTCGAACTCGTTGAAATATTCGATGCCGAAATCCTTGGCATTCTTCGCGAGAGCGTCGATCTGCTCGGCGCTTTCCGGATCGGGATTGGGCTTGCTGCGATCGGTAGTCGGGACGTTGTGGTCGACCACGGCCAGCGTTTTATCCGGCGCGTGCACTTTTCTGCCGGCTACGCGCAGGCCTTCGAAGGCCTGCGGCGAGGTAACTTCATGCACCAGATGGCGGTCGACATAGATCAGGCACGTTCCATCCGGCTGTTCATCCACCAGATGGTCATCCCAGATCTTGTCGTAGAGTGTGCGCGGTTTCATGACTCGTTGACTTTGCTCAGTGTTGAAGGGAAGGCGGTTTGCACGTCCGGCATTGGCCGGAGCGATCAAAGTCCCGCCTGCACCGACGTCAGCCGGCCGAAAAACCGCCACGGCAGCCGGGCGTGATCGACCAGGATGATGCGCTGAGCCTTGGAAACCATGGCGCTTATATAGCCACTTAGGCTGCGTACGACAACGAAATGAAAAAGGGGCCGCTACGCGGCCCCTTCGTAAAGTGGCGTCCGACCACGACTATTCCGTCGCGGCCTCCGCGCCTTCGGGTCCGCCGGCGCCTTGCGCTTCCGAGATACGCGCCTTTTTGCCGCGCAGCCCGCGCAGGTAATAGAGCTTGGCGCGGCGCACCTTGCCCCGGCGCACCAGCTTGATCGAGTCAATCATCGGTGAGTAAAGCGGGAACACGCGCTCGACGCCTTCGCCGTATGAAATCTTGCGCACGGTGAAGTTCTCGTTGATGCCGCGGCCGGAACGCCCGATGCACACGCCTTCGTAGGCCTGCACGCGCGTCTTGTCGCCTTCGATCACCTTGACGTTGACCAGCACGGTGTCGCCCGGCTGAAAATCGGGAATCTCTTTTCCGGCCGAGAGCTTCTCGACCTGCTCTTTTTCGAGCTGTTGGATAATGTCCATCGTAGTTCTCCGTCGGCAGCGCCAGCAACCGGCGCGCGGTCTTGACCTGGTCTGAATGGGTTGGCGAGCTTGTATTACAAAGCTTTCCGCTTGTCACCCTTTGGATTTTGGCCGGTTTTGCGTTGATTTGCGGGCCAGATAGGCGGCCCACAGGTCAGGGCGGCGAGCGGCGGTCAGCCGCTCCGCCTCCGCCCGTCGCCAGGCCGCGACCTTGGCGTGGTCACCCGACGTCAGCACTTCCGGGATCGGTTCGCCCTCGAAGACCGGCGGCCGCGTGTATTGCGGATACTCCAAAAGCCCGTCGGCGAAACTTTCTTCCGCGGCAGACGCCTCCTTGCCCATGACGCCGGGCAAGAGCCGCACGCACGCATCAAGTAAGGCGAGCGCGGCAATCTCGCCGCCCGACAGGATGAAATCGCCAAGCGAGACTTCCTCGAGGCCGCGCGCCTTGATCAGCCGCTCGTCAATCCCTTCGAATCGCGCACAGACGATGACGGCGCCGAGTCCGTGGGCGAGCTTGCCTACGCGTTCCTGCGAAAGCGGCGCCCCGCGCGGGCTCATCAGCAGACGTGGACGCGTATCATGCGGAACGGTATCCAGCGCGCGCGCCAGCACGTCGGCCTTCATCACCATGCCGGGTCCGCCGCCGGCCGGCGTGTCATCGACGGTGCTGTGTTTGTCGGTCGCATGCGCGCGGATATCGACGACGTCGAGCGACCAGACGCCGGAGGTGAGCGCCTTGCCGGCAAGGCTTTGCGCCAACGGGCCGGGAAACATCTCAGGGAAGACTGTCAGCACGCTTGCACGCCACATCGTTAGCCCCCGCTCACCCCCGCGAAGGCGGGGATCCATCGGCCAAAATATGCAACGCAAAGACTATCGCGCTGGATTCCCGCTTGCGCGGGAATGAGCGGATTTTGGCTTGCGCGCCACATGCTCACTCATCCCGCGTTTCGATTTCGACCGGCCGCACGACAACGATCTGCTTTGCCTTGAGATCAATTTTCGGCACGGTCACTTCGTTGAAAGGCAACATCACGGGTTCGCCGCTCCTGGCCGGCATGATTTCGATTATGTCGCCGGCACCGAAATTATGCAGTGCACGTACCGTGCCGATTTGTGTGCCGTCCGGCGTCACCACGTCCAGCCCGACAAGATCGGCGTGGTAAAAAATATCGGTCTCGCCGATTTCCGGGAGCCGCATGCGCGGAATGAAAAGCTCGAGATTGCGTAAGCGTTCCGCGGCGTCTCGGTCGCTGATTCCGGCGATGCGCGCCACGAAGTGGTCCTTGGCGGGACGCAGCGCCTCGATTTCAAAACGCTGCGTGCCGTCCTGCGTTTCCAATGGACCGTAGCCTGCGACGGCAGCCGGGTCTTCGGTGAACGACCACAGTTTCACCTCGCCGCGGACACCGTGCGCGGCACCGATGCGGGCAACGCAGATGCGGTCGGCCACGGCAGCCGGTTAGCTCGCCGCCGGCGCGGCTGCGCCCTCGGCCGGTTTTTCGGCGGGTGCCTCTGCCTTGGCCGCCGGTTTTTCTGCAGGTTTTTTATCGCCGCCTTCCGCGGCGGGCGCGGCGCCGGCCGCTTTTGCTGCTTCTTCTTCCTTGGCCTTGCGCTCCTTGCGCGGGATGGCCTTCTCCGGATTGTTGCGCTTCGGTCGCTTCATGATGCCGGCGGCGTCGAGGAAACGCATGACGCGGTCGGAAGGCTGTGCGCCTTTCTTCATCCAGGCCTGCACTTTCTCGAGATCGAGCTTGAGCCGCTCGGTCTTTTCCTTCGGAAGCAGCGGATTGAAATAACCCAGACGCTCAATGAAACGGCCGTCGCGCGGCGCGCGATTGTCGGCGACCACGACGTGATACACCGGCCGCTTCTTGGTACCGGCGCGGGCGAGGCGGATAACGAGAGACATTCTTTAGTCCTTTCTCACTTAATTGATTTTGATGTTGATCACTTCTTCTTTCCAAAGCCTGGCGGCAACCCGCCCGGCAATCCGGGAAACTTTCCGCCCAGGCCCGGCAAGCCGGGCATGTTTGGCGGCAGATTTGGCATGGTCGGTGGCAGGCCGGGCATGTTTGTCGGCAATCCTCCCGGTATCTTCTTTGCCATCTCAGCCAATTGCTCCGGCGACGGCATGCCGGCGCCGAGGCCCATGGCCTGCGCGAGGCCGGCGAGCGGGCCGCGCTTGGCCCCGCCCATCATCTTCATCATGTCGGCCATGCCCCGATGCATCTTCAGAAGCTTGTTGATGGCTTCCGGTGTCGTTCCCGAACCGGCCGCAATCCGTTTCTTGCGGCTGGCTTTGAGAATGTCCGGATTACGCCGCTCCTTTGGAGTCATCGAATCGATAATGGCGATCTGCCGTTTGATGACGTTTTCGTCGATGTTGGCAGCGGCGAGCTGGTTTTTGAGTTTGCCGATGCCGGGCAACATGCTCATCAGGCCGCCCAGACCGCCCATTCCCTGCATTTGTGAAAGCTGTTCGCGCAGATCGCCAAGATCGAATGCGCCTTTACGCATCTTCTCGGCGGCGCGCATCGCTTTTTCGGCGTCGATATTTGCGGCCGCCTTTTCCACCAGCGCGACGATGTCGCCCATGCCGAGAATGCGGCCCGCAATGCGGGCGGGATCGAAATCCTCAAGGGCGTCAAGCTTCTCGCCTGTGCCGATCAGCTTGATCGGCTTGCCAGTGACGGCTCGCATCGAAAGTGCTGCGCCGCCGCGGCCATCGCCGTCGACGCGCGTCAGTACAATGCCGGTCAATCCGACGCGTTCATCGAAGTTGCGCGCGAGATTGACCGCGTCCTGGCCGGTGAGCGCGTCGGCGACCAGAAGCACTTCATGCGGATTGACCGCGCGCTTGACCTCCGCGGCCTCGCTCATCATGTCGTCGTCGAGCGTCGTGCGGCCGGCCGTGTCGAGCATAACCACGTCATAGCCACCCAGCTTGCCGGCTTCGATGGCGCGGCGTGCGATCTGCGGCGGCGTCTGGCCCTCGACCACCGGGAGCGTGTCAATTTGCGTGTCACGGCCGAGCACGGCGAGTTGCTCCATTGCCGCCGGCCGGCGCACGTCGAGCGAAGCCATCAGAACTTTCTGGCGTTGCCGGTCGGTAAGCCGCTTGGCAATCTTGGCGGTCGTGGTGGTTTTGCCGGAGCCCTGCAGGCCCACCATCATGATCGCGACCGGCGGTGCTGCGGCAAGATCGATCGGCTGTCCGTTTGCACCGAGCGTGGCGACGAGCTGATCGTGCACGATCTTCACGACCATCTGACCAGGCGTGACCGATTTCATCACCTCGACGCCGACGGCTTCCTTTTTAACTCCCTCGGTAAAAGAGCGCGCAACATCGAGCGCGACATCGGCTTCCAGCAAGGCGCGCCGGACTTCACGCAACGCAACGTCGACGTCCGCTTCGCTGAGAGCGCCGCGGCGGGTGAGGCCGTCGAGAATGCCTCCCAGTTTTTCGGACAGATTGTCGAACATCAGTCTGCAAGCACCTTTGCGCCCGAGGGCGCATTGCGCTGTCGGGCGGTGGCCTCCGGCCTCTCATGGACCGGGTGGCGGAGTTAAATTCCAACGTCTCTAACGAGAGCGGGCGGAACCTAGGGTTGGGCCACCCTCAAGTCAAGATGAGGCCTATTTAGGGCGCCAATTCGTAACTTACCGTGACGACGGCCTTTAACGTCTGCTCACCAGGAGCAACCGGAACTGCGCCGGATCGCATAGCTTGCATCGGCCGCAGCGGCGGAGCTGAACCTTCTTCGGTGATAGAGACCACGCGACCGAGCTTGGCGCCGGCCGCTTTCGCATATAGCTCCGCCTTCCGGCGCGCGTCGGCGATCGCATCATCACGGGCGCGGTCGAGCAGCTTGGATTGCTCGAGTACGACGAACTCGATCCCCGACATTTCATTGGCACCGGCTGCGATGGCGCGATCGAGCAAGGTCGGAAGCTTGTCGATATCGCGGACCCGGACGGTGACCTGATTGGTGGCCTGGAATCCGGTGAGATGCGCAGGGGTGCCCTTGTTCGGATCGTATTGCGGTTGCAGCGACAGCCGGGATGTCTGGATATCGCGATCGGCAACGCCATTGCCCTTTATTGCGGCGAGCACGGCGGTCATCTGTCGCGCGTTCGCATCACTTGCCTCACGGGCGGTTTTATCCTGGCTTGTCACGCCAATGCGGATCACGGCAGCTTCCGGCGCGACCGCCACGGTCGCTTCGCCGGTGACCGTGATCAGTTTTTCCGCGGCGAGCGCCGGCGTCAGCGTGGCAGCAACAACAATCAACGCCAACAGTAAGCGCGACACCATCGTCACTTCACCGGCACAAACACGTAGACCACCAATTTGTTCGGATCGGTCTTCAACGGATCGGTGGCATATTCCTCGATGAAGAGGTCCTTGGCTTCCATCTGCTTGTCATCGAGGTAATTTGTAATCGCCTCATACGTTGAATCCATGGAGTCGTATGAACCGCGGTGCACGAACTTGAGCGCCTTGCCAGACGGCGTCTGGCCGACGGCAATATCGCCCTTCGGCGGATCTTTCGGCGCTTGGCCGACCGGCAACGCAGCCTGGAACGAAAAACCGGCATCGTCGGTCTGGGTATAGATCGTGATGGGAGAGCCTGAGGCTTTGACGTCCTGTTTGTCGAGATACTCTTGCAGGGATTTGAACGCATCGACCAAGGTTTCGAAGGCACTATCCCATTTACTGTAGCCCTTGAGATAAATGATTGTCCGTTCGGGCAACGTGACCTGCTCACCGAAGGCGTCGCCTGGCTGCAAAGGCGCCGGAACAGCCGGACCGGATTTTGGGTCGCCGCCGCCCGATTTGGGTGGCGGACCCTGCGCCGCAGCCCCGACGGCCAGCGCAAGCATCAGGGCAATCACGGTCGGGGCTAATTTAAAAGGCGACATCACGGTTCTCCGTCAGTTGCGGCGGTCCGGCGACGCCAGCATTGAAGCGCATCCTAGCATGACCTCTGGCCAATCCATGTTTATTCGCCATATAAACCGGGCGAAACCCGGGCAAGATAAAGCATGGGCGTGCTCGCCAATCATTCCTTTGTCAAAATGAACGGCATCGGCAACGAGATCGTCGTTGTCGATATGCGCGTTGGCGGCGGTAAGATAGAGGCTGAAGAGGCCCGCGCCGCGGCGCGGCCGGGCGGTATTTCATACGATCAGCTGATGGCGCTTTATCCACCGCGCACGCCGGGTACCGACGCCTTTATCCGCATCTACAACAATGACGGATCGGAGGCCGGCGCCTGCGGCAATGGCATGCGTTGCGTTGCCGATCTTTTTGCCAAGGAGAGCGGCAAGGACGCGCTGACCTTCGAGACGACAGCCGGGGTACTGATTTGCTGGAAGGGCACAGGCGGTTTATTCACGGTCGACATGGGGCCGCCGCGTTTCAAGTGGAACGAGATCCCGCTGGCGGAAGAATTCCGTGATACACGGGCCATCGAATTGCAGATCGGACCGATCGACCGGCCGGTGCTGCATTCGCCCTCGGCTGTGAGCATGGGAAATCCGCATGCGATCTTCTGGGTCGACGATGTGAATGCTTATGATCTGCCGCGGCTGGGACCCTTGCTGGAAAATCATCCGATCTTTCCTGAACGTGCCAACATCACGCTGGCGCAGATCGTGACGCGCGATCACATCATCATTCGCACGTGGGAACGCGGGGCGGGGCTGACCAAGGCATGCGGTTCGGCCGCATGTGCGGCCGCGGTTGCCGCTGCGCGGCTACGGCGCACTGGCCGGAAAGTGAAAGTCACCTTGCCCGGCGGCGAACTTGGCATCGAGTGGCGCGAGAAAGATGATCATGTGCTGATGACCGGTCCGGTGGAATTCGAATTTGCCGGCCGATTCAATCCGGCGCTGTTCACGAAGGCGGGCGCGCCATGAGTGTCAATGTGGTTACCTTCGGCTGCCGCCTGAATACCTACGAATCGGAAGTGATCCGGCGC
>DASPUD010000012.1:0-43280 GCA_035623095.1 Pseudolabrys sp.
GCGATCGCCATCACGTGATACATGTCTTCGATCGCAAGCCCACTCAGGCCGACGCGGCGCGCGATGTTCTCGTCGATGACGCCATCCACGGTCTTCGCACGCATATATGCCCGCATCGCCAGCATGCGTTCGAGCCCAAGCGCGACCGGTTCCTCTTTGCCGGCTGTGAGGAGATTGGCGAGATACTTCAGCGGAATGCGGAGGCTGCGGACATCCGGCATTTCGCCATCGTGACCGATCTTGCCGGCCTGCGCGGCCGACTGAATTGGTGAAAGCGGCGGCACATACCAGACCATCGGCAGCGTGCGGTATTCCGGGTGAAGTGGAAACGCGACCTTCCACTCCATTGCCATCTTGTAGACTGGCGAGCGGCGGGCGGCCTCCATCCAATTATCGGCAATGCCGTCAGCACGTGCCTGCGCGATCACCGCCGGATCATTCGGATTGAGGAAAATGCCGAGCTGGGCCTCGTAAAGGTCCCGCTCGTCCGGAGCGCTTGCGGCCTCCTCGATACGGTCGGCATCGTAAAGAACAACGCCGAGATAGCGGATGCGGCCGACACAGGTTTCCGAGCAGACGGTAGGCTGGCCGGCCTCGATGCGGGGATAGCAAAAGATGCACTTCTCAGACTTTCCGCTCGACCAATTGTAATAGATCTTCTTGTAGGGACAGCCCGATACGCACATGCGCCAGCCGCGGCACTTGTCCTGGTCGATGAGGACAATGCCGTCTTCCTCACGCTTGTAGATCGCACCGGATGGACACGCCGCGACGCAAGCCGGATTGAGGCAATGCTCGCACAGACGCGGCAGATACATCATAAAGGTGTTTTCGAATTGTCCGTAGATGTCTTTCTGCACGCCCTCGAAGTTGTAGTCTTTCGAACGCTTGGCAAATTCCGTACCCAGGATCTCTTCCCAGTTGGGACCCCATTCGATCTTTTCCATGCGCTCGCCGGTGATCAGGGAGCGCGGCCGCGCTGTCGGCGAGGCTTGCAATTCGGGCGCCGTCTGCAGGTGCTCGTAATCGAACGTGAAAGGCTCGTAGTAGTCATCGATTTCCGGCAGATCCGGGTTGGAAAATATGTTCGCCAGGACACGCCATTTTGAACCGATGCGCGGTTCGATCTTGCCGTTCTTTTTACGGCGCCAGCCGCCGTTCCAGCGGTCCTGGTTTTCCCAGTCTTTGGGGTAGCCGATGCCCGGCTTCGTTTCGACGTTGTTGAACCAGGCGTATTCCATGCCTTCCCGATTGGTCCACACGTTCTTGCAGGTGACCGAGCACGTATGGCACCCGATACATTTGTCGAGGTTGAGCACCATCGCGACTTGTGCGCGGATTCTCATTCTGCAGCCTCCATTTTCGGCGCGACGGGCAACTGTTCGGGCTGATCGCTTGTCGGCTTATCCAGCCAATCGACCTTCGCCATCTTGCGAACAATGACGAATTCGTCACGATTTGTGCCGATTGTGCCGTAATAATTGAACCCGTAGCTCTGCTGGGCGTAGCCGCCGATCATGTGCGTCGGTTTAACGACCGCGCGCGTTACCGAATTGTGGATGCCGCCGCGCTGGCCGGTTACTTCCGACCCCGGAACATTCACGATCTTCTCTTGTGCGTGATACATCAGGCACATGCCTTCTTTCACACGCTGGGAAACGACGGCACGCGCCACAAGAGCACCGTTCGAATTGTAGGCCTCTATCCAGTCATTATCGACGATGCCCACTTTTTTTGCGTCGACCTCACTGATCCACACGATTGGCCCACCACGCGACAGCGTCAGCATCAAAAGATTGTCCGTATAGGTAGAGTGGATGCCCCACTTCTGATGCGGCGTGATGAAATTGAGGACAACCTGCTTCTCGCCATTCGGCTTGGAGTCGATAACCGGTTTCACGGCCTTCAGATCGACGGGCGGGCGGTAAACACAGAGCGCCTCGCCGAAGGCACGCATCCACAGGTGATCCTGATAGAGCTGCTGCCGACCGGAGAGCGTGCGCCAGGGAATCAACTCGTGCACGTTGGTATAGCCGGCGTTGTAGCAAACCTTTTCTGACTCTAGACCCGACCACGTCGGAGCCGAGATGATCTTGCGGGGTTGTGCCACCACGTCACGGAAGCGGATTTTCTCGTCTTCCTTCGGTACGGCGAGATGCTTGTGATCAAGCCCGGTGGTTTTTGACAACGCCTCCCAGGCCTTGACGGCGACTTCACCGTTCGTTTCGGGCGCCAGCGAGAGAATGACTTCCGTGGCGTCGACATCGGTTTCGATGCGGGCCATCCCCTTCGTCGGCCCCTCTTCCGTCACCTCACCATTCAGACGCTTCAAGAGTTCGACTTCATGCTCAGTATTCCAGGCAATTCCCTTTACGCCATTGCCGATCTTCTGCATCAGCGGCCCAAGCGCCGTGAAGCGCTTGTAAACATTTGGGTAGTCGCGCTCGACCACCGCAACGGCCGGCATGGTCTTGCCGGGGATCGGCTCGACTTCGCCCCTTTTCCATTCTTTGACGTCGAGCGCCTGGGCAATTTCGCCTGGGGAATCGTGCTGGATCGGAGTCAGCACAACATCCTTCTCGACGCCCAGAATTTCCGGCGCGACTTCCGAGAATTTTTTCGCGATCGCCTTGTAGATTTCCCAGTCGCTCTTGCACTCCCACACCGGATCAACCGCCGAGGTCAGCGGATGGATAAAGGGGTGCATGTCCGAGGTGTTGAGATCGTTCTTTTCGTACCATGTGGCGGTCGGCAAAACGATGTCCGAATAAACGCAGGTCGTCGACATACGGAAGTCGAGAGTCACCAGAAGATCGAGCTTTCCTTTCGGCGCATCATCGCGCCACGTGACTTCCTTCGGTTTTTTCTTTCCGGTCTCGCCGAGATCCTTGCCCTGGACACCGTGCGTGGTTCCGAGCAGATGCTTGAGGAAATACTCATGGCCCTTGCCCGATGAACCGAGCAAATTTGAACGCCATACGAACATATTACGCGGCCAGTTATCAGGATGGTCGGGGTCTTCGCAGGCCATCTGTAGTTCGCCGGCTTTAAGGGCCTTGGCGACATAATCTTTGGCCTCAAGACCGGAGGCTTGCGCTTTCTTCGCAACCTCGAGCGGGTTTTGCTTCAGTTGCGGCGCTGAGGGGAGCCAACCCATCCGTTCGGCGCGTACGTTGTAGTCAATCAACGCGCCATCCCACGGACCGGCGGGTGCGGTTGGCGAAATAATCTCATCGACGCCGACGGTCTCATAGCGCCACTGGTCTGTGTGCGCGTAAAAGAACGACGTTGAGTTCTGCTGGCGCGGTGGTCGACTCCAGTCCAGCGCAAACGCCAGGGGCAACCAGCCCGACTGCGGCCGCAACTTTTCCTGGCCGACATAGTGCGACCATCCCCCGCCTGACTGGCCGACGCAACCGCACATCACCAGCATATTGATGGCGCCGCGGTAGTTCATGTCACAGTGGTACCAATGATTCATGGCGGCGCCGATGATCACCATCGATCGGCCCTTGGTTTTTTCCGCATTGAGAGCAAATTCACGGGCAACGGTGATGATCTGATCACGCGCCACGCCGGTAATCTTCTCCGCCCAAGCTGGGGTATACGGCACGTTTTCGTCGTACGATTTAGCGACGTGCTCACCACCGAAGCCGCGGTCGAGTCCGTAGTTCGCCACAAACAGATCGAACACGGTCGCAACCAACGCTTCGCCATCCTTCAACTGCGCGCGCTTGGTTGGCACCTTGCGGACCAATACGCTCGGGTGGTTTGTCCCGGCAAAATGATCGTGTTCGCGATTGCCGAAATACGGAAAACCGACGTCGGCGAGTTCGTCCTTGTCATTGGCAAACGTCAGCTGCAGGTTGGTTTCGGCGCCGTCTGATTTTTTTTCTTCAAGATTCCATTTGCCCTTTTCGCCCCAACGGAATCCGACGGACCCCCGCGGCACAACCATGCCTTCCGAGGTCTCATCGTAAGCAACTGGCTTCCATTCCGGATTGTTGCTCTCGCCGAGATTGTCAGCGAAGTCCGACGCACGTAGCAGCCGGTCGGGCACGAAGTGAGCGCCCTGCTTAACAAGGCGCACCAGCATCGGCATATCGGTATATTGCCGGACGTAGTCCTCGAAGTACTCGGCCTGCCGGTCGAGGTAGAATTCTCGCAGGATCACGTGGCCCATGGCCATTGCCAACGCAGCATCTGTTCCCTGCTTCACTGAAATCCACAGGTCGGCGAATTTCGATGCTTCCGAATAGTCGGGCGAAATCACCACGCTCTTGGCGCCGCGATACCGCGCCTCTGTGTAGAAATGTGCGTCTGGCGTGCGCGTTTGCGGGACGTTTGAACCCCACAGAATCAGGAAGCCGGAATTGTACCAGTCAGCACTTTCAGGAACGTCGGTCTGTTCACCCCAGGTCTGCGGCGACGACGGCGGCAGGTCGCAATACCAGTCGTAGAACGACATGCAGACGCCGCCGAGCAGCGACAGATACCGCGAGCCGGCGGCATAAGATACCATGGACATCGCCGGGATCGGCGAAAACCCGATGACCCGGTCAGGACCGTGTTTTTTCACGGTGTAGGCATTGGCAGCACCAATGATTTCAGTGACCTCATCCCAGGTGGCGCGGACGAAACCGCCGAGACCACGTTTCGTGGTGTACGCTGCGCGTTTCTCCGCGCTCTCGACAATCGACGCCCAGGCCGCGACCGGCGTGCGCAACGCCCTCGCCTCGCGCCAAAGCTTCAGCAGGCGCGAGCGTACGAGCGGATACTTCACGCGATTTCCGGAGTAGAGGTACCAGGAGTAACTCGCCCCGCGGGAACATCCGCGCGGCTCGTGGTTAGGCAGCTCAGGGCGCGTGCGTGGATAGTCGGTCTGCTGAGTCTCCCAGGTTACGATCCCGCCTTTCACATAGATTTTCCAGGAGCATGAGCCGGTGCAATTTGCACCGTGCGTCGATCGCACGATCTTGTCGTGCTGCCACCGCTTTCGGTAACCGTCCTCCCAGCGGCGATCTTCCCGCGTGACGATGCCGTGCCCATCGGAAAAGCTCCCGACCGTCCGGTTAAAGAACGTTAGCCGGTCAAGAAAATGACTCATGATTTTTCCCTCATTCAGCCGGTACGGCCGCCGACGCTGCCGTGCGCGTTCTTCTGCGATGTTCGACTTCGTAAAGCAGTCCGCCTCGCCTGGTGTAGAACCACCAGGTGATTGCGAGACAACTCACGTAAAAGATCAAGAAGCCCCACAGCGCGGCCTCCACGCCGCCAGTAAGCGCGATCGATGATCCATAAGATTTTGGAATGAAGAAAGCGCCGAATGCCGCGATCGCAGAAGTAAATCCTGTGATAGCCGCGGATTCTTTCTCTGCTTGCCGCAACTGATCGGCCTTCTCGAGCTTGGGCATGAGCCGAGCGACTTCTAGTCGCATGATATTCGGAATCATCTGGAAAGTGGATGCATTTCCGACGCCCGTGGCGAAAAATAGCAACAGGAACATCGCAAAGAAGCCCCAGAACGCGTTTGGCTGATCTTTGATGCCCAGGAAATAAAGAACTCCCGCCACTCCTGCCATCATCAGCAGGAATACAGCGATAGTGACACGGCCGCCGCCCCAGCGGTCGGAGATCCAGCCTGTAGCCGAGCGTGAAAGTGCGCCGACTAGCGGGCCAAGGAACACGAACGGAAGCGCGTCGACGGCCGGGAACTGTGTCTTCGCCAACAACGGGAACCCCGCAGAGTAGCCGATGAAGGAGCCGAAGGTTCCGGTGTACAGCCAGCACATCAGCCAATTGTGTTTGCGCCGGAAGATGACGGCCTGCTCACTGAAGGATGCCTTGGCCGACGCAATGTCATTCATGCCGAACCAGGCGGCAAAAGCGCTCACCGCAATGAACGGCACCCAGATGAAGCCCGCATTCTGCAGCCACAGCGGCGCGGAGCCCGCCGGTCCTTTCACCATCGTAGGATCGCCGCCGAACCAGCCAAAAACGCCGACGGTGATGATGATGGGCACGACGAGCTGGACGACGCTCACGCCGAGATTGCCGAGCCCGGCGTTGAGCGCGAGCGCGTTCCCTTTTTCAGACCGCGGGAAGAAGAACGAGATATTGGCCATCGACGACGCAAAGTTTCCGCCACCGAGACCGCACAGCAGTGCCAGCCCGAGGAAGACGAAATATGGCGTCGCCGGATTCTGCACTGCGTAGCCGATGCCGACGGCCGGAATCATCAGCGACCATGTGGCAAGCGTCGTCCACAGGCGGCCACCGAAGATTGGCACCATGAAGGAATAGAAGATACGCAGCACTGCGCCGGATATACCGGGCAAGGCCGCAAGCCAGAACAGCTGATCGGTCGTGAATTGGAAACCAACGGAAGGAAGTTTCGCAACGACGACCGACCAGACCTGCCAGACGGCGAATGACAACAACAGTGCCGGGATCGAAACCCAGAGGTTGCGGCGCGCAATAGCGCGGCCGGTGGAATCCCAGAATTTCCGGTCCTCAGGCCGCCAGTCGGTCAGCACCGCTCCCGACAACGCGCCGGCGTGAGCCGGCTTGTGGATTTCATGGAATTCCGGAAGCTGCGGAAGCCTTGCGAGCGCCGGGCCAACCACACCACGCTCCATCTGACGAATGGAGACATGCATCCAGAGCAAAGCGACTGTCACCAGCACGAACAGCAGCATGAAGCAGCTCGTCCATAGGCCGGTGAGATCGTTGAGCGCACCGAAGGCAATCGGCAGCACGAAGCCACCAAGCCCGCCGATCATCCCGACCAGCCCGCCGATGGCGCCGACGTTTTTTGGATAGTAGACAGGGATATGCTTGTAGACCGCAGCCTTGCCCAGGGCCATGAAGAAACCCAGCACGAACACGATCACAGTAAAGGGCACCACTGCCATTTCGATATGGAAGCTGCGCGGCCCGTTGATTGTTTGGACGATATATTCAGCCGGCGGATAGGACAGAACGAAGGTGCAGACGACGGCTACCAGAAAGGTCCAATACATGACCGTACGCGCACCATAGCGGTCCGAAAGGTGACCGCCATAAGCGCGAAAGACACTCGCTGGAAATGAGAAAGCCGCAGCGATCATGCCGGCCGTCTTGATGTCGACCTTGTAAACGTTGATGAGATATTGCGGCAGCCACAGCGACAGAGCGACGAATGCGCCAAAGACAAAGAAGTAATAAAGCGAAAAACGCCAGACTTGGACGTTCTTCAGCGGCTCCAGCTCAAGCCACGCGCTCCGTGGTTTTTCACCGCGTGCCCGCCGAGCCACAAGGACCGGATCGTCGTCAGTCAAGAACCAGAACAGAACTCCCATGATCGCGATGCCCGCCGCCCATATCTGGGCGACCGCAGGCCAGCCATAGGCAACCAGAACAAAAGGGGCGAGAAATTTTGTAACAGCAGCACCGACGTTGCCGGCCCCGAAGATACCCAGGGCCATTCCCTGTTTCTCAGTCGGATACCAACGCGAGACATAGGCAATCCCTACGGCAAACGACCCACCGGCAATACCGACAAAAAGTGCCGCCACAAGAAACTCGGGATATGTCGAGGCCCAGGTGAGCGCATATGTGGCCACCGCCGCGGCCAGCATGACCGACGTGTAGACGATGCGGCCGCCGTATTGATCGGTCCAGACGCCAAGGGCAATTCGAATCAGGGAGCCGCTGAGGATTGGCATGCCAACGAGCAAGCCGAACTGAGTCTCATTGAGCCCGAGATCTTTTTTGATCTGCACGCCGATGATGGCGAAGATCGTCCACACCGCGAAACATACGGTGAAGGCGATGGTTGACATCCAGAGTGCACGGGTCTGCCCCGATGCACTCGTGCTTGGTCTTGCTGGCATGATGAACTGCGTCCCTGGTGACCTCTGGGAAAATTCCACCAGGGAGAGAAAAGCGTGGAATCGGTCTCCCTAGCCTTGAATTTTATCAAGTGCCTCGCAGTTGGCCCGCGACAATTTGGCCCCGCGATTGAAAAGGCGAGTGAATTTCGAATTTCTGTAGAGCATTCACTTGTATCCCCAACCGGATACTTCTCCAAAAGGGTCTCCGGCTCATGGCAGCCATGCGAAGATGCCGCACTTCTCACGTGTTTTTTAACATACAAATTATGCGCCGGATGATTCCTTAGAGATAGAGTGCGCTGTCCTGTGGGGCAGCTCTTCAGGGAGCGTCAGGCTTTGATTAACAGGCAGAACGTCGTAGCGGCACTTAGGCGCGATGTGTCCTTCGTCTGGCACGCCGTCATCGCAGTCGTGTTCATAGGCTTCGCGAGCCTTGCGGTTGCTGCCGCTTTCCTCGACCTCTGGTCGATTCGCCACTAGCGCCTGGAGTGGTCGCCTTCTGAGGCATTTGTTTTCGACGCGCAGCGACGCGGCGAGTAAAAATGCTGGCGGCCACAGAAATCCTCAACGACGAAATCGGGTGCCGCCTTCGCATCGATATAACTTGGACCGATGGGCGATTTTCCATGACCGCCAGGAATGTCGAGCACATAAGTCGGCTGGCATAAGCCAGACCAGCGGCCGCGCAGATTGCGCATCAACTTCTGTCCGACGGCGATGTCAGTGCGCAGGTGAGCGGTGCCCGGCGCGAGATCGGCGTGATGCAGGTAGTAGGGCTTGATACGGCATTCGACCAGCGCCCGCATCAGCTCGCCCATAACTTCAGGGGTATCGTTGACACCCGCCAGCAGCACCGTTTGAGAAAGCAATGGAATGCCGGCGTCCGCCAAACGCGCGCAGGCAGCGCGCACCGCTTCCGTCAATTCCCGCGGATGGTTCACGTGAATAGCGACGTAGGTCGTCTTTCCTTTGACCCTGATTGCGCGCACCAGCTCGGCGGTGATCCGCGCCGGATCGGCGACCGGCATGCGCGTATGAATTCGTGTGATTTTGACGTGGCCGATATCGGCGATGCTCTTCGTGACCGACCGCAGGCGCCTCGGGGACAGGATCAGCGGATCGCCCCCGGTCAGGATCACCTCCCATATTTCCGGATGTGTCCGGATATAGTGAAGCGCGCGCTCAAGTGCTTTGGGCGGCAAGGCATTCGGCTTGTCCGGACCGATCATTTCGCGGCGAAAACAGAATCGGCAGTAGACTGCGCAAATGTGAGTGAGCTTGAGCAGAACCCGATCGGGATAACGATGGACGATTCCCTCCGTTGGGCTGTACCTGTCATCGCCGATCGGATCAGCGATCTCCGACTCGTCCCGGTTCAGCTCTTCGACAGCCGGAACGAATTGCCGCGCAATCGGATCGCGTGGATCTTCAATCAACCTTGCCAACGGCAAAGGCAACGCTACGGCATAGCGGGCAGCAACCGCCTCAAGCGAGGATAGTTCTTCTTGTGCAGCCAAACCGTGTTCGTACAGCTGTGCGGGTGTCCGTAGTGTCGTCATTCTCTGTCCCTTCGCTTACGGCTCGATGACTGGTGTCCAGATCACCTGCTCAATGTGCTTCGCCCCGGTCGCAAGCATGACAAGGCGATCGAATCCAAGCGCAATGCCGGACGCCTGCGGCATCTGACCCAAAGCGCTGAGAAGATCCTCATCCAACGGATACCGTTCCCCATGGATGCGTTCCTTTTCGGCCATGGCTGCCTCGAACCGCGCACGCTGCTCGCCAACGTCTGATAGCTCACCAAAAGCGTTAGCGAGTTCAACGCCACAGACATAGAGCTCGAAGCGTTCGGCAACTTTGTCGTTGCCAGGTTTCGCGCGCGCCAGCGCAGCAAATGGCAGCGGATATTCGTAAAGTATCGTAGCACGATCGATGCCGAGATGGGGGTCCACGCGCTCGGCAAGTATACGGCTGAAGATGTCGCCCCACGTGTCGTCATCGGCGACGGTGACGCCAGCGTTGCCCGCTTGGGCGGCGAGCGCGGCACGATCGCCGCTGCCCTTGCTGACTGTAGCGAGCAGATCGACGCTGGCATGGCGTGCAAACGCTTCGGCGACCGTCAAGCGTGACGGCGCCGCGAAAGGATCGACGGTTTTGTCGCGAAACTTGAATTCCTTGGCGCCGGCAGCACGTGCGGTTTCGGCCAAGAGGGCTGCGCAGTCGTTCATGAGGGTCTCGTAGGGTTCGTTCGCGCGATACCATTCCAGCATGGTGAATTCGGGATGATGAAGGGCGCCGCGTTCCCGATTGCGGAAGACCCGTGCGAAGTCGACGATGCGTCTCTCTCCTGCCGCCAATAGTTTCTTGCAGGTGAATTCCGGTGACGTGCGCAGATAAAGGCCACGACGTTCCCCGCCCGGGCCAATCAGGTCGGTGGCGAAAGCGTGCAGATGCGTTTCATTGCCCGGTGACACTTGGAGGGCCGCGGTCTCGACTTCCAAAAAATCGTGTTTCGCAAACCAGGCTCGCAAGGCACCCGTAATTCGGCCGCGCGCCAACAGGTAGGGCCGTCGGGCGGCATGGCTGCCTGCGCTCCAGAAAGGCGGATTTGTCGGCACAATTACCTCGAAGAGACAGGCGAGAAAGGCTGGCATCGGGCGAGAAGATCGCTATGGTGCGGCCCGAAACCGCGGCGTCCCGCCCGTAAATCAAGGACCGTTATCGTGAAAGTCATCGCTTCATCGCTCCGAAAGGGCAATATCGTCGACATCGACGGCAGGCTCTACGTTGTTCTCACTGCGGAAAATTTTCATCCGGGCAAGGGGACGCCGACCACCCAGGTCGATATGCGCCGGATTTCCGACGGAGTGAAGACCTCACAGCGCTACAAGACCACCGATCAGGTCGAGCGCGCCCATGTCGAGGATCATGAGTTCTCATACCTTTATCAGGACGACGCTGGCTTCCATTTTATGAATCAGGAAACCTACGACCAGGTGCAGGTGCCGGCCGACATTGTTGGTGACTACGCGAAGTACCTTCAGGAAGGCATGATTGTGAACCTGGCCATCCACGAAAGTACCCCGGTCTCGATTGAGATTCCGCAAAAGGTGACGCTGGAAATCACCGACACGGAGCCCGTGGTCAAGGGCCAGACCGCGTCAGGCTCGTTCAAGCCGGCGACCCTTTCGAATGGCGTGCGAACGATGGTGCCAACCCACATCATAGTCGGCACCCGCGTCGTTGTGAGCACCGCCGACGGTTCGTATGTGGAACGGGCCAAGGACTAAACACGCACGCTGCTTCGCACTTCCTTGGGAAACAGATCGTCCGGTGACAACCGCGTCGCTGTGATTCCCTGCGAGTGAGCAAACCGGCAGAATGCATCGAGCGTCTTGCTATTGCCTTCGAGGCCATAGGGAAACGGATCGGCGCCGAAGTTTCGGCTCCACTCGCCCGCGATCGCTGCTGCCCACGGCACCGGAATACGAGACGCGGTCAGGTCCTGCATACGATCCAGACTGCGGTGCTTGACCTCATCGAAGGCCTTGAACAAATTCATTGCCACCCATGGATAACGCTCGAAAACTTTCCGCCGCAAAGCGATCACGTGCATAATCGGAAAAATACCGGTCGCCGCGTGGTACCGCTCCTCTTCCGCGCGATAGTTTGGATAAAGCCGCGCGATTTTGCCGTCGCTTTGGCTGAATGCGTCAGGCACACGCGCTGAAATCGCCGCATCGATTTCGCCTGACAGCAGCATCGCGCTCACGCTGGTGTCGCGCCGCTGTTCATATTGGATTCCTGCGGGCAGTTTGAACTCAACTTTTTCTTCCCGCCCGGCTTCGTTCATGCCGGCCTGGACCCAACGGATCTTGCGTAAATCAACGCCGGCTGTTTCCGACAAAAATCCGCGTGCATAGATGCCTGCGGTCTGCGCCCATTCCGGAATGCCGACGCGCTTGCCCTCCAGATCCTTTGGCGTCGCGATGCCACGGTCACGTCTTACATAGAACGCAGAATGCCGAAACACGCGCGAGGGAAAAACTGGAATCCCGACAAACGGCGAATTGCCCTGCGAGGCGAAACCGATGAACTTGCCGAAGGACATCTCCGAGACGTCCCATTCGCGGTTTTTGATGAACCTGTAAAAAATCTCCTCGACCGGGAGCACGAAGGCAGTCAGGACAACGCCTTCCGGCCGCACTACCCCGTTTACGAGGTCTCGCACATGGTCATAGTCGGTTGTGGCAAGCGTGAGGTGCAGGCGCGCCGTGCCTCCGCTTTCCATAAGCTCAGGTTCACGCTCGGCGTTTGAGGCAGCCATCGGATTGGCGTCATGCACCGTCATTTCTCGCGTACTCCGGCGATTTTCGGCACCAGCGCGGCGCCGCGGCGCACCCTACACGAGGATACGACCCTTGTATGCTTTGGATTGATGCCTTTAACTCCCTGCGCTATCGAGTCTTCGCCGATGTGGCAGAACGAGGGAAATTGGATTGAAACGTACCGTTCTTATTGGCCTCGCTTGGCTGATCGCCAGTGCCGCGCCTGCGGAGGAGATGAAAGAGCCGCACATCTCGGTCGTCCAGGCCGATTGGAATGCGGCCGCCGCAAGTCTCACTGACCGCTCGGACACAGCGGGCAAGGTCTTTGGCCGGCTAAATAAAATGTCTGAGCCCGCCTTCCCCGGTATTGCTCGCAGCAGTGTGCCTGTCCTACTGCCGTTCGATGTCGAAGGCTTCGCCAAGGAACGTGCCGCCAATCCCGATCAGCCCGCAGAGAAGACAACGGAAACCTTAGAGCGCTTCATTCGTTCCAGTTTTCGCGCGACGAGATTTTTTGTGCCCGGACCCGCTGGGTATGACTCAGCTTTTGCACTCAAGCTTGCTGACGTGCGCGAGCTGTCAGATATCCGCTATGCCGATCCGGTTTACGTCCTGTTTTCCGGTTTCAGCTTGACGTACCAGCTCGATGGGCCCGCACTGCCCGAGGGCGAACTGGTGAAGGCGCTTCAGGATGACTTCCCCGGCATCCGCCGCTATCTGCACGAGTCATACATTCGATACGCCTTTGAGCGATACGGCGTGACGTACGTTGCCGCCATATACTGTCTCGATACCCGACCACGCGCGAAGACCCTGACATGCAAACAGGCAGATCGCGTGATGGAGCGCTTTCTCCGCGCGCTCACCCTCGCGGGCGGCGCGACCGCTTCAGCGGGGCAAACAGCATACCCTTTGCCGCTAAACCGACCGAAGGAAGCGTCAAAGGATTTCTCTTATTTCAGTCCCGGCTTTATCATTCCGAGCACCGGCTTGAAAAAAGATCTTGGCGGAAGACCGGACTACACGGTCTATGCACGCCTGCGGTTCCCCATCAAGCAAGCGCCTGCCTTCGCTAATTCGCAATCATTCAACAATTGGGGCGACTGCGACTTCACCGGCCGTACCGTCCGCAATCCACGCAAGAAGAATCAATCCTATTCTTGTAAAGTGAATGGAACGCCGCTGGTTTTCAACGAAAGCGCGCCAACGAACTACTCCTACCCATGGCGTGATAATTTCTGCGAACACCGCAACTATTTCGTTGGTCAGTGTCCTGGCGGCGAGGGCCATCAGGGGCAAGACATCCGGCCGAGTTCGTGCACGCTTTTCAACGATGGAGCCGACCGCTGTCTGCCATATCAACACGACATCGTGGCCGCGCATGACGGCGTTATCCTGCGCGCGGCCAAGCAGGAAGCCGTTTATTTGTTCATCAACGCGCCCGACGCACACATGCGCTTGCGTTATATGCATATGAATCCGACCCAACTCGATGCCGATGGCATTCTGAGCGGCAAACTGGTGCACGCGGGCGATGAGATCGGAAAGGTCGGCAATTATAACAAAAAAGAGCGGGGCACGACCTATCATCTGCATTTTGACATGCAGGTGCCCACCAAAGTCGGCTGGGTGTTCGTCAATCCGTACATGACGCTTGTCGCCGCGTACGAACGTTTGATCGGCGCGCGCGGCACCGAGATCAAGGAGGGTGACCCGGTACCGACAGTGAATGGGGTTCCGCCCATCGTCGAGCATCCTGAAACACCTGCGGTCGCTCTGGCACCCGCGGTGCCGAAGGAAAAACCGGCTGAAGTCCTCGCGCCGCAAAAGGTCAAGGAAAAACCGCACAGGAAAACGGCACATGCGGAAGCCCCAGCTCGGCGAGAGGCCAAGCGACGCGCATTGTGCGCGCCTCTTTCGCGATTAGAATGTCGCCATGCCAAGAATGCGCAGCACGGCGCTGCCCGGCCGGCGCCTGACACGCCGCTCAGTTATCACTAGCGGGATCGCGGCCGGCACGTGTGTTGTATGGAGCGGACTTGCGACTGCTGTACAGTCGCCAGCTTTCGCGCGCTGGGTCGCCGAGTTTCGATCTCGCGCCATTAGCCGCGGTATTTCCGAACAGACCTATGATCGCGTGATGGGGCCCGTGGCGCCCGACACCAGCGTGCTTGCAGAAGTTCGCTCGCAGCCCGAATTTACCGAATTGATGTGGCAGTACATCAACCGGCGTTGTTCCGAATGGCGGGTGATCACCGGCAAGGCGCGCGCGAAGGAATACGCCGACCTGCTTGGACGTATCGAAAAGGACTACGGCGTCGACCGCTACGTCATGCTCGGCCTCTGGGGAATGGAATCATCTTTCGGTGATTTGATCGTCAACCGGAAATACATGCGGCCCATTATCCCCGCGCTTGCCGCCCTCGCCTGGGGTGAACCACGCCGACGCCGTTATTGGGAAGCCGAGTTGCTCAATGCGCTGACTATCGTTGATCGCAGCTGGGCGCAGCCGTCGGACATGATCGGCTCCTGGGCCGGTGCCATGGGGCACACCCAGTGGATGCCGGAAGTCTGGTTGAATATGGGCGTCGATTACGACCACGATGGCCGCACTTCACCCTTTGGCAAGCCGGACGACTCCTTTGCCGGAACTGCGCGCTTTCTCGTGGAGCGGGGCAACTACCAACGTGGCGAGACCTGGGGATGCGAGGTTGCGCTCGCCGCCAATCAGGCGCGGCTGGCGAACAATCGGACCATGCGCTCTTACGCCAAGTGGGCAGAGCTCGGGGTGCGACGCGCGGACGGTGTGGCATTCGCGCGACCGAACGACCAGGCAAAGCTCTGGCTCCCGGTGGCGGGCGGACCAGGCTTTCTGATCGGTCAAAACTTCCGGGCGGTTCACTCCTACAACCCGTCCACGAGCTACACGCTTGCGCTCTGCCATCTCGGCGACCTGATCCGTGGCGACCCGCCATTCCGCCAACAGTTTCCCGGTGGCGAACGCGCGCCCACTCTGGAAGAGGTCAAGGAAATCCAACGTCGGCTCAATGAACAGGGCTTCAAGACCGACGGCATTGATGGGCGTGTCGGCAGCGACACCATTCGGGCCGTTCTTGCCTTTCAGAAAAAGGTCGGAATGGACCCGGCCGACGGGTATGCCGGACTGAAAGTGCTCGCCCGATTGCGTCAGGGCGCGTAATCCGGTTGGATGCCGCCGGCCCACCCGAGGGGTGGATGAGCAGCAGGACCCTGACCGTGACCAGTTCCCTTCGCGATGGCGCCAAGAACAAGGCAAAGTCTGCTCACGACCCCGCCATAGCGGCGATCGATCGCCCGGTCCCGGCTGGAGTTAACGCAGCCCAGTTCGGTAGCGACGTCGCGGCCGACGCTTTGCGCGCACTTGATATCCCCTACATTGCGCTCAATCCGGGCGCGAGCTACCGCGGCCTGCACGACAGCATTGTGAACTATCTCGGCAACGAGCGGCCGCAAATGCTGCTTTGCCTGCATGAAGAAAGCGCGGTCGCAATTGCGCACGGCTACGCCAAAGTCACCGGCAAGGCGATGGCAGCCGCAGTACATTCAAACGTCGGGCTGATGCACGCCACCATGGCGATCTTCAACGCCTGGTGCGACCGGATGCCGATGGTCGTTCTTGGTGCGACCGGGCCGGTCGATGCAGTGAAACGCAGGCCCTGGATCGACTGGATCCACACGGCGCGCGACCAGGGCGCGCTAATTCGCGGCTATACCAAATGGGACGATCAGCCGGCTTCACCCGTTGCCGCGCGCGAAGCTGTGCTTCGCGCCGGTTGGATCGCCAACACGGCGCCGCGCGGGCCCACTTACATCAACCTCGACGCGGGCATGCAGGAGGAAAAACTCCCTGACGCGGTTGCGCCGATCGACGCCGCGCGCTTTATGCCCGAAGTACAAAGCGCGGCACCGCCCGCAATGGTGGCCAAGGCCGCCGAACTGCTGCGCGGTGCTAAACATCCGGTGATCTTGGCCGGGCGCGTATCCCGCAATCTCGACGCCTGGAATGATCGCATCGCATTGGCTGAGCGGCTTGGTGCTCGCGTGGTCACCGATCTCAAAATCGGGGCCGCGTTCCCAACTGATCATGGCCTGCATGCGGGCGCACCAGGAGGCACGGTCCTTTCAACGGAAGCAGCGGAAGCAATTCGTGCCGCAGATGTGATCCTCAGTCTCGACTGGGTTGATGTCGCGGGCACGCTCAAGAATGCGGGCGGAAACCCTACGGCGCGCTTTGTGCAGGTCTCCGTTGATCATCGCCTGCACAATGGCTGGAGCATGGACTATCAGGGTCTGCCACCCGTCGACGTCATGATCGATTGTGAGCCCGATGTGGCGGTGCCAGCCCTGCTCGCCGCGCTCGGCCAAGCCAAACCGCATCTCGTCCCGACCCGCCAGGCCGAGCCCTTCAAACCGGCCGGCGAAAAGCTAACTGTCGACCATCTAGCCCATGCGCTGCTTCGCTCTCTCGGTGATCGAGCAACATCCCTCACCCATGTTTCACTCTCTTGGAATGGCGCCGCATGGCCATTCCGCCATCCGCTCGACTTCCTTGGTGGCGATGGCGGCGGCGGCGTCGGCGGCGGACCTGGAATTTCAGTGGGTGCGGCGCTCGCTTTGAAAGGTTCGGGCCGGCTGCCCATTGCGGTCTGCGGTGACGGAGATTTCCTGATGGGTGTCACCGCGCTATGGACCGCGGCGCATTACCACATTCCGTTATTGATCGTCGTCGCCAATAACCGTTCGTTCTTCAACGATGAGCTGCACCAGGAACGAGTGGCCCGCGTGCGCAATCGACCGATCGAAAATCGCTGGGTCGGCCAGAGGATTTCGGAGCCCGATATCGATCTGGCCGCCATGGCGCGTGCACAAGGCGCGCAGGGCTTTGGACCGGTGACCGCCATTCGCGATCTCGATGCAACATTTGCGAAGGCTATCGCGGCATTCGAAGCAGGTCATGTCGCCGTCGTCGATGTACGGGTTGAGCCGGGCTACACTGCCCCGGTGACCGCGGTCATGACCCGAGCGAGCGACTAGTTTCCGATGCCGCCTCCCGTTGTATCGAGCGACGCCATCCTGGTGGCCGACGACATTGTGGTGCGCTTCGCTACGCCCGAAGGACCGATCACCGCCGTCGACAACGTATCTTTCCAGGTCAGACTCGGTGAATTTGTTTCGGTCATTGGTCCGTCCGGCTGTGGTAAATCGACATTATTCAATGTCATCGGTGGACTTTTGAGTCAGCATGATGGCATCGTAAAGGTCGCCGGCGAAACCATCTCTGGCCCGCACCAATCGATCGGCATGGTGTTCCAGGAGGAGTCGACGTTCCCCTGGCGCACAGTCACCGACAACGTCGCTTTTCCGCTCGAGCTGATCGGAATGCCGAAGGCAAAACGTATCGAGCGCGCACGCTATTTTATCAAGATGGTTGGCCTTGATGGCTTCGATAACCGCTATCCCGGCGAGCTTTCAGGGGGAATGCGCCAGCGCGTTTCGCTTGCGCGTACGCTTGCCTCTGAGCCGAAAATCCTGCTGATGGACGAGCCCTTTGCCGCACTGGATGAGCAGACGCGGTTGCTGCTCGGAGACAAGGTCCTGCAAATCCAGCAGCAACTCAAGCAAACTACGCTGTTGATCACGCACAACATAACGGAAGCGGTCCAGATGTCGGACCGAATTCTCGTGATGACCTACCGGCCAGGGAAGCTAAAGCGTATTGTAGATATCGACCTGCCGCGGCCGCGGACGTCAGAAATTGTGAGCAGCGAAGCTTTTGGCCGCTATGTCGCGCAGATCTGGAATGACCTTCGCGAGGAGGCAAGCCGCGGTATGCTCGACGAAGAAAAAGAGGTGCTGAGCGGACACGAGGGCGCGCGATGACGATTGCCGTTTCGTCCGCGCCCGGCTTGCCCCGAAGCTATGCCGCTCCACTCGTCGGTCTGGTCTCGTTTATCGCCTTTGTGCTGATCGTCGAGGCGCTGCTGCGCGTTGGCGCGCTCAATCGGTTCATTATTCCACTTCCGTCGGAAATTATCGTCAGTTTCGGTCGGCTTTTTCTTGAGGAACACATCGTTCATCGCTTCCTCGTCACCGCCGGAGAATGCCTGATTGCCGGCGTCATGGTCACCCTATGCGGTGTGACCGTTGGCGTGCTCATGCAGCGATTCAAACTGTTTCAGCAGGCATGTGAAACCTGGGTTGCCGCTTTTGCGTCGGCGCCGTTGGTGCTCACTTACCCGCTGTTCATGGTGATCTTTGGCCGCAACGCCTGGACCATTATCATGATGGGCTTCTTGTCGGCGTTGCCGCCGGTAATCCTCAAGACCATTGAAGGTATTTCAAGCACGCGAAAAGTATTGGTTGATGTCGGACGCAGCTTCAAGCTGACGGCTACGCAACAGTTCTGGAAGATTCTGTTTCCCGCGGCGTTGCCGACGATCTTCGTGGGGGTACGGCTTGGATTGATCTTTGCGCTGATCAATATCGTCGGAACGGAATTCCTCATCAATTTCGGTGGGCTTGGTCAGCTGATCAACGATCTGGCGGAGCGTTACGACCTGGCCGGTACATACGCCGCCATATGCTTCGTGATTTTGGTGAGCATATTTTTCTTCATCGCACTGGAAAAAGGCGAGCGATGGCTGAGACCGGTCGACTGAGACATGCGGCTGTCGCCGCGCCCCTGGTAAGCCCGGTCACCTTGCTGCGCATCGCGATCGTTCTGGGCGTGTTGGCCGTATGGGAATTCCTGGCTCACTCCGGCTGGCTTTACCGCGACGTGGTCCCTTCCCTGCTGTCGATCGGGCGCGCGCTTGCTGCCTTGCTTGCGAGTCCGAATTACTATTTCAATCTTGGCGTCACCGCCGCGGAAATCGGCGTTGCACTCGCCATCGGCGGCACAGCCGGGCTGGCGGTCGGTATTTTGCTGGGGGCCAATCGTTTCTTATCCCGGGCCTTCGAGCCTTACCTTTATTACCTGGGACCAACACCAAAGATCATCTTCTTCCCTGTCATGATCATGTGGTTTGGAGTTGGCCCCGAATCGAAAGTGGCTCTCGGCACGCTGTCCTGCTTCTTTCCCATAGCACTTTCGGTCGCAGCCGGCATGCGGCAGATCGACAAGGTTTTGATCCGGGTCGGCAAAAGCTTCCGCGCCAGCACCTGGCAAATGGTAATGAAGATTTACCTGCCGGCGATGCGCCACCCGATCATCAATGGTGTGCGGCTTGGCTTCGGTTTCGCGCTCATCGGCACGCTACTCGCCGAAACCAAGCTCTCCAACAAGGGCATAGGATTCCTGATCATTCAGACCTACAGCGTTTTCGATATGCCGGGTATGTATGCAATGTTGATCGTGCTTTTTGTCCTGGCAATCGGCGCCAATTCTCTTATTGGCAAACTCGGCGGGCTCGATAGCATTAAAAGAAAATAGCCAATTTTCAGTGGGAGGCGCGCACATGAAACGTATCCTCACTTTGGCGACTACCGCAGCGTTGGTGGCGACGTTCCAAACCCATTCAGTTTTGGCCGACGACCTGGTGAAGATGACCATCGGTCAGCGCGGGAACTGGGATACGTCGATTACCCATCTCGGCGAGAAGGCCGGCATTTTTAAAAAGTACGGACTGCAGCTTGAAATGGTTTACACCTCGGGCAGCGGCGAAACCTTGCAGCCCGTGATTGCCGGTGGTGTCGACTTCGGCCTCGCGATAGGCACGCTCGGCGCGATGGCGGCTTACGCGAAAGGCGCGCCTGTGCGCATCATTGGGGCGCAGGCGACCGGCGCTGCCGATTACTGGTACGCGAAAAATCCGGATATCAAGACGCTTAAGGATACCAACGGCCGCACCATTGCTTTTTCAACAAATGGTTCATCAACAAACAGCGTGGTGCGGGCCTTCATCGACGAATTCAAACTTACAGCCAAGCCACAGGCGACCGGTAATCCGAGCGCAACGCTCACTGCCGTCATGACAGATCAGGTCGATGTCGGCTGGGCCGCTCCGCCGTTTGGTCTCAAGGAAATGGCGGAAGGCAAGATCCATCTGGTCGCTCGCGCGACGGATGCGACGCTGGTTCGCGGCCAGACGATCCGCGTGCTGGTCGCCAATGCCGACGTACTAAAGAACCGGAAGGATGTTGTCGAACGGTTTTTGAAGGCCTATCGCGAGGCGATCGACTATATGTATTCGTCAAATCCGCAGGTCATCACAGACTATGCCGAGTTCGCCAAGGTGCCCGAACCAATGGCCAAGCGCGTGCGGGATGAGTTCTTCCCGAAAACACTGGTCAATCCGGATGAGATTCACGGCCTCGATTCTTTGACTTCGGAAGCGGTGAACCTCAAGTTCATCTCGGCGCCACTCAGCAAAGAGCAGATCGCCGAACTGATCCAGATCCCGCCGCGAAAATAGCTGCATAGCAAGTCAGGGTGAGTAGCATGACCACCGCAGTTTCCCCGCAATCCGCATCCGCTCAGGCCGTCGTCCTACCTAAGAATCGCGGCGCGTACTATGGCGGCGCCTGGCACGAGCCGAAGGCCGGCCGTTACGCCGACACGATCAATCCCGGTACCGGCCAATCACTCGGTAAGGTGGCGGACTCAGGTGTCGAGGACATCGACGCCGCGGTGGCTGCGGCAAAGGTAGCATTCAAGGAATGGCGGCGCGTGTTGCCGCTCGAGCGTGCCAAGATCCTGCGGCGGATTGCTGAAATCCTGCGTCAGAACGCAAACGAACTTGCCATGATTGACGCCGCTGACTGCGGCAATCCGGTCAAGGAAATGGTAAGCGATGCCATGATTGCGGCGGCGCAAGTCGAGTTCTTTGCAGGCTTCGTCACCGAAATGAAGGGCGCCTCGATCCCGATGGGCCCGGACGTTGTCAACTTCTCAATGCGTGAGCCTGTCGGAGTGGTCGGCCGGATCATCCCGTTCAATCATCCTTTCATGTTTTGCGCGGGAAAATCCGCAGCCCCGCTCGCCGCCGGCAATACAGTGGTGGTGAAACCACCAGAGCAGGCGCCCCTTTCCTCGCTGCGGCTCGCCGAACTGATTGGCGGCCTATTGCCCGCTGGCGTGTTCAATGTCGTTCCGGGCGGGCGCGAGGCAGGCCAAAGGCTTGCCAGCCATCCGGACGTCGCCATGATCGCACTGATCGGCAGCGTGCCGACTGGGCGCGCTGTGATGAAAGCGGCCTCCGACACGGTGAAGCGAACCATGCTGGAGCTCGGCGGCAAAAACGCGCTTATCGCCTATGGCGATGCCGATCCGGACGAAGTAGCCGCTGCCGTCATCGGCGGCATGAACTTCACCTGGTGCGGACAGTCCTGCGGCTCGACCAGTCGTGCCTTTATCCACGAAAAGATCTATGCTGCCGTGATCGCGCGGGTGAAAGAAAAGATCAAATACTACAAGCCGGGCATTCCGACCGACCCGGCAACGACCATGGGCGCAATCGTTTCCAAGACGCAATTCGACCGGATCATAAGTTTTATCGACTCCGCCAAAAGCGAGGGCGCCGAACTCATCTCCGGTGGCGGCCCGCCGGCGGATCCGGCGCTCAAAAACGGCTTTTTCGTCGAACCGACAGTCTTCGCTGTCACTGAGAAGAACAGCATCGCACGTGAGGAGATTTTCGGTCCCGTTCTTGGCGTGTTCAAGTGGCGCGACGAAACGAAGATGCTCGAGACTGTCAACGCGGTCGAATACGGCCTTACCGCCTCAATCTGGACCAATGATCTCAATACCGCGCACCGCACGGCGATGGCAGTGCAAGTGGGCTATGTCTGGATCAATGAAGTGAGCAAGCACTTCCTTGGCGCGCCGTTCGGCGGATTCAAGCAGTCCGGACTCGGCCGCGAAGAATGCTTCGAAGAGATGCTCGCCTTCACACAGGAAAAGAACATCCACGTGAAGCTCAAGCCAGCCAAAACCTAACCGGGCGGATCGAACCCGGCCTCGGTCCACGCGGCGCGATGCGCCGGATTGCTCATGAAGGCGATAAACGCTGTTGCCGTATCCGGAACCGCGCTCGCGGTCGTCACGGCCGCGCCGTAAATCGTGGTCAGCTGGATTGCAGCAGGCAACGGTCCGACCAGGGTAAGCCCTGCGGTATTGACCACCTCGCTCTTTGGATAAAAGCCAATCTCGGCCTGCCCGCTTGCGACCAGTTGTGCGCCACCCTCCAAAGCCGGACGGTGAATGATCCTGTCCTTCATCGCTACGGCGATGCCGAGCTGGTCCATCAATTTGCCCATATGCGTGCCGCTCGGAGTTGCGCCCGGTGTCGCGTGGATAATGGCGCGGCTATTGAGAATGGTCTGCTTGACCTTTTCGGGCGTCGAAAGATCGGGTTTAGAGGCCCCCGTACGCACGACCGCGTTGATGCTGACGAGGCCGAGAACGGCGCGGCCTTGCGGTCTGACGATGTTATCTTTCTGGTAGCCGTCCAGAATGTTTGTTGGCATGACCAGCACGTCCGCGTTTTCACCGGCGGCAAGCCTGTCGCGCAACGCCGACATCACTGCAAAGGTGTATTCGACCGTGTGCCCGGCCTGACGCTCGAACTGCGGCGTCAATCTCAGGAAAATTTCCTTCGGCGCGCCGCCGCTCATGACCTTGATGGCTGCCATCACTCCTCGCGTGTGTGCTTGCCAGCTAGAGCTTGTACGTCTCGTGGGTGCCGGGATGAAACAATTCATCCGCCGTCACCAGCCGTGATGAAAGGCCTTGCGAATGATGGTGACGCAGGAATGTCTCCAGAGTCTTCCGGTTTGGTGCAATGCCGTAGGACCAGAAATCGTCACCCATCAGCGCGCGCGCTTCGATAAGGCGCTCTTCAACGAAAGGCAGGGTTACTTTGGTCGATGATGTATCGGCAAGTTTTTCGATAGCGATCTTTTTCGACTGCTCAAATGCTTTGAACACGGCACCGGGTAGCCAGGGGTGCTGTTCGGCCAACTCCCGGCGCACGCCAATCAGATGCATGATCGGGAAAATACCGGTGCGTTTGTAGTAGTCCTTCGCAGCAGCAACTGGATCGGCAAAAAGCCATCCAATGTTTGGCGCGCCGCGTTCGAAACTTGGCGGCACCCGCGGCCCGATAAAACCGTCGATCTCGCCTGCATCGAACATGCTGGAAAGAGTCCGCCCTTTCGGAATATCGTCAAGTTTGACGTCCTTCGGCAGATTGATTGTGATTTTTTCCAACCGCCCCGCTTCGGTCAGACCGCCCCTGATCCAATGAATATCGGACGGCTTAACGCCGTGATCGTCTTGAAGAATCGCGCGGGCCCAGACATTTGCCGTGAGCTGATATTCCGGCACACCGATCTTCTTACCCTTGAGGTCCGCCGGCTTCTTGATGCGATCGGTACGGACATAGATGGCCGTGTGCCGGAAGGCTCGTGAGACAAACGCCGGAACGCCGACATAGGGGCAATTGCCCTGTGCGGTCTTGACCGTAAAGCTCGACATCGACAATTCGCAGATATCGAATTCGGCCCGTCGAAAGGCGCGGAAGAATATTTCCTCCGGGTCAAGCGCCATGAATACCGGGTCAACGCCATCGATCTGCACTACACCGTCGGATAACGGCCGCGTGCGGTCGTAATCGCGCACCGCAATAGAAAGATTGAGTTTGCCCATGAGATTCCCGGCCGGATGTCGAAGTCGCCGGCATGTCATAGGCGAAATGACGCCGGGACGCTACTCCACCCCGCGCTTCTGCGTCTTTTCATCAGGAGTTACGTCGACCGCTCTGGCCCGGCCCGTGATCTTCACCGGCCCTCGGCAGTTCTTCATGCAGGGGGCCGGATCCCAGAAAGCCTTCTCGGTTTTTTCGCGGTCATCATCGAAGAATCCACCCTCGTTGGGCATTTTAACGTCACGCCATGTATCCTTCGACAGGACAAACTTGTCATCGACGATTTCGTTGAGATTGAGCACGTAGGCGGTCACCGCATAGAGCTCGTTGTTGGTAAGCGACTGCGCATCGCCAAAAGGCATGGCGCGACGGATGTAGTCGAATACGCTCGAAAGGTATGGATAGTACGAGCCAACGGTCTTCACCGGATCATGCGAGGCGAGCGTGCCCTTGCCTTGCGCGAGCTGCGGCCAACGTCCGGCGCTTTCACCAAACTCACCGTGGCACGCTGCACATTTGTCCATGTAGATCTTTTCACCTTCCTTGACCGATCCGCGGCCGGGCGGGGCGCCCTGTCCGTTCGGCCGGACGTCAATATCCCAACCGGCAATCTGCTCAGTGCTGATAGCGTGCCCGATGCCGTAGTTGCGCGGCGCCTCTTTTTTGGTTTGCGCGAGCGCGGAATCGAGAACGAAAAACGACAGCGCAGCGAAAAGCGCAAGTCTAACCAACTTCAACATTTTCGACCTCCCCGTCCGCCCTCAACGCCCAGGTCTGAATGCCGTTGTTGTGGTAGATTGAGTTGACGCCGCGGATTTTCCGCAAGGCATCTTTTGTCGGCTGAACGTAGCCGCTGGCGTCCATCGCGCGCGATTGAAGCAAGAGTTCTTCGCCGCTCCATTCGAATTCGTAGTAAAAGCGCGCAACCGCCTTGTCGAACACTGGGCCGTCAATGCGCGCGGCACGCCAATTGCGCCCGCCATCGAGCGAAATATCGACGCGCTTGATCTTGCCGCGGCCGGACCAGGCGAGACCCGTGATCATGTTGAAACCTTTCTGGTTCACGGGTACTTGCGGCGATGGCGACGTGATCACTGATTTTGCATCCATCACAAACGTGAACTGGCGCGCTTTACCGTTTGCGAGGAGATCTGTGTACTTCGAAGTTTCCTCGCGCGTGAACCAGGGCTGGTCGCCGACCTTCAGCCGGCGCAACCATTTCACCCAGACATTGCCTTCCCAGCCCGGCACGACCAATCGCGCCGGATAGCCTTGCTCGGGACGGAGCATTTCGCCGTTCATACGATAGGCGACCATGCAATCGTCGAGCGCCTTGCTCAGCGGGATAGAGCGATTCATCGCCGCAGCGTCGCCACCTTCGGCCATGATCCATTTTGCGCCGGGTTTGAGCCCCGCCTGCTCCAGCAGCAGTTTCAGTGATACGCCCGTGTACTGCACGCAGTGCACCATGCCATGCGTGTACTGACATCCGTTGAGCTGGGCTCCACGCCATTCCATCCCGGAATTGGCGGCGCACTCTAGAAAATAAATCTTGTTGACGCGCGGCAGACGCTTGAGCTCGTCGAGCGTAAAGAGCAAAGGTTTGTCGACAAGCCCATGCAGCATTAGTCGATAGTCGCCGGGATCAATTTCGGCGATGCCCCCATGATGACGCTCAAAACACAGCCCGTTCGGCGTGATGATTCCGTCGAGCTGATGCAGCGGGGTGAAGCTGACCGAAGATTCAGGCGTGGCCGTCAGCCAGGGCACGGTGCGGCGGATGACATCCTTTTCGTATTTGGAAGGGTTGCCATACGCGCGAGTGCCGACCCCCTCACCAAGCTGGCGCGTCCAGTTCGCAACATTCGGCGGCAGATTTTTTGCGTTGTCGGCGCGGGCGCCCGCACCACCTGCCGCAGCAAGACCGGCAGCGCCGGCAAGAAACCGGCGGCGCGTGCTGCGCCATTTATCGATCGCGTCGGTCATCGGCACCTCCGGCAAATCGCCCAGCGGAAGGCTTTATCATATTCTATTTTATGAATGTAACAGCAACGCGTGGCTATGCCCCGGAAATTTTGACACTGGTATTCGGTAGCACGCGCAGCGTCTTCTCGGCGGCGACATAGCGTTCGACCAGATCCCAGACCGCCGGGCCTTCGGTACCTTCGTTGACGCTCGCCCAGCCCGCGACGACGTACTCCTTTTTCGGTTCGATTGGCTTCCCTGATTTGAGATGTGTCATCGCTGAAACCCGCTGGCCGATCGGCTTCGACACGTCGATCGCATAGCCAAGGCCACCACAGCGCACCATATCGCCACCCTGCTGATAATAAGGATCGGGGTTGAACAGATTGTCGGCGACGTCCTCGAGTATTTCTTTCAGCCGCCCTCCCGTCATCGATACGCGATAGACCTGCGGATAGGTGATCGCGGTCGCGTTGTGGATGTCCTCAACCGTGATCGCTTGTCCGGGCAGCACGCTGGTACCCCAACGGAATCCCGGGGAGAGCGCAATCTCTGCATCGCGTTCCTTCAGCAGCGCCGCGCAAATGACGTCGTCGAAACTGCCGTTGAAATTGCCTCGCCGGTAAAGAACCGAGTCCGTGCGTCCGACCTCTCGCGCCAGCTCCTTTGCATAAGGCGCTCGGGCCTTTGCGATGGCAGCCGACATTTCAGCGTCAGGCTTGATGACATCGGAGAACAAAGGAATGAGCTTGAATCGGTAACCCTTCACGGCACCGTTCTGCACATCGAGGTCAAGACGTGACAAAAATTTTCCATGGCTTCCCGAGGCAACCAACAGCGTGTTCGCGACCTTCACCACCTCCGGCAACGCGTCATGCGTGTGGCTAGTGAGAATAACATCGATGCCAGAAACACGGCCAGCGAGCTTACGATCAACATCAAAGCCGTTGTGCGAAAGCAGGACGATAAGCTGGGCTCCCGCCTTGCGCGCCTTTTCCACATTTGCACGAACATCCTCCTCGCGAATTCCGAACGACCATTTCGGCATCAACCAGCGAGGGTTCGCGACGGGCGTATAGGGAAAAGCCTGTCCGAGCACGGCGATCTTCACCCCGCCCTTCTCGAACATCTTCATCGGCTCGAAAGCCGGCTCGTTCCATTCGGTGTCACGGATGTTCAGCGCCAGGAACGGAAAGTCGAGACCTTCGATCAGTTCCTTCACCCGCGCTTCGCCGTAAGTGAATTCCCAATGGCCGGTCATTGCGTCCGGCCTCAGGAGCGCCATGCAATCGACCATATCCTGGCCACGGCTCGCATTGGCGCCCAAGGAACCTTGCCAGGTATCGCCGCCGTCGAGGAAAAGGACTTTGTCGTTGCTGCGTTCGGCGCGCACACGACGAACCACGGCGGCGAGTCGATCAAGACCGCCGATCCGGCCAAACGATTTCGCTAGCGCCGCAAAATCCTGATCGGTTAGTGCGTAAGCGTTTGCCGACTTTTCCGGAATGCCGAAGCGCTGGAGAAAGTTTTTGCCCGTGAGGTGCGGCGGCTGCCCCCTCGCCTCGCCGACGCCGAGATTGACCGACGGCTCGCGGAAATAGACCGGCATCAGCTGGCCGTGAATGTCAGCGACGTGCAGCAGCGTGAGATTGCCGAGCGAGTCGAATTTGAGCAGTTCGTTCTCGGTCAGCCGCTGCTGCGCGATTGCATATCGAAAGCCAGCACCGCCTGCCGTTAACGCCGCCGTCGCGGCACCGACCTGCAATATCTCACGGCGCGTGATCATCGCTTTCCGTCAATGCCGGATACCCGGCACGCTGAGCTTTTGCCCTTCATTCAAAGATGCGAGATATAGCTCGAGGTCGCCATATTCCTTGGCATCGGGCGGCAGCTCGTCGGCACGAATATTGACCTGACACCACTGGAAGCGCTGGCGGATGTCCCAGATCGCCAACAGGCTGGTCCGCCATGTCGGGAAATGATCGTACTGACCTTTCGGCTCGCCCAGCCACTGCCCGCGGATCCAGTGGTTCGCGGATTTTCCGTGGCAATCCGTGCACGCCATATTGAGTTGGCCGACTTTTCGTTGCGACAGCACTTTGCCACGCTCGATCGCGGCCTTGGCTTCGGGACTGGTGGCGTCCACATGGATCGGCATGTCGTTGGCAAGAAAATGCAGATAGACCGACATCGCGCGGTTTTCGTCAGTTTCCATCAGCCAGTCCGCGCCGGTTGTTGCCTTGGCGTGGCGGGTGACAAATTCCTCAACGCCGAGCACTTTGTTCAAGCGCGGTTCCCATTTCGGCATTGAGGCCGCCCAGGCCTTGAATGAGGCCTTGGGATCGCTGTGACAGGTATTGCATGAAAATCCGCTCGAAGTTTTCTGACGCCAGAGCTCTTGCGCCTTATCGACCGCCCACATCCCCGGATTTTCGATCGGATCGAGATTTTCGCGCTTTTCCACGGGCGGCGGACGCTTTTCCGGATTGTCGAGCTCAGTCTTGAACACGGCCTTGGACTTCAGAGTCTTCAGGAACGCAACCATGTCGTTGATTTCCTGATCATTGAACAGTTCGTGGCTGCCCCAGGGCGGCATGACAGTCTCGGGGTTATAGACGCGGGCATCGTAGATGTAATTGAACAGCCATTCGTCCTCGCGCCCGGCATTGCCGATTTCAGAGAGATCGGGAGCAACGTTGCCGGGTAAATTTGCGCCACCGGCCGGTCCCATCACGTGACAGGCAAGACACGAGCCGCCGCGATTGCGGTCAGCGACCAGTTCCGCACCTTTTTGCGCGTCGCCAGTGATCGGTTTGGTAATCTTGCGCGGCTGTTTTGGCGCCGGCGGTGACGCCAGATTGCCAAGCGTGTTGTATTTCGATTCATCACGCGCCGGCCAGCCGGCAAAGCGCTTCCACGGACGTTCCGACGCATCGCCCTTTATTTCTAGAGGCGGCTCTCTTTTGGTCGACTGCGCGTTTGCCCCTGGTCCGGCGGCAAGAAATATCACCGCCGTCCCTATCAAAGCGGCGGCAGCGGCGCCTGCCGGAATCGTTCCACGCCTCATGGCATCCTCCGAAAGACTCGTTCTTATGATTATGTAACAGTGATTTTTTCTTCCGCCGTCGTGACCGTGCCGTCATCGTCGGTCCAGCTGAACTTGAATGTGCCGCTCTCTTCCACCTTGGCATGGAACTGCATGTATGGATTGGCAGCAATTGCTGGCTCAAGGTTGGCTGTAAAGACAGGCTTGCCGTTAAACTCGCATATAAATTTGTTGATGATCTTGCGTGGAACCGGTTTGCCGTCTTTGTCCTTACGCTGGCCTGACTCCATGATGTGCGGCAACAGCGTTTTGATTTCGATGACTTCGCCTTTTTTGGCTTCGGTGGGAAGCTTGAGCCGCGGTTTTTCCGCCATGATCGTCTCCTGATTCTTCTTTTTGCCTGATTAGCCGCCGCAGCCGCCGATCGTGACCTTGACCAGCTTTTGGCTCGTGAAAAACTCGCCCTTGCTGGTCTTGGCGACTGCAATAATGTTTTGGGTGGCAGCGAGGCGAATGCGTGTAGACGCTTCCGCCTTGCCGGACAGTGGCGAGAATTGAAACGTTGCCACGCCCGGGTTGGGATTGCCGTCCGCGACCACAAGAATATCGCTGACGTAGTTGTCGGCCGTCATCGGCGCATCGACCGAGATCGACAGCGGGACTGTATTGCCATTCTCGGCAATCTCGGGAAGCTCAATCGAAACCTTACCTTGCTGTACAGTCTTTCCGCCGGTGAACTTGGCCATCATATCTGCCGCCTCTTTGGCGGCCGCGGATGCGTCTTCGCTTAAACCGATGAATGTGAACGCCGCGCTCGAAGCGCCAAGCGCCAATGCAGTGCGACGGGATAGCAGTCGCATTGATATTTTCCTCCGGATTGATTGTCCTGGGCCAGCAGCAGCCCCGTTCGTGTCGACCATAGCGGCGCGCGCCACGTTGTTCAAATTATATTCATAAAAAAGAATACGAGCGCGCATGGATGAAATTGTCGCACAACATAAAAATCAGCCCGAAAGCGATTTCAGGTAGTCGCGAAAGCTTTTGCTCTCATAGGCCTTTTCGCGTACGTAACGGAACACGGCGAGGAAATCGTCGGGCAACATATAGCCGGGGGCGCGCGCAACCTCTCTTTTGGCAGGCGGAAGAGTCTTTAATGTCGCAGCTGCTTCGCCAAAAAACTGGAACGTTGGCGTGAAACGGACGCCGTACTTTGCCGCGAGCGCTTTTTCGGAGAGCTCTTTGCCATCAAAATCCGTCACCTTGCGCGCACCGATGATATTGAGCTGCAGCACTTCAAAATTCTGCTTGATATAGTCCGCAATGCGGGCTTGCGCGAAGTTTACGAGATGCGTTTCCTTGCAATAGGGACAACCTCTTAGTTCCCACATAATAACGAAACGCTTGCCTTCCTTGCGCGCGCCTTCGAGATCGTCGGTGAGGTCGAGGAAACTCTCAAGAAACCAGGACTCCTTGTAGAGCCCGTCGTCAGTCAAAATCGGAGCTTCCGCGCGTGCGCGCGAAACCGCCAATGCTGCAAAAGCAGCAGCGCACGCCAGAAGATTTCGCCGCCCGATCTGCATCAGTATCCTATAAACCACCTGGCCAAGTTCGCCTCGTCCGCAACCGCAGCCGTGCCTATATTTGCTCTGTATAACCGGCGCCGGCTGCCGCACCTAGTTCTATAAATGTAGCAATCCAGGCGTCAAAATCAGGTAACTTGATGTTGTCCAGCACTGTTCGTATCGCATGCCTGATTTTCGTTTTGTTTGGCGGCAACGGGCTTGCCTCCGCCGACGATCTTGCCGATTTCAACGCGGCGGTTGAGACGTTCAGCGCCCACAATCGGGTGGCAATTGGCTATCTGCGTACCGGTAACGCCGATCTCGCCTCGTTAGAGATTGATCGGATGCGCGACGCCTGGACGCGATTGACCGAGCAATTGTCCGGCAGGCGGCCCGCGCTTTTCGACGGCAACATCCACTACAGCGAGCTGTTTACCGGCGTGAGCGCGAGGCTGGTCGGTGCCGACCTCATGCTTAAGACAGGACGCCTTGAGGCCGCCAGCCAAGGCCTCAATTCGATTCGCGGCGATCTCTATAATCTGCGCAAGAGCAGCGGTGTCGTGGTACTTGCCGATTGCGTGCGTGACGCCAATACCGCAATGGATGCTTTGATGGTCTACAATGATCGCGCCCTCGATTGGGATAACTCCCAGACACGTTCGGCCATCGCCAGTATAGCTTCCGGCTATGGCGCCGTGCTCGACCGTTGCGACGGCATTGCAAACGAAACCATACGTAAGGCGCCGGAATTTCGTCGACTAATCGATGGTGCCAAGGCCAGCCTCACACTGATTCCAAAAGCAATCGATTCCCGCGATTCCGATCTTCTACATCGCGTTCTGATCGAGCTGCGTTCGTATGATAGTTTGCTCTCGTTCCGATTCGGCTGAGCGAATATTTGTCTCCATCCTCCGTTTGGGGGAGGAATGAAGTTGATGCACAAGTTGCAAATACAGGAATTTTTTTCTCGCGGCGCGGTTTTCGCCGCTATGTTCATTGTATCTTCGCTGACACCCACTCGCGCAGCGGAGCTTATTATGTTTGAACAAGTGGGCTGCGTCTGGTGCGAGACTTTTAATCGGGAGATCGCACCGATTTATGAAAAGACGGCGGAGGGACAGCGTGCACCGCTACGACGCGTGGATATTGATCAACCAGTGCCGCAGGATCTTGCGTTCATCGCAATGGAACGGATCGCGCCGTTATTTGTACTTGTAGACAAGGGTCACGAGGTCGGCCGCATCCGCGGCTATCCCGGTGAGGATCATTTCTGGGGTCTGCTTGGTGTGTTGATCAAGAAACTGGACGCCGCTGGAACGAGTGGAGAACGGACGAAGTCGGACGAAAAATCATTGCGTCTTGCCGGGTGATCGTCTGTATTCGGCAACGCCGGAAAGCGATTGTTGGTGTACCTATGGAATTGCAACAGCTCGAAAGCCGTACTCGCCTAAATGACCTCGAGCGGATGGTCGATAATGCCAAACGCGCGAGCGATTTCCTCAAGGCATTGGCGCATGAAAGCCGCTTGATGATTCTTTGCATTCTTGCCGAAGGTGAGAAATCGGTCAGCGAATTGGAAGACTTGCTCAGCCTGCGGCAACCGACTGTGTCGCAGCAACTCGCCCGCTTGCGCGCGGACGGGCTAGTGTCAACCAGACGCGACGGCAAAGCGATTTACTACAAGCTCGCGAGCGAGGAAGCTCGTACTGTCATCGGTGCGATCTACGACGTGTTCTGCCGCAAGGCGCGAAAACGCTAGCGAGGTCCCGGCAGAAATTCGTTGGTCTTGCCGGTGAGCCAATAAGCCAACAGTCCGATCCATTCGCGCGCGGCAGAATCGAATTGCGCCAGGCCGCTTGAGAAAGCCAAACTCGGTCCAACATTCACGTCCGTGCCGGTGAGCCATCCAACCGGATAAGCCTCGACCGGAAAATCAACCCCGCGAAAACATCCGATTGCGCGCGGCATGTGCTGCGCCGAGGTCACCAGCAGCCAGCGCTCATCTGATTTTGGTTTCACAAGATTCTTTGTGAAAGTCGCGTTTTCGGCGGTATTGCGGGAACGCGTTTCCAAAATTACGCGATCGCGCGCGATACCGAGGCTGTCAAGCGACGGATAGACATAGTTCGACTCGGGCGGCTGGTTACCGAGCAGGCTCGCGTCACCGCCTGAATAGACGATGCGGGCATCCGGATAGGTTCGTGCAAGCTTGGCCATCGCCACAATACGGGCGCCTACTCCACTGACCGCAGGCTCGCCTCGCTCGCGCGAAAGCACTGGCGAGATCTCGCCGCCCAGAATCACAATACCGACCGGTGCGCCGCGCGCCGGATTCCACGGCGGGAAGCGATCCTCGAGAACATGTGTGAGAAGCCCGCCAAGCGGTGAAAAGCCGATCAGTGCCAACACGACCAGGCTTGCCATTGTCATGCGCCCGCCAAGACGCCGCCAACGCGTCGTCATCAGCACCAGGCCGGCAAGGCCAAACAAAATCAAGAAATTGGACGGCAATATCAGGAAGGCAACGGTCTTCGAGAGAACGAAGAACATCAGCGCTTCTTCTTCCAATCCTCGTAGCGCTTCCTGTTCTCTTCATTCGGTGGATAAAGACCGGGAAGCTTTGCACCCTTCTCCACTTCCTGCACCAGCCAACTTTCCAGGAGTTCGTGCTCGGCACCCTCATTGGCCACGAAGTCAACAAGGTCTTTCGGGATCACCACCGCGCCGTCGTCATCTGCGACGATGATATCATCCGGAAAAATTGCGCAGCCACCACAGCCGATCGGCTCGTTCCAGCCGACGAACGTCAGTTGGTTGACCGAAGCGGGCGCTGCGACTCCGGCGCACCACACGGGCAAGCCGGTTGCCAAAACCCCATGCTTGTCACGCATGACCCCGTCCGTGATCAACGCGGTGACATGGCGTTTGACCATTCTCATGCATAAGATATCGCCAAATATGCCGGCGCCGGTGATGCCCATCGCATCGGCGACCACCACGCAGTTTTCCGGCATGGCCTCGATCGCGCCGCGTGTGGAGATCGGCTTTGACCAACTCTCCGGCGTTGCAAGATCTTCGCGAACCGGAACAAAGCGCAACGTGAACGCCGGGCCGACCACCCGTTTGTCGGAAAATCCGAATGGCATAGCGCCGGCCATCCAGGAACGGCGGATACCTTTCTTCAGCAGCATCGTGGTGATGGTACCGGTCGTAACGTCGCGCAGAATTTCCAGAGCCGATCCCATGACGGACCTCACGCTGCTGTCAGGCCGAGTCGTTCGTCGCGCCGGCGCAAATATGCGACGAAAGGTACCGCGAGCAGCACCATCCAGAGTTTGCCGACAATCTGGCCCGGCAGGAATTCGAGCGAACCGAAAGCCAGCCAGAGAAAGACGATCGAATCGACGATCAATCCGACTGTGCTAGACGCAACGACTGCCGCCACCAATCGGCGTCGGGCGAGCGGCGTGTAGACCGCAAAGTCGGCGAATTCCGACATTAGAAAAGCGGCGGCCGACGCAAGCACCAGTGAAGGCGGCGCCAGGCCCGCGGAAATAGCCGCGCCGGCGACGATTGCGCCGATGCCGAATTCGACGCCAAGACGGCGCTGCACCAGATCGCGCAGCACGAGCGCCGCCCCGATCATCAATACTCCGGAAGGCGCCATAATGCCGGGCGCGACCGGCACTAGACATGGGCCGTTGGGAATACATACCGCCCCCACGTGTCCAATCATCCAGTTCGCCGCGGGAATCGTGAGGCAAAACAGCACCAGGAAAATGCCGCCCTCGACACTCTTGCGCCTGTCGTTGTCGATCATATTTTCCTTCGTCCTACAAATTTCGCAAAGCCTTTCGCGCGCAACTCACAAGCCGGGCACGTACCGCAGCCGTAGCCCCAGTCGTGGCGCGTCGTCCGGTTTCCTAAGTAACAGCTATGGCTGTCCTCGATCACGAGATCAAGAAATGCTTTGCCACCGATTTGCTCCGCTATCGCGAAAGTATCAGCCTTGTCGATCCACATCAGCGGCGTATGGATGATAATGCGCTTATCCAGGCCCAGTGTGAGCGCGACTTGCACGGCCTTGATGGTGTCGTCGCGGCAATCTGGATAGCCCGAATAGTCGGTCTCGCACATGCCGGCAACCAAATGGCGGGCACCGCGCCTGTAGGCCAGCGCGCCGGCAAAGCTGAAAAAAATCAGATTGCGCCCCGGTACGAATGTGGTTGGCAGGCCGCTCCCGGAAATCTCGATGGCGGTTTTGCGGGTAAGTGCCGTGTCGGATATGGCTGCAAGCGAATCAAGCTTGACCAGATGATCCTCGCCGAGGTGAGACTTCCAGGCGGTATTCAAAGCCGCCATGCGTTCGCGCAACCGCGCTCGTACACTGAGTTCGATCGCATGCCGCTGGCCGTAGTCGAAGCCCACGGTCTCAACGCGCGCAAAGCGTTCGAGCGCCCACGCCAGGCATACCGTTGAATCCTGCCCGCCTGAAAAAAGCACAAGGGCTGTATCGGCTGAGAGAGTCACGAACCGTGCACCGCTTCAATCCCACCTCGGCGACCAGGTCCAATCGACGATCCGGCCGCCGCGGCGGGCAAGCCCCGCAATTTCCCGCATTTCGCCATCACTTAGTTCGAAGTCGAACAATGCAAAATTTTCCTCCAGCCGTTCCACCCTGCTTGTACGTGGAATGACGACGATTCCCTGTTGAATCAGCCAGCGCAGACAAACTTGCGCTGCGGTCTTGCCGTGCACCTTGCCGATTTTTTCCAAGACCTTATCGCCATTGGCGCCGCCCCGAGCGATTGGACTATATGCCACAACCGCCATTCCGCGTTTACGGCAGGCCGCGATGACCTTGTCCTGATTCAAAAAGGGATGGCATTCGACCTGATTGCAGACCAGTGGCTCCTGCGAAACTGTGTTGGCCTCTTCGAGCAGCGCGACGGTGAAATTGGAGACGCCGATCTGCCGCGTATAGCCCTCACGCTTCATCTTGGCCATGGCTCCAAGTGTTTCAGTCAACGGCACGCGCGGGTTCGGCCAATGAATCAGCAGCAGATCGATAGCATCGAGTCGTAGCCGCGACAGGCTTTCCTTGACCGAACGCTCGAGATCGTGCGGGGCAAGCAATGTCGGCTGTACTTTGGTCGTGACCATAACTTCGGAGCGCAGCCCAGAAGCGCGCACGCCCTCGCCCACCTCGCGCTCGTTGTCGTACATCTGCGCCGTGTCGATATGGCGGTAGCCGATGTGGATTGCCTGTTCTGTCAGGCGCGCACACTCGCGCCCGCGCAACGCCCAGGTTCCCAGGCCAACGATCGGGATGCGGAATCCTTTTGCTTCGATCGCCTGTAATACAGCCTTATCGCCTGTCTTCGATATCATTGCGGAATCCCAGCAGGTAAAGTGCCCTTCGCCCGGTTTCGCGCGCCTCGCAGGCTGCGATCATTGGATTGGCCATCGTGCCTTCGAAATAGACGTAGAGGAACTCGCAGGATTTATCACGTGATGTAATCCACGCTCGCTGCATTTCGCGCAACTTCTGCTGCTGCGTCTCGTCGAGCTTCTCCATCAAGCGGCGATACGATTCATTGAGGATGCTGTCCCAGACGGCCTGCTCGCGCCTGTCACAAGCCATGACCTCTTGCGGCCTCATCGCCCCTTCATCTTTCGTACAGGGCTTCGAAATGATCCCAATGCAGTTTTCCCAGGCCCAGTTCCTCGCGGTTTTTTCCTTGATGCATTTTTGAATTATGGCGGCGTCCTTGGCATTCGGTTTCTCCTGGGCCAACGCCGGACCATTCAACAACAGCGCGATCAACGAAAGAGCGATTGAGCGCATCAAGGCGTGTCCCACTTCGGCGCATGCGGCGGATTGACTACGCGCATATTCGTGGCATTGAGTTTCTTGAGTTCAGCCATTTCGGCATCCGACAACTTGAAATCGAAGACCTCGATGTTCTGTTTGAGGTGCTCAGGCGTGGCAGTGCGCGGTATGGAACAAACGCCCATCTGCACGAGGTAACGCAGCGAGACCTGGGCCGCACTCTTGCCGTGTACTTTTCCGATGCGCTCAAGTGCATCCGCTCCCGGCACCTTGCCCCGCGCGATCGGACAGTAGGCCACAACGGCCATGCCACGTTTCTTGCATGCGGCAAGCACCTTGTCCTGATCGATGAAGGGATGCACCTCGATCTGATTGCAGACCAGTGGCTCTGACGTTACCGCCCAAGCCTCGTCCAACATGGTGGTGGTGAAGTTCGCAACGCCGATGTGTTTGGTCTTTCCCTCTTTCTTGGCCTTGCACAAAGCGCCAACTGAAAGCTTCAGGGGAATGTCCGGATTGTTCCAATGAATGAGCAAAAGATCGACGTAAGGCAGCTTGAGGTTGGCAAGACTTTGCTCGAGCACCTTGGCGAATGCGTCGGGCATGAGATCGCCCTGCCGTACCTTGGTGCATATGAACACGTCTTCGCGCTTGATCCCTGATTGACGAAGCCCCTCACCGTTCTCCTTTTCGTTGCCGTAGAAAGCCGCGGTGTCCAAATGGCGATAGCCAATCTGTAAAGCCGTTTTGACTGCCTGCACGCAGACGTCGTCCTTCAACGTCATGGTGCCAAGACCGATCATCGGAATACGGGCGCCATGGGCTTCAACCAATTGCATCACAGTCTCCTTGCAACAGCATTTTCGGATAGGTCGAGGGCGGGGGCCGGAAGAATGCCTCGCGGCCACCGCGCTGCCAACCGTAGTTCCGCGACGAGGCACCGCGTTAACAAATCGCGCAAATTTTTTTGAGGTATCTCAAATCGGGCAACACTTTGCGCTGTAAGCTGTTAGTAGTCGTTCTTACATTGGAATAATTCAAGAGTAGAAAAAAGCTATTGCATCAATGGCTTTTAATGCTTTTGTGAGGGCCAGTTGCCCCTCGGCGAGGACTGAATGCGCGGCATTCTTGTGGTTATAGGCATCGTTGGCTTGGTGGTCGCCGCAAGTGCGGTGGCACGAGCCGATGACTATGTTCTGACCATAAAGGATCACCGATTTAGTCCGGCCGAAATCAAGGTGCCGGCCAACCAGCGGATTTTGATCACAGTGATCAATGAGGACCTGACACCCGAAGAGTTCGACAGCAGCGCCTTGAAGGTAGAAAAGGTCGTCGCTGGCAAATCTAGCGGCGTTGTTCGCATCGGGCCGCTCAAGCCCGGCCGTTACCCTTTCATCGGCGAATATAACGAAGCAACCGCCAAGGGCACGGTCATCGCGGAATAAATCATGCTCGGCGCGCTCATCATCGTTTTCCGTGAAGTTATCGAAGCCGGCCTGATTGTCGGCATCGTGATGGCCGCAACGCGCGGCGTCCTCGGGCGCGGCCGCTGGGTCACGATCGGCGTTGGCGGCGGCGTGCTCGGCGCCAGCGTCGTCGCGATGTTTGCCGGAGCCATCTCGGATGCATTCCAGGGCGCCGGTCAGGAACTGTTCAACGCCGCAGTGCTTGGCATCGCCGTGATCATGCTGATGTGGCACAACGCATGGATGGCGCGGCACGGGCGCGAGATTGCCGATGAAATGCGCCGCGTCGGTACAGCAGTCAGCGAAGGCGCCAAACCGCTTACGGCGCTGGCGATCGTTGTGGGCCTCGCTGTATTGCGCGAAGGGTCTGAAGTGGTGCTGTTCCTCTACGGCATCATGGCATCCGGCACCTCGGGTTCGGCGCTGCTGATTGGCGGCGTGCTTGGCATCGCCGCCGGCGCAGCTTTCACCGCGCTGACCTATTTCGGCCTTCTGGCTATCCCGAACCGCCACATCTTCTCTGTGACGAGTTGGCTGATTGCGCTACTTGCCGCCGGGATGGCGGCACAGGCCATGCAATTCCTCAATAATGCCGGCCTGGTGGTCGCGCTCGACAGCACGGTCTGGGACACATCCTGGCTATTATCGGAAAAAAGCATTTTTGGCCGGCTGCTTCATACGCTGATCGGATATTCCGAGCAGCCGACAGAAATGCAGCTTATCGTCTACATCGCTACCCTGTTTGCGATGTTCCTCCTGATGCGGGTTGCTCGCCCGTCGCCGCGCCCGCCGCTGCATGCCCCCGCCGAATAGCGATCAGTGGCGCTTGCCGCCGAGCTTGGCAAAAGCAAGGTCCGGCACCTGATCAATCAACTTTAGTAAAGCGCGCGCGGGCCCGCGCGGGTGACGCTTGCCCTGCTCCCAGTTGCGCACGGTTTCAATCGGCACCTCGATGCTCTCGGCAAAGGCGGCTTGCGTCAGTCCGCAACGGGCGCGGACTTGCCGCACAAATTGTGCCGGATCGCTGTGATCGACCGTTTTCTCGCTCCCGTCGGGCATGACCTCGACGATCCGCCCGTCCGCCTTCAGCCGTACGCGCATCATGGCTGCAGTTCCCGCCATTGGTGGTGTCGGCCAATGCACTAGCTGATTCGCGGCGCTGAAAAGTTAATGCGCGCCGCCTCAGCGGGTTTTTTCGAAAATCTCGCGGCCAATCAGCATGCGGCGGATTTCCGACGTCCCTGCTCCGATCTCGTAGAGTTTTGCGTCGCGCAGCAATCGGCCCGTGGGAAAATCGTTGATGTAGCCATTACCACCCAGACACTGGATGGCCTCCAAAGCCATCCAGGTGGCCCGCTCGGCGGCATAAAGGATCGCACCGGCGGCATCCTCGCGCGTCGTTCGGCCATCGTCACAGGCGCGCGCAACCGTGTACACATAGGCCTTGGCGGCATTCATGGTCACATACATATCGGCGAGCTTGGCCTGCACCAATTGAAAGCGCCCTATGGGCTGACCAAACTGCTGACGCTCGTGCACATAGGGAAGCACGACATCCATGCAGGCTTGCATAATGCCTAACGGGCCGGCGGCCAGGACGACGCGCTCGTAATCGAGACCGGACATGAGCACGTTGACGCCATTGCCGACCGCACCGAGCACGTTTTCCTCCGGCACTTCGCAGTCGGTAAATACCAGTTCACTGGTATCGGAACCGCGCATGCCGAGCTTGTCCAGCTTCTGCGCCGGCGCAAAACCTTTGAACCCCTTCTCCACGATGAATGCGGTGATGCCACGCGCGCCGGCTGTGCGATCGGTTTTCGCATAGATCACCATCGTATCGGCTACCGGCCCATTGGTGATCCACATTTTGGATCCGTTGAGGATATAGCGGTCACCCATCTTGTCGGCGCGGGTGCGCATCGACACCACGTCGGAACCGGCGCCCGGCTCCGACATGGCCAACGCGCCGACGTGATGGCCGGATATGAGTTTGGGCAGATACTTGCGCTTTTGTTCGGCGCTGCCGTTGCGGCGCAACTGGTTGACGCACAGATTCGAATGCGCACCGTAGGACAAGCCGACCGCTGCACTCGCCCGCGATATTTCCTCCATCGCCACGCAATGCTCGAGATAGCCAAGGCCGGCTCCGCCAAATTCTTCCTCGACGGTGATACCGTGCAGGCCGAGCGCGCCCATCTCTGGCCAGAGCTCGCGCGGGAAGACATTGTCACGGTCGATCGCATCGGCGCGCGGCGCAATCCGGTCTTGCGCAAATTGGCTGACCGACTTACGCAACATGTCAACTTCGGACCCAAGACCGAAATCGAAGCCCGACCAGACATTGGGGATCATGCGCCGCCCTCCTTGGACGGACTTTATATTTTCGGCATCACGCTGTCAGCGCCTCGCCCGGGGCCGGCATTCCTTTGCCGCTTTCCTTGGCCTGAGCGAGAAGCCTGTCAATTTCCTTTGCCGGGCCCGGCCTGGCGAAAAGAAAACCCTGCATTTCGTCACAGCCCGCCAGGCGCAGCAGGACCCGCTGGTGTTCAGTCTCAACTCCTTCGACCAGCACCGACAGGCCGAGCGCCCGCCCAAGCGCCACGATAGCCTGCATGATGACTCCACCGTTGGAGGAGCGGCCGAGCGCTGCGACGAAACTCTTGTCGATCTTAAGCTTGTCCAGCGGGAAGCGCTGCAGATAACCGAGGTTTGAGTAGCCCGAGCCGAAATCGTCGAGCGCAACACGCACGCCCAGGCCGTGCAGATCCTTGATACGTTTGACCATCTCGTCCGGGTTGTCGATCAAGACGCCTTCGGTGATTTCCAGCACAAGCCGCGACGGCGCAACCCCACTTTCCACCAGGGCCAACCGAACCATATCCACAACGGTGCTGTCCCGCACCTGTAATGGTGAAAGGTTTACCGCCACGTACAAGTTCTCGGGCCAACGCTTGGCCTCATGCAAGGCGCGGCGGAGCACAAAGGCCCCGATCGTGTCCATGAGACCCATCTGCTCGGCAACCGGAATAAAAGTCGCCGGCGGGATGACGCCGCGTGTCGCATGATTCCAGCGAAGCAGCGCCTCGACGCCGACCATACGCCCCCCTTGCGACGAAACGATTGGTTGATAATGCAGTTCGAGTTCATGCGCGCTGAGCGCTCGCGGTAGCTCGCGATGGATGAATTTCTGGTCGGTTGAAACCGTGTCGAGCGATAAATCAAACATGACGACGGAGCCGGGTCCCCGTTTCGATGCAGCGCGCAACGCCAGCTCGGCGCGACGGGTCAACTCACCTCGGGTCGTCGCATGACGCGGTGCCTGGGCAAAGCCGGCATGCGCACTCACCCGCACGACCGTATCAATCCAGTGCGGGCGCGCGATCGCCTCGATGGCGGCGCGGATCGCTATCTCAACGTCGAAGCCTTGGCTGCCCGCGAGGATAACGGCGAATTCGTCGCCGGCGATGCGCCCACACACGGCGTTGTCAGGCAACGCGTTCTTCAGCCTCCTTGCGATCGCTACAATAAGTTCGTCACCGCCGAGCACCCCGTGGTGAGCTGCCACGTCTTCCATCCCGTCGATTTCAATCAATGCGAACGTCGTCAAGTCGTCGTCAGCGCGTTCGGCGAGTGCAAGATCCAGAAGTTCAAGAGTCTTGGCATGGTGGGGCAATGCGGTGAGCTTGTCCTCATCGGCCGCCCGGGCAGCTTCCGCTTCGTGCTCTGTCAACTCGTGTCGGGCCCGCCGAAGCTGCCGTAGCAATGAGATCGTAAAACCGGCAAGAACGAAACCGATCAGGACGGCAACGGGGGCTGCCCGCCTCACCGCCGCCATCATGGGCTCGGACTTGTCCCAGGTAAAAAAGCCAACGATGCGGCCTTCCGCAGTAATAACCGGTTGCATTTCGCGGTTATTGCCGCCCGGGCCGCTTTCGAATTTGAGGTCCTTTAGCCCGACGACTTCCTCGACGATACGCATTAGGCGCGGATGAATTTCGCCCGGCCGGCCCACGAGCGCACGAAATTCACCCATGGTGTTGCGCAAAACCGCGTGTTGATTCAGCGACAGCTGCTCGTCGCTTTGATGCGCCAATCTGTAACCTGCAACTCCGGCGAATACACTCGCCGCTACAACGCACGCGGCGAAAACCGCAATCATGCGCGATGCTGTCAGCACGCTTTTATGCGGTGCGGATGATTCTGTTGGGCTGCCAGGCAAATTCGGCGCGCTTCGCTGTCCTACCCAAGCCAGCCTCCAGCGGCCGGGTTTTGAGCCCGCTGCTTCAGTGTTGGCGTCGTGCACCGGTTACTCCAGCTCGCGCTGCGGCGTCGGCCCTAGGGTTAAGGGTGGGGCTTTAAGCGTTGGTCAGCAAATAGGGTGAACAACTCGTAACCACGCCGCAAAAGTGCTCAGCGCAAGCCGAACCACAGGCTGGCGATGCTCAAAAACGAAAAAAAGCCGACTACGTCGGTCACCGTCGTCACGAACGGACTCGAGGCCACGGCAGGGTCGATCCTGATCCGATGCAGCATAAGCGGGATGAGAATCCCGCCAAGCGCGGCCGCCACAAGATTACAGATCATGGCGAGTCCGATGACGAAACCAAGTCCAGGCGCCTTGAACCAGACGTAAGCCGCGACGCCGGTGATCACCGCAAAGGCGACGCCATTGAGCAAGCCGACCATAAGTTCACGCATGACCACGCGCCACGCGTTCGCGTCACTCAAATCTTGCGTCGCGAGCGCGCGCACAGCGACAGTCATCGTCTGCGTCGTAGCATTGCCGCCTTGACTTGCCACGATCGGAGCCAGAACCGCCAGCGCGACCATTTTTTCAGCTGGCCCTCGAACAATCCAAGCACGGAAGACGCAAGGAATGCGGTGGCAAGATTGACCAGGAGCCAGTTGAAGCGGCCACGCGCAATCGTCCACACCGAATCCGACAATTCTTCGTGCCGGGCGACACCGCCGAGCGCCTTGATATCTTCTTCCGCTTCTTCCTCGATTACGTCGGCGACATCGTCGAAGGTAATGATGCCGACCAGGCGGTCTTCGCCATCGACCACAGGCGCCGCTACGGAGCCGTTGCTCGGGCGGCAGCGCCTCAATGAGGTCACCCATATCAGACTCGTGCAGGTGGCCGACCAGCGCCCTCAGGCCATCGGCGTCCGCCGTTTCGATCCTGCGCGCAACGCTTTTGACGAACGTCTTGCGGATGGAACCGTCTTTGTTGCGCGGCAGTTGCGCACCGTCGGCGCTGGTTGTTTGTTCTTGATCGAGCATGTCGTGGACTGTCGGCAAATCAGTGAAGCGCGACGCTTGTAGGCCTTCTAACAACCATCGGGCAAATCTTTAAGGCGTAAACAAGATACACGATGCGCCCTTGCCGGCAGTCGACCGTTGCGGCAATTGATGACCCATGATCCGTTTGTCGCTCCTGGTGATCGCCACCATCGTCCTTGCCCCGACCGCGGCATCCGCCGGGCCATGCCCCGGCAATCCGGACGCGCTCGGAACGG
>DASPUD010000013.1:0-6298 GCA_035623095.1 Pseudolabrys sp.
TGCGTGGCAATCTCGAGAAGGTCGTGCAGCATGGTAAGCGTGCGGACTCAATCGTCAAGAACATGCTGCTGCACTCGCGCCAAGGTTCGGGAGAACACCGGCTAGTCGACATCAACGCATTGGTCGAAGAGAGCCTCAATCTCGCCTATCATGGCGCGCGCGCCGAGAAACAGAATTTCGAGATCAAGCTGGATCGATCGTTCGACCCTACCGCGGGCCATGCCGACGTCTTTCCACAAGACATCACACGGGTCCTGCTGAATTTGATTTCCAACGGGTTCTATGCGGCGAACAAGCGTCGCGTGGAGACGAACGGAGGTAACTACGAGCCGGTCCTTGTTGCCGTAACCAAGAATCTCGGCGATCGTGTTGAAATAACCATTCGTGACAACGGCACCGGGATTCCCGCGGACGTGAAGGAACGGATGTTCAATCCGTTCTTCACCACCAAGCCGGCAGGGGAAGGCACCGGTCTCGGTCTGTCCATCAGCCACGACATCATCGTCAAGCAACACGGTGGCACGATCGAGGTCGATTCGGAGCCCGAAAAATTCACCGAAATTAGAGTGATTTTGCCACGCGCAGGTACTTCGCTTTCCTGACTAGCGCAATCGCCAATGTCCGCTTTGGGCCAAAAGCGGACAAAACCTATCCATGAAAGCCGGTAAATTTATTCGCTCGATTTTTGTCGCTCAGATCTCGGCGCGGATTTGAAGGCGTCTTCATCCTGACATTCGCTTAGGAACAAACTGAGTGCTTTCCTGCCGGCGCGATTGGCTTCACTTACAGTGCTGAAATAGATCTCTGACTGTTTGACCGAGCTATTCCTGCCGGCGCGATAGATCTCCCATTTCCAGGGACTGGGAAGGCGGCCTCTGTTTTTCACCACAACAGAAAAATCGGGATGATCAGTCATTGATCTCTCGTGAGCGCCACTTCCTCAGAATGACGGAAACGGCCTTGACGGGCGTTGTCCGGGCTTTTTTGCATCGAGTAGCTTTTTCTTGTCGGGAGGGATGAGTCCTTCGCGTTGTGCTTTTTTGCGCGCGAGCTTGCGCGCGCGACGGATTGCCTCGGACTTTTCCCGGGTCTTTCGCTCAGAAGGCTTTTCATAGGCCCTCCTCTGTTTCATTTCGCGAAATATACCTTCTCGCTGCATTTTCTTTTTTAGAACACGAAGAGCCTGATCGACATTATTGTCGCGTACAAGAATCCGCAATTGATGTTCCTTTATTAGAGGTGCGGCACAAACACGATTTGAACCGTCGGGGTTGCACTTTCAAAAGGCGTGCAAAAAGATTACGCAGGCGCAAGAGTAAGCTGGTATTCCTCAGCGGTGCGCTCGAACGCTTCCGTTGCGCTCTTGATACGGTACATTACCTTATTGTCTTTTTCGATTGGGACAATCTAACGATCTTGTACTGGCCGCGTGCAGCGTCGTACTGAAAGGGTCCCGCGAAGTAGACAAGCTGGCCGAGTGAATATTTATGCATCGTTAGCCGGTAGGCTGTCGGCGATGCGGTACCAAGTCTCAGCAATGTGCTCTAGCATGATACGCTGCGAAGGCGACACTGGTTGCTACGCGAGACGTAGGCATTCTTTGGCTTTGCCCTCGCAAATATCAGCAGTCAAATGATCGGACTCGCTAGAAGACACAAGCTATCCCGTCATGACCTCATTAAAAGAAACGCCAGCGCTTTACGCTGGCGCCATTTTCCGAGGCGGAGCTACGCCGCTTGCAGGTTTGCGGCAGCAGACTTGCCGCTGCGCGGATCGGCCTGCACATCGAACGAGAGCTTCTGACCCTCGTTGAGACTGTGCATGCCGGCGCGCTCGACCGCCGAAATGTGAACGAAGATATCGGGCCCACCATTGTCTTGAACGATAAAGCCGTAGCCCTTTTGGGCATTGAAGAATTTAACGGTACCTGTAGCCATCAATGGCCTCCTTAAAGAACGCGTAAAGGCGTCGTTTCCCACGCGAACCATTCGCACGGGATCTCATATCCGGATTTTTGCGTGGCTTGGGAGGGCCGTTAAGGCCGAAATAACAAGGTCAGGCGCAATCGCGAACATCCTCTACATAACGACGACGCCCACGAATTGCAATGATATTGCTGAACGTCCGCTTTGGGTCAAAAGCAGACATGTGCGGCGCAAAAGGGTATGTCTGCTTTGCCCCCGAAAGCGGACATTTGTAACGCACTAGCGAATGTCTGCTTTGGGCCAATAGCCGACATTACACGATCAGAACAAAGCGCTAAGCCCTGCCCTCTCGGGCTAGCTCACGCAAAATCATTTTCGCCAAATATATGGGGGTAAGGCCCCTCGTTTGAGCAGCTTTGCTCCCAACGGCGTTTTAACGGTGACCGTATCACCGGCCTGTCTATAAAAGCCCTCGAAGACTTTACCGTCGCACTCAGCCGTTATTCCTGTCCACTCAGCTGATGCCATAACCGACCCGCCTAGATCACCGGCTTCGCATATTTATTCTAAAGATCGTCAAGGTTCGTAATCCAATTTTTCACGCGAACTATTGTCGCGCCTGTCGTGCTGCCCATTGGAATGCCTGTGCGCAGTTGGCCACTTTCAAGCATCTGCAACCGGCGTACTAACGATGCCCGCTCCAATTGCCATTCTGCAATCAGATGTTCGACAATGGCCATCGGCGCGACCTTTAAACTCTTTGCTCTTGCGCCAATTCGCGCAGCGGCTGTTTAGCCATTTGCTCTAGAGCGGCTTTAGCCGCGAGATATATTTTTGGCTGCCTTATTTCGAACGTTGAGGCTTTGCACACGCGAATTTACAGACGAGTGCGGCGCGTCACCAAATGAGAACCGCCAGAACTATTCCGGCGGAAATCATCAAGCCCAGCCCCCAGAAGGAGTAAGTCACCGCTTTTTCGATTGCGTCGCCTTGCATGCTCCACCATGCACGCTTTGATCAGAGAATGATACAATTATGTTCTGCTCAATGTGGCCGGCAGCGACCAGCGCTCAATTAACCTGGTAGAAGCAGGAGCATGCATGGAAAGGCTGGAAGTGACCCGCAACGCTCAAACCGATCAATTTTCGGTCGTTCTCTCCATGGGCAACGATACCATAAGGTGCATGGTGACTGTTGAGGCAGGCCGTGCACACTCTAACGCGGAGAAGCACCGCGCAGCGCTCTCAAAGGCTAAGGTGCTTGCGAAAGCTCTTGACTCTGCGATTGAAGATACATGACGCCAGGCGGCTCACGGAAACCCATTCCCCAAGCCCTTGGGCTGATTTTCTGGTGTGTCCGCTTTGGGTCAAAAGCGGACATCGCGGCGGTAGTTCGGCACAACGAAAGAGACCGCCAACCGTGCTTGCAACCGGCCCAAAGGACACCTATTCAGATTGAATGGCCGATATTCTAGATACTGCGCATGTCAGCCAAGAAGAACCAAAACTGATTGTACGGAAGGCACCTCATGCCCCCGTTTGGTCGGTATGGGCTGTGCTTGAAGGCACTCCATCCGAAGAAATCTTCGAAGGCTCTTCTGAGGCAGAGGCGTCGAGCTGGATCAATACCGCCGGTAAAGCGTGGCTTGAAGAACGCAGACAAAAACGCATTGCCTAAAGATAGCGTGTCCGGCTTTGAGCTTGTGAATACGTGTCATTGATAAGTTTGCAATGTCCGCTTTACTCCCCGAAAGCGGACATCGATTGGCGCGTGTGGCTTTTGCCTACATTGCAGCGTCGTCCAAATCGGCGTCTAATAGCTAAATGGTCGACGAAACAAACAATCCATCGGAAAGTATTGACGCTCCCGAAAGTCGAGCAGCAACGCTTTTGCGACCTACATTGAAACGGCCAGACAGGCCGGATCGGGATGAGTCAGCGAGGCCAAAGGGCCAGGCTCGACCAAATGAGGAGCGCTACCTCTTACGAGTGGACTCACAAATAAAAGGTTCGTTTAGCAGCAAAGATCCGGCCGTCACTGCCGGCGCTAAAATTAAGAAGGCCTATCCGGTCGTCGTAGTTACGGTCGTGGATACGCACGAGCACGCCACCGAGATCATCAACGCTTAGGGCGAGCCGCGCCGCTCCGCACGCTTTGCAATCCTGTCTCAGAATCGTGCAATGACAAAACAGGACTATTTTTGTTGGCGTGACCTCAAATAATACAGATTATTTTCTCATTCGCCACAATTGGAAACCGTCCTTCGTGATTGATGCCTCAATCACGCCCCGGTTCAGATTATGGGGAGGAATCGATTCTGGACGGACGACACCAATTGCGTGCCAGGGCCTAAATTGCGCCGGCAGTTTTTCGCCGCCTTGGTCGTCCGAAAATGCCCGCAATTCGGGGTTGATGTCCGACTTAAAAATGAAGATGCGCATGGGTGCCTTTCTGTGGGCCTGACGCGAAGGTCAGTTTAGAAATCGCTGGGAGTTAGATAATAGCAGATCCTGAGTCTGCCGTTTCCATAAAGCCTGATCGCCGCCGCGAAGATACGTGCGCGGTTGCTATCGAAAGCAGCTAAAAGCGCCTCTTCCAGGCGCCCAGTTCCAGGCGCGAGCTTTTGCAATGCCGCGGTGCTGATGAAAAACGACGTTTCCATTGATTGATCGTAGCCCCAAAAGTGTATCGCGTCGCGCGCAGGGCTGTAGACGCGGGAGGCATTAGGAAATCTGACAGTCATTCTTATCAGCTTGCGCTCTTTGCAAGGTCGTTGATAGATGCCGCCTCTGAAATAAATAAAAAGACGATCAGCAGTGTGGCGCTTTAGCTCCAAAAAGCCGCCGCTGGACCGTCAGCCCGATGTATTTTCCGGAATGACCTTCACATCGCGACCGCAAGCAGCGGCGTAAGCAGCGGCCATTAGTGATGAAAGCATATAGCTTCGGGTCTGATGGCAGGTGTAGCAGACGAAAGTAGTCCGTCGCATGTGTCGGGCGGTCGGATGTGGCAAGGCAGTCACGTAAACCATTACGCTGTGGCACTTATGGCATACCGCCTGCATGGCCTGATCTTGTGACATAAGTTGACCCTAAAGTTTAGAGCGCGCGACTACATGCTTCTGTGTGTTTCGACCATAGCTTAAACTTTCACCTCGACTGGCCACACACGGCCCCTTCTACCGGGATATGTCCGCTTTGGGTCAAAAGCGGACTCTCGCACCGCGAAAAGCCCTGTCCGCTTTACCCCCGAAAGCGGACATATGCGGTGCAACGGGCCATGTCTGCTTTACCCTCGAAAGCGGACATCGCATTCCTGCCCGTCCGATTGATCACCGCACTCGTTCACCATCGACCCACCATGTCTTGCCGCGGTGCGTTACAACGGCATAGCCATCGTCGTCGTCATTAATGACGTCGACTTTCGTACCTTTCGGCAGACGGATGGGGCAGTACTTGTTCATCTGACCGCCTTTTGGTGTCAATGACTGCATCGTGTACTCATGCGCCGCACCCCAGCTGGTGCAGGCGGTCAACGCCACCCACGCGGAGCCTTGATGGTGCGCCACACGTATAGCGACGAAATAACCCAGCGAAAGCGGCGCGAGCACCCAAATCACTAAAAGCTGTTCCTGCGGCCGGAAGCTGGGACTGAAATATCCGAATGCAGCAAGGCCAGCGGCAGCTCCAGTAATTGCTGCAATGCGCATTGCCAGAAGCATTAGCCCTCCAGCCCGCCGGATGCGGACATCATGTTTATTCGATTACCTCGTCGGCAGCCACGAGTAGCGATGACGGAATTGAGAGACCAAGTGCTTTGGCGGTTCGGCATGTTCGCTTTACCCCCAAGAGCAGACATTCATCAGCAAGTTGGCAATGTCCGCTAAGGGCCAAAAGCAGACATTGTGAGCCTTATTCGATCACCTCGGTGGCGCGCAGCAGCATGGAGGTCGGTACGCTAAGGCCGAGCGCCTTGGCGGTTTTGAGATTGACAACAAGCACGAATTTGGTCGGCGCCTGCACCGGCAGATTGGCCGGCTTCTCGCCCTTGAGAATGCGATCGACGTACGACGCGGCATCACGGAACGAGTCGGCAAGATCGACGCCGTAGGAGATCAGGCCGCCGCCGGTCGCCTGATAACGGTAGGCAGCTCAGTTTGCGTCCAGATTTTCTATTGTTTGCCAATTGTTCGCCCCTTAAATGCGAAAGATGCGTCGGCCCTATTTACTAGTAGGTCAATTTCGCTACCTGATGCATCTCGGAAATTTCGAGCAAGTATCCTGCCGAAGTTAGTCTGTTCATCTACGTGAATCGATGTTCAACCCTCGGCCACAATTGGCCGGGGGTTGAACAATTCGAAAAACAGAAAATCC
>DASPUD010000014.1:0-12306 GCA_035623095.1 Pseudolabrys sp.
CAAAATCCGCATGTTTCGCGGCTGGTGATCGCCGCGTTCGTCGGCATGGCGCCGGAGCACAAATTGCGCGTGATCGCTCCGGACGTCGGCGGCGGCTTTGGCTCGAAGATTTTTATTTATCCCGAAGAAGTCGTCTGTCTCTGGGCAGCGCGTAAGGTTGGCCGCCCAGTGAAGTGGACGGCAGATCGGTCGGAATCATTTGTTACGGATGCGCACGGCCGCGATCACGTCACTCACGCTGAGCTTGCGCTCGACGCCAACGGCAAAATTGTTGCCATGCGCGTCAAGACCGTCGCCAATCTCGGCGCCTATATGTCGACGTTCTCTTCATCGGTTCCGACTTATCTCTATGCCACGCTGCTTTCGGGTCAGTACGACGTACCGCAAATCTATTGCGAGGTAGATGCGGTCTACACCAATACCGTTCCGGTGGATGCCTATCGCGGCGCGGGTCGCCCCGAGGCGACGTTTGTGGTTGAACGGCTGGTGGAAGTAGCGGCGCGCCAGATGGGCATCGACCCGGTGGATCTCCGCAAGCGCAACTTCATCAAATCATTCCCGCATCAGACGCCGGTCATTATGGCGTACGACGCGGGTGACTATAACGCTTCGCTCAAGAAGGCCCTGGAACTGGCCGACGTGAAGGGTTTCAACAAGCGCAAGCGCGATGCCGCGCGTCACGGGAAACTGCGCGGCCTCGGTTATTCTACATACATCGAGGCTTGCGGAATTGCGCCGTCGCAGGCGGTCGGCTCGCTTGGTTGCGGCGTGGGCTTATGGGAATCGGCGGAGGTGCGCGTCAATCCGACGGGTAGTGTGGAAGTTTTGACTGGTACCCATGCCCATGGACAGGGCCACGAGACCACGTTTGCCCAACTTGTCTCGGAGCGACTCGGCATTCCGTTCGAGAATGTGTCGGTTGTCCATGGCGACACCGACAAAGTGCAATTTGGAATGGGTACTTATGGTTCGCGTTCAGGCGCAGTCGGCATGTCCGCGATCGTCAAGGCGCTCGACAAAGTCGAAGCCAAAGCCAAAAAAGTTGCCGCGCATATGCTTGAAGCGGCCGAAGGCGACATCGTCTTCAAGGACGGCAAATTTACCGTCGCCGGCACCGACAAATCGGCGGCGTGGGGCGATGTTGCGCTCAACGCCTACATTGCGCACAAATTTGCCGGGCAGGAGCTGGAGCCAGGATTGAAAGAAACAAGCTTCTACGATCCGACCAACTTCACATTTCCGGCGGGCTGCCACATCTGCGAAGTTGAGGTCGACGGTGAAACGGGCAAGGCCGAGATCGTCAATTGGACTGCCGTCGATGATTTCGGCACCGTGATCAATCCGATGATCGTGGAAGGACAAGTGCACGGCGGCATTGCGCAAGGCATCGGGCAGGCGCTCCTGGAAGGCGCGATCTACGACAGCAGCGGTCAGCTCGTGACCGGTTCGCTGATGGACTATTCGATGCCCCATGCGCACGACTTGCCGTCTTTCACAATCGGCCTGACCGAAACGAAATCCCCCTCTAACCCGCTTGGCATCAAAGGCTGTGGCGAAGCCGGTGCGATCGCCTCGCCTGCAGCAGTCATCAACGCCATTACCGACGCGATTGGCACCGAGGAGGTCAGCATGCCTGCAACCGCTCAGGCGGTGTGGTCGGCGCTCAAGCGCGCGCAACCGCGTCAAGCTGCGTAATTCAAGGAGAGAACGATGTACAATTTCACTTTCCATCGTCCGACCACGGTTCGCCAGGCCGCGGGGCTGTTGAGCCGCAATCCGGAAGCGAAGCTTCTGGCGGGTGGTCATTCGCTCTTGCCGGTGATGAAACTGCGGCTGGCGCAGCCTTCGGCCCTTATCGATCTTTCGCTGGTCGAAGGTCTCAGTGGCGTTGAGCAGAAAGGTCGGTCGATTGTAATCGGCGCTATGACGCGTCATGCCGATGCGGCCAATTCACCCGTTTTGCAACAAGCATTGCCGGGGCTCGCTTCCGTACCGTCTTCAATCGGCGACCCGCAGGTGCGCAATCGTGGCACCATCGGCGGCTCGGTTGCCAACAACGATCCGAATGCCGACTATCCGGCTGCCTGTCTGGGTCTCGGCGCCACCATCATTACGAACAAACGCCGCATTGCGGCTGACGATTTTTTCACCGGCATGTTTACGACCGCGCTTGAAGATGGCGAGATTATCACCAAAGTGAGTTTTCCCATCGCCAAGAAGGCGGCCTATGAAAAATTCAAGCATCCGGCCTCGGGTTTTGCCCTCGTCGGTGTATTCGTGTCGAAGCGTGGCGCCGACATCCGCGTCGCGGTGACCGGTGCCGGCGCCAATGGTGTGTTCCGGGTGAAGTCGTTTGAAGAGGCACTCAAGAAACGCTTCGCGGCAAAGTCAATCGAAGGGATGACCATTCCGGCGACAGGAATGAATAGCGACATTCACGCCGGCGCCGAATATCGCGCGCATCTCGTTAGCGTGCTGGCGCGACGGGCATTGGCCAAGGCCACCGCCTGATCGGGAACAATAAAGCGAGAACAGCGTTTTCCGGGTGAAATGTTAACTCACCCGGAGTGCTCTCGTGCAGGTCGCACCAGCTCTGATAGCTATATTGATTGCTGCGTCTTTGGCCTACGTGCGCCTGACTGTTTAATGGTTAGGCCGGGGCGCGATCCAGTTCAGCCAAAAGATCGTGCAGGTCGAGCGGATGCGTGAACATCTGTAAAGAGCCGTCCGGCTTCTTCGGCCACTTTTCTTTTGGCCGATCCCAATAGAGCTCAACGCCATTGTCATCAGGGTCGCGCAGATAAAGCGCCTCGCTCACGCCATGATCGCTCGCGCCTTCGAGTGGAATTTTGGCAACGATCAGCCGCCGCAGCGCGTCGGCAAGAAGCGGACGGGTCGGATAAAGAATGGCGGTATGGTAAAGACCGGTCGTGCCCGGAGCCGGCGGTGATCCGCCCAGGCTCTCCCAGGTGTTAAGACCAAGGTGGTGGTGATAGCCGCCCGCCGAGATAAATGCGGCGCCCGGGCGGCTGGTGGTGAGCGTAAAACCCAATATCCCGCAATAGAAATCCAGCGCCCGCTGGAGGTCGGCGACCTTCAGATGCACATGGCCGATCCGCACACCGGGGTCGATTGTGGGCATGCGCAGGGCGTCTTTTTCGAGGGTTACTGGCTTGGTCATGGTGAAATCCTGGCTGTCGGGACCTTCGATCCCCACATGTAAGACACTCGCGTGGTAGGATAAAGTGCCCGCATGGCAGACCTCCCGAATTCGATCGATTCAACTGTCGATCTGCTGGCCAAGGCCGATTACATCGCCGACCGCTCGCTGGCGACGGTGCTGTATCTCGCCTTGCGCATGGGGCGACCGCTTTTCGTGGAAGGCGAGGCAGGCGTCGGCAAGACCGAAATTGCCAAGGTTCTGGCGAGTACGCTCGGCCGGCGGCTGATCCGGCTTCAGTGTTACGAGGGACTCGACGTTTCTGCCGCCGTCTATGAGTGGAATTACGGTGCGCAAATGATCGCCATCCGGCTCGCCGAAGCCGAAGGCGAAGGTGACCGCACGCGGATCGAGCACGATGTTTTTTCCGACCGATTCCTGATCAAGCGGCCGTTGTTGCAGGCGCTTGAGCCGGATCCGGCAGGGCCGCCGGTGCTCTTGATTGATGAGATCGATCGCACCGACGAGGCTTTCGAAGCATTTCTTCTGGAAGTGCTTGCCGACTTCCAGGTGACTGTCCCGGAACTCGGCACTGTGAAAGCCGCGCGTCCGCCGATCGTCGTCGTTACCTCGAACCGGACACGCGAAGTGCACGACGCGCTCAAGCGGCGTTGTCTCTATCATTGGGTCGGCTACCCGAATGCCGAACGCGAATTGAAAATCTTGCGCGCCAAGGTGCCCGGTATCGCCAAGAAATTGTCCGAACAGGTCGTCGCCTTTGTGCAGGCGCTGCGCAAGGAAGATTTGTTCAAGTCTCCCGGCGTCGCCGAAACGCTGGATTGGGCCGGAGCGCTCACCGAGCTTGACGTCGTTTCGCTCGACCCGGCGACTGTGTCGGATACGCTCGGTGTCCTTCTCAAATATCAGGACGACATCACCCGGCTCGACGGCAGCAAGGTGAAGGCGCTGCTTGATCAGGTGAAGTCGGAGCTGCGGGCGGCAGAGTAGAGCCATGGCCGCGTCCGAAGGTCGCCTTGCTGAAAACATCGTTTACTTCGCGCGTGCGCTACGGGCGGCGGGCATCCCGGTTGGTCCGGGCGCGGTGCTTGATGCACTGGAAGCACTCGCCGTTGCCCGCGTTGGTTCGCGCGACGATTTCTACTGGACGCTCCATGCCGTTTTCGTGAAGCGGCACGAGCACACGGTTCTTTTCGAGCAAGCCTTCCAGATCTTTTTTCGCAAGCGCGGCTATATCGAGAAGCTGATCGCTTCGATGTTGCCGGAAATCGCAACCGGCGCGCAAAAGCCGGCGCGCCCGGGCGCGCAACGCATTCAAGAGGCGCTCTTCTCTGGACTGAACGAACAAGAACGGAAAGACGCCGAAGTAGAAATCGACGCACGATTGACCGTTTCCGATCGCGAGGTCCTGCAGAAGAAGGACTTCGCACAAATGACGGCAGCCGAAATCTTGGCCGCCAAGGAAGCGATAGCCCGGCTGGCTTTGCCGCTCGACGAAGTTCGCACACGCAGGCTCGCGCCCCATCGCCGCGGTCATCTCATCGATATCCGCCGCACCTTGCGTGCGAGCATGAAGGCAGGCGGCGCCTTGATCGACCTGAAATATCTGGGTCCGCGGGTGAGGGAGCCGCCGATCGTGGCGCTTCTGGATATTTCCGGCTCAATGAGTGAGTACACGCGGCTATTCCTGCATTTTCTGCATGCGGTGACCGATGCGCGCAAACGGGTGACCACATTTCTGTTTGGCACGCGGCTGACCAACGTCACGCGTGCGATCCGGCAGCGCGATCCCGACGAAGCGCTCGCTGCCTGTTCGACCAACGTCGCCGATTGGTCGGGCGGCACGCGTATCGCGTCATCGCTTCGAACATTCAACAAGCAATGGGCCCGGCGGGTCCTTGCGCAGGGAGCCGTGGTATTGCTGATTACCGACGGACTCGAACGCGATGCGGACGACACACTGGCTTTCGAGATCGATAGGCTTCATCGATCATGCAGGCGGCTGATATGGCTCAATCCGCTGCTTCGTTTTCAGGGCTTCGAAGCCCGCGCCAAAGGGGTGCAAACTATATTGCCGCATGTTGACGAACTGCGGCCGATCCACAATTTAGAGTCCATGACGGATTTGGTGCGCGCGCTGTCTGGCGGATCAGCCAAGGACTACAATCCGAAATCGGTACTCAAGCGTGTCGCCTAACGGAGGATAAAATGCTCGCTCGCGATGAAGACATCCTTAAAGCTGCCGAAGAATGGCGTAAATCCGGACGCGGCGTTGCACTGGCGACCGTCGTGGAAACCTGGGGCTCGGCGCCGCGGCCGGTCGGCTCCAACCTGGTGATCGACAACGAAGGTAATTTTCTTGGCTCAGTTTCCGGCGGCTGTGTGGAGGGCGCGGTTGTTACCGAAGCCATAGACGTGATCGACAGCGGCAAGCCGAAGATGCTGGAATTCGGCGTTGCGGATGAAACGGCCTGGAAAGTTGGTCTGTCCTGCGGCGGCACCATCCGCGTATACGTGGAAAAGGTGACCTGAATGAAAATCGACGTCCTGCACGCGCTCAACGGCGAACGCGCGGGGCGTCGCGCGGCAGTGCTCGTCACCGACGTGGAAAAGGGCACGCAGCGCCTGGTGAAGGCCGGCGAGGTCGTCGGCGATCCGCTGAAGGATGTCCTGACTAAACGACTTCGCATGGGCAAAAGCGGAATGGAGGAAACGCCACAAGGCCGTTTCTTTCTTACCGTCTATGTGCCGTCGCCGCGTCTTGTCATCACCGGCGCGGTGCACATCAGTCAGACTTTGGCGCCTATCGGGCAACTGCTCGGCTACGATGTGACGATCGTCGATCCGCGTACCGCATTTGCGTCAATCGAACGTTTTCCCGATGTGAAGGTCATCGCCGAATGGCCGGATGTGGCATTGCCGCCGCTCAGCATCGATCACTATACAGCTTTCGTTGCGTTGACTCATGATCCGAAGATCGACGATCCGGCGCTCAAGCACGCGCTTGAGCGCAATTGTTTTTATATCGGCGCGCTTGGATCAAAAAAAACTCATGCCAAACGCGTTGAACGGCTGAAACAGGCCGGCGTGAGCGACGCGGATATCTCGCGCATCCATGCACCGATTGGACTCGATATTGATGCGGTATCGCCAGCGGAGATTGCCGTGGCCATTATGGGCGAAATCACGCATGTGCTCCGTCGGAAGGCAGAAGCAGCATGAAGTTCGGCGCGGTAGCAATAGCCGACGCGCTCGGCGCGACTGCGGTGCATTCGATCCGCGAAGGCGACTTTGTGCTCAAGAAGGGTACACGGATCGGACCGGCGGAAATTGCCGCCCTCAAGGCCGCGGGCGTCAAAGAGATAATGGTCGCGCGGCTCGATCAGGGCGATGTGTCTGAAGATCAGGCTGCCGCCGATATCGCTGCAGTGGTCAAAGGCGATGGCGTGCGTGCTGATCGTGCTTTCACCGGACGCTGCAATCTGTTCGCCGAACGCGCCGGCGTGCTGGTGGTCGAAAAGGACACAATCGATTCATTAAATCGCATCGACGAGGCCATAACGGTAGCGACGCTGTCGGCATACAAACCGGTGGTGGAAGGGGAGATGATCGCCACCGTAAAAATTATTCCGTTTGCCGTTGCAAAGAGCGCGCGGGATCAGGCGGTTCGCGCCGCGGGCAAGGGAAAGCCGGTCATTCGCGTGGCGCCTTACAAGGTGCGAAAAATCGGTATCGTCTCGACGCTATTGCCCGGGTTGTCGCCGAAGGTCATTGAAAAGACCCTCAGGATCACGACGACGCGTATTGCGCCGGCTGGCGCCACTATCGTCGCCGAGCGGCGTGTCGCGCACGAGACACAGGCGCTCATGCGCGCGATTGACGAGGTGCTCAAGGCCGGAGCTGAACTGGTGATCGTCTTTGGCGCTTCGGCTATTGCAGACCGTCGCGATGTGATTCCGGCAGCGATTGAGGCGGTCGGCGGCGAGATTGAGCATTTTGGCATGCCTGTTGACCCCGGCAATCTGATGCTCATCGGACACGTGCAAGGGCAAGCTGTACTCGGCGCGCCGGGCTGCGCACGCAGTCCGAAAGAAAATGGCTTCGATTGGGTATTGATGCGATTGCTCGCAGGCCTTCCGGTTTCCCGTGCGGACATCACCGGAATGGGCGTCGGTGGGCTTTTGATGGAAATCGTCACGCGTCCACAACCGCGCGAAGAGCGCAAGCCGGAAACCGGGCGGCGCGTGGCTGCGATAGTGCTTGCCGCCGGTCGATCGACGCGCATGGGCGCTGTCAACAAGATGTTGGCGGAAATTGGCGGCAAGCCCCTGGTACGGATCGCCACCGAACAGGCTGTGGCTTCACACGCCACACCGGTGATCGTTGTGACCGGTTACGAGCGGGAAAAAGTGGAAGCGACTCTAAAAGGCTTGCCCGTGCGTATCGCGCACAACCCGGACTATGCGGAAGGACTTGGCACATCACTCAAGACTGGCATCGCTGCCGTGCCGCAGGAAGTAGACGCAGCCATCGTCTGCCTTGGCGACATGCCGCAGGTTGATGCAGCGTTGATTAACCGGCTGATCGGCGCGCTTGATCCGGAACGTGGCGCACTGATTGTTGTCCCGACCATCGACGGCCGGCGCGGCAATCCGGTCGTATGGTCGCGCCGTTTTTTCCACAACCTGATGTCTATTCAAGGCGACATCGGCGCACGCCACCTGATCGGCAGCTATGCCGAGGCGGTTGTCGAAATGCCGGTCACAGGTGCAGCAGCACTGACCGACGTGGACACGCCCGAGTCTCTTTCGGCCGTCAAGGCCGAAATTGAGCGCGCTTAAGACTCGAATCATTGATTGCGCTGTGCGACTCACCCCTAGCTGGCGAGAGTCGTAGGGAAGGGCGATGAGCGGCATCTATGCCCCGATAATGCGTGTGCTCGTGGTTGCGGCCTTGGTGCTGGCGACCGCCACGCTGATGGTTGTCGCAGTCAACACTGCGCGCGCCGCCTGTTTCTGAGCCGTTGGCCCCCAGCGATGGTGGGCTATCCCATAACCTATTGAGCAAACAAGGAAAACTCTTGGCCTTGCGCGACGGGCGGTTTCGCTCTAAATAATGACTGACCGGTCAGTCATTATTGGTGTTACCGATGTTACGAGCACCGAGTTCCCGTAAATCCAGTCGCCGCGTAACCCGGCGCAAGCGCGCCGCGGCAGCCGCGCGCACGAGCGGCATCCCAGCCAGCGCGGTTCGCAGGACGCGTAACGTTGAACGACGCGAGGCTATTCTTGCGGCCGCGCTTGATGAGTTTTCCGCCCGCGGATTCGAAGCCGCCAGACTTGATGACGTGGCACGGCGCGCCGGTGTCGCCAAAGGGACGATCTACCTCTACTTCCGGGACAAGGAGACCCTGTTTCAGGAACTCGTTCGGGCAATGCTGACGCCGGTGGTCGGCACGATCGAGGCAATGAGCGCGGCAAACTTGCCGCTCGCTGTGCTCGCCGACCGTATCGTCGAGTTATTCGTGCGCGAGGTCTATGAGACGCGGCGCAAGGATGTGATCCGTCTCATCATCTCCGAGGGGCGACGGTTTCCGAAGCTTGCTGAGTTTTATTACCGTGAGGTCCTGGCGCGCATAATTCCGGCCGTTCGGTCGCTGCTGCGCCATGCTGCCGCACGCGGTGAAATTCCCGAAGGTCTTGCCGAATTTCCGCAAATCGTTGCTGCGCCGGGCCTGCTCGCGATCATTTGGAATGGTCTTTTCGAACGTTTCGAGCCGCTCGACGTTCGCAAAATGATGAAGACCCATGTCGAGCTGCTATTCTCGCCGAGGAGTAGGACATGAGGAGGTTGAATTTCGCCGGACTGCTCATGGCGCCAATCGCCATCCTCGCGCTCGCTGGCTGCAGAAATGGCGACGATCATATGTTGCAAGGCTGGGTCGAAGCCGAACTGATTTTCGTTTCCCCCGACGAGCAGGGCCGGGTCGAAACACTTAAGGTCCGTGAGGGCGATCGGGTGCAAAAGGGCGATGTGCTGTTCACCGTCGATGATGATCTGCAAAAAGCCGATGTAGTGGTCAGGAATACCGCGGTTATCAACGCACAGCAGTCCTTCGACCGCGCCAAGGAATTGTTGAAGTCGGCGGCGGGAACGCAGAAAACTTACGACGATGCTGAAGCTGCGCTGCGCCAGGCTAAGGCCAATCTTGACTGGTCGCAGACACGGTTGGCTCGCCGCAACGCATACAGCCCTGCCGAAGGGACCGTTGAACAGATTTATTATCGCCCAGGCGAAACAGTGCCAGCTGGACGTGCGGTACTGGCGCTGCTTCCGCCAGGTAATCTCAAATTCCGATTTTTTGCGCCGCAGGCTGTGTTGCCGGAAATCAAATATGGCCAAACCGTCGGGATCAGCTGTGACGGATGCGAGGCGGGATTAACTGCAAGAGTGAGTTTCATCGCACGCAGCGCCGAATACACACCCCCGGTTATCTACAGCCAGGAGGAAAGGGCGAAGCTGGTATTCCTGATCGAGGCACGGCCGGAACGGCCGGAAAAATTCCGTGTTGGGCAACCGGTAACCGTTACACTGCCGAGAGAGGCGCCGAAGTGAATAACGCGCATGACGTCGTCATCGATGTGCACGGGCTGACGAAAAAGTTCGACGGCCGTGCGGTGGTGCGCAACCTTTCCATGCAGGTCAAACGCGGCACGATTTACGGCTTTCTCGGCCCTAACGGTTCCGGAAAGACGACAACTATCCGCATGTTGTGTGGTTTGCTCACCCCGGACGAGGGCACCGGCACGTGCCTCGGCTACGACATCCGCACCGAAACCGACAAGATCAAGCAGCAGGTCGGTTACATGACGCAGCGCTTCAGTCTCTATCAGGATCTTTCGGTGCGCGAGAATCTCGAATTCATCGGTCGTGTCTATGGTATCGAGCAGCCCGTCGCAGCCGCACGCGCCGCGATTGAGCGTCTCGGTCTCTCCGGCCGGGAAGACCAGCTCGCGGCTGAACTTTCCGGAGGGTGGAAGCAACGCCTCGCTCTCGGCGCCTGCACGTTACCAAGCCCGCAATTGCTGCTGCTGGACGAGCCCACTGCCGGCGTTGATCCGAAGGCGCGGCGCGAATTCTGGAATGAAATTCACGCGCTTGCCGCCGACGGACTGACCGTGCTCGTTTCTACCCACTACATGGACGAAGCCGAGCGCTGTCACGAGATTGCCTATATCGCTTACGGCGAACTGCTGGCGCATGGCACCGTCGACGAGGTCATCGAGTCATCGCATCTCACGACGTATTTCGTCGGTGCCGAAGGCGGTGAGGGGCTCAACGCTCTTTCCGAGGAACTGACCGGCAAGCCCGGCATCGACATGGTGGCGCCGTTCGGTACGAGCCTGCACGTATCCGGCCGGGACGCGAACAAACTCGAGGCCGCCATTGCACCTTATCGTAAGCGCAAGGATCTCGAATGGCGGAAGTCCGAGCCGTCGCTTGAAGATGTGTTCATCGACTTGATGAGCAAGGCACGGGATAATTTCCAATGACGCACCTTCTACCGGCGCAAGCAGCGCACCGCGTACAGGGAGAGGGCTTCTGGCGGAAGACATGGGCCATGCTGGTGAAGGAATTCATCCAGCTTAAGCGCGATCGCGTTTCGTTTGCGATGATCATTATGATCCCACTCGTGCAACTGATGTTGTTCGGCTACGCGATCAACACGACGCCGCACTATCTTCCGACCGCCGTGCTAATGCAGGAGCAAACCGATTTGTCGCGGTCGATCCTCGCGGCGCTGCAAAACACAAAATATTTCCGCGTTACCCAGCTGCCGCACAGCGAGGCGGAGGTCGACCAGTTGCTTGCCTCCGGCACCGTATTGTTTGCGGTGGAGATTCCAGCAAATTTCGAGCGTTCTGTTCGGCGGGGTGACACGCCCGCCATGCTGGTGATCGCTGATGCGACCGACCCGGTCGCATCCGGAACCGCGCTCGGGGCGCTCAGTCAAGTGTTACAAACTGCGCTCCAGCATGATCGCGATGTTCCGGCGAGCCCGGTGATGCCGTTCGAGATCCGCACTCATGCCCGTTACAATCCAGCGGCCGTGACTCAACTCAACATCGTCCCAGGTCTCGTCGGAACAATCCTGACCATGACCATGCTGATTTTCACCGCACTCTCGGTCACGCGCGAGATCGAACGCGGCACCATGGAAAGCCTGCTGTCGATGCCGATCAGCCCCTTCGAGATCATGCTGGGCAAGATCGTTCCGTACATTATCGTCGGGTTTGTTCAGGCGGCGTTGATCATCAGCATCGGGGTGCTTTTGTTCGGTGTGCCGATCGTCGGCAATCTTGCCGTTCTCGCCGCGCTGAGCACACTGTTCATCGCTACAAATTTGTCAATTGGCTACACGTTCTCAACCATCGCGCAAAATCAGCTGCAGGCGATGCAAATGTCGATGATGTTCTTTTTGCCGAATATTCTGCTCTCCGGATTTTTATTTCCTTTCGCCGGGATGCCGGTATGGGCGCAATATATCGGTGAGGCTTTGCCGCTCACGCATTACCTACGGATCGTGCGCGCGATCATGCTTAAGGGTTCAAATTTAACCGACCTGCGATACGACGCGATCGCGATGTTCGTGCTGATGCTGATCGCAATGACGATTGCGGTTACCAGGTTCCGCCGAACGCTGGACTAAGATTACCCGCTTGTCCCTGTTTTGGATTGTAACTAAACAGAGCTATAACCATAAGTAGATTATGAAATGCACGGGGCAGTTTAGGGGACAAAGGTCCACGGATCGGTATATGGATGCAAACGACTAGGATTTGGACGAACCCGCAATGGCCGCTTCTACCAACCAAGATTCCGACGATTTGGCCCGCCGGCGATCCATCGCCTTCCTGAACTGGGCCCATGCGCTCGATCATTTTGTCTTGCTGATCTATCCGACCGTGGTGATCGGACTGGAGATCATCTACCAGCGGCCCTATGCCGAGCTGATTGCGTTGTCGACGGCCGCCTTCGTCGCCTTCGGAGTTTTTTCGCTTCCTGCCGGTTGGCTTGCCGACCGCTGGAGCCGTCGCAACATGATGGCGGCCTTTTTTATCGGCTGC
>DASPUD010000015.1:0-77188 GCA_035623095.1 Pseudolabrys sp.
AGGAAAAGCTGCGTAGGCGACTACACTACAGGAGCATCCAGGTGATTGCGGCCAGCAGCGCCGCGATCACCCATATGCCGACAGCCGTCAGGCGATTGCGGCGCGCCTGCGCCGCGCCGATATCCGCAACCGTCCGCGGCGACAGCACCAGGCCGTCACGGGTGATGTCGTCGAACTGATCAAGCAACGTGCCGGCGCGCGTCAATAGGCCCGGCACCTGCCCAAGAAATCGGCCGATCTCGCCGGCGCCTTCCACCGCATCTTCCAGTCGTCCGACCGGCCCGAGGTTACGCGAAATCCATTCGCGCACGACGGGATCGGCCACTGTCCACATGTCGAGTTTGGGATCGAGTGAGCGTGCCACGCCCTCGACCACCACCATCGTTTTCTGCAGCAGAAGCAATTCCGGCCGCGTGCGCATGTCGAACAGACCGGTGACTTCGAATAGCAACATCAGAAGCTTTGCCATCGAGATGTCTTCGGCGGTGCGATTGTGAATCGGCTCGCCGATGGCACGAATAGCCTGCGCGAAACTTTCAACCGAATGGTGTCGTGGCACATAGCCGGCGTCAAAATGGATCTGCGCAGTTCTTTGATAGTCGCGGGTGATGAACCCGAAAAGAATTTCGGCGAGGAACCGCCGTTCCTTCGGGCCGAGCCTGCCCATGATGCCGAAGTCAACCGCGACCAGTTTGCTGTCGTCGTCAACGAACAGATTGCCGGGGTGCATGTCGGCGTGGAAGAAACCGTCGCGCAGAGCGTGACGCAGAAAATTCTGGATCACGTTGCGGCCAAGTGCCGGTAAATCGAAACCTTTGGCCTGCAGCGCACCGTGGTCGCTGAGGCGAATGCCGTCGATCCATTCCAGCGTAAGCACCTCGCGCGCGGTGCGATCCCAGTCGACCGTCGGCACGCGGAAATCGGAATCCCCGCGCGTGTTCTCCGCCATTTCGGAAGCGGCAGCCGCCTCCAGACGGAAGTCCATCTCAATGGCGACCGAACGGGCGAGCGTTGACACGACTTCGATAAGACGCAGACGCCGGGCCTCCGCGGAAAAGCGTTCGGCTTTTCTGGCGGCAAAGAAAAAAGCATCAAGGTCGGATTTGAAGCGGCGCTCGATGCCCGGTCGGAGAATTTTCACCGCTACCGGTTTGCGCGTGCCGTCGGCTTCAACCTCGGCACGGTGAACCTGCGCGATGGACGCGGCCGCTACCGCGGGGCCAAAGCCCGCGTAAACGGCGCGCAGCGGCTTCTCAAAAGCAGCCTCAACCGCAGCCTCCGCCTGGCTTTGCGGGAAGGCCGCCATTTTGTCCTGCAGGCTTTCGAGATCGCGCGCAATTGCGGTGCCGACCACGTCGGGCCGCGTGGCGAGAAACTGGCCGAGTTTGACGTATGTGGGCCCAAGCCGGGTGAGCGCGGCGGCCAGCCGGCTCTCGCCGCTCTTTGCGCTTGGCCGTTCGAACAAGCGGGCAATCGCGATGCCAGTTCGTGCCGGCAACGGCAAAGGTCGCGTATCGATCAGCGAGAACACCCCCTCGCGCGCAAACACGAAGCCGGCGCGGGCGAGACGGACCAGGTGAGTGATGCCGACGATCACAATCGCCAGCCCGAATGCAGCACCACGACGCCGCCGGTCATCGCCGTATGCGACACGCGGCGGAAGCCGGCCGCTTCGATCATGTGCGCAAATGCCTTCGGCTTGGGGAATTTGCGGATCGACTCGACCAGATACTGGTAAGCCTCGCGATCGCCGGCGACCATCTCGCCGATGCGCGGGATCACCTGGAAGGAATACAGCTCGTAAAGCGCCTCGAGCCCCGGGATATCGACCGACGAAAATTCCAGGCACAGGAAACGGCTGCCGTGCTTAAGGACACGATAGATCTCCGCGAGCGCGCGCTCGATACGCGGCACGTTGCGGATACCGAACGCGATCGTGACGCAGTCGAAGCTGCGATCGGGATAGGGCAGCTCTTCGGCATTTCCTTCGTCAAATGACACGACGCCATCGAGGCCGCGCTCGGCCGCGCGTTCACGGCCGACCTCAAGCATGCCTGGGTTGATGTCGCAGACGGTGACGCGTGCACCGGGGCCGCCCGCCTCCGCTACGCGGAAGGCAATGTCGCCGGTGCCACCGGCGAGATCGAGCACAGCGAACGCGCGGTCGTTTTTCGGCGGGTTGACTGCGGTGACCAGCGCATCCTTCCACGCCCGGTGCAGCCCGCCAGACATCAGGTCGTTCATCAGGTCATAGCGGCGGGCGACCGAGTGAAATACGTCGTCCACGCGCCGCTGCTTGTCTTCGAGCGGTACGTCCTCGTAGCCGAAATGGGTCTGCTCGTTGCGCGGCGCCATGGCCGATAATCCTTTGCGGACAGGACCATAGCGCGGGCGGCTCGGGGGCGCTATGTGTCATGGCGGGAGCGGTTAATCATGCCGGAATTGCCTGAAGTCGAGACCGTGCGCCGGGGCCTGGCGCCCGCCATGGAAGGTGAACGTTTCGCGAAAGTCGAGGTGCGGCGCGGCGATCTGCGCTGGCCGCTGCCAAAAGGCTTCGCTCAGCGGCTCCATGGCAAGATCGTGGAGGGTCTTGGGCGGCGTGCCAAATATCTGCTGGCCGATCTCTCCTCGGGCGACGTGCTGATGATGCATCTCGGCATGTCGGGCTCGTTCCGCATCGGTAAAAACGGCGCGCCCGGAAAATATTATCACGAGCGCTCCAAGAGCGCGTCGCACGACCACGTTGTGTTTCACATGTCAAACGGCGCGGTCGTGACGTTCAACGATCCGCGCCGCTTCGGTTCGATGAAACTGGTGCCGCGCGCGAAACTCGATAACGAGCCCTTGCTGCGTGCGCTCGGACCCGAGCCGCTGGGAAATGAATTCGATGCCGCTATGCTGGCAAAAGCCTGCGCGGGCAAAAAAACTTCACTCAAGGCGGCGTTAAGCGACCAGCGCGTCGTCGCCGGTCTCGGCAATATCTATGTCTGCGAGGCGTTATTTCGTGCACGGCTTTCCCCCAGGCGCGTGGCCTCGACGATCGCAGATCGTCATGGCCGGCCAAATGAGCGCGCGGAAAAACTGGTCGACGCCATCAAGGCGGTGCTCAAAGATGCGATCGAGGCGGGCGGCTCATCGCTGCGCGACCATCGCCGGGCCGACGGTTCGCTCGGCGATTTCCAGCACAACTTCCAGGTCTACGATCGCGAAGGCCAGTCATGCCCGTCCTGCAAGGGGAAAATAAAGCGCATCGTGCAGGCGGGCCGGTCGACCTTCTATTGCCCTTCGTGTCAGAAATAGGTTTCGTTGCGCCGGGGCTCGATGACATGCGCAAGTTTGGCCTGATTGCACTGACGCTCGCTGTCCTCTCGGCAGGGACGGCCGCTGCGGAATATCCTGATCATCCCATCCGTTTCATCGTCCCGCAGGCAGCCGGCAGTGCGACCGACACGGTCGCGCGTATTCTTGGCGCCGAGCTGACCAAGGACCTCGGGCAGCAGGTCGTCGTCGACGACCGGCCCGGCGGTGCGCTCACGATCGGGCTCGATCTCGTCGCCAAATCGCCGCCCGACGGTTACACCATCGGCATGGGACCGATCGGCGCGCTGGCCATAACCCGTCATATGGTGACGAAGCTGCCGTACAATATCGAACGCGATTTCCAGCCGATCGCATTGGTCGCCCGCGGACATTTGATGCTTGCGGTATCGCCCAAGCTGCCGGTTCACTCAGTCAAAGAGCTGATCGACTATGCGAGGAAAAATCCCGGCAAGTTGACCAACGCTTCATCCAGTAACGGTTCGCCGGGGCACGTAGGCGGTGAATTGTTCAAGTACATGACTGAAACCGAAATCGTGCATGTGCCCTATCGCGGCGGCGCGCCGGCAATCACCGACCTGATCGCCGGCCATGTCGACCTCATGTTCGAAAGTCTGCAATCCATTGCTCCCTTCGCGCGCGACGGCAAGGTGCTGGCACTCGGTGTCAGCGGCGCAACGCGCTCGCCCGCGTTCCCGGAATTGCCGACCATCGGAGAAACCGTTCCCGGCTATCTGGCGCCGACCTGGACCGGTGTGATCGCGCCGGCGGGCGTGCCGCGCCCGATCGTCGACAAGCTCAACGCGGCGATCAACAAGGCGCTCAAGTCCGACTCGTTCAAGGAGAAATTCGCCAAGATCGGCGACGAGCCGGCCGGCGGCACGCCGGAAGATTTCGCGGCAACGATCAAGGCTGATTCCGCCAAATGGGCGGACGTAGTGAAGCGCTCCGGTGCGCGGCTGGATTAGATGATTGAGGAAAACCCATGAGTTACCAGAACATCATTGTCGAAACGAAAGGCCGGGTCGGCATCATACGCCTCAACCGCCCACAGGCGCTCAATGCGCTCAATAAGGCGCTGATTGACGAACTTACGCGCGCTATCAAAGCCTTCGATGCCGATGACAAGATCGGCTGTCTCCTGCTGACCGGCAGCGACAAGGCCTTCGCTGCCGGGGCCGACATCAAGGAAATGGCGGACAAGCCGTTTATCGAGGCTTATCTCGGCGACTTCGTTTCAAACTGGGATGCGGTTGCCAACGCGCGCAAGCCCGTCGTTAGCGCTGTTGCAGGTTTCGCGCTCGGCGGCGGCTGCGAGCTTGCCATGCAGAGCGATATCGTCATCGCCGCCGATACCGCAAAGTTCGGTCAGCCGGAGATCAAGATTGGTGTGATTCCCGGCATCGGGGGCACGCAGCGTCTTGTCCGCGCCGTCGGCAAGGCCAAGGCAATGGAAATGATCCTGACCGGGCGCATGATGGATGCAGCAGAGGCCGAGAGATCGGGTCTGGTGACGCGCGTGGTGCCGCCGGACAAGCTCATGGACGAAGCCATGAAAATTGCCGACGCCATCGCGAATATGTCGCTGCCTTCGGTGCTTGCCGCCAAGGAAGCGATCAATGCCGCGTTTGAATCCTCGCTGGCTGAAGGCGTCCGTTTCGAGCGGCGAGTCTTCCATTCACTGTTTGCGACGGAAGATCAGAAGGAGGGCATGAAAGCTTTCGTGGAAAAGCGCCCGCCGAAATGGAAGAACAGGTAATTATTTCCGCACGCAGATAATTCTTATTACCGAGTCTTTTGCGTTTGCGGCATCGGAACCCGACGCGACATTCTGCGCGGCGAGGAAATCGCGGATAGCCATTGCATTGATGAGACGGACCGGCGGTGCAGCCGGCTCTGTGCTGGCAAGCACGAAGTTGCGCGTCTGCGTCATGCCGACGAATTGCCCCTGTGCATCGAGCGCGGCGGCGCCGGAAAAGCCCGCCATCGGCACCGGCTGGCGCAATTCGATTGCATTGCCGTCCGCTAGCCGCGCCTTGATTTCAGTGAGCGCCTTGGCGCTGCTTTGCTCCTTCGGGTCCGGAATACCAACGAGGGTCACGTCGCCTTTTTTGAAAGTTTCTGAAGGAAGTACGAGCGGCGACAGCTTGCGCACCCCGTAGACGCGCAGCAAAGCAAGGCCATTGTCCTTGTCTTCGGCGATACGGTCAGCGTCGCCCAGACCGGCCGCAACGATCACCTGGCAGCCGGTTGCGAGCCTGCCATCGGTGATGATGTGTCCGCGCGCGCTCACGATCAATCCGGTGCCGTATTCGACCGATTTAGCAGTGTCGGCGAACAATGAGCTGCGCTCTGGGAACGGCGAGAAAGCGCTCACCATCGCCGCCGTCGCGGGCGCAACGATGGTCTCCATCATCTGGTCGAAAAGCAGTGTAAAGCCGCGGATTTCATCGTTGCGCGCGTAAGCGCGGACGGAAAATATTTTCAGTCCTTGCATGCCGGTGATCAGAAAACTGTCGTCGCGCAGCGAACTGGATTCGACCTTCCGCGTAGCCGGTTCTTTCTTCTGCTGTTCGAACAAGGTAGCGAGCTTGATATTGGGGTCCTTGATGCGGAAGGTTTCGACCTGCACTTCGCCGTGCGCCGCCGACCAACGCGTGCCCCGGGCTGCGTCGCGCACCTGCGACACGAGCTTCATGGGCAGCCCGATGCGCACGCCGGTTGCCGGATCCATCACAATGGTCCAGCCGAACTCGTCTTCATGAGATTTCGCTGCAGCCAGAAGATTGGCGCGCTCGGCTGGCGTGAGCACGCCGGTCACGCGGCCCCTGACGCGTTTTTGGTAATTCCTGATAGCCGCGAGCATCGGATCGTCGCCGCTCACCGAGCCGGTATAGTCGCCCGACCACAACAGGGCCGACTGGATTTTCAGGCGATCCGCAGGCGAAATTTCCGAAGCCGCGGACGCAGGTTCGCTCTTGGCGAATTCGGCGGGGCTTACGCCGACCGTTGCCGGTGCGGAAATTTTTGGCGGCGCTGTAACGTGCGCCGCTTTCTTTGCGCTGTGATTTGTGGTGCCTGGTTTTGCCGCGCTCTGCTCCGGCTTCGGCAAAATGCCAAGAGCATCTTGCGCCAGCGCCGGAATGACGCCGAGCAAAAAGACAAGCATCACCGCTGACGCGGCCCCACGCATTGTAATGACGTCCCCCAGCCTTATTTTGCGGGTCACCTTAGCCGATAAGGGCCATGGCGCAAGGCGGGCTGGGGATTGAAGGGCTGGCTCAATGCTTCGTGCCGCCATAGGGTTACGGCAATGCTCGACGCCAAAGAACTTGAGCGCTACGCGCGCCACATCGTGCTGCGCGAAGTGGGCGGCCCCGGCCAAGCAAAGCTCAAGGCCGCGCGCGTGCTTGTCGTGGGGGCAGGCGGCCTCGGCGCGCCGGTTCTGCTCTATCTTGCCGCCGCGGGCGTCGGCACACTTGGCATCGTCGATGATGACGATGTGTCGCTGTCGAACCTGCAGCGGCAGGTCATCTTTGCAACAAAAGACATCAACATGCCGAAAGTGGAACGCGCCGGCGATGCTGTGAAAGGACTCAACCCGCATGTAAAAGTCGAGATGCACAAGGTGCGGCTGACCGCGGCCAATGCAAGCGATCTGATCGCGCGCTACGATATCGTGGCCGACGGCTCTGATAATTTCGCCACGCGCTATCTGGTTTCGGATGCCTGCTACTTCGCTGGCAAGCCGCTGGTCACTGCGGCCGTCGGCACCTTTGACGGATCACTGACGACCATCCGCGCGCACGAAAAACGTCCCGACGGGATACGCAATCCGACTTACCGCTGTCTGTTTCCCGAAGCGCCGCCGGCGGGTACGGTGCCTGCGTGCGCCGAAGCCGGAATTCTCGGCGCGTTGCCCGGCGTGCTCGGTTCGCTGATGGCGCTGGAGGTGGTCCGCGAGATCGTCGGCTTTGGCGAAGGTCTCGTTGGCCGTCTGTTGATGATCGACGCGCGCTCTATGCGGTTCGAGACGCTGAGCTACGCGTGGGATCCGGAGAATCCGCTGACCGGCAACAAACCGGCAATCAAGGATCTGTCGGGAAGTTACTGAGCTTCACAACATCGACGGGAGGACACGATCGGGCGGCCTGTGGCCGTCCATGAATGTCCTGATGTTGATGATGACTTTCTCGCCCATGTCGATGCGGCCTTCGATCGTTGCCGAGCCGGTATGCGGCAGCAGCACCACCTTGCCGGCGCGGGCGAGCTTGACCAGTTTGGGATTGACTGCCGGCTCGTGTTCGAACACGTCGAGGCCGGCACCGGCGATCTCGCCACTTTCGATCAGCCGCGCGAGTGCATTCTCGTCGATCACTTCGCCGCGCGATGTGTTGACCACGTAGGCTTCCGGCCGCAGCATTTTGAGTCGTCGCGCCGAAAGCAAATGGTATGTCGCCGGTGTGTGTGGGCAGTTGACCGACACAATGTCCATGCGGGCAAGCATCTGGTCGAGGCTTTCCCAGTAGGTGGCGTCGAGCTCTTCCTCGATTTTTGGCGGAACCCGCCGGCGATTGTGATAGTGGATCTGCAGACCGAATGCGCGCGCACGCCGCGCCACCGCCTGGCCGATGCGTCCCATTCCGATGATGCCGAGACGTTTGCCCCAGATGCGATGACCCAGCATCCAGGTAGGCGACCAGCCGGTCCAATCCTTCTCTCCGGTCAGCACCTGGGAGCCTTCCACCAGCCGGCGTGGCACGGTCAGGATCAGCGCCATGGTCATATCGGCGGTATCTTCGGTGAGGACGCCGGGCGTATTCGTGACGGTAATACCGCGCTGAACCGCGGTCGTAACGTCGATATTGTCGACGCCGTTGCCGAAGTTGGCGATGAGCTTGAGTTGTTCGCCGGATTTGCTGAGCACCGAGGCATCGATACGGTCGGTCACGGTCGGTACCAGCACGTCGGCGGTTTTCACCGCCTCGGCGAGCTGGGCCTGGGTCATGGGTTTGTCTTCGGGATTGAGCCGGGCGTCAAAAAGTTCCCGCATACGCAGCTCGATGGGATCGGGCAGCTTACGCGTCACAATAACCAACGGCTTCCTGGTCTTCGGCATCTGCTCTCAATCACGGCGGTTGGCGGCACTACCCCCAAACAACACGCCGATTCAGCCCTCCTTAACCGGACTCCCCCACACTGCGCGTCACGCGTGTTTGGGGGCGAAAACTCGTACTTTTCCTACCAGATGGCCGTTACAACACAAAGCTTCCGGACCGCCCTCAGCCGCCTCGCATTGGCGGCCGGTCTCATGACCATACAGGTGGGGAACGCCCACTCGGCAGGCGAAATTACGACCGGCTCTGTCAGCGGCCTGCCGATACCGCGTTTCGTCAGCCTCAAGTCCGACCGGGTCAACGCTCGTTCAGGCCCAAACAAGGATCAGGAGGTGCGCTGGGTCTACACCCACGCCGGCATGCCGGTGGAGATTACCGCGGAATTTGAAAACTGGCGCCGCATCCGCGATTGGGAAGGCGCAGAAGGCTGGGTCTACCACTCGTTATTGTCCGGCAGGCGCATGGCCGTCGTGGTGCCGAAATCGAAGGATGATCTGGTGCCGCTCTACCAGAGCACGGATGTCGATTCGGGCATTGCGGCGCAATTGCAATCCGGCGTGCTCGGAACAATCAAATCCTGCGATGGCGCGTGGTGCCAGTTCAGCGGCAAAGGCTTCGAAGGGTATGTCCGGCAGGAGCGGCTGTGGGGCGCTTACCCTAACGAGAAGGTGGAGTAGCGGTAACTCCCGAAAGCAAATGGCCGGGCATAGGCGAGCAAAGCGACGCCGTCCTTCGGACGGCCAAGCCCGGCCATGACAACAATCAATTTTGGATATTTTCAGCCCTTTCGGCGCAGCCGGACGACCACGTCGACGCGCGCGATTTCGAAGCCTTCCGGCGGCGTGGGAGTCTTCCCGACGGTCACCTCGGCGTCCGGAATATCGAAAACGTCATCTTCCCCTTCGACGAAGAAGTGATGGTGAGCCGTTACGTTGGTATCGAAATAAGCCTTGGACCCGTCAACGGCGACCTGGCGCAGGAGACCAACTTCGGTGAATTGGTGCAGCGTGTTGTAAATGGTCGCCAGCGACACCGGCACCTTGGCGCGCGTGGCCTCTTCGTAAAGCATCTCGGCCGTGAGGTGGCGGTCGCCTTTGCCGAACAAGATCCACCCGAGCGCCATGCGCTGGCGAGTTGGACGCAAGCCTACCTGGCGCAACATGGCCTTCACGTCATGCCATGGGCAACCGGTGAGGGCCGAACGGTCTGGCGTGCGTTCCGCGTCCGCCTTTTTTGGGATCACCATGGTGCGCGTTGTGTTCATTTGCTCACGTGTTCTGGTAAGGCGAGCCGGCGAAAAACCATTTTGTGGACGCAACATATACGCAATCGACCCCCTAGATGCAACTGCCTCGCAATTGGCTATTGGGCCCAATTGTCGCGGATTTACGAAGGATTCCTGACGATTGCGGGCAGCCATCCATCTTTGCCGGGGTACGTCGGGTATGTTACCAACTGACAATGGGAATTCAGCCGAACTCAGTGCGCGGTGAAGCGACGCTTATGGAAAACCGGCGGCATAGCTTCGAATACGAAGATCTGCTCGCCTGCGGCCGTGGCGAACTTTTTGGCGCGGGCAACGCACAGTTGCCGCTGCCGCCGATGCTCATGTTCGACCGCATCGCTGAAATCACCGAGGACGGCGGCGAGCATGGCAAAGGCATGATCCGCGCCGAGCTCGACGTCAAACCGGACCTCTGGTTCTTCCTTTGCCACTTCAAGGGCGACCCGGTGATGCCGGGATGTCTGGGCCTCGACGCGCTGTGGCAACTGGTCGGTTTCTTTCTCGGGTGGTTGGGTGCGCCGGGTAAGGGCAGGGCGCTCGGTCTGGGCGAAGTGAAATTCTCAGGACAGGTGCTGCCAACCGTGAAGAAGGTTATCTACGGCATCGACATCAAGCGGGTGATGCGCTCGAAACTGGTTCTGGGCATCGCTGATGGCTGGCTTTCGGCCGACGGCAACATTATTTACCGAGCCAGCGATCTTAAAGTCGGCCTGTTCAAACAGGACGAGGTATTGCAGCCGAGCGGCGCTTGAGCCCGGCGAAGACCTTGCGGATTGTTTAAGCCGGCCAGTGTGTGGCCCAATCAGCAACAAACCACGGCGTAAGGACAGTGAGTAAAATGCGACGGGTCGTCGTCACCGGAATGGGCATCGTCTCATCCATTGGCAACAACACACAGGAAGTGTTGGCCAGCCTGCGCGAGGCGAAGTCTGGAATCGTGCGTGCAGAAAAGTATGCCGAACTCGGATTCCGTTGTCAGGTGCACGGGGCGCCCCGGCTCGATCCGGAAGAGGTGGTCGACCGGCGGGCCATGCGTTTCCTCGGCGGCGGGGCTGCCTGGAACCATGTGGCCATGGAACAGGCGATCCGTGATTCCGGCGTCGAGGAAAAAGACATTTCCAATGAGCGCACAGGGATTGTGATGGGCTCCGGCGGCCCGTCATGCCGTGCCATCATTGAGGCCGCCGATACTGCGCGCAGCAAAGGACCCAAGCGCGTCGGTCCGTTTGCGGTGCCGAAGGCAATGTCCTCTACGGCATCAGCCACGCTTGCGACCTGGTTCAAGATCAGGGGCGTGAACTATTCCATTTCCTCGGCCTGCGCCACGTCCAACCACTGCATCGGCAACGCCGCTGAACTGATCCAGTGGGGCAAGCAGGATATGATTTTTGCCGGTGGATGCGAAGAACTTGATTGGTCGCTGTCGGTGCTGTTTGACGCTATGGGCGCGATGTCGTCGAAATTCAACGACACGCCGCAAAAGGCCTCGCGTGCCTACGACAAGGATCGTGACGGTTTCGTTATCGCCGGCGGCGCGGGCGTGCTGGTGCTGGAAGAGCTCGAGCATGCGAAGGCGCGCGGCGCAAAGATCTATGCTGAAGTTGCTGGCTATGGCGCGACTTCCGATGGCTACGACATGGTGGCGCCGTCCGGCGAAGGCGCGGTGCGCTGCATGAAAATGGCGCTGGAAAATGTCAAAGCGCCCGTCGACTACATCAACCCGCACGCAACCTCGACGCCGATCGGGGATATCAAGGAAATCGAGGCGATCCGCGAAGTATTCGGCCCGAAGTGCCCGCCGATTTCGGCGACCAAGTCGCTCACCGGCCATTCGCTCGGTGCGACCGGCGTGCAGGAAGCGATTTACTCACTGCTGATGATGCAAAGCGGCTTCATCTGCGAAAGCGCCAATATCGAGAATCTCGATCCGGCCTTCGCCGACATGCCGATCGTGCGGGAACGCAAGGACAACTTGAAGCTCGGCTGTATCTTGTCGAACTCGTTCGGTTTCGGCGGCACCAATGCATCAGTGGTGCTCAAGCGGCTGGATGCGTGATTTGAAATTCCGAGACAACGGGGATGACTGAGCGCCCGCTCTGGGCGGGTGAGTTGTGGTGGTGGGAATGCCGGGGCTGATGGACGGAAAGCGCGGGCTGGTGATGGGGGTCGCTAACGACCACTCGATCGCCTGGGGGATCGCCAAAACACTGGCGCAGCACGGCGCGAAGCTTGCCTTCACATATCAGGGTGACGCGCTGGCCAAACGCGTGAAACCGCTTGCCGAGCAGGCCGGTTCGTCTTTTGTCATGCCCTGCGACGTTGAAGACACCGCTTCGGTCGATGCAGTGTTCAGCGAGATCAAGAAGCAATGGGGCACGATGGATTTCCTCGTGCATGCCATCGCCTTTTCCGACAAGAACGAATTGAAAGGCCGCTACGCCGATTCCACGCGCGAGAACTTCATCCGCACGATGGTGATCTCCTGCTATGCGTTTACGGAATCGGCCAAGCGTGCAGCGGCCTTGATGCCGAACGGCGGCGCCATGGTCACGCTCACCTACAATGGCGGGCTGCGCGCGATGCCGAATTACAACGTGATGGGCGTTGCTAAGGCGGCGCTTGAGGCATCGGTACGCTATCTCGCGGTCGATTTCGGGCCGCAAAAAATCCGCGTCAACGCCATCTCAGCAGGTCCGATTCGTACGCTTGCGGGCGCCGGCATTAACGACGCCCGTTACATGTTTGCATTCCAGCAGAAATATTCTCCACTTGGACGCGGCGTGACGCAGGAGGAATTGGGCGGTGCCGGGCTTTATCTGCTGTCCGATCTTTCGACCGGCGTTACCGGCGAAATTCATTTCGTCGATTCCGGCTACAACGTCATCGCCATGCCGCAACCGGACGCGCTGAAAACGGGTGGACCGACCGACAACGGCAACGGCGGGCAGTAATCTTTGCGGCGAAATGACGAAAAAGAGAACGGCCGGGAGAATCCCGGCCGTCTTATTCGTCTTGTATGCCGTGCGATCTACGCGGCCTTCTTCTGCGATGTGGTCAGGTCGAAGCGGTCCGCATTCATCACCTTGCTCCACGCCGCCACGAAGTCCTTCACGAACTTCTCCTTAGAATCCGCGCTGGCATAGACTTCCGCGAAGGCGCGGAGTTGCGAGTGTGAACCGAAGATCAGGTCGGCGCGGGTGCCTGTCCATTTCGCGGCATTGGTTTTGCGGTCGCGTCCCTCATACGCATTGTCGCCAGCGGGATGCCACTGCGTGTTCATGTCGAGCAGGTTGATGAAAAAGTCGTTGCTCAACGTGCTCGGCTTCTTGGTAAAAACGCCGTTCTTTGACGCGGCTGCATTGGCGCCGAGAACGCGCAGGCCCCCGACGAGCACTGTCATTTCCGGTCCCGTCAGGCGCAGCAGCGCGGCCCTGTCGACCAACGCCTCCTCGGGTGACATGAACTGCCGCTTGCTGCCGACGTAATTGCGAAAGCCGTCGGCGCGGGGCTCAAGCGGCGCAAACGACTCGACGTCGGTCTGCTCCTGCGAAGCATCCATGCGGCCAGGCGCGAAAGGTACCTTCACGTTGATGCCGGCAGCCTTCGCGGCCTTCTCAACTGCTGCAACACCGCCGAGAACGATAAGGTCGGCGAGCGAGACCTTCTTGCCGCCTTTGCCGGAGTTGAATGCCTGTTGAATCGCCTCGAGCTTTTTGAGCACCTTCGCCAGCTCAGCCGGCTGGTTGACCTCCCAATCCTTCTGCGGGCTCAGACGAATGCGCGCACCGTTTGCGCCGCCGCGCTTGTCGGAACCACGGAACGTCGACGCCGACGCCCACGCGGTCGAGACAAGCTGTGACACCGACAGGCCGGAGGCGAGGATCTTCTTCAGTGCCGCGATTTCCTTTTCGCCGATCAGCCGGTGATTGACCGGTGGAATCGGGTCCTGCCAGATCAGCGTCTCCTTCGGAACGAGCTTGCCGAGATAGCGGGCGCGCGGACCCATGTCGCGGTGCGTGAGCTTGAACCAGGCGCGGGCGAACGCGTCCGCAAACTGGTCGGGATGCTCGTAGAAGCGCCGCGAGATTTTCTCGTAGGCCGGATCGAACCGCAGCGAGAGATCCGTGGTCAGCATGGTCGGCACATGCTTTTTCGATTTGTCGAATGCGTCCGGGATCGTGGCGGCCGCCCCCTTCGCCTGCCACTGCGGCACACCGGCCGGGCTCTTTGTCAGTTCCCATTCGTTTTCGAACAGGTTCTTGAAGAAGTGGTTGCTCCACTTGGTCGGCGTCTGCGTCCAGGTAACTTCCGGACCGCCGGTGATAGCGTCGGCGCCGATGCCGGTGCCATGCTTGCTTTTCCAGCCGAGGCCCTGGTCCTCAAGGGCTCCAGCTTCCGGCTCCGGACCGACAAGCGACGGATCGCCGGCGCCGTGGGTCTTGCCGAAGCTGTGGCCGCCGGCAATCAGGGCAACGGTCTCTTCGTCGTTCATCGCCATGCGGAAGAACGTCTCCCGAATGTCTTTGGCGGCCGCAACAGGATCCGGATTGCCGTTCGGCCCCGCCGGATTGACGTAGATGAGGCCCATCTGCACGGCGCCAAGTGGCTCGGCGAGTTGGCGTTCGCCGCTATAGCGTTCATCGCCCAGCCAGGTTCCTTCAGGACCCCAAAAAAGCTCCTCCGGTTCCCAGACGTCGGGGCGGCCGCCGGCGAAACCGAACGTCTTGAACCCCATCGACTCGAGCGCGACGTTGCCCGCAAGAATCATAAGGTCGGCCCAGGAGATTTTCCGGCCGTACTTCTGCTTGATCGGCCAGAGCAGCCGGCGCGCCTTGTCGAGGTTGGCGTTATCCGGCCATGAGTTGAGCGGGGCGAAACGTTGCTGACCTGCGCCGGCGCCGCCGCGGCCGTCGGTTATGCGATACGTGCCCGCGCTGTGCCATGCCATGCGGATCATCAGGCCGCCGTAGTGACCGAAATCCGCCGGCCACCACTCCTGCGAGCTCGTCATCAGGGCGCGCAGGTCCTTGATCACCGCGTTGAGATCGAGACTCTTGAAGTCCCTGGCGTAATCGAACTCCTTGCCCATCGGATCGGACAGATCGGAGTTTCGATGCAGCATTTCGATGCTCAGCGCGTCCGGCCACCAGTCCCGGTTCGTGCGTGTGTGAGCGCTGGTGAACGGGCACTTGCCCGTGCTCTTGTCATCGGTTTTTGCATCCATCTTTTTCTCTCCCGTCGCGTTCTGATTTTCACGAAATTGCACAGTAAATTGGTGCGGCTGTGACGGTTGTAAAGGCGGCCGGCCGATAAGGTCTAATTGTGTTGATTGGCCCCAGAGATAAGCCTAACTTATCGCAGTGATCACCCTGCGCCAGTTGCGTTATTTGGCCTCGCTCGCGCGTCATCGGCATTTCGGACGGGCCGCGGAGGATTGCGCGGTCAGCCAGCCAGCCCTGTCCATGCAAGTGCGCGAGCTCGAGCGGGAGATCGGTCTCGAGCTGGTGGAACGGCGCCCGAATGACATCACGCTCACCGACACCGGGCTGGAGGTGGCGGAGCGCGCCGAACAAATTCTCGCCGCCACCCGCGATCTCATCGACTTCGCTCGTCACCGGGATGTGCTCAGCGGACCATTGAAGCTCGGTATCATCCCTACGCTCGCGCCTTACGTACTTCCGCGCGCGCTGCCGAGGTTGCAGGCAAAATATCCCCGCCTTCGCCTTGAGTTGCGCGAAACGCAAACCAAGACGCTGCTTCAGGAACTTGCGCGCGCGGAGCTTGACTGCGTCATGCTGGCGTTGCCGGCAGAGGGCGCCGAGGTCGAGAGTCTTAAGTTATTCGACGATCCGTTTTTGCTTGCGGTGCCGGCGGCCGACGAGCATCCGCTTCGCGGCCGCGTCGGCGTCGGAGACGTCGATCAGCAGCGGCTGATTTTGCTCGAGGAGGGACATTGCCTGCGCGACCAGGCGCTGGCGTTTTGTGCCAGCAAGCGCGGGGATTCGCCGCCGGTCCAACTTGGCGCGACCTCGCTCGCGACCGTGATGCAAATGGTGGCGAACGGCTATGGCGTCACACTCGTGCCGGAAGTTGCCACCGATGCTGAAGCTCACGATGAACGCGTGAAACTATTCCGGTTCACCGAACCTCAGCCGAGACGCACGATAGGTTTGGTCTGGCGCCGCACCTCTCCCCGGCGCAAGGACTTTGAGGCATTGGGAGAAATCGTCAGACAGACGCGCGGCGGTGCGCGTGCGTTGCACGTGCACCGGGCAAAATAAAAGGGCGGCCTAACGTCGCCCTTTGTTGTTTCTCTGCTGCACCTTATTCCGCGCCGCCGCCTTGCGCCGCCTGCGGCTGCTCGCCGCCTTCGGCGCGTTGCTTGCCCTCGATGTCTTCGCCGGTGGCCTGATCGACCGCCTTCATCGACAGGCGCACCTTGCCACGGTCGTCCATGCCAAGCAGCTTGACCTTGACCTTGTCGCCTTCCTTCACCACGTCGGTGACCTTGTTCACCCGGCGCGACGCCAGTTGGCTGATGTGGACGAGGCCGTCCTTGGCGCCGAAGAAGTTCACAAAGGCGCCAAAATCCATCACTTTCACCACGGTGCCCTCGTAGATGTGGCCGACTTCCGGGTCGGAGGCGATCGACTTGATCCAGTTGATCGCCGCCTTGATTGATTCACCGTCCGCCGAGGCCACCTTCACCGAGCCGTCGTCCTCGATGTTGATCTTGGCGCCGGTCTTCTCGACGATCTCGCGGATCACCTTGCCGCCGGTGCCGATCACTTCGCGAATCTTGTCGGTCGGGATCTTGAACATCTCGATGCGTGGCGCGTGCTCGCCCAGCTCGGCGCGCGCGGCGGTGAGCGCCTTGCCCATCTCGCCGAGGATGTGCATGCGGCCATCTTTCGCCTGCGCGAGAGCGACTTTCATGATTTCCTCGGTGATGCCGGCGATCTTGATGTCCATCTGCAGGGAAGTGACTCCCTGTTCGGTGCCGGCCACCTTGAAATCCATGTCGCCGAGATGATCCTCATCACCGAGGATGTCGGACAGCACGGCGTAGCGCTTGTCTTCGAGGATGAGACCCATGGCGATGCCGGCGGTCGGCCGCTTCAACGGCACGCCTGCATCCATCAGCGCCAGCGACGAGCCGCACACCGAGGCCATCGACGACGAACCGTTCGATTCCGTGATCTCCGATACGACACGGATGGTGTAGGGGAACTCGGCCGGCGTCGGCAGCATCGGATGGATTGCCCGCCAGGCCAGCTTGCCGTGGCCGATCTCACGACGGCCAGGCGCCCCCATGCGCCCAGTTTCGCCCACCGAATAGGGCGGGAAGTTGTAATGAAGCAGGAACGTTTCTTTGTAGGTCCCTTGCAGCGCGTCGATGAATTGCTCGTCTTCGGAGGTGCCGAGAGTGGCGACGACCAGCGCCTGTGTCTCGCCGCGGGTGAACAGCGCCGAACCGTGCGTTCGCGGTAGCACGCCCACTTCCGCCACGATCGGCCGCACCGTCTTGTTGTCGCGGCCGTCAATGCGCTTGCCAGTATCGAGAATATTCCAGCGCACGATCTTGGCTTCGAGTTCCTTGAAAACGCCGGCAACCGCGAGCTTGTCGTATGTCGGCTCGGCGCCTTCCGGGAAGAAACGCGCCATCACCTTTTCCTTTACGGCGGCGACGGCGTCCTGCCGGTCCTGCTTTTTTACGATCGAGTAGGCGGCGCGCAGATCCTTCTCGGCGAGCCCAAGTATCTCCTTTTCCAGCGCCTTATGGTCGGGAGCAACGAGTTCGCGCGGCTCCTTCGCCGCCTTTTCGGCGAGCTTGATGATAGCTTCGATTACCGGCTGGAAGTGTCGATGGCCGAACATCACGGCGCCGAGCATGATGTCTTCGGACAGCTCTTTGGCTTCTGATTCCACCATCATCACGGCGTCCTGGGTGCCGGCGATGACAAGGTCGAGCTGACTTTCCGGCATTTCGTCGAGTGCCGGATTGAGTACGTATTCATTGTTGATGAAGCCGACGCGGGCACTACCGATCGGGCCCATGAACGGCACGCCGGACAGCGTCAATGCCGCTGACGCGGCAACCATGGCGACAATATCGGGGTCGTTTTCCATGTCGTGCGAGAGCACGGTAACGGTCACCTGAGTGTCGCAGCGCCAGCCCTCCGCAAATAGCGGACGGATCGGGCGATCGATAAGGCGCGACGTGAGCGTGTCCTTTTCAGTCGGGCCGCGTTCGCGCTTGAAGTAGCCGCCGGGAATCCGGCCTGCCGCGTAATATTTTTCGGTGTAGTTGACGGTCAGTGGAAGGAAATCGATGCCTTCCTTCGGTTCCTTCGCCGCCACTACGGCAGCGAGCACACTGGTCTCACCGTAAGTAGCGAGCACGGCGCCATCGGCTTGCCGCGCCATCCTGCCGGTCTCGAGGGTTAGCTTCCGCCCACCCCAATCGAGTTCAACTCGATGCATATCAAACATTTTATTTTTCTCTCATGGTTTCCGGCGAGCCCCGAAAGCCATGAGCAAGACGGCGAGAAGCTGCCGAGCATCGTCGTGATGCCGAGGTCAACAGCGTCTGGCGATCCTGCCATGGCGTTCGAACCTTGCCTTGTCGCAAGAGCGATCCTTATCGGCTCTTGCCAGCCGCCGGCCGCGCCTATCGCCGCCGGCTCAAATTAGCGAACGCGTCGTACGCATCCGCTGCACGAAACGCGCCGGGCGCATGCGCCCCGCGCGGAACAAATCATCGGCGAATGCCGAGCTTCTCGATCAAGTTCTTGTAGCTCGCTTCGTTGGTGCGACGCAGATAGTCGAGGAGCTGGCGACGCTGGCCCACCATCTTGAGCAATCCACGACGCGAGTGGTTGTCCTTGACGTGGGACTTGAAATGCTCGGTGAGATTATTGATGCGCTCGGACAGGATCGCCACTTGCACTTCCGGCGACCCGGTATCTCCGGGCTTCTTGGCATAAGTCTTTATCACTTCGGCCTTGCGGCCGGCGGTAACCGACATCGGTCATCCTTTCTTGCGCACGGCTCTGCCCATCAGGCCGGCGAGGTTAAACACGCGCTTGGGGACGATTTCGCCACGATCCAGTTCGGCGAGGGCCAACAACTGGCCCGATACCGTGACATAGATTGTGCCGCGGAAATTGGGTGCGTCCCGTCCGCGCAACAAAACGGCTTGGCCTCGCTGCAGCCTCGCCGCGTCTGCCCGGCTGACGGCCAGCGCCGGGATGTCGTCCAGCGCGGTCTCAACGGGCATCAGAGCGTCCGCGAGGCTCGCCTCGCCGGACGCGGCTCTATGGCACAGAGCCTCCAATTGTTCCAGCAAAATCATGGTTTCTTCGCCGAATGGGCCCACCGCAGCCCGCCGGAGGGCGCTGACATGGCCAAAACAGCCCAAAGCACGGCCAAGATCGCGGGCGAGCGAGCGCACATAAGTACCTTTGCCGCATTCGGCCTCCAGCACCGCGTGATCGGAGTCGGCAACGCTGACAAGCGCCAGGCGGGCGATCTCGACTGGGCGAGCCTCGAGCTCGACCACTTCTCCGTCACGCGCGAGATCGTAGGCACGCTCGCCCTCGATCTTGATTGCCGAATAGCGCGGCGGTACCTGCGCGATGGTACCGGTGAACGACGGCAGCTGCGCCTGGATTGCGTCGGCAGTCGGCCGTTGATCGCTGCGGGCGACGGTGCGTCCCTCGGCGTCGTCGGTGTCGCGCTCTTCACCCCAGCGAATGGTGAAGCGGTAAAGCTTGCGCCCGTCCATCACGAAGGGGACTGTTTTGGTAGCCTCGCCGAGCGCAATCGGCAGCGCGCCGGAAGCGAGTGGATCCAGCGTGCCGGCATGGCCGGCGCGCTTGGCTTTGAACAAGCGCTTCACCACGCTGACGGCGTGGGTCGATGTCATGCCAACCGGTTTGTCGAGCACGACCCAGCCGTGCACATCGCGTTTGTCGCGTTTTTTCTGTTTTTGTTTTTCTGCGCCCTCATCCTGAGGCGCAAACGAACTCCCATTGGCCTCATGCCGAGGAGGCGCCGAAGGCGCCGTCTCGAAGCATGACGCCGCTTCCATCCTTCGAGACGGGCGCTGCGCGCCCTCCTCTGGATGAGGATGGTTTTTGTTTCGCAGTTCGTTGTCGCTCACTCGTCATCCCCGTGCTTGAGATCACGCTGCACCGGCGGGGAACGCAACAGCTTGTCGATGCGCTCCGCTTCCGCGAACCGCTCGTCGACGCGAAAACGGATATCCGGCGCGAATTTCAGATTGATGCGGTGCGCCAGCTCGGCGCGCAGAAATTTCTTGTGACGTTCGAAAGCTGCAACGACTTCTTCGGCGTCACGTCCGCCCAGGGACATCACATAGATGGTGGCAAGCCTAAGATCGGCCGTCATGCGCACTTCCGGTACCGTGATGAGATGACCCTCGATTACCGGGTCGTGGACTTCGCCGCGCGCCAGCATGTCGGCAACCGCGTGCCGCACCAGTTCGCCGACGCGCAGCTGGCGCTGGGAGCCGCCGCCTGGACCGGTATCGCGGTGATTTTGTTTGTGTCGTGCCATAACACTTAGCCTCTCGTGTCATCGTCCGCGAAGGCGGACGATCCAGTAATCACCGCCGCCGCGGGTTACTGGATGCCCCGCTTTCGCGGGGCATGACGGTGTTGGTGTTTGAGTGGATTTTTTCGCGCGCGCCAGAGAATTGGACTCACAGCGAGCGTTGAATCTGCTCCACCCGGTAACATTCGATCACGTCGCCTTGCCGCATGTCCTGGTAGTTCTCGAAGGCCATGCCGCATTCCATGCCGGCGCCCACTTCGCGCACGTCATCCTTGAAGCGTTTCAGCTGCGATAATTTTCCTTCGTGGATCACTACGTTGTCACGGATCAGCCGCACATTGGCGCCGCGCTCGACGGTGCCATCGGTGACCTTGCAGCCGGCGATCTTGCCGATCTTTGAAATATTGAAGATTTCGAGGATTTGCGCGTTGCCCAGCATGCTTTCGCGCAAGGTCGGCGCGAGCAGGCCCGACATCGCCTTCTTAACGTCATCCACCAGGTCGTAGATGATGTTGTAGTAGCGGATCTCGATGCCGGCGCGTTCGGCCGCTTCGCGCGCTTCCTTGTTGGCACGCACATTGAAAGCGATGATCGGAACGCCGGAGGCCTCGGCAAGAGTGACGTCAGATTCCGAAATGCCGCCCACGGCGGAATGCAGCACTCGCGCCGCCACTTCATCGGTTGCGAGCTTGTCGAGTGCGCCGATAATAGCTTCGACCGAACCCTGCACGTCCGCCTTGATTACCAGCGGAAATTCCTTGCGGCCCGAGGTCTTGGCCTGCGCCATCATCTGCTCGAGCGAACCGCGCATGCCGGTCGCGCGCGCCGCCATTTTTTCCCGCTTCTGCCGCGCGCGGTAATCGGTGACTTCGCGGGCGCGGGCTTCGGTGTCGACAACCGCCAGCCGGTCGCCTGCATCCGGCGTGCCCGAGAAACCGAGTACTTCGACGGGAGTCGAGGGGCCCGCGCTCTGCACAGGCTCACCCGTATCCGAAACCAACGCGCGCACGCGGCCCCATTCCGCTCCGGCGACGACAATGTCGCCAGGATGCAGCGTTCCGCGCTGGATCAGCACGGTTGCGACGGGACCGCGGCCACGGTCGAGTTTGGCTTCAATCACCGTGCCTTCGGCTGCGCGTTCCGGATTGGCCTTGAGGTCGAGAATTTCCGCCTGCAAGCCGATCATTTCGAGCAATTTGTCGATATTCATTTTCTTCGTGGCTGAGACTTCCACGTCAACCACTTCGCCACCCATGGATTCGACCTGAATTTCATGCTGCAGCAGATCGGTGCGCACGCGTTCCGGCTTGGCGTCGGGTTTGTCAATTTTATTGATGGCCACGATAATCGGCACCTTTGCCGCCTTGGCGTGGTGGATCGCTTCCACCGTTTGCGGCATGACGCCGTCGTCCGCCGCGACAACAAGGACGACGATATCGGTAACTTTTGCGCCGCGCGCGCGCATCGCTGTGAAGGCGGCGTGGCCAGGCGTATCGATGAAGGTGATTCTTGCGCCGGACGGCGCCGTCACTTGATAGGCGCCGATATGTTGCGTGATGCCGCCGGCTTCGCCCGCCGCGACATCGCTAGAACGGATCGCATCGAGCAATGACGTCTTGCCGTGGTCCACGTGACCCATCACGGTGACGACCGGCGCCCGCGGCTCGAGCTGCGCTGGATCGTCGGCTACGTCAAACAAACCCTCTTCGACGTCGGCTTCCGCGACGCGGCGCACGCTATGACCCATTTCTTCCGCGATCAGTTGGGCCGTATCGGCGTCGATCATGTCGTTGATTGTTGCCATCTGGCCTTGCTTCATCAGCAGGCGGATCACATCGACGCCTCTTTCCGACATGCGGTTTGCCAGGTCCTGGATGCTGATCGCTTCCGGGATCGTCACCTCACGCACCAGTTTTTCCTTAGGTTCCGCGGAAGCAACGTTCTTGAGCCGCTGAGTGCGGCGGCGGAACGAAGCCACCGAACGCTCGCGAACTTCGCCGGCGCTCAGCGCGTTGATGACCGTCAGGCGTCCGCGTTGCTTTTCTCCGCCGGTGCGGGGAGCCGGGCGCGGAGCGGCGGCCGGCCGGCCGGCGCCACGTCGTGAACGCGGCGCTTCATCATCGTCGGCTTCGAGCGCGAGTCGCCCTGGGCCGGTACGCGAAAGGTCTTCCGCGCCAAAACGCTTTTTGGCGACTTCGCCGGCCTTGCGTTTGGTTTCTTCGTCGTGCTTGCGGCGTTCTTCCTCGTCACGCTTGCGTACGTCCGCGGCCTCCCGCTCGGTACGATCGACTTGTTCGCGGCTGGCGCGGCGGCGGGCTTCTTCCTCGGCGATTTTGCGTTCTTCCGCCTCGCGTACGCGTGAATCGGCGAGCGCATGCGCACGAGCATTGCGCTCCTCATCGGTGAGCGTGCGCAGCACGACGCCGGATGGTTTCAGTTTAGGGGTGGCTTCCGCCTGTTTCAGAGCAGCCGCTCCGCTTGCGGCGGGCGCCTTCGCCTTGCCCGTGGCGGGCGCCTTCTTGGTCTCGACCGGCGCGGCTTCAGCTTTCGCTTCGCCCGGTCCGCCGACCATGCGGCGCTTAACCTTCTCGACGACGACCTGCTTGCTGCGGCCGTGACTGAAGCTCTGGCGCACCACGCCCGACTCGGTGCGTGGTTTGAGCGTCAGCGTCTTTCCGGAGACGCTGAGTTTTTTCTCGCCTGGGTTCTTTGTCTCGCTCATTCCGTTACTTCTGTCCTTCGGGCGAATGTCCGGTCCGAAAACGCGTCAAACGTGCAACGCGCGAGAGAAAAGTCGCGCTTCCGGGGCCGGCAAGCAGGGCTGCATGTACCACATTTGGGCGGTTCAGTGCCAAATCCAATTGGGCACCGGTAAACGCTTCGATCACCAAGGTTTCGCTCAATTCTCTGCCCGTATCGCGCCGCCGGGCGGCAGCCAGCTTGCGCTTGCCGTCGTCCGCGGCTTCGGCGGCGTGGATCAAAGCAAGAATATTGTCCCGGCCGATTACCGCCTCGACCTTGGAAAAACCGCTGACCACTGCGCCGGCTTTGGCGGCAATCGCCAACGCGTCGAGAGCCGACCGTTCGAGCAGGCGTTCGGTCTGCGCGGCCAGATCGCCGGCAACGCTGACGTCCCGCTTGAAGCCGCGGGCGAAGACGTTGTGTTTGATTGCATCTTCGATCGCGGCGCTGGTTGCGGTGAGCCAGATGCCGCGTCCAGGCAGCTTGCGTTTCACATCGGGTACCGCCTCGCCCGCCGGTCCCACCACGAAGCGGACCAGCTCAGCCACCGGTTTGAGTTCGCGCGTCAGCGCGCAAGTGCGCTCGGTTCCCGGGGCGACGCTCGCCGCCCCGCGATCGAGTTCATTATCTTGCGCAAGTGCCAGCATCACCGGTGCAGTTCTCCCTTAGGCTTGTGCTTGCGGCGCTTCTTCGGCCGCCGGTTCCGGTGCGGGTGGTGCAAGCTCGGCCTCCGTCACCCAGCCGGCTTTCAGACGCGCCTGCATGATCATGTGTTCGGCTTCCTCGCGCGAAATGTCGAAGCCGTCGAGGAAGCCCGGCTCATGCTTGGACTCGCCGTCCTTACGTTCGGTCCAGCCGGTGAGGTCGTCAGTCGCGCAACCGGCAAAGTCCTCCACCGTTTTCACGCCGTTCTCACCCAGGACAACCAGCATTTTGGTGGTGATGCCGGGTATATCCTTGAGCGCGTCCTCGACGCCGAGCTCCTTGCGCTTGGTATCGAGTTCGGCTTCTTGCGCGGCAAGGTATTCCTTTGCGCGCTCCTGAAGTTCGCGCGCAGTGTCTGCGTCGAAACCCTCGATGCCGGCAATTTCTTTTTCATCCACCAGCGCAAGCTCCTCGATCGAGCCGAAACCTTCCGAGGCGAGCAATTGCCCCACCACTTCGTCGAGATTAAGCGCTTCGACAAAGACCTTGGTGCGGTTCTCGAACTCGGTCTGGCGGCGTTCGGATTCTTCCTGCTCGGTCAGAATGTCGATGTCCCAGCCGGTCAGCTGCGAAGCGAGCCGGACGTTCTGGCCGCGGCGGCCGATCGCCAGCGACAGTTGCTGGTCCGGCACCACCACCTCGATCCGCTCCTTGTCTTCATCGAGCACGACCTTGGCGACTTCCGCGGGCGCCAGCGCGTTCACGACGAAAGTCGCGATGTCAGGCGACCAAGGAATAATATCGATCTTCTCGCCTTGCAGTTCGTTCACCACCGCCTGCACGCGCGAGCCGCGCATACCGACGCAGGCACCCACGGGATCCACCGAAGAATCGCGGGAAATCACTGCGATCTTGGCGCGCGATCCCGGATCGCGGGCAACCGCCTTGACCTCGACGATGCCGTCGTAGATTTCCGGCACTTCCTGCGCAAACAGCTTGGCGGTGAACTGCGGATGCGTGCGCGACAGGAAAATCTGCGGGCCGCGCGGTTCACGTCGCACGTCGTAGATGTAGGCGCGGATGCGGTCGCCGTTGCGGAAAACCTCCCGCGGTAGCAATTCGTCGCGGCGCACGATCGCTTCGCCGCGGCCGAGATCGACCACGACGTTGCCGTATTCGACGCGCTTGACGATACCGTTGACGATATCGCCGATGCGGTCCTTGTACTCAGCATGTTGCCGGTCGCGCTCGGCTTCGCGCACTTTCTGCACGATCACTTGTTTGGCCGACTGGGCGGCGATGCGGCCGTATTCAAGCGGGGGCAGCGGATCCGCAATCGTGTCGCCGACCTGGGCAGCGGGATGGCGCTTGCGCGCTTCTTCCAGCGTGATCTGGTTGGACGGGTTTTCGACGCTCTCGACGACCAGCATGTGGCGGGTCAGGCGCAGGTCGCCCGTTTTGGGCTCGATTTCGGCGTGCACATCGGTTTCGGCGCCATAGCGCGAGCGTGCCGCCTTGGCGATGGCGTCCTCCATCGCTGTTATGACGATGCCGCGGTCGATCGCCTTTTCACGGGCGACTGCGTCGGCGATCTGCAAAAGTTCGAGCCTGTTGGCGCTGACAGCCATAGCTCATTCTCCTCCTTTGACGGCGGGCCTCTGCGGCCGATGCCGTGATTGTCTCTGTTCGCGTCGTTCTTTCTTCCGCGCCTCGCGCGCTTTGCGCTTGGCGGACTTTTCTCGTCGTAAAGCTTCGGTCACCAGCTCGTCGGTAAGCACGAGCCTGGCTTCACTCATTTCCTCGATCGGAAGCAGCACTTCGGTCTCTTCGCCTTCCGCCGCGTCGTCGCGGCGCAGACGCGCTGCTTCCCCTTCGGTTCCGATCAGCAGACCGCGAAAACGCTTGCGGCCTTGAATCGGCAACGTAGTTTCGATCTTTGCGAGATGGCCGGCGTAACGCTCGAAGTCCGACTTGCGCACCAGGGGCCGGTCAATTCCCGGCGAGGAAATCTCCAGCCGGTAGGCGCGATCGATCGGATCGGCGACATCAAGAACCGGCGAAAGCGCCCGCGAAACGGTCTCGCAATCTTCGACAGTCATGCTGCCGTCCGGCCGCTCCGCCATAATCTGCACGGTACAGCCTTCGGCGCTGGATACCCGCACCCTCACCAAGCGGAACCCGAGTTGCTCGATCACCGGTTCGGCAACAGCTGCAACGCGCGCCGGTATCCCCGGGTCGATGATGAGCCGAGGTTCGGTTTGTGCGGCGCTGGTGGCCGCCTTCGCTTGCAACGTGTCGCCTAGGGCCATTTGGTAACAAAAAAGAGCGGGCCCCGCGGGACCCACTCTCAAAACCCATTCGGTTATGAGGGTGTCTTAGTAACGCGAGAAACATAGCGATTTTGCGGGCAATTGCAAGGGTTGCCCGACTAACCCTTCCTTCAGAATCTGCCCTTAAATTTGGGTAAAACCGCCAGTTCCAGCGACTTCGTAGCGTTTTGTAGGTATTGCATGCGTGCCTCTGCCTCGCTGCTTCCCGAGTTGGAAGATGTCGTCCAGCATGGTTCGGCGGAAAAGCGGGCAGAGACGCTTCGCCGCATCACAACGTTATTCCTCGACGGCGCCTCCAACTTCAGAGCCGAGCACATCGCCTTGTTCGATGATGTCATCGGCTGTCTGATCGAACAGATCGAGGCCAAGGCGTTGGCCGAACTCGCGCGCCGCATTGCCCCGGTTCCCAACGCGCCAGCCGGCGTCGTCAGCACGCTCGCCAAGAATGACAGCATCGACGTTGCCGAACCGGTGCTCAAGCAAGCGAGGCTCAGCGATCCCGATCTGATGTACATCGCGGAAAATAAAAGTCAGGCGCATCTGCTCGCCATGTCGACACGCCTAGGGATCAGCGAAGCGCTTGCCGACATTCTGGTCGCGCGTGGTGATCGTGAGGTGGCGCGCTCGATCGCCAACAATGAACGCGCGCACCTGTCGAACAATGCTTTCACCACGCTGGTAAAGCGCGCGGAGCAGGACGGCATGCTGGCCGAGAAGGTGGGCATGCGCACCGATATTCCGCCGCGGCTGTTTCGTCAGCTGCTGATGCAGGCGAGTGAGATCGTGCAGAGGCGGCTACTGTCGAAAGCCAAGCCGGAGACGCGGGCGGAGATTCAGCGCATCCTGGCGCAGGTGACTGACGAAGTTGCCGCCAAGGCCGCGCCGCGCAACTATGCGGCGGCGCTCGCCGCGGTCCGCGCCTTGCACAAAGAACGCAAGCTCAGTGAATCAGACGTTGTCGGGTTTGCCGCTGCCGGAAAATACGAGGAAACGATCGCGGCGCTTGCCACCCTGTGTGCGGTACCGATCGAGGTGGTGGACAGGCTGATGAACGGGGAACGCGCCGATCCGGTCCTCATCCTGGCACGCGCCGTCGGATTTAGCTGGCCGACAGTGAGGACGATTCTTAACACGCGGCCTGCCGGCCGGCCGGCGCCACAAACGTTTGATGCCGCGCGCGAAAACTTTGAGCGGCTAACTGTAACCACAGCCCAGCGCGTGGTGCGTTTCTGGCAGGTCCGCCAGGGCACCGGCGAATAATTACGCACGCTCGAATATGAAATATGCCGGACGGCGTCCTTCGCGTCTGGCCTTGGCTTCATAGCGCGTACCGCCATAGCCCGGCCAGGGTTGCCGCCAATCGGCAGCGCACTCGGCGGTCCACACATAATCCTTGGAGCGAAGCGCGCGCACCAGGGCATAGCCGGCATAGTCGGCGATGTCGGTTGCGAAGCGGAGTTCGCCGCCCTTTTTTAGGATTCGCGCAAGACGTTTCAGGCTGTCGTCCTGCACAAAGCGCCGCTTCCAGTGCCGCCGCTTCGGCCATGGATCGGGATAAAGCAGGTCGATGCGCGAAAGCGCCGCGTCGGGAAGCCAATCGATGAGTTCACTGGCGTCGCCAAAGTGCAGGCGAATGTTTGAAAGCTTGTGTGTGTCGATCGCGACCAGCACTTTGCCTATGGCGTCCACAAATGCGTCGGTACCAATGAAGCCCGTGCTTGCATGAGCTTGCGCCTGGGCGATCAGATGCTCGGCGCCGCCAAAACCGATCTCGAGCCGCAGATCGTCAACCGGTGTTGCAAACAGTGTTTGCAAGTCATCCGGCGCAGGGCGCGAAAGATCGAGCGCAAGGCGCGGCAACAACGCATCAAATAGCGCTGCCTGCCGCGGCTTCAGCGGGTGACCCTTGCGCCGGCCGAAGAAAGCGCGCGGCGGTCTCTTTTTGTCATCACCGGGCCGCCGCGAAGCGGCGTGACCCGGTGATCCCGATTCATTTGGCACTGCTTTACAGCCCTAAGCGGGACCGCCGGGACAAAGCCCGGCGATGACAATTGTAATATTGCTCCAGAGCTAAGGAAACGCCGCCTATCTCACCGCGCGCTTGATCGCGTCGGCAAGATCCGTCTTCTCCCAGGAGAAGCCGCCGTCTTTATCGGGAGCGCGGCCGAAATGACCGTATGCCGCGGTACGCCGGTAGATCGGGCGGTTGAGCTTGAGACTGCGGCGGATATTGGTCGGGCGCAGCGGAAACAGCTCGGACAATATCTTCTCGAGCTTGGCCTCAGGCACCTTGCCGGTGCCATGAGTGTCTACCAGAACCGACATCGGATCGGCGACGCCGATCGCGTAAGCGATCTGGATGGTGCAGCGCTCGGCAATGCCGGCGGCCACCACGTTCTTGGCGAGGTAGCGCGCGGCATAAGCTGCCGAACGGTCGACCTTGGTCGGGTCCTTGCCGGAGAAGGCGCCGCCGCCGTGCGGCGCATAACCGCCATAGGTGTCGACGATGATTTTGCGGCCGGTTAATCCGCAATCGCCGTCCGGGCCACCGATCACGAAATTGCCCGTCGGGTTGACCAGAAAGTCAGATGGCTTCTTCGGCATCCAGCCGTCCGGCAGGGCGGACTCAACCGCGTCGGTGATCATGTCCTTGATCAGACCCGGCGTATATTTCTTGCCGTTGCGGCTCTGCGCGTTGTGCTGAGTGGACACGACCACCTTGGTGCAGCCGACCGGCTTGCCGTTGACGTATTTGACGGTCACTTGGCTCTTGGCGTCGGGTTGCAGATCGAAGAGCTGGCCGCCGCGCCGTTTCTCGGAGAGAACCTTCAGAATTTTGTGCGCGAAGTAGATCGGGGCGGGCATGAACGAATCCTTTTCGTAGACCTCGCTCTCGGTGCAGGCGAAGCCGAACATCATGCCCTGATCGCCCGCGCCTTCCTGCTCACCACCACCTTTTCGCTTCCTGGCGTTGACGCCCATGGCGATATCCGGCGACTGGCCGTGCAGCAGCACCTCGATATCCGCGCCGTAAAAGGAAAATCCGTCCTGGTCGTAGCCGATGTCCTTGACCACGTCGCGCGCGATTTCGGCGATCATTTCGCGGTTCACCACCGCCTTGTCGCCATGCTTCTGGAAGAACGGCGCCTGACCGCGACCTTCGCCGGCGATCACGATCTTGTTGGTGGTCGATAGCGTCTCGCAGCCCAGCCGCGTGTTCACCAGGCTGTCGTCGGCAATGCCGAGCTTGATATCGTTTTCCAGGAACGCATCGAGCACAGCGTCTGAGATCTGGTCGCAAACCTTGTCCGGGTGACCTTCGGAAACCGACTCGCTCGTAAACAGAAAATTGGTGTGAGCCACCGTTACAACTCCTCGCATGGCGCGGCTGCGCCGCCGCCTCATCTTATGTTGGGGTGGTTCTTGCAGCGGCGGCGGTGCAGGTCAAGATGCGGGCAGCGATGGGCAGATTCCTCGTTAACGGTGGGATTTGCCCATGAAATCAATTCATGCCCGCAATCTGCTCGACCAAGTCAACAATGCGTCGGCGCAGCTTGCTGCTCTTGATGCGCATAAAGGCCTTGGTCAGCGACAATCCATCGGACGTGGCGAGAAAATCTGAGACATAGGTGGGCGAGGGGGCCTCGCTCATACCGCCGCTATGACCCGGCGCATGCGGGCTGCCCTCGAAGAAAAACGAGACCGGTACCTGCAGGATCTGGGCAATTTGTTGCAGCCGGCTGGCGCCGATACGGTTGGCGCCTTTTTCGTATTTTTGAATTTGCTGGAAGGTAAGGCCGAGAGCATCGCCAAGCTTTTCCTGACTCATGCTCATCATCATCCGCCGCATCCGCACGCGCGCCCCAACGTGCTTGTCGATTGGATTCGGCGCCTTCTTAGCCATAGCCTTCTCCTATGCCCCCATTTTTTAGGCGTAGTGTCACAAGTGAAGCCGCCTAGGCAATCAGTAATTTCTCCGTAATCGGGATATACGGGATGATTATTTCTCAGATTTGGCCAGCTTTCGGCGCGTTACTCTGTCGTTGGCAATGTAGATCGCTGGCGGGGTCAATTTATTCCGCCTCTGACAACTTATGTCTGCGTTGGAACTTCGCTCAATTTATCCGCGAAACCGGCGCCTCACCACGATTGTGAGGCCAAAAACCAAGAGCAAAATCAGGATGTAGTTGCCATAGCGCGACGAGATCGTTGGCGCGATCGGGGCTGGCAGACGAGCATCGAGTACGCCTTCGGCACCCAAGGGCAACGCATTGACGACCCGGCCGACCGGATCGATGACCGCCGAAATACCGGTATTGGCCGCGCGGACCAGCGGCAGTCCTTCGGCGATGGCGAGGACACGCGCCTGCTGGAAATGCTGGTACGGCCCGGAACTGATGCCGAACCAGCCGTCGTTGGTGACGTTCACCAGCCAACCCGGCCGCTCGCCTGGCGGCACCGCCGCGCCGGGAAAGATCGCCTCGTAGCAGATCAGCGGCAGCATTTTTGGCGCGCGCGGAACATCCATCGCGCGCCGCCGGTCGCCCGATTGGAATCCCCCGACGACCTTGGTGAGCTGCACCAGTCCGATCCGTTCCAGCAAACGCTGGAACGGCAAGTACTCGCCGAACGGTACGAGGTGGACTTTGTCGTAGACGCCATGGATCAATCCATCGGGATCGATCACGTAAACCGAATTGTAGACGCGTGGATTGCGCGCGCTGGCGTCGGGTGCGGCGCGAACAGCGCCGGTGATCAATTCAGTCGATGGCTTGAGCAAAGCGGCAATTTGCGCGAGCGCGTCCGGTTCCCGCGTGAGGAAGAACGGGAAAGCGGACTCCGGCCAGATGAGGTGCGTCACGTCGCGCACGCCATTCGATTGCGGGCCGGTGGCGCGGTCGGACAAGCGCAGATACCGATCCATAATCTCTGCCTTGGCCGCGTAGTTGAATTTTTCGTCTTGCTGGAGATTGGGCTGCATGATGCGCAGTTTGACGCCGTCCACGTAGGCCGTCGGATGGGTCAATAGCCGCGTCGTGCCATAGACGGTGGCCACGGCCAGCAGGATGAGCCCGATGAGCAAGGGCCGCGAAGGATTTGACGTGTCGGCTTTGTCGTCAGCGAGCACTGCCGGTGTCGCGCAAATCGCGATGCACAGGAAGGTAAGCGACCAGACACCGACAACCGACACGCTCTGAGCCAGCACTAGCGGTTCGGTGAGCGCGTAGCCGAAGGTATTCCAAGGAAACCCACTGAGCAGGTGGCCGCGCAGCCATTCGGCGATGGTCAAGGTTGCGGCAAGCGCAAGAATACGCTCTGGTCCCCGTACCCAGATCAGGCGGGCGGCGCCTAAGCCAAGTGCCGTATAGAGCGCGAGAGAGGCCGGTAGTCCGGATACCGCCAGCGGCAGCAGCCAGCCGAAGGTCTTGGCATCGACCAGAAATGCGTACCCGATCCAGTAGAGGCCCGCGAGAAAATAGCCGAAGCCGAAACACCAGCCGGCCAGCGCCGCGCTCATCGCGCCGCTCCAGCGGCCTGCGGTAGAACCATCAACCAGCCAGACAAGCACGGGAATCGTCACAAATAATACCGGCCAGGCGTTGATCGGCTCCATCGCCAGCGCCGACACAGCTCCAGCCACGAAGGCAACGGCTGCGCGCTGCCAGCCGAAGGCGAGCACGACCGCGTGGGCGAGGCGGGCGATCGTCACGGTCGCCGCGCGCCTGCCGTAGAACCCGCATCCTTTGATGCGGTCGTATCACTCGCGTCGGGCGACGCCTGCGATCCGGCGATTACAGTATCTGCCTCGCGCCGCCGCTGTTCGCGCGGTTGCTCGCGCCGTTCCTTCAGCCGGGTAATTCGCACACGTTTGACACGGCGCGGATCGGCATCGAGCACCTCGAATTCGAACAGGCCGGGACCGGGAACGATCTCGCCGCGCACTGGCAAACGGCCGGCGCGCGTCACCAGATAGCCGCCGATGGTATCGACTTCCTCCGCGGCATCGCCGACGTCAAAATCATGGCCGACCATGGCGACAACATCTTCGATGCTGGCGCGAGCATCCGCCATAAATGAGCCGTCCGGTTGCTGCGCTATCGCCGGGGTCTCATCCTCGTCATGCTCGTCGCCAATCTCCCCGACGATCTGTTCGACGATGTCTTCGATCGATGCAAGGCCATCGGTGCCGCCATATTCGTCGACCACGAGCGCAAGATGAATCCGTGTCGCCTGCATGCGCGCCAGCAGGTCGATTGCCCGCATGGAAGGGGGTACGAACAGAATTTCCCGCACGATCTTGGTGCTCGAAAGCGGCATGGCCAGATTGATGGCTTTGAGATCGAGGTCGGCGGGCAAAGGCTTCTTGCGCTTGGCGTTCTTTTCCGGGTCGACGGCGGCGCGAGCGGTCATGAAACCGATCAGGTCGCGGATGTGCACCATGCCAGCGGGATCATCGAGCGTGTCGTTGTAGACGACGAGTCGGGAATGGCCGGCGCCTTCAAACACACGGACGAGTTCACCAAGCTTGATGTCTTGTTGAACAGCGATGATATCCGCGCGGGGAACCATTACATCGCCAACGCGGCGTTCGCGCAAGGCGAGGATGTTCTTGAGCATCCGCTGTTCTTCCGGGGAAAAATCCGATTGGCCCGGCGCCGTTGCGTTGAGAATGTCCTTGAGGTCGTCGCGGACGATGTTTGTTCTCCAGCCGAACAGCAGGCGCAGCGCGCGCATGAACCAGTTCTCGCCACCTTCCGGAGCCGGTGGAACTGGCACAGGCAGTTTGCGCGGCTCAAAAGGAGTGCCGCCAGCGCTCGAACTTGATGGATCGTTGTCAGGCATGGGGGTCAGGCATCGCCAAGGTCGTGCGCAAAATATGGATCGGGCATGTTCAAACGGGCCATGATTTTGCTTTCGAGCCGTTCCATGTCCTCCGCTTGCGCGTCGGTCTGATGATCGTAGCCAACGAGATGAAGAAAACCATGCACGGTGAGATGGGCGAGGTGATGAAGGAAAACGCGTTTTTCATTTTCGCATTCGCGCGCCAGTGTCTCATAGGCAAGAACGATATCGCCGAGCAATCGCGCACTGTCCCCAGCTTTGGGTGCTGATCCCGGGAACGACAGCACGTTGGTCGGCCCGTCAACGCCGCGCCAGTCGTGGTTCAGCCGGGCAATCGACGAATCGTCGGTGAGGACAATACTCACCTCACTTTTTGCAGTTGCGAGCGAGGACGCAGCCGCGCGGATTGCATCACGCACGGTTTTGTCCGCCAAGGGCTGCGCTTTCCAGAGTGGCGACTGCATGTGGATATCGATGTGCGGCGGCGACCCCGGCCGCCCCGGCGCCGGCTTCATCCCTTGTCCCCGCGCGGCGGCTTGGCGCGGTCGTAAGCCTCCACGATCCGGGCAACCAGCTCGTGGCGGATGACGTCCTCATGCGTGAACGACACATGTCCGACGCCTTCAACCCCGCTCAGCAATCTTGTGGCCTCTGCCAATCCTGAGGTCTGGCCATGCGGCAGGTCAACCTGGCTCGGGTCGCCGGTCACGATCATGCGGCTGTTTTCGCCAAGCCGGGTAAGAAACATCTTCATCTGCATCGAAGTTGTGTTTTGCGCCTCGTCGAGAATAACCGCGGCATTCGACAAGGTGCGTCCGCGCATGAAGGCGAGCGGCGCGATTTCAATTTCACCGGCCTGCAAGGCACGCTCGACGATGCGGGCGTCCATCAGATCATAAAGCGCGTCGTAGATCGGCCGCAGATACGGGTCCACTTTTTCCCGCATGTCGCCGGGAAGGAATCCGAGCCGCTCGCCGGCTTCGACCGCCGGCCGCGAGAGGATGATGCGATCAACTTCCTTTCGCTCGAACATCTGAAGCGCGTGTGCAACCGCGATCCAGGTCTTGCCCGTGCCCGCGGGCCCGGTACCAAACACCAGTGGATGCCGCTTAAGCGCGCGGATGTATGCATCCTGCGCTGCAGTACGGGCTCGTACCGGGCGCTTGCGCAGATTAATTTCTTCGAATGCCGGACGCGGCGCCGCGGGGTCGTAGTCAAACAGCGACCCCTGCGTAATCGCCTGGCGGATCGCGCCCTCGACGTCGCCCTGACTTAACTCACGCCCGCGCTTGAGTTGTTCGTAGAGCCCTTCAAGCACCCGGCGGGCCTGTTCGCATGCCCCGCGCGAACCTTCGATGGTGACATGATTGCCGCGCTGTTCGGCCACCACGCCGAGCCGCCGTTCGATCAGCGCCAGGTTCTGCCCGTATTGGCCGAACAGCACTGAGGCGAGCTTGTTGTCTTCGAAGGCCAGCACGGTCTGCGTGGTGGCCGTTTCCTCGGACGCGGCTGCTGGTGGAATGACTGGGTCCGTTGTACGCAAGGGCGTTTCAAACTCCTGCCGCGGCAAGTGTCGGGGCGCGGTTTTCGTCGGCGAGCGCGCCGAACAGGCTGTTGCTGCCGACCTCCGTGATGGTGACACGCTGAACCGACCCGATCAGGCTGGCTGGCGCCATCACCTGAATGGCCTGCAAATATGGGGAGCGCCCAACCAGCTGGCCGGGAAGCCTGCCCGGCTTTTCGAGCAGCACATCGACGATACGGCCGGCAAATCCGGCGTTGAACCGGCGCTGATGCCGCGTGATCAATGTCTGCAGCCGTTGCAGACGCTCGGACTTCACGCCCGGCGCTATCTGATCGTCTCGCTCGGCGGCGGGTGTACCGGGTCGTGGCGAATACATGAACGAATATGCGCCGGCAAAGCCGACTTCGTCGATCAGCGTCAGGGTTGCGCGGAAATCGGCTTCGGTCTCGCCGGGGAATCCGACGATGAAGTCCGACGTAAAAGCGAGATCGGCTCGGCTCGCCCGCAGGCGCGCAATCACCTTGAGATAGTCGTCACGGGTATGCCTGCGATTCATTGCCGCCAGCACGCGGTCGGAACCGGATTGCACCGGCAGGTGCACATAAGGCATCAGCGACGGCACCGCTGCGTGCGCCGTGATCAGATCGTCGTTCATATCGTACGGGTGGCTGGTGGTGTAGCGCAGACGCAGAAGACCGGGTACGTGCGCGAGCCTGCGGAGCAATTTTCCAAGCGTCGAAGAGCTGCCGTCGGGTGCGAGCCCATGATACGCGTTCACGTTTTGCCCGATCAGCGTCACTTCGCGCACGCCGCCGGCGACGAGACGCTCGACCTCGGTGACGATTTTTTCAACCGGCCGCGAGACCTCGGCGCCACGCGTATAGGGCACCACGCAAAACGCACAGAACTTGTCGCAGCCTTCCTGCACGGTGACGAAAGCAGATATGCCGCGACGCGCGATGGCATCCCGCTTGGGCGCCGCCAACACGTCAAACTTATCCTCGACCGGGAATTCGGTGTCGACGACTTTCTCGCCGGCCTGTGCGCGCGCGATCATATCCGGCAGGCGGTGATAGTTCTGCGAACCGACGACCAGGTCGACGGCGCCGGCACGCCGGATAATCTCTTTGCCCTCGGCTTGTGCCACACAGCCGGCGACAGCAATCAACATTTTTCGCCCATCGCGGGCGGCTGCGTCCTTGAGCTCGCGGACACGGCCGATCTCGGAATAGACCTTCTCAACCGCCTTTTCGCGAATGTGGCAGGTGTTGAGGACGACGAGATCCGCATCCTCGGGATTGGCCGTCTCGCTGAACCCCGCGGGTACCAAGGTGTCCGCCATACGATGGGAATCGTAGACGTTCATCTGGCAGCCAAAGGATTTAACGTGGACTTTGCGGGGTCTGCTCATGCCGTTTCGATGCGAAGCGGGTCCAATCTAACCCGTCACGACGGGATTTGTCCCGCCACACCATATATTTGAATTTACAACGTTTTTAAGACCGGACCGGTCCCTGGCCCAAAACAAATGCCGGCTCCTCGGTGTGCTGCATCACGGCCGGGCGGCCGCGCAACGCACGAGCCAGCAGGCCGCGCACCGTGCCCTCCAGCTGTTTCGTCATCGCCTTGCGATCCGCACCGCTATTGGCTGTCAGCGGTGCTCCATAGGTAACCAGCGCGTCGACGGCGCCTTGTTCGATAAAGGCTTTGATGTGCGGCATGAAATCGAGATCGCCATACCAAGCGACCAGGGGGCGTTGCTGGCGTCCCATCGGTATGCCTTGCTGACCGGTGTAGCAGATCGACATCGGTTGAATCGGGATGCCGTCGCTTCCGTTAAGTCCGGCGGCTTCCTCGACGGCGCCGAGTAGCGCCGAACGGAACGGCAACACACGGTTGCCGTCGCTCGATGTACCTTCTGCAAATAATACGACTGGCGTGCCGTCTGCAAGCCGCTGGACGATTTCGGCCACCGCCTCCCCGGTCTGATTGCGGCGCGTGCGATCGACGAACACGGTCCGCTGCATTTTTGCGGTAAAGCCGACCAGCGGCCAACTCGCGACCTCGCGCTTGGCGACAAAGGCGACCGGCGCGATTGAACCGATCACGACAATGTCCACCCATGACACATGATTTGAGACGAACAGCACAGGTCGGGCGCGGACGGGCTCGCCGTTGACGCGAACGCGGATGCGCAACAGTCGACACAGAGTGCGATAGTAATTCGACGCGATAAAACCCCAGCCGGGCAGTTTCAGTTTTCCCAGCAGCCACTGCAGCGAAACCAGCAGCGGTGTTATTGTGAAGAAAAATGCCGCGATGAAAAGCGCGCGCAACATCAACGCTTGGACTTATGGTCGTCGAGCGGCAAGGCGTAAAGCTCAAGCCGGTGATCGACCAGCTTGTAGCCGAGCCTGCGCGCGACCTCGCTCTGCAAACGTTCGATTTCTTCCGACTGAAACTCGATGACTTCGCCGGTGCGCAGGTTAATCAGATGATCGTGATGCGTATCCGGACTGGTTTCATAGCGCGCGCGGCCGTCACGGAAATCGTGCCGTTCGATGATGCCGGCATCTTCAAACAGGCGCATCGTACGGTAGACGGTGGAGATCGATATGCAGTCGTCAACCTTGGCGCATCGCCGGAAAAGCTCCTCGACATCGGGATGATCACCTGACTCCGCCAGAACGCGCGCAATCACGCGGCGCTGTTCCGTCATGCGCATGCCTTTTGCGGCGCAGAGCGCCTCAATGTTTTTCCTGTCGATTGTTTTGCTAGTCACGTCACTGTCTCGATTTTATTGCCGTTACCTGACATTGATAGCATATCGAGTGCAGCCACGCATGGTGTTTGAGTGTCAAACAAGATCGCGGCGCAAAATCAATGCGGCCGCCGCCTTGTCTGGTCCCGGGTAGTAGTTGGCACGGCGCGATACTTCCTGAAAGCCGGTGCGCTGGTAAAGCCGGATGGCCGGATCGTTGTGCTCGTCGACTTCGAGAAATATCGTCCGCGCACCGAGGCCGGCCAGCCGGCGCATATGCAGACCAAGAAGCTGACGCGCGAGACCGCGGCCTTGCTGTCGCCTGGCCACGGCTATCGAAAGAATTTCCGCTTCATCCTCTACCAATCGCGACATGATGAAACCGGCAAATCGTGACCCGATCAGTGCACGATGCGCGATGACATGCCGATCCAGCAAAAGTCCCTCGACTTCCTGTTCGCTCCAGCCGCGCCGGAACGAGGCGCCGTGCAACGCTGCGATCATCGGCGCATCGCGCGCGCTGGCTTCCGTCAGCGTCGGTTCGCCCCGTGCAAAAAGACTGCTGATGAAGCCGATCATCGGCGCGCCAGTTGTGCCGCTTCCTGCGGCTGCGCATCGGGTGCGCGCAGATAGAGCGGCTTCGGGGGGACGCCGGTATCGGTTGCGGCGGCGCCGAGCCGGGCCACCCAATCGATATTGGGTGCATTGCGTTGCTCGACCGATGTTGGCACGCGTTCGCCGGCTGGCCACAGCGCGGCCAGCATGTTGGCCGCCGTTCCGGCGATGCGCGGCGCGCCGCTCGTCGACACGCGCAATGCTTCGTGAAGCGGGACCAGCCGGGGAGAGACCAGCGTGCGACCGCCGGGGCCGAACACGTGCAGATAGACATGATCGTGCCGCGCATTGATCGCGACCACCACCGGCAACGTGTCGTCGGCAGCGATGAAGGGGGCGGCAAAAGCTGCGAGTGTCGACAAGCCTATCGCCGGCTTTGCGGCAGCGAGTGCGATCCCGCGAGCGGCGGCGATGCCGACGCGCAGGCCGGTGAAGCTCCCGGGCCCCACGGTGACCGCAATGCGATCGATCGCGGCGAAGTCGAGTTTTGCGCGATCGAGCACGCGTGAAATCATCGGCATGAGCGCTTCAGCATGGCCGCGCTGCATCTGCTGCGATTCGTGCAGGCGCAGTTCTGCATGTTCGGTGTCCAGCACCGCAACCGAACAGGCTTCGAGCGCGGTATCGATGGCAAGGACGCGCATATGAACTCGAATGTCATCATCCGCGAAGGCGGATGATCCAGTAATCGTTAGCTATTCAATTATAGCCCATGCGCGGAGCATACTGGATGCCCCGCTTTCGCGGGGCATGACAGCAAGAATTACATCGGCCGCACTTCCACCACGTCGGGTACGAAATGCCTTAGCAGGTTCTGGATGCCGTGCCTGAGGGTTGCAGTCGATGACGGACAGCCGGAACAAGCGCCTTTCATGGCGAGATAAACAACGCCTTCCTTGTAGCCGCGGAAGGTAATGTCACCGCCATCCCCCGCAACCGCCGGGCGCACGCGCGTTTCGATCAAGTCCTTGATGGTGGCGACCGTCTCCGCATCTTCGGCGTTGAAGAATTCATCCGCTGTGTCCGCGGGCTTGGCACCAGCAGCCAGCAACGGCGCACCGGACATGTAGTGCTCCATGATGGCGCCGAGGATCGCCGGCTTCATCTGCTGCCAATCACCACTGGTCTTCGTAACCGAGATAAAATCCGAGCCGAAAAAGACCCCGCCCACATTCGGAACATCGAACAGGCGTATAGCCAGCGGCGATTGTGCTGCGGCGTCCTTCGTTGGCATGTCGAGCGTGCCGCTTTCGAGCACGGCACGGCCGGGCAGGAATTTCAGTGTCGCCGGATTGGGCGTAGATTCAGTCTGAATGAACATTTCTCTTTGCTCCTGAAACGGGTTCAAGGCCCGCGGGCGATCTCTATTATACCGGATAGATGGCCCCCGCGCACGCCGCGGTCAACAGGCGAAACCCTTCGTAAATCCGCCGCGGTCAACAGGCGAAACCCTTCGTAAATCAGGAACTCGCGTCGATATCGTCGTCGCTGAGATGCCCGGGGACCAGCGCCACGGGGATCGGAAATGTGCCTGCGGTCTTGGCCAGATTCGAAACCAGCGGGCCGGGGCCTTCTTTGCCGGTGCCGGCGGCGAGCACCAAGATGCCGATGTCGGCATCTTCATCGATCAGTTTGACGATTTCCTCGGCGGTGTCGCCCTCGCGGATCACGCGGTCCGGTGTTATGCGCGCGATCTTCTTTGCCCGCGCCGCGAACTTGTCGAGCGCGGCGTTCGCCGCCTCCTGTTGCTCCGCTTTCATAATGTCGGCGACGCCGAGCCATTGCTGATTGCGGTCGCCTGGCTCGATCACGCGCAACATGACAATCTGCGACTTGGTCCGGCCGGCGCGCTTGGCGGCCCAATAGACCGCGCGATCGCATTCCTCAGTGTCGTCAATGACCACAAGGTATTTTCGCTTGTGTCCTTTTTCGTAACTCTGACGCTTGCTGCTCACGGTCGCGATGCTCCCGTTCATATGCGCGGTAATGGACGCACAAGCGGGGCAATGGTGGCACGGCCGCCGCGGCGCCGACAAGGCGGGTGTTCCGCGCTGCAACTAGCGGCGCACGAAACCGACGATATCCTTGACCGCCTTCATGGTTTCGGCGGCGATCGTCTGGGCGCGCTGGGAGCCATCGGCCAGGACCGAGTCGATATAAACCGGATCCTGTACCAGCTTCTTCATCTCGGCGCCGATCGGTCCGAGCTTGGCGACAGCGAGATCGACCAAAGCAGTCTTGAACGTCGAAAATTGTCCGCCGCCGAACTGGCCAAGCACCTCGGTCTTGCTGATCCCTCGCAGCGCCGCATAGATGCCGACCAGGTTGTCGGCCTCAGGACGAGGCGCGAGTCCTTTTTCTTCGCTCGGCAGCGGTTCCGGATCGGTCTTGGCTTTGCGGATTTTTTGCGCGATGGCGTCCGAATCGTCGGTAAGATTGATACGAGAATAGTCCGACGCTTCGGATTTTGACATTTTTTTGGACCCGTCACGCAGCGACATGACGCGTGTTGCGGGGCCCTGAATCAGCGGCTCCGGCTGCGGAAAGAATACGTCGCCATAACCGTGCGCACGGATCGACTCTGCGAAGTCATTATTGAATTTCTGAGCAATATCGCGCGACAGCTCGAGATGCTGTTTTTGATCCTCGCCCACGGGAACGTGCGTCGCCCGATAGGCTAGGATGTCGGCAGCCATCAAGTTCGGATAGACGTAAAGACCGACCGAGGCGTTCTCGCGATCCTTCCCGGCCTTCTCCTTGAACTGGGTCATCCGGTTGAGCCAGCCGATGCGCGCCACGCAGTTGAACACCCACGCCAGCTCGGCGTGCTCCGCAACTTGGCTCTGGTTGAAAATGATGTTCTTCTTCGGTTCGATTCCGCAGGCAAGAAACGCAGCGGTGACTTCGCGCGTGGCGCGCGGCAATTCGCTCGGATCCTGCCATACGGTGATGGCGTGAAGGTCGACCACGCAATAGATGCAGTCGTAACGGCTCTGCAGCGCCACGAATTTGGTAATGGCGCCGAGATAGTTGCCAAGATGCAGGTTGCCGGTCGGCTGCACGCCGGAAAAAACGCGTTCCTTGAACGCCATTGCCAATCCTCAATTGGTTGCGCGGAGCCATGCCACGCCGGAGGCGCGCGGCGCAAGGCCCTTCAGGTTCGGTGACGCACGGCGGCCGCCAGGTCCCTGACCTTGGCGACACCGAGCAATTGCAGCGAGGCGAGATAAATTGCAATTCCGAGCAGAACCAGTGCAATCAGGATGATCAGCTTGATGAGTGACATATGCGGCGCCGTTCCAGACAAGTAGGCCACGCACGCAACCGCGGCGGCCATAATTATGGTGGCAAGTCCTATTAACGGCAGCCGACGACGGCCGGCGCTATCGAGCCTCAGCCATCGGCGCCGCTGCAGAATGATGTAAAGCAGCCCGGCGCCGACCCAGGCAGATACGCCGATCGCCGCCGCAACACCGGTATGCCCGAAGCGTGGAAACAGCAGGACGCCGCCGGCAATCGCTGCCGCTAGGCCGACAAGCGCAGTGAACATGGGTGTCCGTGTGTCCTCGTGCGCGAACGACACAGCGCCGAATACTTTTTCCAGCACATGTCCGGGCAGCCCAATGCAAATTGCCATCAAGGCGCCGGCGACTGCCGCCGTGTCCCGCGCGGTGAAGGCTCCGCGTTCGAACAATCCTCCGGCAATCTGGCTAGCCAGCAGCGCGAAACCCGCCGCGGCCGGCAGCGCAAGCCCCATTGCGATCTCATACGCGCGAGATTGTGCCACGGCGAGAGCGCCATCGTCGCCGGCGTGAACGCTGGCCGAAATGCGCGGCACGATCACGGCGGCGACGACGACGGATGCGACCCCAAGGGGCAATTCATAGAGTCGATTGGCGTAATAGAGCCACGACACCGCGGCAGGAGACGCTGACGCAATGGCAGTAGCTGCAATCAATTTGAGCTGGGGAATGCCGGCGGCGATCAGGCCGGGCAACGCACGACCAACAAATAACCTGGTTTGATCCGGCATACGTGCGTACGTGCGCCGCCACTGCCAATTCGCCGCGAGCGCTATGCCGGCGACCGCCAGCTGGAGAAGACCTGCAGCAACCACGGCGATCGCGAGCGCAAAGCTGATCCAGAGCTGTTCGGCCGAATGAGCGACGATCGCCAGGGCGAGCAACAGGACCAGATTGAACAGCACCGTAACAGTGGCGACGGCAAGCACGCGTCCTTGCGCGCTCAACGCGGCGGCGGCCACTGCGACCAGTCCGGCAAAGAGGATATAAGGCGCGACGATCATCAGCAGCAGCACGGCCTGGTCGCGCTGTATTGACGGAAAGCCCGGCGCGATTGCCGCAATGATGAATGGCGCACAGACCGTCGTGATCAGCACAATGATGCCCGTGATCATGCCGACGGTCGCCAACGCGCTAACGGTGAAGCGGTCGGCGTTCGCCGCGCCGTCCTCGCCGCCGCGCAGCTTGACCCAGATTGGCACGAAGGCACTGTTAAGCGCGCCTTCTGACAGCAGGCGGCGAAAGAAATTCACCACCTGCAACACTATGAAGAAGACTTCTGAGAACGGCCCGGCGCCGAGGACGGCGGCGATCCAGGCATCGCGCAGGTAGGCAAGCAGCCGCGACATCAAAGTGCCGCTGCCGACCGTGGTGATATCGCGCGCCAGTGACATGAAATGATTCCCTCGCTGCCACTGTAAGCCCGTGGGCACACGCCCGTCACCCACGCGCTGTGGTCATGCTTGCCGCCGCGCGTTCGCCCGATATAGTGCGCGCGCCATTCAGTGAGGACCAGGTATGACCGCCATCCGCTACGACGTGCTCGGCATCGGCAATGCAATCGTCGATGTGATCGCCCGCGCCGAAGACGATTTCCTCGTGGCGCAGGGGATGCACAAAGGCGCCATGGCGCTGATCGACGAAGCGCGTGCGCAATCGATCTATGCGGCGATGGGACCGGCGGTAGAAAGCTCGGGTGGGTCCGCTGCAAACACCATCGTCGGGGTTGCCAGTTTCGGCGCTCGCGCGGCTTTTGTCGGTAAGGTCAAGGACGACAAGCTCGGCCAGATCTTTGCACACGATATTCGCGCCGCCCGTGTTGCATTTGACACCAAGCCTGCGAGCGGCGGACCTTCGACCGCGCGGTGCTACATCATGGTGACGCCGGATGGCGAGCGCACAATGAACACGTTTCTCGGCGCCGCGCAGGATCTCAAGCCATCCGATATCGATGAAGGGCAGGTGGCAAGCGCCGCGGTCACTTACCTGGAAGGCTATCTGTGGGACCCGCCGCGGGCCAAAGAAGCTTTCGTCAAGGCGGCGGCAATAGCGCACAAGGCGGGACGCCGCGTTGCGTTGACGCTGTCGGATGCCTTCTGTGTCGACCGTTATCGCGGAGAATTCCTGGACCTCATCCGCAAGGGCACGGTCGACATCGTGTTTGCCAATGAACGCGAGCTGCACAGCCTTTACGAAACCGCCGACTTTGACACTGCCGTGAAAGCGTTGCGGGGCGAGGCGAAGCTTGCCGTCATCACGCGCAGCGAGAAGGGCTGCGTGGTCGTCTCCAAAGCTGCCATCGAAACAGTAGCGGCCGAGCCGGTCGAGCAGATGGTCGATGTCACCGGTGCCGGGGATCTTTTCGCAGCCGGTTTTCTGGTCGGTCTGGCGCGCGGCAAGGATCACCACACGGCCGCCCGTCTGGGCGGGCTGGCGGCGGCTGAAGTCATTCAGCACATCGGGGCGCGGCCGGCCGTGTCGCTAAAAGCCTGGGCAGCGGACAGCGGCCTCCAGGTATAGAGAGACCGTCTCTATCCAATAGCGAGATCGGCGGCGGCCGATTGGTAACCAATTGGTAACCGAACATAGTTACCGATTGGTGAACAGCCAATCGGGGACGTAGCCATGGCCAAGCGCAAAACAAATGAAAATGCCGGTGAAGCGGTGGCAAAACCGGATATCCCCCCGGAGCAGGCGCCGGCGGAAACTGAATTGCCGTTCTTTCAATCGCCGCCGGTTTCACCCGCCAAATCGGAGACCGACGCCAAGCCGGACGTTGCCGAGACAACCGCAGTGTCGCCGCCAGCAGATCCTGAGCCAAATCCGGAGCCGTCAACCACACCGGAAACAATTGCGACGACAGCGGCAAGCTCTGCGGGCTTTATCCTGCGGCCACGTCACAAACGTCATGCCTTGCTCGCGGCGTCGGTGGCGGTTGCCGCCGCCTTCGGCGCTATCGTCGGCGCAACTGCAACTGCAAGCTTCGTGAAGCGCGCACCCATCGACGTGGCTGTCGAAGAAAACAGGGCAACGCAGCAATCGCTCGCTCGCCTGGCCAGGGAAGTTGCCGGCCTTAAAGTCGGTCTCGAAGCCGCCAACAAGGCGGCGTACGCCCAATTTGCGAAAATTACCGAGCGTCTCGGCCGCGAAGCCGCCAATACGACCGGTTCAGTTACGCCGCCTCAATCACAATCGGCATCGGCAGAGCGGCAGCTCGCCATGCCGTTGCCGGCGCCCCGTCCGACGACTGCGGCCGCTGCGTCCCCACCGCCGCATCGCCTGTCGATCGTATCGGATTGGTCGATCCGTGAGACGCGCGATGGCTACGTCTACGTGCAGGGTCTCGGCCGCAACGTCTATCAGGTCGTGCCCGGCGCGCCGTTGCCGGGGTTAGGTCCGGTCGAAAAGATCAAACGGCAGGATGGACACTGGATGGTGGTGACGCCGAAAGGCATCATCGTGTCGATGCGCGATCGCCGCTATTTCGAGCAATTCTGAACGTCGCGCAACTCGGACGAAATCAGCGGCGCCTGCGGGGCGCCGCTCTTCATTTGCGCGTGAGGCCGTAGCGATTGCTGTAAAACCGTGCCAGATTTCCCGCACGCTCCAGCAGCGCGGGATCAAGTCATGCACAAGGCTTCCATAAGATTGTTCGCGGCGGCGGTGTGGACTTTTGCTGCCGTCGGGTACGCCGCGCCACAAGGCGCCGCACCGCCCGCGCCCAAGCCGGAGATGACCGAAAGCTGTCCGGGGCTGGTTGCAAACCGCCCGCCCTTTGCCCAACCCGTCGCTCTGCGGCTTGCCGCACTCGAACAGGATCAGGTGCGCCTGACCTATGTCGGGCATTCCACCTTCCTGATGGAAAGCCCGCAGCTGGTACGGATCGCCACCGACTACAACGACTATGTCAGGCCGCCTGTGCTGCCGGACATTGCAACGATGAACCACGCGCACTCGACGCACTACACGCTGTCGCCTGACGCGGGCATCAAATATGTGCTGCACGGCTGGGCCGACGATCAGAAGCCGGCCCGGGTCGACCTGCAATACAAGGACGTGCGCGTGCGCAACGTTCCGACCAATATCAGGTCATTCGATGGCGGCACTGAGCGGCACGGCAACTCGATCTTTGTGTTCGAGGTGGCGAAGCTGTGCATCGCGCATCTCGGCCATTTGCATCACACGCTGACCCAGCAACAGCTCAACGAGATCGGCCGCGTCGATGTAGTGCTCGTGCCAGTGGACGGTTCCTACACGCTCGATCTCGACGGCATGGTCGAGGTCCTGCACGCGCTCAAGGCGCCGCTGATGATTCCCATGCACTATTTCAGCGCTTACACGCTCGATCGTTTTTTGCAGCGCGTGCGCCAGGAGTGGGATGTGGAAGTGGCGGAAGTACCCTCATTGGTGGTGTCGAAGACGAATCTCCCGCCAAAACCAAAAGTCCTGGTGCTGCCCGGGCATTAACCCCGGCAATTAACTGCGGCAATTAACTGCCTAAACAATTGCAATGCGCGTGGCGCTTGCACGCGCCAAATTGCGGCCTTTATTCCCCATTTATCAACAGGGCCGGTTGACCTGGCGGAACCAATGTTTACTTGTCGCGTTCTTGGATGCGGATTTTTGAGGGATTTTGAGGGAAATTAATGGTTCAGACCTGGAGCAGTTGGAAGCGATTTCCGGACGCACAAAGCGGCGAACACGTCGAAGCGCCGATCGGCCCCGGAGTTTATGAGGTCCGCCACACGATGACGGGCCGCGTCATTGCGTTCGGACACTCGGGCAACGTTGCCAATTCGCTGGCGGATTTGAAGTTGAATGGCGGCGTGAGTTCGTTTGCCAGACTTTTCCGCAAGCCGCCACTGGTGTCGCGCGTCTCCGATCTCGAATATCGCACCTGCGCGGCGACCAGCCGGTCCGAAGCCAAGACCACTGCACAGCGGCTGATGGGCTTGCGGCAAACCGCCTGGCGCCGGCGCATGGACGCGGGCTGGGCCACCCGCCTCTAGAACTGAAATCGCGCGTATCCTTTGTATTGCGGCCGGCCTTGTGCCGGCCGCTCCGTTTTTCGCGAGCTTTGCCCGCGGCTTCCGGTCGGTTGCGGACTTCGTATAGAGTTAGCCATCGCACAGAGGGGCCGTCCGCCAATGTTGAGTGCAAAGCAAAACGATCTCATCACCCGCACAGGAGCCGGCACGCCGGCGGGAAGCCTGATGCGGCGATACTGGCAGCCGGCTGCGCTGGTCGACGAATTGTCCGGTAACCGGCCGGTCAAGGCCATCCGGCTGTTCGGTGAAGACCTGGTGATCTTCAAGGATACCCAGGGCCGCTATGGCCTGATCGGCCGCCGCTGCCCGCATCGCGGTACCGATCTTTCCTATGGGCGGCTAGAAAGCGGGGGCCTGCGCTGCGCCTTCCATGGCTGGCTGTTCGACGTGCACGGCAAATGTCTGGAGACACCGGCCGAACCGCCTGACAGCAATCTGTGCGCCAATATTCGCCAGAAATCGTATCCGGTGATGGAAAAGAGCGGCATCCTGTTTGCCTATCTCGGACCCGGCGAGCCGCCGGCCTTTCCGCATTTCGACTGCTTCGTCGCCCCCGACAGCCACACCTTCGCGTTCAAAGGGATGATCGACTGCAACTGGTTGCAGTCGCTCGAGGTGGGCATTGACCCCGTGCATACCTCATTCCTGCACCGGTTCTTCCATGACGAGGATCCAAGTCAGGCTTACGGAAAATTGTTTCGCGACACCTCGCGCGATTCCGACATGCCGATGTCGCGTATCATGCGGGAATTCACCCGGCCGCGCATCGAAGTCGAGCCGACGGAATTTGGTTTCCGGCTCGTGACTCTGCGGCAGATCAACGAGAAGAGCACGCACGTCCGCGTCACCAATCTGATGTTTCCCAATGCCTTCGTCATTCCGATGAGCCGCGAGATGACAATCACGCAATGGCACGTGCCGATCGATGACGAGAAGCATTATTGGTACGCAATCTTCACCAGCTTCGGTGCGCCGGTCGACAAAGAGGAAATGCGGCGTCAGCGCTTGGCGCTTTATCAGTTGCCCGATTACATCCCGAACAAAAACAAGGGCAACGACTACGGTTTCGATGCGCACGAGCAGGAGCACGAGACCTATACGGGCATGGGCGCCGACATCAACGTGCACGACCAATGGGCCTGCGAGTCGATGGGCGCCATCCAAGACCGTACGACCGAACATCTCGGCACTTCCGATAAGGCGATCGCGGCCTATCGCCGACTGCTGCGCCAGGCCATCGAGCAGTCGGACAATGGCGAAAAACCGATCATGGTGCTCGACCCACGCCAGGCCGCCGGGATCACAGGACCTGCGGCGATCGACGGCATCGGACCCACCGACGGCTGGCAGGGTTATTGGCAAAAGAGCGAAGCGAGCAAGCGTCAGGCCGCGAGCTGGGCCAACAGGCACTAGGCTCTGATGCCGCCGCGTCCGCGTAACCCTGCCGGCTTCGTCGCGCGCCACGGCCTGTGGAACGGGGCTCAGACAAAGGCCGCCGTTCAGGTCGAGCGCATCATCAAGAAAGAAAAGCTGGAGGTCGTCCGCTTCTCTTTCGCCGACCAGCACGGTGTCCTTCGCGGCAAGACTTTGGTCGCATCGGATGCGGCGGGCGCGATGCGCAACGGCGTCACCATGACCACGACGCTGCTCGCAAAAGACTCTGCACACCGCACCGTCTACCCGGTATTCACGCCCGGCGGTGGTTTCGCAATGGAGGAAATGCAGGGCGGCAGCGACTTCGTAATGGTCGCGGATCCCACGACCTTTCGAATCCTGCCGTGGGCAAACAAAACTGGCTGGATGCTGTGCGATATCTATTTCGGCAACGGCAAGCCGGTGCCCTATTCGACGCGCGCGCGATGCCGCGACGCGCTGGCGACGCTCGCCAAGGCCGGCTTTGATTTTCTCGCCGGGCTCGAGGTCGAATTCCATCTGTTCAAGATTGAAAATCCCCGGCTGGCGCCCGCTGACGCTACCTGGCCGCCGGAAGCGCCCGAGGTAAGCCTGCTGACGCAAGGCTACCAATACCTGACCGAATCACGCTTCGACATGTTTGAGCCGGCGATCGAGATTCTCCGCCAGGGCATTGAGCGCCTCGGCCTGCCACTACGCTCGGTGGAAGTCGAACTCGGCCCCAGCCAGTGCGAGTTTACCTTCAGGCCAGAACAGGGTCTCGCCAGCGCCGACACCATGGTGCTTTTCCGCGCGGCGGTGAAACAGATCGCACGCCGGCATGGATTGCTCGCCAGCTTCATGTGCCGGCCGGCGCTGCCGAACGTGATGTCGAGCGGATGGCATCTGCATCAGTCGCTGATCGAACCGAGAACCAGGCGCAACGCTTTCGCCTTCGATCATCCGGACGGGCTTTCAACCGTGGGAAAATACTATCTGGGCGGGCTGCTGGCGCATGCGCGGGCGGCAGCCGTGTTCACCACGCCGACAATCAACGGCTACAAACGCTACCGGCCTTATTCGCTCGCGCCCGACCGCGCGATCTGGGCGCGCGATAACCGTGGCGTGATGGTCCGCATTCTCGGCCAACCGGGCGAGACCTCAACCCATCTGGAAAACCGCGGCGGCGAACCGGCGGCCAATCCGTACCTCTACGTGGCGTCGCAGATCTATTCCGGGCTCGATGGAATTGCACGGCGGCTCGATCCCGGGCCGTCGGCGGATACGCCTTACGAAGCCGTCGCTGCCCTGTTGCCGAAGAATCTCGGCGAAGCTTTAACCGCACTGCGGACCGACGAGGTTCTTCGCGCCGGCTTCGGTGCGGGCTTTGTCGACTACTACACCCATATCAAGGCAGCCGAGCTCGAGCGTTTCCAGAACGAATCGGGTGATCAGCCCGAGGTCACGCCCTGGGAGCAGAAAGAGTACTTCGATCTGTTCTGAAAGCTAGTAGTCGAGCCGCGGAGCGCGCTCGCGCGACCTGGTGGCCAGGCATGCACCGACGGTGCCGACCATGCCGAGGATCGACAAAAAGAGCCTGGTCTTTTCCGGCACGTCGGGACCAAAGGACATCATGTAGCCGACGATCACCGGATCGGTGGCGATCACGTCGCCCGCGATCCAGCCCAGCAAGGCCGCGCCGGCCCAGATGATCAGCGGGAAATGGTTGAGCAACGCCATGATGATGTTGGCGCCGGCCACGATCGCCGGAATGCTGACACCCAACCCGAATATGAGCAAAGCCAGGCTGCCGTCGGCGACGGCGGCCACCGCAATGACATTGTCGAGACTCATGACGACGTCGGCAACGGCGATCAGCTTTACGGCGTGCCAGAGACTTTCCGACGAACTATGCCCGTTGCTCTCTTCGTCGGGCGCCAGCAACTTGACGGCGATCCAGAAAAGCGCCGCGCCGCCCACGATCTTGACGTAGGGGAGCAGCATCAGAGTCGAGACCACCGCCGCAAAGATCAGGCGCAGCAACAGTGCAACGCCGGTGCCGAGAAACATTCCGGCCACCCGTTGCTTTTGCGGCAGGTTGCGGCAGGCGAGTGCAATGACGATTGCGTTGTCGCCGGAAAGCAGCACATTGATCCAGATGATCTGTACGACCGAGAACCAGAACTGGGGCGTCATGTTGACGCCGATATCGTTCAAGGCCTCGGTCATTCTCGATTCCTTTGCGCTTTGCTCAAGCGGCGTTTTCGTTGCGTGGACGGTCGGCTCGAGTCCGCAGACGGAGACCGTGCCGGGCACGCCACGCAGGATCGAGCGTTTGCCGCCACGACGTGTAGAGAAGGCTGGCGAGCCCGAGAGCGCCGATAATCAGCAACGACCACTGCAAGGTTTCAGATCGTGCCGCATCGATGCGCAGATGTTCGAGCAGCGTCAGATAGGGAAGCGCCCACAGCGCGACGAGTCCGGCCCAGTTGAAGAGAACTGAGCTCAGCGAAACTCGCGCGTGTCCTGGTCCACCGCCGCGCTGCCAATCGGGAACGTGCCGGCTGTGCGGCTCGCGGGCGACGGAATTCCTAGCGTGGGAATTCTCCGGGCGACTCCGCGCATGCACGCGTATCGGGTGTCGGTTCGGCATGGCTATGGTCCGCGCAGGCCCGATAATCCGGGCTTTCTTTGCGCGAGATTAGGATTGCCGAACCCGGCTACAATTCAGGATGAATACCCGGGGCCATACACTTGGGTATTTTCACCTGGGTATTAATATCCGGGGTGCCGCTGCGCGGAAGGTTTAGACTGATGACGAGCGAAATCCAGGCAGAACGATTGCGAGCAATGGCCTTTCCGCGGGTGTTCGACGCGCACAAGATGGTCGTTGGAATTGTCTACCTCGCCGCTTACGCGTTGCTCGATTGGATCAGCTACATCGAGCCTTACGCGCAACTCGGAATCACGCCCTGGAATCCCGGCACCGGCCTGAGCTTTGTCCTGCTCCTGCTCTTTGGCCTACGGATGATTCCGTTTTTGCTCGTCAGTCCTCTGCTTGCGGATTATCTCAATCAGCAATTCGCCATGCCGTGGCATGTCGAGATTCTGGCTTCCATGCTCGTCGGCGGCGGTTATTCGATCGCGTTGACATACTTGTTGCGTCCGAGTCTGCGTTTCGATCCGACTCTCGGCTCGATGCGCGATCTCGTTTTGCTGATGCTGGTCGCAGTCGTGAGTGCAGCCTTTGTTGCGGTCGGCTATGTCAGCCTGACGATCATCGCGGGGTTGTTGCCGACGGCTGACTTCGCAGCGGCGGCGCTGCGCTACTGGGTCGGCGACGTAATCGGCATCACCGTAATAACGCCGTTCGCGCTTTTTGCACTGACTCGCCGGCGTATTCTGCCGATGACGACGGAAACCTTGCTGCAGTTTGTTGCGATCGCCCTGGCGCTCGCCGTCGTATTCGGATTGACCCAGGAACAGCAATTCCAGCTGTTCTATGTTCTCTTTCTACCGATCATCTGGCTTGCCGTACGCACCGGTTCGGAAGGTGTTAGTGTCGGGATTCTGGTGACGCAGCTCGGGCTCATCCTCGGCATCCAACTTTTTCCGGCGGGCACGTTCAATGTGACGGCCTTTCAGGCTCTCATGCTCGTCTTGGCGATGACAGGCCTGGTTGCCGGTGATCTGGTTACAGAGCGGTGGCGTACGGAAGCGCAGTTGCGTTTGCAGCAGGATTCGCTCTCGCGAATGGCGAGGCTCGGCAGCATGGGCGAACTTGCCGCAGCGGTGGCGCATGAGCTCAACCAGCCCCTTATGGCGGCCGGCACCTATACCCGGCTTCTGAACGACGCGATGACGTCTGGCCAAACCGATGTTGCCGTGGTGGCCGAGACGGCAAAGAAAGCGGTCGCGCAGGTCGAACGCGCAGCCGAGGTGGTCCGCCACCTGCGCGCCCTGGTTCGGCTCGATCGCAGCAACCGCGCCCCCTGCAGATTCGAGCGGATCGTCGAGGAGACGATCGAACTGTGTCAGCCCGATCTTGACCGCGCTCATGTCACGGTTCGCTCCGATATCGCCTCTGATTTTCCTGCCGTCATGGTCGACTTGCTGCAGATCGAGCAAGTCCTGATCAATCTGATGCGCAATGCGATCGAGGCGATCAGCGACAGTGGGAGCATGCGTGGGATTGTCCATATCGGAGCCAGGGTATTTGACGACGAATTTGTAGAAGTGCGAGTCGTGGACAGCGGGCCAGGCTTTCCGCCCGCTCTCCTTGAAAATGCGTTTTTGCCGCTTTCGTCGCACAAGGCCGAAGGCCTGGGCATTGGATTGCCACTTTGCCGATCAATCGTTGAAGCGCATGGCGGCCAGCTCTGGCTGGACGACAATCCGAAAGGTGCGGCCGTGTGCTTTACGCTTCCCATTGCAAAGACCGAGCGGCCGTGACTGGCTCAATCCACATCGCCGTAATCGACGACGACGAGGCCGTGCTCGACTCGCTTCGTCTCTATTTCGCCCGCCAGAACATCAAGACCGCGTGTTTTGCCTCGGCGAATGATTTTCTGGCCGCGATCGATAGCGGGCAGCGGTTCGACAGCATCGTTTCGGATGTGCGGATGCCCGGAATGTCCGGTCTCGAGCTGGTGCACGGCGTGAAGGGCAAGGGATTGGCAGCGCCTGTTATCCTGATCACCGGGCACGGCGACGTCGACATGGCTGTCGCCGCCATGAAAGTCGGCGCATTCGATTTCATCGAGAAGCCATTCGACGAGGCCCGCTTGTTGGCCAGCATCCACAACGCGATCGAGCAGAAACAGCTGCCTGAAATCGATGCGGCCGAGCTGGAAAAGCTGCAATCCCGCTTCGATGCGCTATCCGCCCGGCAACGGCAGGTGATGGAGCTTGCTGTAGCCGGCTTGTCGAATAAAGAAATCGGGTCAAAACTGAAAATTAGTCCGAAGACCGTGGAAAATCATCGTGCCTGGGTGATGGAGCGGATCGGCGCCCGCAATATCGCCGAATTGGTGCGGGTTGCAATGAAAATTCAGGGGCGGCGCATTTGAGTAAATAAGAAGAGGAACGATGCCTTACGCGCTGACACCCGACAAAGTGAAGCTTTATTACGAAGAAGTGGGGCAGGGCACTCCGATCCTGTTCTTGCACGAGTTCGCAGGCGACCACCGCAGCTGGGAGGCGCAGCTGCGTGCATTCGGTAAGCGTTATCGCTGCATCGCCTACGCTGCCCGCGGCTACAAGCCTTCCGATGTTCCGGACGATCCGAACGCATACAGCTATCGCCATGTTGTGCGCGATGCGATTGCAGTGCTCGATTACCTGAAGATTGCGCAGGCGCATCTCATCGGCCTGTCGATGGGCGGATATACCGTGCTGCAGGTTGCGCTCAATCACGCGAGCCGTGTCCGCTCCATGGTGCTCGCCGGCACCGGCTCAGGCGGCGAGCGCTGGTATACCGAGGAATTCCACAAGCGGTCGCGTGACCTTGCCACCCAGTTCGAACGCGAGGGCTCGGCCGCGGTTGCGCAGACCTATGGCCGCGGACCAAGCCGGATTCCGTTCGAGCTGAAAGATGCACGCGGCTTTGCCGAGTTCGTCAGTCAGCTCGCCGAGCACGACGCGAAAGGTTCGGCGCACATGTCGCGCGGCTTCCAGGGCGCGCGTCCGTCGCTCTACGATTTCGAGAACGACATCCGCAAGCTGTCGACTCCGGCATTAATCGTGGTCGGCGACGAGGACGAGCGCTGCATCGAACCGGCGCTCTATCTGAAAACTTGGCTTTCCGCCTCAGGCCTCGTCGTGCTGCCGAAAACCGGCCACGCGGTGAACCTGGAAGAGCCGGATCTTTTCAATCAGTTAGTCGGCGATTTCCTCTTCCGCGTCGATGCGGGCATTTGGCTACCGCGCGATCCGCGCACGCGTTCGCCCGAGCGTCCGCGCTCGTGACCCGACGGATGGAACTCGACCGCGGTCCTGCTCATTTTATTAGGGCTCGATCCTGCGGAGGAGGCGCCGATGCTGAAATGGGCCATTGTTTTCCTAATCATCGCCGTGGTTGCCGGTATTTTCGGCTTTACCGACGTGGAAGCGGCGTCCGCAACCATCGCGCAGTGGCTGTTCGGCATTTTCCTGGTGCTGTTCCTTGGCGCGTTGATCATCGGACTGACCATAGGAGCCAAGCTTACATCGTAGTGGGTAAGCAGGTTACGCCTGCAAATCCGGTGATTTCCGGATATTCGGATAAATTTAACCGCTTTGGGAAATTTCGGTTACCGGGAAAAAAGCCCTTTGGTTTTGACGGGTATAGTTCCGAAATTCCTTGGGGAGTGGCTTATGCGGATCATCCACGCAACTCTGGTGCTGGGCCTTTTGACTCTGATGAGCGGCTTCTCGCAAGCCGCCGATCTCTATAGTGAGCGCGGCCCGGCGGTTGCGCGCATCGCGGCGCCTTATGACGTGCGGATCCGCATTGTCGAGCAGGTACCCTATTGCGGCGATTGCCAGGCCCCCCTCGGCCGCGTCCATTCCTCCACAGTGCACCTTCGCTATGTCGGCTGGCCGGCATGGGAGCGCGGCTGCCTCTACGGCAACTGCTACGGCCCCTACTACACGGTCGACAGCTGCTATTTTAAGGATGCACCCGTGCGCAACGCCCGTGGCCGCTGGATCCACGGCATCAGGGAATTCTGCAATTAAACTTTATTGTGTGGCGTGGTGGTCGCTAGACGTCGACGCTGGCAGCCAAGGCATTTTGCTCGATGAAGAGCCGGCGCGGCTCGACCAGTTCACCCATCAATTCGGTGAAGATGTTGTCGGCATCCTCGCCTTCCCTGACCTGCAGCAAGGAGCGCGCGTTCACGTCGAGCGTGGTTTCCCACAGCTGCCCGGGATTCATTTCGCCGAGGCCCTTGTAGCGCTGCATTGTTACGCCCTTGCGCCCTGCGCCGGTAACAGCCTCAAACAAGCCGACCGGTCCGTGAATCGCCCAGGTTTCGTCCTTGCGGCGCAGTGAGCCGGGTTTTTCGTAGATCTTCTGCAGAGACCCCGCGTATTCGTCGAGCTTACGGGCGTCCGCCGAGCCGAGCAGAGCATGATCGATGATGGATACGGTCTTCACGCCACGCAGAGTGCGGGTAAAGGTGAAGCCGGCTTCTTCGCTGAACTCGCCTTCCCAACCCCGTTCGGTTTCCTCGGACAGTGCATTAAGGCGTTTGGCGATATACGGCGCTGCGGCTTTGGCCTTCTTCGGATCGCCGAAAATATCGGAATTGAGCACGCCAAGAATATCCGCCTGCTCAACGACCTGACGATTGTAACGGCTGTGCAGCCCGTTAAGAAGATTGCGGATGGCGCGCGCCTGGTCGACTATTTTGCGCAGATCCTCGCCGGCCCGTTCTTCGCCTGAGGCAAGACGCAGCACAGCCTCTTCGACGCCGGTCGCGATCAAATAGTCTTCGAGCGCGCGCTCATCTTTCAAATATTGCTCGGATTTTCCCCGTGAGACTTTATACAGCGGCGGCTGCGCGATGAAGATGTGGCCGCGCTTGATCAGTTCTTCCATCTGCCGGAAGAAAAACGTCAGCAGCAGCGTGCGAATGTGTGAGCCGTCGACATCCGCGTCGGTCATGATGATGATCTTGTGGTAGCGCAATTTGTCCGGGTTGAACTCGTCGCGCCCGATGCCGGTGCCCAGCGCCGTGATCAGCGTGCCGATCTCCTGACTCGACAGCATCTTGTCGAAGCGCGCGCGCTCCACGTTCAGGATCTTGCCGCGCAACGGCAGCACGGCCTGGAATTCGCGGTTGCGGCCCTGCTTGGCGGAACCGCCGGCGCTGTCGCCCTCGACGATGAATAGTTCAGACTTGGCGGGATCGCGCTCCTGGCAGTCGGCAAGCTTGCCTGGCAGCGACGAGACGTCGAGCGCGCCTTTGCGCCGGGTCAACTCGCGCGCCTTGCGCGCGGCCTCGCGGGCCGCAGCGGCCTCCACCACCTTGCCGACGATGACTTTCGCTTCCTGCGGATGAATTTCGAACCAGTCCTGCAAAGCCTGGTTGATGACGCCCTCGACGACCGGGCGCACTTCCGAGGACACAAGCTTGTCCTTGGTCTGCGAGGAGAATTTGGGATCAGGCACCTTGCACGAGAGAACCGCGGTCAATCCTTCGCGGCAGTCATCGCCGGTGAGGGTCACTTTTTCCTTGCGCGAGCTTCCGATCATCTCCGCGTATTGCGTGATCTGGCGCGTAAGGGCGCCGCGGAAACCGGCGAGATGCGTGCCGCCGTCGCGCTGCGGGATGTTGTTGGTAAAGCAGAGCACGCTCTCGTGGTACCCGTCGTTCCACCATAGGGCGCATTCGACGGTCATTCCCTCCCGCTCCGCCTTGATCATGATCGGGTTGGGTACGAGGGAGGTCTTGTTACGGTCGATGAACTTCACAAAGGCCTCGACGCCGCCCTCATATTTCATTTCTTCGCGCTTCTCGACGGCGTGACGCTGGTCAGACAGCGCGATGGCCACGCCGGAGTTAAGGAAAGCCAGCTCGCGCAGGCGGTGTTCGAGCGTTGAGAAATCAAACTCGACCATGGTGAAGGTCTTGGTCGATGGCAGGAACGTTACTTCGGTGCCGCGCTTGTTCTTCGCATCGCCGGCGGCTTTGAGCGGAGATTTTGCCACGCCGTCGCGGAACTCCATGAAGTGCTCTTTGCCGTCGCGCCAGATGGTGAGCTTGAGCCAGGTGGACAGTGCATTCACCACTGAGACACCCACGCCGTGCAGGCCGCCCGATACCTTGTACGCGTTCTGGTCGAATTTTCCGCCGGCGTGCAGCTGGGTCATGATCACTTCGGCCGCCGATACGCCTTCGCCTTTGTGGATGTCGGTGGGAATGCCTCGACCGTTGTCGCGCACCGTGCACGAGCCGTCCGGATTGAGCGTCACTGAGACTTCGGTGGCAAAACCCGCCAGCGCCTCGTCGATGGCGTTGTCGACGACCTCGTACACCATATGGTGGAGGCCCGAGCCATCGTCAGTGTCGCCGATATACATGCCCGGCCGCTTGCGCACGGCATCAAGGCCTTTGAGGACCTTGATCGACTCAGCGTCATAGTCGGATGGGTTTTTGCGGGCCGGTTCAGCCATAAGCGGCACCCTCAAACCAGGCAGAAAATTGAGTCGGAATAGGGATTTTGGTGTGACATGAAAATGGGGTCTCGTACAGAGAAAAGAAGAACCCTTAATATGTTGATCTGGCGATGTTTTTTGAAGGGGAAGGGTTGCAAAAATCCACACTTTTTTCACCAAATTTTTCGCTCGAATCGCGACGAAAAACCTGCCGCAAAAAACCGCCAAAAAGAAGAGTCAAAGGCTGCCCTTCACGCGTTGACTCATTTGCTTTTTGCGCGATTGCGGCGTGGCATTTAAGCCGACGGTAGGTTCGCCCGATTTAAGTTTGCATTCAATGCGTTTGTTCAGCCGTTCGCTCGAAGTTCCGCATCGCCTGCGCGCTATCGTGCGTGCCCGCGAATCCAGCGTAATCATCCTGGCGGTCATCATTGGTATTATTGGCGGGCTGGCGGTGGCCGCGATGAGCGAGGCCGTCGGCCTCATGCATCAGGTTTTTTTTGGACTCGATCCAGGCGAGCGTCTATCAGGCCGTGTCTCGCTCGATCCGATTCATGCCTTCGTACCCCCGTGTGTCGGTGGCCTTCTATTTGGTCTTGTGACCGCCTACGTCACGCGCCGCCGCGGCACCGAGGTCGACCCGATCGAAGCAAATGCGCTGCATGGCGGCCGCATGTCGATGCGCGGAAGCCTGATCGTGGCTGCGCAGACGGTTTGGTCAAGCGGCGTTGGCGCTTCGGTCGGATTGGAAGCAGGCTACACGCAGCTTGCGAGCGGTATCGCGTCAGCGATCGGCCGGGCATTTCGTCTGCGCCGCAGCGACCTGCGCGTACTCGTCGGCTGTGGTGCTGCTGCGGCGATCGCGGGTGCCTTCGGCGCGCCGCTCGGCGGCGCTTTCTATGGCTTTGAGCTGATCATCGGCACCTATTCAATTGCGTCGCTGGCGCCAGTCGGTATGGCGGCGCTGGTCGGCTATTTGACCGCTCGCGCTTTCACACCCGATTGGCACGGCATCGACACCGGCACGGTAGCAAATCTCGCGGTCCACGACGTCGTAATTGCTGCCTTTGTTGGAGTACTCGCTGCTGTGTTCGGTATTGTCATGATGCGCGGCGTTGCCGGTTGGGAGTTGTTGCTGACCCGATTGAAAATCAAACCCGCATTGCGGCCGATGATAGGAGGTGCGCTGGTCGGCTTGATGGCGATGCTTTTGCCACAAGTCATGTCATCGGGTCATGGCGCGCTTCACCTGACCAGTATCTTCAAGCTGCCGCTTGCGACCATAGCGCTGATCTTCGTGCTCAAGGCGGTCGCCTCGGTGATTTCGCTTGGATCGGGCTTCCGCGGCGGATTGTTTTTTGCCTCACTGCTGCTGGGCGCGCTCGGCGGACAATTGTTCGCATTCGGATTGGGCGCGGTGTGGCCCGGATTGCACGTCAATCCCGATTCCTACGCCGTCATTGGCATGTGCGCGCTCTCGGTTTCGGTGATTGGCGGGCCCTTGACCATGACCTTCATTGCGCTGGAGACCACCGGGGATCTTTGGCTCACCACAGCAGTGCTGATTGCAGCCATCATCGCCATGCAGGTGACGCGCGAATTCTTCGGATATTCGTTTGCCACCTGGCGTTTCCATCTGCGTGGCCAAACCATCCGAAGTGGTGCCGACGTTGGCTGGATTCGCGATCTGACCGTTGGTCAGATGATGCGGCCCGACGTCCGCACCACGCCGGCAGAATCGCCGGTGAGCTTGTTCCGCGAAACCTTTCCGCTCGGTTCCACTAACCAGGTGATCGCGGTTGACGAAGACGGTCGCTACGCAGGCGTGGTGATCGTCGCGGAAGCGCATGCCGCCGAACTCGGCGCCACAATTTCAGTGCGTGAAATACTGCATCACCGTGACCATATGCTGCTGCCCCAGATGACGGCACAGGAGGCGGTAGCGGCTTTTGACCGCCACGAAGCCGAGGCGCTCGCGGTGGTCGATTCTCTTGAGCGTCGGCAGGTCATTGGCCAATTGAGTGAAGCGCACGCGCTGCGCCGCTATTCAGACGCGTCCGAGCGTCAACGGCGCCTGTTGCTGGGCGAAGTATGAGCGATTGCGATAGCGCGCTCTAATCCGACGGAAGCTCGTGCTTGGTCAGGCTTGAGAGGCGCAGATGATGGAATGTTGGTTCGTAGCCGGGAACCGGGGCGTTGAATGCCGCAAGGCCGGCAGCCAGAATTTCCACGCGATCAAGTTCGGCGCGCGTCCTGTCGAAAGCACGATCGAGTTCATCCCTGACCTTTGTAATCGCGTCCGTTCCCATCGTCCCAGCTCGCAATCGTTCCCATTCTGCTAAGCTAAAAGGCTTGGCGATTGTTCCTGTTTTCGAGGAATTGATCGCATTTGGATTAACAAAACGTGAGGCCTAGTGAGGGAACCCGGCTGGTGAGGGCTGTACCGTTCCGCTGCGCACGACGAACAGCTGAGCGCGGCCAGAAATAGCGCCGAAGGCTACCGGATCCGCGCCGGTCATCCACACCTGGGCGCCGAGGGACAACAGCGCGTCATAGAGCGCTTCGCGCCGGGTCGGGTCGAGATGAGCGACGACTTCATCGAGCAAAAGTAACGGCGCAAAGCCGGTCATCTGTTTGATCAGGTTCGCGTGGGCAAGCACCAGGCGGATCAACAACGCTTTCTGTTCGCCGGTTGAAGCATCGGCCGCGGGAATATTTTTGCCGGCATGACTTACAGCGAGATCGGACAAATGCGGGCCGTCGAGGGTGCGCCCAGCGGCGGCATCGCGGGCGCGGTTTTCTTTCAAGCGGACGCGATACTGGTCTTCGATCTCGATGGCGCTGCGATCCTGCAAAAGTTCTTCCATCCAGCCTTGCAGGAGGATTTGTGCTTGTGGAAACTGCGGCGCTTCGTTGCGCGACGCATCAAGAGCCGTCGACAGACGCTTGACCGTTTCCGCTCGCGCTGCGGCAACCGCAACCGCGACCTCGGCGGTCTCGTGTTCAATTGCGTCGAGCCAGGGGGAATCGCCCGGCGAATCTTCGAGCAGGCGATTGCGCGATCGCAAGCTGCGTTCAAGCGCGGCAACACGGCTCGAATGCTGTGCATCGACGGCGAGAACCAGGCGATCGAGAAAGCGCCGGCGCTCGGAGGCTGGCCCATTGAACAGCGGATCCATGGCCGGGGTGAGCCAGACGACGCGCAGATGGTCGGCGAATGCCGCCGCCGAACCAACAGGCTCGCGATCGATCCGGCATTTGCGGGCAGGCGCCAATTCCTCGCCGGTCGGCGGGTCGATGCCGGTGCCGAGGGTGGCAAGCCCGAGCATCCCTTCGATTTCGGCCGACGCGGCCCAGGCGCCGTCGCCTTCCGAAAAGGCCAGTTCCTCCAGGGTGGCGCGCCGGAGCCCGCGGCCGGGTGCGAGCAGGGAAATCGCCTCGATCAGGTTTGTCTTGCCGGCGCCATTCGCGCCAGTGAGAACCACCAGACCGGCGCGGTCGAGCACAACTTGCGCGGCGTGGTAGCTGCGAAAATTGGTCAGCGTCAGGCGGCGAATGGAGGCTGCGGACATCTTGACTCACAGGGTCAACCGCATATGCATGCGATGCAATCCATTTTCGACCGTGCGGTGCGTTTCGACAAAGCCGATGTGTCCATAAAGCGCGATGTTCTCGGTCATAACAACGTTGGTATAGAGGCGCAGCGCAGGCAAATTCAGGCCGCGAGCTTCGGCTATGGCTTTTTCTACAAGCTTGCGACCGAACCCTTCCCCTTGGCGGGCCGGATCAATCGCCAGATTGTCGATGAGATAGGCGTCGGCTTCGGGCCACGCGATCAAGTACCCAACGACGTTCCCTGCACTCTCGATTACGGTGGCAAACCCGGCTGTGATCAACGCCTCGAAATCGGCCAGCATCGGCGGTGGGTCGCGCCCCATGCGCGGGATGTATTTGGCGTAGGCGGCGCGTGCGATCGAAATGATACGCGCGGTGTCCCGGACTGTCGCTTTACGGATCACCGGTGCGCCGGGCAGCGCGCTCATGGCACGGCGCGCTAGACTCGCATCGGCATCAGCACGTACAGCGCGCCCTTGGCATCCTTGTCCTGGATCAGTGTGGGCGAGCCGGGGTCGGCGAGTTTGAGTACGGCGACTTCGCCTTCAATTTGCGCGGCAATATCCAGCAAGTAACGCGAGTTGAAACCGATATCGAGCGGGTCGGCATCGTATTCGACCTCGATTTCCTCGGTGGCGCTGCCCGAGTCGGGATTGGTCACCGACAGGACAAGCCGGCCGCCGCTGATGGAAAGCTTGACCGCACGCCCGCGCTCACTCGATACAGTCGAGACGCGGTCGACCGCGGCTTCGAAATCCTTCTTGTCGACCACCAGGCTCTTCTCGTTGTTGAGCGGGATCACCCGCGCATAGTCGGGGAAGGTCCCGTCAATCAGCTTTGAGGTCAAAACGACATTGCCGATGGTGAAACGGATCTTGCCGGACGACAGTTCGATTGCGACGTCCCCTTCGCCCGTCTCGATCAGCCGCTGCACCTCGCCTACGGTTTTGCGCGGCACAATGATGCCGGGCATGCCGTTGGCGCCTTGGGGCAACGGCAGCTCCACTTGCGCGAGGCGATGGCCGTCCGTCGCGACCGCACGCAAGGTGCCGGACTTGGCGCTGCCGGCGGTGTGCAGATAGATCCCGTTGAGGTAGTAGCGGGTCTCTTCCGTGGAAATTGCGAATTGAGTCTTGTCGATCAGCCGTTTGAGGTCAGCGGCGGCGACTTTGAAGGAATGGCTCATCTCGCCGGCGGCGAGATCGGGAAAATCGCTTTCGGGCAAAGTCTGCAACGTGAAGCGCGAACGCCCCGCCCGCAGAGACAGCACCGCGCGGTCGCTAGAGCCTTCGATTACGATCTGCGCGCCTTCCGGCAGCTTGCGGACGATCTCGTAGAACATGTGCGCAGGCACGGTCGTCGAGCCGGTTGGCGAAACTTCTGCGGCGATCGAGTCGGTCACCTCGAGGTCGAGATCGGTAGCCTTGAGGCTGAGCTTGCCGCGCTCGGCCTTGACCAGCACATTCGCCAGAATCGGGATGGTATTGCGCCGCTCCACCACGCGATGCACGTGGCCCAGCGACTTCAAAAGCTCTGCACGCTCGACTGTAACTTTCATTGGAAACCCGCTTCGCCGCCTTCGAAAAGACCCCTGAACTAAGGCCTGGCGGCAAGCCGGCGCTCGCGGAATGCGGGGCCGGAGGGCAAAGGTGCCGCGCCAGCGCAAAAATCGCAAGAGTGTGGGGGTTTAGGCGGGGTCTATCCCCAGACGTTCCTGCAAGTCCGGGACCGCGATCTCGCGCGGTCCCGTCTCTGCAGCACTTACTCCTGTAATTGCCGTTTGAGGATTTCGATCTCCTCAGCCAGCGCCATGTCGTTACCGACGAGGCCCTCAATCTTGCGCACCGCATGCAGCACAGTCGTGTGGTCGCGGCCCCCGAAGCGGCGCCCGATTTCCGGTAGCGAACGCAAAGTCAGGGTCTTGGCGAGATACATCGCAACTTGCCGTGGACGGACCACATTGGCAGTGCGGCGCGATGACAGAAGGTCTGACCGGCTGACATTGTACTGCCGCGCTACCACCCTCTGAATGTCCTCGATCTTGACCCGCTTGGGTTCCTGCGGACGGATCAGGTCGCGCACTTCACGCTCGGCCATTTCCAGGGTCACGGCATGGCCGGTGAGCTTGTTGTGCGCAAGCAGACGGTTGAGCGCACCTTCCAGATCGCGGCCATTGTGGGTGACGGTCTTGGCTATGTAGCCCAGCACCGGCAGCGGTACATCGAAGGCAGGATGATGTGCGCGTGCCGCCATGACCCGGGCTTTGAGGATTTCGAAGCGCAATTCCTCGCCTAGCGGCCCCATTTCCACGACCAGTCCGCCGGCAAGGCGCGACCGCACGCGGTCATCGAGACTTTCCAGGTCGGACGGCGGGCGATCGGAGGCAATAACCACCTGCCGGCCGGCATCGATCAAGGCGTTGAGTGTGTGACAGAATTCAGCCTGGGTCGACTTGCCTTGCAGGAACTGCAGGTCGTCGATCACCAGTACGCCGATGCCGCGCAGTGCTTCCTTGAAGGCAAGCGCAGTTTGAGTGCGCAGGGCCGAGACGAATCCGTACATGAATTTCTCGGCAGTGAGGTAGAGCACCTTGCGTTCGCCGGCGGCGTTTCCGGCCCAGGTCACAGCCTGCAGCAAATGCGTCTTGCCCAGGCCAACACCCGAGTGGATGTACAGCGGGTTGAACATGACCGGGTCGCCGCGTTTGGCTGCGGCTACCTGTTTGGCAGCCGCATGAGCAAGTGTGTTGGAGCGGCCGACGACGAATGTATCGAAAGTGAGGCGGGGGTCGAGCGGCGAACCGCCAAGCGCTTCGTGCACGCTTGGGTCGCCGACCGACAATACACGGCCATTGGTAATACCGTTCGTATAGCGCCCGCTGATTTCGCCGCTCGCAAGCTCGGGCTTGGCCTTTGGCAACACAGCAGATTTAAGCACCGCCGAGCGGACAATCAGCTCCACACGGCTCACTTTTGCTTCGTGTGCCTGCCAGCAGGCCAGCACGCGTTCGGCATAATGCGATTGTATCCAGCTCTTGAGGAAGCGGGTCGGCACCGACAGGCGCACGGCACCTTCTTCGATAGCCTCCAGGTCCATACGTGCGAACCAGCTCGAATAGACATCGTCGCCGACGTCTGCGCGCAGTCGCTCCTTGACCCGTGACCAGCTCTCCTGATCGACGTTAGACATTTTTTTCTGCTCGATCCGATTTTGGTGGGACGGACTCGGGGTGCCCGGCTGGCGGAAAGTCGCCAACGCGCCGGAAACAGGACGCAACAGCACTCGCTCGAGGATGTCGTCGATGGGACTACGAGGTTCGCCGCCCAATGAGGTTCGGCGAAACGACATCGACGGGAAGTCGAGGGGCGTTGCGCCTTCAGTCCGCCGGTGGCGGCGTAGCGCCTCGGATGCCGATAGTGAAAACAGCCGCCAGGCGGGTCATGCGGCGGCTGAAATGAACAGTATAAGAGAGTGGGATTGATTGACCGGCGGTACGGGTCTCAGCGACATGCAACGTTGCTCTGGATGACGCCCATCCAATACCTGCAATGTTGCCCAGTGACCCTGTCCTTGCGCCTGTCATGACATCACCCCTCGAATTCTGTGTGGGCTTTCGCCCTTGGTTTATTTTTTGCCCGGATTTAGCTTTCCCCGGAGCGTTATTAAAAACCCTATGCCCGCTCCAAGCTTACTGATGTCTATCTCCTACCGGGCTGCCTCGGCGGTTCAACTCAATCAAACTAAAGCCGTTCTCATCCGCCGATGAGCGTGACGTGAAACCTTGTTTCTGATCGCGTGCGAAGAATTCCCGCGCGCGTTTTCAAGATACACAAGCAAAATGCGGCGGCAATGGAATTTCCATAATTACATGCACCGCGGACCGCAGAGCGCGCTGATACCGTGGATTTTTTGCAACAGTGTTTTATCCAACGTGTTGGAGTCGCGCGGAATTTCGACGCAGCTATTGATTTTTCAGGCCGCGGAGGCGGCAAAATATTTTAAAATATGACAAAAGCCAAAAATGCCGGTCCTGTATGGGTTTTTCGGGTCCTTGCGTTGCTTTCCCCTTAAGTCGTTATCGTCGCGAAAAAAAATCTGAGCGAATTCTCACGTAACTCCCATTTCGAAAATCCCGCAGCCGCATGCACCAGCGCGGTGGGTCGCGCGATTTGACCAAGCAAATTGTTGGCGAGCAAACTTCTCTGACGTCGCGATGACGTTTTGGATACAACGGCGCTTTTCGCGACCACTTTCGGCCGAAAGTAGTCGTCCGAACGACTTACATAAGTTTTACGCGAAATTAGTCCCGCGCCGGTACGATTGCGCCTACTTGCCGAGCTTTGCGATACGGTGCGCGAGTCGGGATACTTTCCGGCTGGCATTGTTCTTATGTACGATACCGTACTGTGCCGCTCGCATGATCGCCGGCTCCGCCGCCTTGAAAGCCGCAAGAGCCGCCTTGCGGTCACCGCTTTGGATCGCCTCCTCAACCTTGCGCACTGAACTTCGAAAAAGTGAACGGCGCGCTTTGTTCACTTCGGTCCGGCGTGCGATCACGCGCGTGGCCTTGCGGGCGGATTTGGTGTTCGGCATCAGTCTCTCGTTCCCGGCTCGCGCCTTCGCCGGTAATTCGCGAAAGCGACCAGGATTTGCAAGAAGTTGAGGCGGCGAAAGAATTCGCCGCCGAGGCTGAGGCTTATAGTGAGGCCAGGTGCGGGCGTCAACGTCTGCAAATCGTCGCCTACGCGACCCGCTTGGACCGGACGGCGTCATTGCCGGCGATCACGGACGCACGATCCGCGGCCGAGAACGGTGCAAGCGGTGGCTTCACGCGGGCCAAGCCGGGATCGCCATGGATGTGGGCGAGCAAGGACTTCACGCCGGAGACCAGCGGCTTGCCATCGAAGAGTTTGCGGATCGTCACCGCCGCATCGAGGGCTGTGGTATCGCCCTTGCTCCAGGCGCGCGCGCACAGATCGGCATTGAGATTGGCGGTTGCGGATATACAGCCGGCAAAAGTTCCGGAGCGCGCCTCGGCCAGGCATGCTTCCGTCGACGGGAATACCGCGAAGTCAGATGACACCGCCGCCGCGGCGCGAGCGAACGCCATGTCACCGGAGGAATCCTTGAGACCCACGATGCGGGCCGGGAAAGATTCCAGCAGCCGCTTGATGAGCGTGACGTGCCAGGGCAGCCCCGACATTGCCGGGAAATGATACAGATAGATCGGAATCGGCTTGCGCTCGGTTGCCTTGACCAAGGCATCAACGTAGGCGACGAGCCCGTCGTCGGGCACGCCCTTGTAGTAAAACGGCGGCAGCACCAGCGCCCCGGCAAATCCGAGCTCTGCGGCGTGGCGGGTCAAGGCGATTGCATCAGAAACGGCAGCCGCGCCGGTGCCGACCATCAGACGTTGCAGAGGCAAGCCGTTCGCCTTGTAGGCATCCATCACCGCCTTGCGCTCGTCGAGCGAAAACGAAGTCGCTTCGCCAGTGGTGCCAAGTACATTGAGGCCGTCGCAACCGTTGTCGAGCAGGTAGCGCGCAAGCTTGACCGCGCGCTTGAGATCAGGTGCGCCGCTCTCCTCGATCGGCGTCGCGACGGCGGCGATCACGCCGGAAAGGGTCTTGCTCAATTTTATTCTCCAGGTTCAGCGAGTAGCTAGCCACTGACATTATAGGCGGCAAGCGCCGCCATGTTGACCAGCTGATTATCCTTGGCGCCGAGCTGCACGATTTGCACCGGGCGGTCTAACCCGACCAGCAGCGGCCCGATCACTGTGGCGCCACCGAGCTCCTGCAGCATCTTGGTCGAGATCGAGGCCGAATGGAATGCCGGCATAACCAGCACGTTGGCGGGGCCGGAGAGGCGGCAGAATGGATAGGTCGCCGCCAATTCGGGGTTGAGCGCCACATCCGCCGCCATTTCTCCGTCGTACTCGAAATCGACGCGCTTGCCGTCGAGGATTTTTACCGCCTCGATCACCCGCGCCGAGCGCTCACCCGGTGGGTGGCCGAACGTCGAGAAGGCGAGCAGGGCGAGTCGCGGCTCATAACCGAGGCGGCGCGCAACGCCGGCAGCCTCGACGGCGATTTCAGCGATCTCATGCGCTTCCGGCATCTCGGTCACCGCGGTGTCGGCTACCAGCACGGTGCGACCCCTGGCGACCACGACCGACACGCCGATCACCCGGTGTCCCGGCTTCGGATCGATGACGCGACGAATATCGTCGAGTGCAACGGAAAAATTTCGTGTGACGCCGGTCACCATGGCATCTGCATCACCGAGCGCGACCATGCACGCGGCAAAATGATTGCGGTCCTGATTCACCAGCCGCTGACAGTCACGCAACAGGAAACCGCGCCGCTGCAACCGCTCATACAGGAAGTTGATGTAGGAGGCGTTGCGGGTTGAAAGCCGCGCGTTGATGATCTCGATGCCGTCCGAAAGATCGATGCCATTCTCGTTGGCGGACTGGCGCACCCGATCCTCGCGTCCAACCAGCAAAGCGGTGCCCAATCCCTGATGCACAAAGCTTGCTGCCGCGCGAATGACTTGCTCTTCCTCGCCTTCAGCAAAAACCACACGTTTGGGCTGCCGACGCAATCGGTTGTAGACCTGCAGCAAAATCCCCGCGACCGGATCGCGGCGGGCGCTCAACTGATGGCGATACGCCTCCATGTCGACGATGGGTTTGCGTGCAACGCCGGTGTCCATCGCCGCCTTCGCCACCGCCGGCGGTACATACGAGATAAGCCGCGGATCGAAGGGGACCGGGATGATGTAGTCGGCGCCGAATTTCGGACGGGCGCCGTAGGCGGCGGCCACTTCGTCCGGCACGTCCTCGCGGGCGAGCTCAGCGAGCGCGCGCGCGGCGGCAATCTTCATTTCCATATTGATAGCGGACGCGCGCACATCGAGGGCGCCGCGGAAGATGTACGGGAAGCCGAGCACATTATTGATTTGGTTCGGATAGTCAGATCGCCCGGTAGCCATGATGGCGTCATCGCGGACGGCCGCCACTTCCTCGACGGTGATTTCCGGGTCCGGATTAGCCATGGCAAAGATGATCGGCTTCGGCGCCATCGTCTTCACCATCTCCTGCGTCACCGCACCTTTAGCTGACAGACCAAAAAATACGTCGGCCCCTTCCAGGGCCTGCGCCAGCGTGCGCGCCGAAGTCTTGATGGCGTAGCCGGATTTCCACTGGTTCATGCCCTCCTTACGGCCCTGGTAGAGCACGCCTTTGGTGTCGCAGAGGATCAGGTTTTCCGGTTTAAAGCCGATCGCCTTGAGCAGCTCGAGACAGGCGATGCCGGCGGCCCCCGCCCCGTTGCAGACCAATTTGGTCGTGGCGATTTCGCGCCCGGTCAAATCCAGCGCATTGAGCAAACCGGCGGCGGCGATGATGGCAGTCCCATGCTGATCGTCATGGAAGACCGGGATGTCCATCAATTCGCGCAGCCGCTGCTCGATGACGAAGCATTCCGGTGCCTTGATGTCTTCGAGATTGATGCCGCCCCAGCCTTTGCCGAGCAGCTTGACGCAATTGACGATCTCGTCCGGATCCTCGGAGGAGACCTCGAGATCGATCGAGTCGATATCGGCAAAGCGCTTGAACAGGACCGCCTTGCCTTCCATCACGGGTTTTGCCGCGAGCGCGCCACGATTACCGAGGCCGAGGATGGCCGTACCATTTGTGATTACGGCAACAAAGTTACCCTTGGTGGTGTAGTCGTAGGCGCGGCTTTCATCCTCGGCGATGGCCAGCACCGGCACCGCGACGCCAGGCGAATATGCAAGCGAAAGGTCACGCTGGGTCGCCATCGGCTTGGTGGCGATGACTTCCAGCTTCCCTGGCCGACCAACGCTGTGAAATTGCAGGGCTTCCTGGTCGGTGAACGTTGGCCGGTTACGGCCGGCAGGGGGCTTGGGGGGCATTGATACTCCAATGGACACAACCGGTACGCCGGCGCCAATGACGTTAGCGGATGGAACCGCAACGACTCAAGTGAAGTCGGCTTCCGCCATTGGTACTGGTACTGTTGTCTGGAAGCGATGGCCGGGGTAATCGGTGCCCCGCAAACTGTCGCAACGGTTGTTGGCTATGATTCGCTTCCTGCTGCGCTTCTTCGGCCTGATCTGCCTGGCCGCCGGGTTTATCCTGCTGATCTATGACGGCACCAAATCGATTGCCGGCAACAGGATCTTTCTCACCAGCGTTCGTGCGCTGTGGGAGCTGATCAACGCCGCCAGCCTCGCAAAGCTTGAACCGGTGATCCGGCCATATGCCGGCGGGTTACTCTGGGATCCGCTCATGGTCACATTTCTGTCTGCGCCAAGCTGGAGCGTTCTCGGTTTTCTGGGTATTGTTTTTCTTCTGCTCGGACGCAAGAAAAAACCGCTGATCGGATATGCGCGGCCTTAAGCGGCGGGGCGAAGGTAGCTCTCGCATCCGTGAAATCCGCGTGTGTGACGCTGGCCGAGACGTGATCGTGCAGGCGTTTCCGTCAGGCTGCGCCCGACATATATTGCGCTCAGCGATTGCAGGAGAAACAACTCATGTTCGGCTTCAAGAAAGTTGCCATGTCCAAGCCCGGCGAAGCATTGAAGGGCCGCCCCAATCCGATCCGCACCGCAGAGACGCACTTCGTCAATCATCGTGCGTTGAAGGGGCCTTATCCTGAAGGCTCTGAGCGGGCCATGTTCGGCCTGGGTTGCTTTTGGGGCGCCGAGCGCAAATTTTGGGAATTGGGAGATGGCATCTACGTCACCGCCGTGGGTTATGCCGGCGGGATGACGCCTAACGCGACTTATGAAGAGGTCTGCTCGGGACGCACCGGCCACAACGAGGTGGTGCTGGTGGTCTATGACCCGAAGAAGATTTCATATGAAACGCTGCTCAAGACATTCTGGGAAAGCCACGACCCGACGCAAGGCATGCGTCAAGGCAACGATATGGGCACTCAGTATCGTTCCGGCATTTACACATTCAACGCCGCACAGCGGCAGGCGGCGGAGGCCTCAAAAGCAATGTACGAGCAGGAGCTGAAAAAGAAGCGTTATGGGGCGATCACGACGGAAATCGTCGATGCTCCTGAATTCTATTTTGCCGAAGACTATCACCAGCAATATCTGGCGAAGAATCCTTACGGCTATTGCGGGCTTGGCGGCACCGGCGTGTCGTGTCCGATCGGTATCGGCGTAAAGCTCACGCAAGGTGCGCCGGCCTGAGTGTCGGCTTTAGAGAGCTATAGAGAGATGTAAGAGGCGCCCCGGGTCGGGCGCCTCTTTGTTTGTGCCGGAAAGGGCGATCCTGCGAGGCTTTATGCGCGGCTGCCGCCGGTTAGGATTTGTTAACCATATAAAGCCTTAATCGGGCTTGATTTCCGTGAGGCCGAGCGGATTCGCTTTATGCGGAGAGCCCGATTTCTGGTGGCTGCAAGCGTCGCGCTGGCGATCTCCGGCTGCGCGCGCGACGCGCAATATGTTGAGCAGGTAAGCCCGCCGGCAAATGTCCCGCAACCAGACAACAACCGCGGCCTGTTTACGTCGCGATCGGCTCCGCCGGTTCATGCTGCACAACCCGCGCAACAACCGGCAGCAGCCCCGCCGCCGCAACAGACGGCGAGCGACAACAACCGAAGCCTGTTCACGTCGCGATCGGCCGCGCCGGTTAATGCAGCGCAGCCCGCTCAACAACCCGCGCCAGCTCCGCCGCCGCAGCAGACGGCGACCGACGCCAATCGTGGAATGTTCACATCGCGCTGGGCGGCTGCGTTTGACAGCGGAAAGCCGGCGACGGAGCAGCGTCCGGTGCCGGTGACGCGCGTGACATCTTCGCCAAGGCCTGCGTATGACGCTGAGGTTTATGAGCGGACAGGCTCTTTGCCGTCGGAGCCGGAGCGGCCGGTCACGAACAAGCGCAGGTGGTTCCCATCGAGTTCGGACGACTCATTTAATAATACGCAACCCGCGCCCCGCCCGGCTCCCGCAGCTGCCAAAGCTCAGCCGTCGGCCCGCAACAACACGCAGTCCGCGCCGGGGCCGATCCCCGCATCCCGTATGTACACCTCGTCGGCGGCTTCCGCTCAGCAGGCCTACGAGCAGCCGACACCTCAGCCGCAGGAAGCGCCGGCATCACCAGCGTCAAACAACCGCGGTCTTTTCCCTTCGGATTCCGCCGCCTCTTCCGAAAGAGCTCAGCCCGCGCCGCGTACAATTTCCACCAAGGAGAACGTGCAGCCCGCGCCACCGCCAATTTCTGCATCGCGCATGTACACCTCGTCGGTAGCTTCCGCTCAGCAGGCTTACGAGCAGCCGACACGTCGGCCACAGGAAGCGCAAGCGGCATCAAATGACCGTGGCCTTTTCACCTCGCGCTCGTCCGCGCCGGTTAACGCGGCGCAGCCACCGGCAGCCGGTGGTCCATACGTAGCGCCGTCCTACGGCTACGCATCGGCGTCCGCCGCCGCGCCTGCATCCGCCGCGAGCGAAACCGTTTACACGTTGGGCGTGGGGGACAAACTGCGCATCGTTGTGTTCGGACAGGACGGCATCAGCAACACTTACATCGTCGATGCTGCCGGCAAAGTGAACATGCCGCTGATCGGCGCGGTGCCTGCACGCGGCCTCACCAACCAGCAACTGTCAGACGCGGTCGCTGCCCGGCTCAAGCAAGGATACGTGCGTGAGCCGCATGTCACCGTGGAAGTCGAGACGTACCGTCCTTTCTTCATACTCGGCGAGGTAACGACGCCAGGACAGTATCCTTATGTGGTCAATATGACCGCGGAGACGGCGGTCGCCATCGCCGGCGGCTTTGCGCCGCGCGCTTTCAAAAAGACGGTCGAACTGACCCGCAAGAACGGCGGCCAGCAGACTCGCAGCGAAGTGCCGCTCGATTACCTTGTGCGCCCCGGCGACACTATCGTCGTCAAGGAGCGGTGGTTTTAGCGACAAAACATTCCGCTCATCCCCGCGAAAGGGGGAACCCAGAAAGCGAAACTGGATTCCCGCTTGCGCGGGAATGAGCGGATCAGCGCGATTGCTATTTCTTCATATGCTTGGCGATAAATTCCTGCGTACGCTTCCACGCCAGTTCGCCAGCCTCTTTCCGGTAACTCGCCCGCTCGTCGCAATAGAAACCATGCGGCGCGTCCGGATAAGTGTAGATCTCGGCCTGCGGTTGCTTTTTCTTGATAGTCTCGACCACATCCATCGGAATGCCGTCGTCCTTCTCGCCAAAGTGCATCTGGATCGGGCACTTCGGCTTCTCGTCAGCGAATTTGCCGATCATGCCGCCATAGAAGGCGACCGCCGCCGAAAATCCGGGGATGCGGCAGGCTGCGAGAAACGCCGCGGTGCCACCCATACAGAAACCGACAACGCCGAGCGGGCCCGCGCCCTTGAGGTCGCCCTGCGCTGCGGCGACATCGGCCATCATGTGATCCCAATTGAGGTTGCCGAGATAGCTGCGGGCGTGCGCGATTTCGTCGGGCGTATAGCCGCTTTCGAAATTGCGTACGAAGCGGTCAAACACGGCCGGTGCAACCGCCACATAGCCGAGTGCTGCCAGCCGGTCGCAAACGGCGCGGATGTGATGGTTGACTCCGAAAATCTCTTGCACCACCACCATGCCGCCCTTGGGCTTGCCGGACGGATCGGCGCGATAGGCGCCGAGCGAATGCTTGTCGGTGGCGGTCAAACTGAACTGCTTACCCAAAGAAGCCTCCCTCATTTTTTTGCACGAAAACCCCGCGGGCTTTTAGCATACGCGTTCCCGCATGTCCCAAGCGCAGGCGAAACGCGCTAGGCAAAAGCCTTCGCCAGCAGCTCGTATGAATGCTTGCGCGCCGCATGATCGAAAATCATCGTGGTCACCATCAGCTCATCGGCCTTGGTGGCCTCGATCAGAGGCAAAAGCCGTGCCTTCACAGTGTCGGGCGAGCCGACCGAAAGTCGCGTACGGTTTTGCGCAATTCGCGCCCGATCGACCGGGCTGTAATCGTATTTCGCAGCATCTTCGGGTGAGGCGAGCGGCAGATATTCGCCCTTGGCGCGCCGGACGATGTTGAGATCGACGGTGGCCGCCAATTTTTCCGCCTCCTGATCGGTTTCGGCGCAAACGACATGGGTCGCGAGAATGGCGTAGGGCTGGTCGTGCGACGGGGACGGTTTGAAATTGTCGCGATAAAGCCGCATCGCCTCGACCGCGTCGAAATTGGCGAAGTGGTGCGCGAATGAAAATGCCGCACCGATATGACCCGCAAGCTGCGCGCTGTAGTCGGAAGAACCGAGCAGGTAGATCGGCGGCAGCGGCACGTCGAATGGCATCGCGCGCACATTGTGAAACGGGTGGCCGGCGGGAAATCCGCGCGTCTCCAGCAGCATCAGCTCATTGAATCGATCGAGAAAATCGTCCTCCTCGCTGATACCCTGGCGGCGGCGAAGTGCGTAGGACGTCGCCGGATCGGTGCCGGGCGCCCGGCCGAGCCCCAGGTCGATCCGGCCTGGATAAAGCGCCTCCAGCACCTTGAAGCGTTCGGCCACCATAAGCGGCGCGTGGTTCGGCAGCATGACGCCGCCGGAGCCGATACGCATGGTCTTCGTCACCGCAGCGATCTGACCGATCATGATATCGGGCGCGGAGCTGGCGATCGCAGGCAGGTTGTGATGCTCCGCCACCCAATAGCGCTTGAAGCCGCGACTATCCGCGAGCCGGGCAAGATCGAGCGAATTGTGCAGCGCCTGGGCGGCGGTTGACCCGGCGGACACTGGAGAGAGATCGAGAATAGACAACGGGACCATGGCTTACGACATTCACACTAACATGTGAGAGCCGTCTTTTCGCCGGCATCATCTTGCGTATGATAAGAGGGTGCTGGTGGGAGCATGGCGATGGCGTCTTTGATCGAATGGAAGGTCCCGCAAGCGGTGCAGCCGCGGGCGGAGGATTATTCCTTCGATCTTGAACGTGCGCTTTCCGCGGTGGTGGGACTGCATACGATCATCCCTCCCGATGCCTTCACGGCTGATACGCTGGGCGTCGAGCGCGCCGGCAACGGCGTGCTGATCGACGACGGCCTTGTTCTCACCATCGGCTATCTGATCACCGAAGCCGAAACCGTCTGGCTGCATCTAGGCGACGGCCGGGTAGTGCAGGGACATGCGCTGGGTTTCGATCAGGAAACTGGTTTCGGTCTGGTGCAGGCGCTCGGCAAGATCGATCTGCCCGCGCTCGAGCTCGGCTCGTCGAAAGCCGCCGATATCGGCGAGCGTGTTGTCGTGGGTGGCGCCGGCGGGCGTACGCGTTCGCTCGCGGGCCGCATTGCGGCGAAACAGGAATTTGCCGGCTATTGGGAATACGTGCTGGATGAAGCGATCTTCACTTATCCAGCGCATCCGAACTGGGGCGGCACTGGATTAATTTCGGCGAATGGCGAATTGATCGGCGTCGGCTCGCTGCAACTTGAGCGCGCGCGCGAAGGCAAGAACGAGCATCTCAACATGATCGTGCCGATCGATCTGCTCAAGCCGATCCTCAACGACATGCGCAAGTTCGGCCGCGTCAATCGGCCGGTGCGGCCGTGGCTCGGACTGTACTCAACCGAGATCGAGGACAAGATCGTGACGGTCGGGATCGCGCCGAAGGGGCCGGCTGCCCGCGCCGAAATAAAAACCGGCGACGTGATCGTTGCCGTGAAAGGCGAGCGGGTTTCGACGCTTGCCGCTTTCTACCGCAACGTCTGGGCCCTTGGGCAAGCAGGCGTGGAAGTGCCGCTGACGCTCTATCGCGAGGGGGTCACTTTTGACGTACGGGTGAATTCGTCTGACCGCGCGAAATTTCTCAAAGGTCCGCGACTGCACTGAAGAGTCGTCGTCAGCCTTCCTCGATCGCGTCCACGCGGTTCGGATAAAAAGCCAGATATTCCTTGATCTCGGTCATAGCCGGAAACGGCTGCTCGTAAGACCACACCGCGTTCTCGACCTTGCTGCCGCCTGCCTCAACCGCGAAGTAACTCGCATCGCCTTTGTACGGGCAGTGCGAGTGATGGCTGGTGCGCGAGAGCAGATTCATCCTGGTGTCGGCGCGCGGGATATATTGCACCGGAGGATAACTTGCCTCTTTGAGCGTGAGCGCATGCGTGGTGTCGGCGATCACTTGTCCGCGGAAAGTGACGCGCACACGGTTGCCATTTCGTGAAATGGTGATCGGATGATCGGGACCGGGAAGCTTCATGGCACTCAATCCGTATGGCTAATTCTTTGTAAACCGACATAGCCGCCGACACTTAGATACGACATTTGTGGCCTGCCAGCGGCGATTGCAAAAAATTGAACGATCGCCTCAACGGAACTACAGAGACTTCGATCTAGATTGCAGTCAATTCTGGCGCAACGGTCCCGCGGTTTTCATGCCCAACAAGCAAATCGAAAAGATGATCCAGGGTCTCAATATCCTGATCGTCGACGACAATGCTTACATGCGCCGCCTCACCCGCACGATGTTGACCAATCTCGGTGGAAAATCCGTGCTCGAGGCGCCAGATGGCCTTGCGGCGCTGGAAGCGATCCGTACCGCCGATCCCGATGTGATGCTGCTCGATTGGGACATGCCGGTGCTCAATGGCATCGAGGTGTTGCGGATTGTGCGTTCGCCCGGCGTGTTTCCGCGTCCGAACTTGCCTGTGATCATGTTGACCACACGCGCGCAACGTTCATATGTCAACGAGGCGCTGCGCGCCGGCGCCAACGAATTTCTGCTCAAGCCGACTTCGCCGAAGGCTTTGTGTGACCGGTTGACTTCAATCATGTTCAAGCCGCGGCCGATGGTGAAACTTGGCAATTACTATGTGCCGGAACCGCGACGCGTAGCGCCGCGCGAGGCGGCCCTCGCGGACTAAATCCATTTTCAGGCTTATAGCGACGACGATTTTGCGCCAGGCGACAGAGGTAAGCGCCGTACGCACAATTGCGTTTGCAAATGCCGTGACATATCGATGTGGCTCCCATAGAGAGAACGCCACTTTGTGCGAATGAGAGTTCAAATGAATCTCGAACGACGTCGGTTTCTATATCTGAGTGCGGGTGCTGCCGCTCTTCCAGTCATTTCACCTACGGCGTGGGCGCAAGCTTATCCGGCCCGCCCGGTGCGCGTGATCGTACCGTTTGCCGCCGCCGGTCCCACGGATGTCTTTGCGCGGCTCATTACGTTGAATCTTTCGCGCAAACTTGGCCAGCAGTTTTATGTGGAAAATCAGCCCGGTGCGGGCGGCAATCTTGGCATGGGCGCGGCGGCGCGCGCGGCGCCCGACGGCTACACGGTTTCCGTTGTCAGTACGAGTTTCGTCGTCAACCCGAGCCTCTATGCGAAAATTCCCTACGATCCGCTGAAGGATTTTGCGCCGGTTAGCCTGGCGGCCACCTCGCCCAACGTTCTGGTGGTTCATCCGTCGATCCCCGCGAACAACGTCAAGGAGCTGGTGGCGTTTCTCAAGGCAAATCCAGGCAAGTACAGTTTTGCCCACCCCGGTGTAGGCACGACGTCGCAGCTATCCGGAGAAATGTTCAAGCACTCGCAGGGTCTCGACCTGGTGTCGGTGCCGTTCGGCGGCTCAGCGCCGGCCATCCAGTCGGCGCTCGCCGGTCATACACCGATCGCCTTTGTCGTACTCACGCCGGCAGTGCCGCAGGTGAAGGAAGGAAAGTTGCGTGCATTGGCGGTGACGACGCCCAAACGCTCGCCGGCGCTACCCGATGTTCCGACAATGGCAGAAGCCGGATTGCCAAGTCAGGAATCCGACACCATGCAGGGCGTTCTCGTTCCTGCCGGTTCGCCGCAATCGGTCATCGCTCTGCTTCATCGCGAGATCGCGCAGGCGATGGCCGAGCCGGAGGCCGCCCAGAAGTTGGAAACGCTGGGGTTCGAGACGGTTGCCAGCACGCCGGAGGAATTTTCCGCGCGCATCCGGGCCGATATCCCGAAATGGGCCAAGGTCATCGAAACCGCGCACATCAAGGCGGAATAGGGAGGGCGGAGCAGTATCGTGGAACAGGTATCGCGGAACCGCTAAGTGGCGCGCCCGAGACGATTCGAACGTCCGACCTTTGCCTTCGGAGGGCAACGCTCTATCCAGCTGAGCTACGGGCGCGCGTCCGACTTCAATAGACGAAACGCCGGAGAGCGGCAACTTCGCGCGAGCTCGGAAACTTCCAGCTTTCTGTGGTTAAGCTCGTCACAGAAGCCGCTTGCAGCTATGCGTCCGTATCAGAATCTCATACTGCTTGTGGGGTTCGCGCATGGTGCGCGCCAAGGAGCATTGTCAAATGACCGCTTCATCCAAGCCGAAAGCCGGCAAGCCAGTGACTACCAGGCATCTCGCCGCCGCGCTCTCGGAACAACATCAGCTCACCAAGAAGCAGGGCTTGGAGATGATGGAGGATCTCATCGGCATGATCACCAAGCATCTCAAGAAGGGTGAACGGGTGAAAATCGCAGGGCTTGGCATCCTGCTCGTGCGCAACCGAGCTGCCCGCATGGGCCGCAACCCGATGACCGGCGAGGCGATCAAGATCAAGGCCAGCAAGAAAGTTGCCTTCCGCGCCGCCAAGGATCTCAAGATGGCGATCTGACCGCCGCCGCTTCCGGATTTTCAAAACCCCGCCGGCAAACGGCGGGGTTTTTGTTTCTGGGCCGGCATTCCCGGTCATGCGCCGGGTCAAGCCCGGCAATGACAGCGGTCAGGAAGCGCCTATAATGCCCGGCAAAGAATTGGGAGAGCGAGTTATGTCGCAAGCGGCCGAGAAACGCGGTGGCATCCCGGCGATGCTGAAGGATGCGGCGTTCGTGTGGGAAGATCCGCTCGATCTCGAGGGTGAGCTGAGCGAAGAAGAGCGCATGGTGCGCAACACCACGCGCGGCTTCGCG
>DASPUD010000016.1:0-16161 GCA_035623095.1 Pseudolabrys sp.
CATCAGCCGTCCGCTTTGTCTGCGCGCATATGTCACCACCTGCGCCCGCCGCTGGCGATCGCATGGGGTCTTGCGTACCGTTTTTCTGATGTGGCGGCTGCGTCTGGCCTATTTTCTCGGCGCCAATCCGGCAAATCTTGCACGACGCTACGGTTATGCCCCCGCCGAGCGATAGCGCGGTGTCCATCGCAATCCTGGCGAAAGCTCCGGTCCTGGGGTTTGCCAAAACGCGACTCATTCCAGCGATCGGAGCGCACGCCGCGGCTGTTCTGCAGGAGCGCCTGACAGAGCGGGCCGTCGCCACGGCAATCTCTGCCGATGTTGGCCCCGTCACCCTGTGGTGCGCACCCGATGCGACGCACAGTACGTTCGTCAAGCTCGTGACCAGCAAGCGCATTACCCTCAAGCCCCAGCCGCACGGAGATCTTGGCGCGCGCATGTTCGCCGCTACCGCGGCACGCAGCGGCCCCGTTCTGGTGATCGGTACCGACTGCCCTGCGCTGACCGATACACATCTTCGCGGCGCCGCCAGCGCTCTACGCGATGGCATGGATGTCATTCTCATTCCCGCCGAGGACGGCGGCTTCATCCTGATCGGCACGCGCTCGGCGCAGCGCGCATTATTCACCGATATTGCATGGGGCACTGACACCGTCATGGCACAAACGCGCGCGCGTATCGTTGGCCTGCGGCTTGGCCTTGCCGAACGGGCACCGCTGTGGGACGTCGACAACGAAGCCGATCTTGCGCGGCTTGAACGCGAATACCCTGAACTCAAGCTTTAATTATTGCAGCCGGATCATGATCAAGCCGCCGACAACCAAACAGGCGGCGACGATGCGTGCTGCGCGCAGTGGCTCTTTCAGAACGGTGACCGCAATGACGGCGCCGAACAAAACGCTGGTTTCGCGCAAAGTCGCGACGATGGCGATGGGTGCGACGGTCATCGCCCAGATTGCGATTCCATACGAAAGAACCTGCAGAGCGCCACCGGCAAAACCGCGCCGCCAATAACTTTGCATCGCCGGGATAACATCCGGCCCATCGCGATATAGCGCATAGGGCACCATCACGACCGAAATACCGATGAACAGCCAGATTGAGTAGGCATTGGCACTGCCGGCATGCCGCGCGCCGACGCCATCGACCACGGAATACGCGCAGATGGTGAGCGCGGTGAACAACGCAAAGCCGACGGCACGGCGATCAATCCGGGTGAGGTCGCGGCCTCCACGGGCCGACAGCAATAAGACGCCAAGGACAAGCGCAATGATCCCGACCCAACCGATCAAACTCAAATTCTCGCCGACGAAAATTGTAGCCACCGCAGCGGTCATCAGCGGCGCCGACCCGCGCGCGATCGGATAAACCTGACCGAGATCGCCGGTGCGATAACTTTCGATCAGCGACGCGAAATATACGAGATGGATGGCAACCGAAGCGATCAACCAGGGCCACGCGGCCCAGGCAGGCAGACCCACAAACGGTGCCAGCACGAGGGCAACAACACCGGAGCCGATCGAAATCAAGGTTGTAGTGGAAAGCGGATCGAGCCCGACCTTGATCAACGCATTCCAGCCGGCATGACAGGCGGCGGCAAACAGAACGGCGAGGAAAACGACGTTGTCCATGCCCGGCGATCAGCTCACGCCTTCGCCGCGGCCGGTGCCCACAGTTTCGGGCCCGCACGTTGGTATTGCGGAGGCCGTGGTACTTCGGCGCCGAGCACTTTGGCCGCATGCCAACCCCAATGCGGATCATCGAGGAAGCAGCGCGCCATCGAAACCATGTCGACCTGACCTTTGGCCACGATGTCCTCGGCGTGCTCGGGCTTCACGATAAGGCCGACAGTGCGGGTGGCGATCCCGGCCTCTTTTTTCACGCGCGCGGCAATCGGCACGTTATAGCCCGGCTCCGTGGGATTGCGGATGTCGGCGGCAACGCCACCCGATGAGATGCAGATGAAGTCGAGCCCCTCGCCTTTCAGCGCCCTGGAAATTGTCACGGCGTCATCGGGTGTCAGACCACCCTCGCGCCAGTCGCTTCCAGTGATGCGCGCTCCCAGGGGTACCGTCTTTGGCACCACCGCGCGCACCGCGCGCGCGATGGACAGAGGAAAACGCAGCCGATTTTCCAGCGGTCCGCCATACTGGTCAGTACGCTTGTTGGAAATCGGCGACATGAAGCCGTGCGCCAAATATCCGTGCGCCATATGCAGCTCGATCTCGTCAAAACCGATGCGCAGACAGCGCTGCGCCGCGGTCACGAAAGCCGTGCGCACGCGCTCCATGTCGGCTTCGGTCACTTCGCGCGGGGTGTGCCAGCCCTCGCCGAACGGAATCGGCGACGCCGCAATGGTTGGCCACGGATCCGCTTCGGGTTTCAAGGGCCCGGCTCCTTCCCAAGGCCGCTGCGCCGAGCCCTTGCGGCCGGAATGAGCGATCTGAATTCCGAACTTGGCGCTGCCCATACGCCGCGCCTGCGCAACCACGCGCGCGAGCGCAGCTTCATTGTCATCGGAATAAAGGCCCAGACACCCGTGTGTGATGCGCCCATGCCGTTCGACATGGGTTGCTTCCACGATCACCAGCGCGGCGCCGGAATGCGCCATCATGCCAAGGTGCATGAGGTGCCAATCATTGGCGCAGCCATCGTCGGCCGAGTACTGACACATCGGCGAGACGACAATACGGTTGGCAAGTTCGAGGCCGGCCAAGCGGAAAGACGTGAACAAGGTACTGGACATAATGTTGGTTCGACTCTTGAGCTGGGATGCGGCGATCTATTGCCGCTGAATGGATTTCAGATAGGCGATGATGGCACCGACATCAGCGGCGTCAAACTTGAATTCCGGCATGTCCGGATGACCGGACATGATGCCCTCGCCCAAGGCCTCCTCCAACGATTCAATTGGATAGTGCTGGCCGAGGGTGCGGAAAGGCAGCGCTTGTTTTTGAGGGCTTTCCCCACGCACACCCACTGCATGACATGACCCGCAGCTGCGCGTAAGCAACTCTTCACCGCGCTTGCGATTCTGGGCAACTGCACCCGGCGGCTGAACCATGGACGCAACAACCGCCGCTGCAAACAGAGAGCGGATCAAGCCGCAGGACGCACGTGGTCTGCGTTGGGGCCGGACGCCGACCGCCCAGTGGCGAGCTTGGCCCAAACCATCACTGCCCGCTCGGCGTCGCTCAGACATAAAGCGTACAATTCTTGGGTGTAGTAGCGTTGCCATCGGCCGCTGCGTTCGAGCTCGCGAATGTAGGCAAGCCGCCGCTGCGCCAGGGCGTGCCATTTCTCCGCAATCTTATCGAAGCAAGTCCCGATTTGCATGGCTGCCATTGAGTGCCCCCCGGCACGTGCCAAACCGGCAATCGAACGACGCACGCAGCATCGACGACAACCGAAAATTGCACGAAAACAACGGCATACAGGTGGAGCCCGCCGTGTACGCTGATTCGTGAACGTTTCAAAGAGGCGGGGTTACGCTCACAGCCGAATGCGCAGCTTGTTGGCGATTTCGCCGATTATGCCGCGCCGGAATAACAGCACGCACGCCACGAAAATCACGCCCTGGATGACCAGGACCCATTCACCAATGGGTGCAAGCTTGAACTGCATCACCAGGATGATGAAAGCACCGACCACCGGCCCAAAAATGGTGCCGAGGCCGCCGACCAGCGTCATCAATACTACCTCTCCCGACATCGGCCAGTTCACGTCGGTGAGTGACGCGAGTTGCAGCACGATCGCCTTGGTCGCACCGGCAACGCCGGCGAGCGTCGCCGAAAGGACGAAGGCCATCAGTTTGTAGCGATCGGTCTTATAACCCAGTGAAATTGCCCGCGACTCGTTTTCGCGGATTGCCTTGAGCACTTCGCCAAACGGTGAATGGATGATGCGGTGTATAAAACCAAAGCCGGCAAGAAAAATGGCCAGCACCACGACGTACATCACCATATCATTCTTGAGATCGATCAGACCAAAGAGATGACCGCGCGGGACGGCCTGAATGCCATCTTCACCACCGGTGAATTTGGCTTGCAGCGCGAAGAAATACATCATCTGCGCCAGCGCCAACGTGATCATTGAGAAGTAGATGCCCTGCCGCCTGATGGCCAGAGAACCGGCGACGAGACCGCAGACTGCGGCGGTTGCCGTGCCGGTCAGAATTGCGAGCTCGGGCGTCAAACCCCAGGCTTTGGCCGCATACGCGGACAGATAACTCGCCCAACCGAAATAGAGCGCGTGCCCGAACGACAACAGACCGACGTACCCGATCAGCAAATTGAACGCGCATGCAAAGAGCGCAAAGCACATGGCTTGCATCAGGAACAGTGGATAGGTGACAAACGGCGCGATCACCAGCGCGGCGACCATTATGAGAAAACCGATGGTCTCGCTTTGGCTGCGCAAGGCGGACGGTGTCCTGACGGCAAGCGGATCGACCACGCGTTCCATCATGCTCTCCGTCCGAATAGACCGGCAGGACGCACCAGCAGGACGATCGCCATGATCACGAAAATGACCGTGTTGGAAGCTTCGGGAAAGAACACCTTGGTAAGGCCCTCGACCACGCCCAGACCAAAACCGGTGATGATTGCGCCGAGGATCGACCCCATGCCTCCGATAACCACCACCGCGAACACCACGATGATCAGCTCTGAACCCATTTGCGGCGAGACATTATAGATCGGTGCCGCCATCACCCCGGCGAACGCGGCGAGCGCAACGCCGAAGCCATAGGTCAGCGTAATCATGCGCGGAACGTTGATGCCAAAGGCGCGCACCAGCGTTGGGTTTTCCGTGGCTGCGCGCAGGTACGCGCCAAGCCGCGTACGCTCAATCACGAACCAGGTGCCAATGCACACGCCGAGCGAGGCGGCAATGACCCAGGCGCGATAATTCGGCAAAAACATGAAGCCAAGATTGCGGCCGCCCTGCAGAGACTCCGGAACGGTGTAAGGCAGGCCTGCCGAACCGAAATAGTTGCGTGCAACACCTTCTAAGATCAGCGCCAGTCCGAACGTGAGCAGCAATCCGTAAAGGTGATCAAGCTTGTACAGCCATTGCAGAAACAGGCGTTCAATAATGATGCCGGTAATGCCCACCAGTACGGGCGCAATAATCAATGCCGGCCAATAGCCGAGACCCGAATATTGCAAGATCAGATAAGCCGCGAAGGCGCCCATCATGTATTGGGCGCCATGGCTGAAGTTGATGATGTTCAACATGCCGAAGATCACGGCAAGGCCCAGACTCAGCAGTGCATAGAACGACCCGTTGATCAGGCCGATCAACAGTTGTCCGAACAACGCCTGCGATGGGATGCCGAAGATTTCGAACATGCCGGTTACCGCGAGATGGAGAGGCGGACGACTGGTCCGCCTCTCCTAATCTCGATTCAGCCGCTCACCAGCGGGCAGTTGCCTTCCTTCAGCGGACGGAAGGCTTCATCTGCCGGGATGGTAGCGCGGACATTGTAGAAATCGCCCGGATATTTTGAATCGGACGGCTTCTTCACTTCGAGCAGGTATGCCGGGTGGACCTTGCGGCCATCGGGGCGGATCGTGCCTTTGCCGAACAGCGGATCATCCGTCGGCATCGACTTCATCTGCGCAACTACGGCCTTGCCGTCGCTCACATTTCCTTTGAGAGCAACCGCAGCCTTGAGATAGTGCGTGATGCCGGCATAGACGCCGGCATGGATCATGGTCGGCCACTTGCCCTGCCGCTCTTGCTGCCAGCGCTTGGTCCAGGCTCGGTTAGCGTCGTTCATGTCCCAGTACCAGGTTTCGGTCAGCACGAGACCCTGGGCTGTCGGCAGTCCGAGAGCGGCGACGTCGCTGGCAAACACCAAGAGGCCCGCGAGGCTTTGGCCGCCTTTGACAATACCGAACTCGGCCGCCTGCTTGATCGAGTTGATGGTGTCGCCACCGGCATTGGCCAGACCGATGACCTTTGCCTTCGAAGACTGCGCCTGCAACAGGAATGACGAAAAGTCATTGGTGTTGAGCGGGTGACGCACTTTGCCGACGACCTTGCCGCCGGCCTTTTCGACTGCCGCCATCGTGTCACGCTCGAGGGCATGACCGAAAGCATAGTCCGCCGTCAGGAAGAACCAGCTGTCGCCACCGGTTTTCACGATGGCGGTACCGGTGCCGTTTGCCAGCATCCAGGTGTCATAGGTCCAGTGAATAGTATTGGCGTTGCACTTCGGACCAGTGATGTCGGAGGCAGCGGCGCCCGAGACGATGAAGATCTTGTTTTTCTGATTGGCGACCTGGCTGACCGCCAATGCCACACCTGAGTTCGGTGTATCAATGATCAGGTCGACCTTGTCGACATCGTACCACTGGTTCGCGATTTGCGAGCCGATATCAGGCTTGTTCTGATGGTCGCCGCTGATCAACTCGACTTTCACATTGGGATTATCCTTGGTGAAGTCAGCAATTGCCAACTTGGCAGCGGCGACCGAGCCCGGTCCGCCGATGTCGGCGTAAAGGCTCGACATGTCGCTGAGCACGCCGATCTTGACGTTCACCTGCTGGGCACTCGCGCCTCCACAGGCAAGAACCGCGGCCAAAGCCGCCAGTCCCAGGGTTTTTCTCATTACAACGTCCTCCTTCTTGTTTTCAGTTGATTGGAATCTGGAACGACTAGCCGCTCACCAGTGGGCAGTTACCCTCGTTGAGTGGGCGGAAAGCTTCGTTCGCCGGAATGGTGGCGCGCAGCTTGTAGAAGTCGCCGGGATATTTTGATTCTTCCGGCTTTTTCACCTCAAAGAGATAAGCCGGGTGCAGTTTGCGGCCGTCGGCCCGGATAGTCCCTTTGCCGTACAGTGGATCGTCGGTCGGCAGCTCCTTCATCTTCGCGACGACGGCCTTGCCGTCGGCGGCGCTCTTCAGCGCGGTGACCGCCTTAAGGTAATGCAGCGTGCCGGCGTAGACACCAGCCTGGTTCATCGCCGGAAATTTACCCGGCGCATTGCGCTCGGCATGCCAACGTTTGGTCCAGGCACGGGTGCCGTCATTCAAATCCCAATAGAAAGTCTCTGTCAGCACCAGCCCTTGCGCCGTCTGCAGACCGAGCGCCGCCACGTCGGTAGCGAATACGAGCAGCCCGGCAAATTTCTGCCCGCCTTTGACGATGCCAAACTCGGCGCCCTGCTTGATCGAGTTGATGGTGTCGCCGCCCGCGTTGGCGAGACCGATGACTTTCGCTTTCGACGCCTGGGCTTGCAGGAGGAAAGACGAGAAATCGTTGGTGTTGATGGGGTGTCGGACCTTGCCGAGCACCTTGCCGCCATTCTTGAGCACGACCGCCTCGGTATCGCGTTCAAGCGCGTGACCGAAGGCATAGTCGGATGTCAGGAAGAACCAGGTATCGCCGCCAGTCTTGACCACCGCCTTGCCGGTGCCGTTCGCCAGCATCCACGTGTCGTAGGTCCAGTGCACGGTATTTGGGCTGCATTTCGGGCCGGTGAGATCGGAGGAGGCCGGGCCGGACGCAACAAACACTTTGTTCTTGTCGCGCGTGATTTGACTGGTGGCGAGCGCGACGCCGGAGTTCGGAACGTCGGCAATCATGTCGACATGGTCGACGTCATACCACTGGTTGGCGATCTGCGACCCAATGTCGGGTTTATTCTGGTGGTCGCCGCTGACAACTTCGACCTTCACGTTGGGATGCTCTTTCATGAAATCGGCGGCAGCCAACTTGGCTGCTATCACGGATCCGATGCCGGTTGCGTCAGCATAGAGGCTCGACATGTCGGTCAGCACGCCGATTTTGACATTGATCTGTTGGGCACTCGCTGTGCCGCAGGCCAACATGACGGCAAGCGCCGCCAGCGTAATCTTTCGTTTCATTGACATAACCTCCATGTTTCCTGCCCCCGACGACGTTCTGTCAGACACCGAGATATTCGTGCAGCTTATCGACGTTCGCATCCAGTTCCGAATTGGCAAACTTGTCGATGATACGGCCATGTTCCATCACGTAGTAGCGGTCCGCAACTGTCGAAGCGAAGCGAAAATTCTGTTCCACCAGCAAAATGGTAAATCCCTGTTCTTTCAAAGCGCGGATCGTCTTGCCGATCTGCTGGATAATGACGGGCGCAAGCCCCTCGGTCGGCTCATCGAGCAGCAATAACCGCGCGCCGGTACGCAGAATACGGCCGATCGCCAGCATCTGCTGTTCGCCGCCGGAGAGTTTGGTTCCCTGACTTGAACTGAGCCGTTCCTTCAGATTTGGGAACAGCTCGAAGATCCGCTCGAGCGAAAGCCCGCCCGGTTTGACGACGGGCGGCAACAGCAGGTTTTCCTCGACATTCAGGCTGGCAAAGACCCCGCGCTCTTCGGGACACAAAGCGATGCCGGCACGGGCGATCTTATCGGAACTGCGGGAAATCAGCTCCTCCCCTTGAAAACGCACCGAACCAACACGATGCCCAACAATGCCCATGATTGATTTGAGCGTCGTGGTCTTTCCGGCACCGTTGCGGCCAAGCAGGGTCACCACTTCCCCTTCGTTCACGTCAAAGGTCGCCCCGTGCAGAATGTGTGACTCGCCGTACCAGGCTTGCAGGTCCTTGACCGCTAGCAGCGCGTCGCGCGCATCAAGCATGGCCTACTCCCATGTAAGCCTCGCGCACATCGGGATTGCTGGACACGGTTTCGTAGTCGCCTTCCGCCAGTACGCGCCCGCGCGTAAGCACGGTGATGTGATCGGACAGGTCGGCGACCACGGAGAGATTGTGTTCGACCATCAGTACAGTGCGATCGACTGAAACGCGTTTGATCAGCTGTGAAACGCGATCAATATCCTCGTGTCCCATTCCGGCCATCGGCTCATCGAGCAGCAGCATCTCCGGATCGAGCGCGAGCGTTGTGGCGATCTCAAGCGCACGCTTCCGCCCATAGGGCAATTCAACTGCTGTCCAATCAGCCACAGAGGAAAGGCCGACATCGGCAATGAGAGCCATCGCCCTTTCGTTGAGACTGTTGAGCACCGTGCTGGATCGCCAGAAATCGAACGACCCGCCGCGGGCACGCTGCAGGGCGATCCGCACATTTTCCAGAACAGTCATGTGCGGGAAAACCGCGGAAATCTGGAACGAGCGAACCAGGCCAAGTCTGGCAACGTCGGCCGGTTCGACATTCGTGATGTCCTGCCCTTTGAACAGGATCCGTCCGCGCGTCGGGCTTAAAAACTTCGTGAGCAAATTGAAGCAGGTTGTCTTGCCTGCGCCGTTAGGACCAATCAGCGCGTGAATCGTTCCGCGCCTGACGCGAAGTCTCACGCCATTGACAGCAACAAACCCGGCAAACTCTTTGGTCAGATCCTCGGTTTCGAGGATCATCTCTTCACTCATAGCGCGACGGCCCCTCTTCGCGCATTTTTGAGGGTTTTCACGGCGTGCGGCAAGGCCTACTAAAGGTTCGACCCGCCCACTAAGTAGCTGATTGTACTGGGTGTGTCGTGTTGGGCCAGCCGTTGATCGGGTGCAAAAATCCTAACCTTTGAACTTCTTGGCCAAAGCATCGGCATTACGAGCAAGCAGGCCAACGTCGGCGCCAACTGCGACAAAAAGGTACCCCCAGTCGATGTAGCGGCGGGCCTCTTCCTCGTTTCCGGTCAAAATTCCCGCTGGCTTTCCCAAGGCCTTAAGACGCTTGACCGCCTCTTGCATCGCTTTCTGCACGTCCGCATGCTGCGGATTGCCGAGCTGGCCAAGCGAAGCCGCGAGATCGGAGGGACCGATGAAAACCCCATCGACGCCGTCGACCTTGGCGATGGCTTCCAGCTGGTCGAGCGCGGTGCGGGTTTCCACCTGCACGAGCACGCAAATCTCGTCATTCGCCTTGGTGAGATATCCGGGAACGCGGCCATATCGGCTTGCACGCGCGGCAACCGAAACACCGCGAATGCCTTGCGGCGGATAGCGGGTCGAGGCGACGGCACGCTTGGCCTCCTCCACGTTCTGCACGTAAGGAAACAGCAGCGTCTGCGCCCCGATGTCGAGTGCACGCTTGGCAAGCACCGCATCATTCCACGCGGGCCGGATGATAGGTGTCGCCGTGCCGCGCTGTATCGCCTGCAGCTGAGTCACGAGATCGGGGATCTCGTTCGGCGAATGTTCGGTGTCGAGCAGAATCCAGTCGAAACCGCTCTCTGAAATGATCTCTGCAGCGATGTTGCTGCACAGGCTCGACCACAGGCCGATCTGCAGCTTGCCGGCAGCCAGTGCGTGTTTGAAAGCGTTGCGTTGAAATTCGACCATGATGATGCTCACACGAATTGTATGGCAATGCCGCCAAGCGACCCGAAATCGGCGTGCAGTGTATCGCCCTTCTGCGCGAACACGACGCGAGTGAATGAACCGGCAAGCACGATATGACCCGGCTCGAGCGCGTGTCCGTGCGGACCAATCTTGTTGGCAAGCCAGGCGACGCCGAGCGCCGGATGCCCGAGCACGCCGGCCGCCAACCCCGTCTCTTCGATTTCTCCGTTGCGGTACATGATTCCGCCAACCCATCGCAGGTCGACGTCCATCGGTCCGACCGGCCGGCCGCCCATTACGATGCCCGCTGCCGCCCCGTTGTCGGCGACGGTATCGACGATCTTGCGCTGGTCTTGAATTCGCGCGTCGACAATCTCGATTGCCGGAATCACGTATTCGGTCGCCCGCAGTACGTCGGTCAAACCGACGCCCGGACCCATCAGCCGTTTGCCCATGACGAAAGCGAGCTCGACCTCGACCCGCGGTTTGCAGTAGTCCGCGTGCTTCACTTTGGCGCCGTCAGCGATCAGCTGGTCGTCGAGGATGTAGCCATAGTCCGGCTCATCAATCATCGATGAGCGTTGCATCGCCTTTGAGGTCAACCCGACCTTGTGGCCGATCAATTTAGCGCCGGCCTTGATCTTGCGTTGCGCGACCTCCGTGGAGATCGCGTAGGAATCTTCAATAGTGATGTCCGGAAAAGTGATGTGCAGCTGGGTTGCCTGTTTGCGCTCCTTATGGGCTGCCACCAGGATATCCGCTGCCTTCTTGCGGTCGGCTTCCGAGAGCATTTGTCCCCCTTTACGCTCGCTCCGGGCGATCCTGTACCGCGTCGCAGGGGAAAATCAATTGACCGGGCGTCAATTCGCCTGAGCCGCAAGCTTTTCGTTGATGAAGGCCATAAACCGCGCCAGCGGACGCCGCAAGAAAGGTAAATCCATCGCCAGCAGCGCAAGACCGAGCGGCAGCACCCAAAAGCCCAGCACGGGCAAGAATCCGAACATACCACCGAACATCAATCCGATCGCCAGCGGAACTCGCCATGCAGTATCCGGCCGGCTCGCAGACTTAATCATGCAGCGCGCCCAGGCCGGCACATGATGCAGCAGACGATTCAATTCTTCGTTGAATTCAGGCCTACGTTCCATACGCGACTAAGGGGCTAACAGCGATTTCGTTCCATTACGCGAATGCGGCCAATTGGATCGATTTGACTATTGCCACATATCAACATCGTCCGATTGGAGGACGCAGAAAGTATTTCGATAGGATACCGAAGTCCTCGGGGGCCCTGAAAAGGACCACACCAAGATGATCAAAAAGATGATCAGAAAGATCGCACACGCGAAGACTTTTTTTGTGCAGCTGGTGGGACTCGATACTGGGTTTTCGGTGATAAACGGACTGTTGACCCACAAGACCGCCGTTCGCAAGACGGCCGATTTTGCGGCTGCAAAGTCCCCGAGTCGCGAGGCAATCACCGTACCTATCCAACCATTGACGGTGCAAACGTTGCGGCCGTCGAGACAGCTGGCTGCGCAGCCGATAACCGAGCGGCCCTTAAGAAGGCGCTCAGGCTAGAAAACGTCAGAATCCGACCGGCTAGTGCTTCAGCTTGGCGTCGACCTTGAAGCTCGCTTCGGTCTTCTTGGTGATCTCGTCGACCGTCACACCGGGCGCGAGTTCGGTGAGCGTCATGCCGCCACGCTTCTTGTCGATGGTGAACACACCGAGATCGGTGATCACCATGTCGACCACACCGGCTCCAGTGAGTGGCAACTTACATTTGTGAAGCAGTTTCGGCTCGTCCTTCGCCGTATGCTCCATCACCACCACGACCTTCTTCACGCCGGCGACAAGATCCATGGCGCCGCCCATGCCTTTCACCATCTTGCCGGGGATCATCCAATTGGCGAGGTCACCATTTTCGGCAACCTGCATCGCGCCGAGAATGGACAAGTCGATATGACCACCGCGGATCATGGCGAATGAATCGGCCGATGAGAAAAAGCTGGTGGTCGGCAGTTCAGTGACAGTCTGCTTGCCGGCGTTGATCAGATCCGGATCTTCCTCGCCCTCGTAAGGAAAAGGTCCGAAGCCGAGCATGCCGTTCTCGCTTTGCAACTGCACGGTCATTCCTCCGGGAATGTAGTTGGACACCAGCGTCGGAATACCAATCCCGAGATTGACGTAAAATCCGTCGCGCAATTCCTTGGCCGCGCGTTCAGCCATCTGGTCACGGGTCCAGGGCATCAGACTTCTTCTCCTGTTCCGGCGGGGGCGGCGTCGCGCTTGCGCACCGTGCGCTGCTCGATGTGTTTTACTGCGTTCGGCACATGCACGATGCGTTTGACGTAAACGCCAGGCGTGACAATGTGATCGGGGTTGAGGTCGCCCGGCTGCACAAGATGTTCGACTTCGGCAACTGTGACCTTGCCGGCAGTCGCCATCATCGGATTGAAATTGCGCGCTGTCTTCCGGTAGACGAGATTGCCTTCGGTATCCGCCATCCAAGCATGCACGATCGACAGATCAGCGACGATGCCGCGCTCCATGATGTAGCGGCTGCCGTCGAATTCGCGCTCTTCCTTGCCCTTGGCGATGTCGGTGCCGGCACCGGTGCGCGTGAAGAAAGCCGGAATGCCGGCGCCGCCGGCGCGGATGCGTTCGGCGAGCGTGCCTTGCGGGTTGAATTCGATTTCCAGTTCGCCGGCGAGATATTGCTGCGCGAACAGCTTGTTCTCGCCTACGTAGGACGAGATCATTTTCTTGACCTGCCGGGTCTCCAGCAACAAACCGAGCCCCGCGCCATCGACGCCCGCATTGTTCGACACAATGGTGAGATTCTTGACGCCGGAATCGCGGATCGCCTTGATCAGCGTCTCAGGAATGCCGCAGAGGCCGAAGCCCCCCGCGCAGACCAGCATGCCGTCCTTGAGCAGGCCCGACAGGGCCGCATTCGCGTCGGGATAGATCTTTTTCATAACACCCCAAAAGCCTTCGCAGATTATACGGCTCTATAAGGACGGGGCGAGCCGAACGTCAAGCGCAGTCCCGCAATGCGGGTCAGCTCTCACGGATATTTGCCATATCTGCGTTTGTCTTTATGACATGCGGCGCGTGACCTGTCGGAAACCGGTTCCCACGTTTCGGGATCAAGCGCTATATGTCCGCATCCATGCCGAAAGCCCTCATCCTTACCGAAGTCCAGGAAGCCATGCGCGCCCGTTATAAGGCGATGCTCCTCGAGCGGTTTCCGCAACTGACGATCGACGTGGTCGGTCACCACAACGATGTTGGCCCGTATATCGCGGATATCGACATTCTTTTGTGCTTTTCACCGCCCATGGCCGACCATGTGGTGCGTGACGCGCCGAAATTGAAATGGATCCAGGCGCTCGGTACCGGCGTCGATAACATCATCGACCTGCCCTCGCTCGGTAAAGAGGTACTGGTCACCAATGTACGTGGCATTCACGGCGCACCGGTCTCGGAAGCGACTATTGCTTACATGCTGTCGCTTGCCCGTGATCTCCCGCGCGCCAGCCGCGCTCAGGAAAAAGGTCAGTGGGAACGCTGGCCGGCGGCGCTGCTCGCAGGAAAGACCGTCGGGATTCTCGGCGTCGGGCTGATCGCGGAATATCTCGCTCCGATTTGCAAGGTCCTCGGCATGAATGTCGTCGGCATCAGCGGCAGCCCGCGCGAAGCAAAGAGCTTCGATCGCATAGTGCATCGCGACGATTTGGTAAGAGCGGTTCGCGACGTTGATTTTCTCGTGGCCCTCACCCCGCTGACGCCGGAAACACGCGGCATCGTCGGGGAGAAAGTATTTGGCGCCATGAAACCGACCGCCTATCTCGTCAACGTGGCACGCGGCGGCGTTGTCGATGAAGCGGCGCTCACGAAAGCGCTTGAGAACGGAAAAATTGCCGGTGCCGCACTCGATGTGTTCGCCCAGGAGCCGTTGCCGGCGACCAGCCCTTTATGGAAGACGAAAAACGTGACTATTTACTCGCATCTTGGTGGTTATTCGCTGGGCTACGAGGATCGCGCCATGCCGACCATTGCCGGTAACATGGCCAAATTTCTCGCCGGCGATCTCAAATCGATGATCAATATCGTACGTAAGCCCGCGTCTTGGGGAGACTGAAATTATGGCCTTGTCAAAACGATTGAACACTCCGATCTCGACCGCCGAGCTCGAACGGCGCTGGCGCGCCGTGCGCGCCGCCATGGCGAAAGAGAAAATCGATGTGCTGCTGATGCAGAACAACAACGATCACATGGGCGGCTACGTCAAATATTTCACCGACATGCCCGCGACCAACGGCTACCCCAACACGGTGATATTTCCGCACGACGACGAAATGACCGTCGTATGTCAGGGCCCATTCGGCGGCGGTGAAGCGACCGCCCAAGCTGACACCATCCGCGAGTCTATCAGCCCAAAGATTGGCGATACATCCTTCGACCTGAAAGGGCGCCTGTCGCAATGGCGCGGCGTGAAGCATGTTTTGACAACGCCCAGCTACGCCTCGGCGCACTACACTAAGGACTACGATCCCGAACTGGCGGCGAGCGCGCTCAAGCCGTTCGCTCAAGGCACGATCGGCTATGTCGGCACTTACCAGATGTCCTACGCCCTGCTCGACTACATCAAGCGCGCTTTTCCAAAAGCGCGCTTCGTCGATGCCACCGACATGGTTGACCGCGTCAAGGTCATCAAAAGCGCAGAAGAAATGGAGCTCGTTAAACGCGCCGCGCTGATGCAAGACGGCGCCATGCGTGCCGCCTTTGCCGCGGTAAAACCCGGCATGCGTGACATTGAGGTTGCTGCTGTTGCCCAACATTATAGCCAGTGTCACGGCAGCGAAAACGGTATTTATCTGTGTGCCTCAATGCCACTCGGCACACCCTCGAAATTCGGCAACCGCCATGTGCAGAATAGAGTTATCCAGAAGGGTGATCAGATCGCGTTGCTGGTGGAAGACAATGGGCCGGGAGGCATGTACACCGAACTCGGCCGCTCGTGCGTTGTCGGTGTCAAAGTGCCGCAGGAGATGAAAGACGAGCTGGAATTCTGCAAAGCGTCGCGCAAGCTTACGCTCGATCTGTTGAAGCCCGGGACTCCCTGTAAGGACATCTGGGACGCATTTAACGACTTCATGCGCAAGAATGGCCGGCCTGCGGAGGCGCGGCTTTATTGCCACGGCCAGGGTTACGACCTGGTGGAACGCCCACTGATCCGCCATGACGAGCCGATGGCGATTGCCAAAGACATGAATATTGTCGTCCATCCGACTTATATACATGCAGGGTATCTCAACTGGCTTTGCGACAACTACCTGATCGGCGGAAATGGACCGGGTGACCGCCTGCACCAGTTCCCTGAAGAGGTCGTCGAAGCCGGTTAACCCCGCGAAGGGGCGCCGCTTGACCTGCAGACGGTCGCTGCGCAAGGCTTTGCCTATCAGGTGGAGAGGACAACAATGAAAAAAGTTTTGTTTGCCGCAGCTTTTGCCGCATTGGCGCTCGCCGGACCGGCGGTCGCCCAAGATTTCCCGACGCGTCCCCTGACCATGGTCATTCCATTTGCCGCCGGCGGACCGCAGGACACCATCGGCCGTATCGTGGCGCAGCGCATGGGCGAATTGCTCGGACAGACGGTCGTGGTTGAAAATGTCGGTGGTGCCGGTGGCATGACCGGTTCGAAGCGCGTCGCGGATGCCAAGCCGGACGGCTACACCATGGTCCTCGGCAGCGTCGGAACGCATGCGCAGAACCAGACGCTTTATAAACATCCGCTCTACAATGTTACGACCGATTTCACGCCGGTTGCCTATCTGGCTTTGACTCCGATTGCGATCATCGCG
>DASPUD010000017.1:0-3495 GCA_035623095.1 Pseudolabrys sp.
ACACGCTCGAGCTGATGAATTGTCGACGTGAAGCGAAACGTGCTCGGCCGCAGGATCACACGTTTGAGCGCAAGAATCAGCGAACCCATCATCTGCGCAAACAAGGCGAGATCGGCACCGACCCCTGTCATGGTGATTCCGATACTCTCAAGCATCGCCATGATGCTGTTGGGGCCGCGCGCCGCCGGCGCCAGCTTCTGCGTTCCGGCGTGAACCTTTTCGAACAGGCCGCGGTAATCCTCGCGCAAGCCAATCAGGCGCGCATCACGTCCCTGATTTGTCCAGTTTCGCAACGTGCGTTCAAGCAGCCACGCGCCATAGGTGTCGAGATAGTCAATGCGCGCGAGGTTGATGAAAATGCTGCGGGCAGTGACACCGCGTATGGCAGCCTCGACCTGCGGCTCGATCGCGCCGGCGTACTCGGCCGTCCAGGATCCGGCCGCGCTGAGCTCGACCCGATCGCCTTGCGGCTGCCCGCTGAGCAAAATACCTGCCGTCACCGCGCCACTCCTCCACTCACGCAACAGCACCGTGCGCCTGCGCGCAACTGTGCGCAGGCTGCCGACCGAGACAGGACTGGATGCGTTGCGGCGGGACTTTGCGGTTTAGCCGCCGGCCGATCGGCAAGCGATGGCCGCAATTCGAGGGCCGCATTGAGCGCAATCTTCCGCCCCGCCCCGTAGCACCCCGAAAAGTTAACAAATCAGTAGCTATCGTTAAACGCCCATTAACGAACTAGGTTAATGGGAGCTTAATGCAAAGTTCCGTGCGATTAGAAGGCTTTGCGCGCACCTAGCAGGCGGAAACACCCACGCAATTGGCGTTCGCGTCATTGACCGCGAACAAGCTCTCCACCACAGGCCGCCGCGCGCTCTTTATCGGCGGGATCGACAGTACTTCCATGTAGACGGTGCCCAGCCCTTGCAATCCCAGCAAAGTGCCGGCGCCAAGACTCAAGTCCAGGTCGCGATTTGCGACAAATGGTCCACGGTCATTGATCGTCACGTTGATCGACCGATGGTTCTTCGGATTCGATACCCGAATTAGCGTTCCGATCGGTAGCGTCTTGTGTGCCGCGTGCCACCCGATCGGATTGAAGCTTTTGCCGGTCGAAACCAGCTTGTCCTCCCAGTACATCGACGCCACAACCCACTCACCGGCCTGAATCCGGTCGAAGGTGTTTTCGCTCGACACGCTGATCAAAGGAACTACGGACAAAACGCCGCCGCACGCCAGAAGAAGGCTGGCGCGCGTAAGTTTGCGTTTGATCCACGCTGAAAGTTGTTTCTTATCGATCAGCTTCATCGATTTGATTCGACAATCAATTTTACCCAAAAAAACCCCGGATGGCATCGCGCTGACCGAGTGCGAGCCGCGAAATGAACGGCATCTTGTTTGATTTGTTCCCTAAAGCACCAAAAATAAGGCAGTTATGTGATGCGCTCAGCCACGTTCGCGCAGCGGCGCAATCGATAACTCCCCTGCAAATTTGTCTAGCTGTGCCAGCAGCTCAGGCGCAAGCGGTAAACCGTTGCGTAGCCTGTCAGCGCGACGATGCGCGCGTTGTTCACCGGGCAAACGTACCGAATGGCCGGACAATGCCTTTGAATCTCGCAGTTCTTGGATGTGCCGATCAACTTCTGCCTTGAATTTTTCAATCGGCTGGAAACGGCTGGGATCAAGCGCAACAACAAATTGGCCGGTATTGGTAACCTTATCCGGCTCGGCGTTGAAATCGACGCAGTCGCGACCAAATAGCGCACCGTTCAGCGTCCCTGCAAGCAGACCGAGGGTAAGCGCAAGGCCCGCACCTTTGTATCCGGCCATCGGTAAGAGCAACGCTTCGGCGCTCTTGTGCGGATCGATCACCGCGGCGCCAGTCTTGGGATCGATCATCCAATCGTTGCGCAGTGGCTTGTTCTGCAAACGGTGGTTCTTGATGGTGCCATAGGACACGATCGACGTGGCGATATCGAGCACGATCGGCGGCTCCTCACCCGCGGGAATCGCGATCGCCAGCGGATTGGTGCCGAGCAAAGGCTCGGCGCCGCCGGCGAGCGGCATGTGGTTGGCATTCGCCACCGCCGAATAGAGTCCGACCATGTCGGCCTTTAGTGGAAGCGCGGCATAGACACCGGCGGCGCCGGCGTGGCCCGACATGCGGCAACCAACCCAGGCAACACCGGATTCGCGCGCAAGCTCGATCGCGGTTTCCGCCGCGCGCGCGACGACCAAATGCCCCATGCCATTGTCGCCATCCACCAGCGCTGTCGCCGGCGCCGTGCGCTTCACCACAATGTTGGGGCGGGGATTAGTCGAGCCGAGTTTCAGACGCTGAATATATTGCGGCAGCCGGAACACGCCATGCGCATCGGCGCCGATCAAATCGGCCTCAAGCATCAGCTCGGCGATTTTGACGGCATCGGCCGCCGACACGCCGATCTTGATCATCGCATCGACAATCAATGCCGTAATGGCAGTTGTCGGAATGCGCGCAGCTTTCGCGGTCTGGACGTTCATGGCTTCCCCGCCAGCAGAGCTTCTGCGCGTGTCCCCAAAATCATGGCCTTATCGGCGTCGGACATTTTCAGCCCGCGAACGTGCTTCACGCAATCCAGCATGCCCATGTCGTAAGGGTAGTCGCTTCCCAGCACGACACGATCGGCGCCGACATGCCCGATCATGAATTCAAGCACGGGCGCCGAATGCAGGATGGTGTCGTAATAGAAGCGCTTGGCAATGTTGACCGGTTGCTTGGCGATATTTTTCTTCGGCTCCGGCCGTACCTGCCAGCCATGCTCCCAGCGCGCTGCCTGGTACGGGGTAAAGCCGCCACCGTGCGCGAGAATGATCGTGAGCTTTGGATGGCGGTCGAGCACTCCACCAAAATAGAGGCACGCTGCGCCGATAGTGGTGTCGAGCGGATTGCCGATCAGATTGTTCAGATAATACGACTTCATCCGATCAGCGCCCGCGACATTGTTGGGATGGACGAACACAAAGGCGCCGAGCTGTTCAGCTGTGGCCCACAGCGGCTCGAAACCGGGATCGTCGAGATTTTTGCCCATGATGTTAGAAGCAATCATGGCACCGCGCAGTCCGAGTTTGGTCATGGCACGCTTGAGCTCATCGGCGGCCTTTTCCGGCGCCTGCATCGGTAACGTCGCGATCCCCATGAAGCGTCGCGAATTTTCTTTGACCAGCTTTGCAATCTGATCGTTCTGGATTGCTGCCGTGGCGGCGCCAAGCGCGGCCTCCTGGTTGTAAAGATAGGTCTGCGGCGTGACCGACAGCACCTGCACATCCACGCCAGCCCCATCCATGTCGCGCAGGCGGTGAGCGATATCAAAACCACCGCGGGGGTATGGCCGGTAGGCAACGCCGCCCACATCGAGCGTCGCCATAGCGTCATCGATCGGGGTGATAGTGACCGGCACTTTCGGTGCTTCCTTACGCAGCAAAGCCGCGGTTTCTTCGGTCAGCACATGGGTGTGA
>DASPUD010000018.1:0-3119 GCA_035623095.1 Pseudolabrys sp.
GTAGACCAGCGGCCGGTCTTCCTGGGCCAACACGCAGCCATGAATGGCGCCGGCCTCAAGGTAAAGCGAGGGCGTGGTATTTATCTTGTGCGTAAGCGCGTAGAGCCACGATGTACGCAACTCGGCTTTGGGCAGCGAAACGTTTTCCAGCGCTTCCATCAAGTCGCCGAACACAGTGCCTTGCGCGCAGCCGGAGGTCTGCACCTTTTTCTTCAGTTTTTTCTCGTAATTGGTTTTGCGCTGCGTGCGCACGACGACGACCGCGAGTTCTTCGTCATAATCGATGTCGGTTACGACATCGTCGGCCTTCAGCATGTTCTGATTGAGCAGGTAGCCGATCGCAAGATACTCCGGATAGTCGCCGATGGTCATGGCGGTAACGATTTCCTGACTGTTGAGGAAAATCGTCAGCGCCCGCTCGACGGTGACCGACGTCTCGATGCGCGTTCCTGTTTGGTCGACGCCGGCGACGCGTTCGGTCAACCGCGGATCAAGCGGATCAGGCCGGATGATGTAGCTGTCGCGGTCTTTGCTCATGCAGCCAGTATAGCAGACATTTTGCCACGGCATGAAAACTGCCCACCTCTAGGTGGGCAGCGAAGCAGTGTTTGTCCATGCCTATACGGCGATTTGACGAAGATGGTTTCCAAGCGGCGTGTCATCGACATAGACTGCGGCAAACGAAAAGTAACACGGGGGAGTTCGTCGACCATGCTTCGCGCCACCAAGAACATCATGCTGCCGACCACCATCACTGGCTCGCTGCCGCGCCCAAGCTGGTACACGCAAAATCTCGGCTCCCGCAGTTTTCTTGATGCGATGGTGAACAATCAATTTCGCGAGCAATATGTCGATGCAGTCGCGATCTATTTGCATGAACAGGAAATGGCCGGCCTCGATATCGTCACCGACGGCGACGCACATTTCGATTCCGATGTCGGCGGCCAGAGCTGGACTAATTATCCGCCGCGGCATATGGGCGGCTTCGATCATAATCCGCAGCCGACTCCCGCAGGAAAAGGCGGACTGGCGTTTCCGCCCGGACACATCCTGCACGACTATCTCGAATCGCGCGTGATGCCCGGCATCAGCGGGCCGGTTACCCGCGGCGATCTGCAATATGCGGCCATGTTCAAGGTGGCGCAGCGGATGACGAAAAAGCCGGTCAAGTTCGGCACCATCGGCCCGGAACTTGTGGCGTTTGCCGTACAGGACAAACACTACAAGTCGATCAGGGATCGGATTCTTGCGATCACCGATGCGCTAAATGCGGAGCTGCTCGATCTTGCCGATGCAGGTTGCCAGGTCATCCAGTTCGAGGAGCCGCAAGTTCATTTGCTGGCGGTGCGCAACATCGTGGACGACGTGATCAACCCGGCGTTCAGCGTCGAAGTGTTCAATCGCACCGTGAAGGGCTTGCGCGCGAAAACGGAAGTCTGGTGCCACACCTGTTGGGGCAATCCATCGCAACAGCGCATGTTCAAGGACGTGCAGAGCTACAAATCTGCTTTGGAGATGCTGAACAAGGTCGATGCCGACGTGATCACTTTCGAATCGGCCAGCGCCGGCGGAATGGACCTCGAGGCTTTCGGCAAGATCATCACCGAGAAGAAAATCTGCATCGGCGTCATCGACCATCATTCACTTCAGGTCGAGAGGCCTGAGGAGATTGCGGAACACATTCGCCGTGCGCTCAAATATATTCCGGCCGAGAGGCTGGTGCTCTCATCGGACTGCGGCATGGGCCGCGAGGGCATGAGCCGCCGCCACGCCTACTATAAAATCGTGTCGATGGTGCTCGGCGTCAACATGGTCCGCAAGGAGCTCGGCCTGCCGCAGGCCGAATGCCTGGCGGCCGATAGCCGCTATTCACTCGTAGTGGCCGGAAAATAGAAGCTGACGCTGTTGCGGTACGCGATCAGTTGTCCTTGGCACCCTGCCGGATCCAGGTACGAATGCTGCTGCGATCGCAACTCGACAGCTGCTTTTTGCCGTGAGGCATTCGCAGAGCCGGAGATACGCGCCAATCCAGCAGCAACATCAGATTGCTGCTTTCCGGCTCGCGTGGGATCACCATCGGCCCGAACTTCGTGCCTTTCATGACCCCTGCATAGCTCGTCAGGTCCAAACCGCTTTTTTCAAGACCCGCACCGCCAGGCTCATGGCACCCGGCGCAGCGCCACTTGAGAAGCGGAAGGATGTCTTCCTTGAAACTGACTATTTCCTCCGCGGCACACGCGTATGGAGGGTTCATAATGCCAACGCTGGTGGCAATTCCCACGCCCAGTGCGACAACACCCGTGAACAGCAGAGGTCGTCCTTGCATCGAATTCTCCCGATTCTTCTTTGGAATGGAGCGAGGCAGCCTCGCTCATCCTGGACACATTATATAAGATATTAGAGATCGTCTGGCCTTCTAGAGGTTTGATTTGCATCAACAAATCATTGTTCTTCGAGCGCGCCAGGCGAGTGATACCAGCGAATCACCTACTCTGACCGCTTGTTAGCACTGATAGCCTTGCTGACAGCTTCGCCGGACCAGCAATCGGAAACGGCCCGATGCCGGCTTTTCGATGCCGATCAATGCATCGCGTTCTCGAAGCTGGGCTGATTACTTCGGCATCTTGTAGCCGTTGGCCTTGAATTTCTCACCTAAGGGTTTGAGCGCGCCGCCGCCCGCAGGATTTTGGTGGCATGCGCCGCACGCCTGGCCGGTTTGAGCCGCGAATTCCGGTTTCGCGCTCGCTGACGTCGGCGCGATAAACGTGATCAAGGCGCCCGCCAAAAGTGCGACGCAGAATGCGGTGGCGACGCGTGAATACTGGACTGCATGAGCCATGAAAAACCCCCTTGTTAGCCCCTATATAAAGTGTAGCTCTGTCGCTTTCACTGACAAGGGCAAGATCGTCGGGAACGACTGGCGCAGTAAGTACTTACCGTGACGGTACAGATAATTACCGCGCGAGGTATTTTCGCAACACCGCTGCAAATTGTGGTGGGATTTCGCATTTTGCATCTTGATCCGTCTCAATAATCCCCACAAGAATAAAACCATTCTTTAATTCCGTCCGGGGGGGCGGGAATGGGTTGGTCGGTTGGTGGCAGGCGTCCGAATATCC
>DASPUD010000019.1:0-39817 GCA_035623095.1 Pseudolabrys sp.
ATTGGTGCACGGCCGACGTCGGCTGGGTGACGGGACACAGTTATATTGTGTACGGGCCGCTCTCGAACAGCGCCACCACGCTGATGTCCGAAGGCGTGCCGAACTATCCGAGCATGTCGCGATTCTGGGAGGTGTGCGACAAGCACAAGGTCAATACGTTCTACACCGCGCCGACGGCGATCCGCGCGCTGATGCAGGCAGGCGACGCGCCGGTCAAGAAAACTTCGCGCGCGAGCCTGCGCTTGCTCGGCTCGGTCGGCGAACCGATCAATCCGGAAGCCTGGGAATGGTATCACCGCGTAGTTGGAGACGATCGCTGCCCGATCGTCGACACCTGGTGGCAGACGGAGACCGGCGGCATTCTCATTACGCCGCTGCCGGGCGCGACCAAGCTCAAGCCCGGCTCGGCGACACGGCCATTCTTCGGCGTGGTGCCGGAAATCGTCGACGCGGAAGGCAAGGTGCAGAGCGGCGCGGCCACCGGCAATCTCTGCATTGCGGAATCCTGGCCCGGACAGATGCGCACGGTCTACGGCGACCATCAGCGGTTCATCGATACCTATTTCAAGGCCTATCCCGGCAAGTATTTCACCGGCGACGGCTGCCGGCGCGACGAGGACGGCTACTACTGGATCACAGGCCGCGTCGACGACGTCATCAACGTTGCCGGTCATCGCCTCGGCACCGCTGAAGTCGAAAGCGCGCTCGTGGCGCATCCGAAAGTTTCGGAAGCCGCTGTCGTCGGCTACCCGCACGACATCAAGGGTCAGGGCATCTACGCTTACGTCACCTTGATGGCGGGTGAAAAACCGACCGAAGAGCTGCGCAAGGAACTGGTCGGCTGGGTGCGCAAGGAGATCGGCCCGATCGCCTCGCCGGATCTGATACAGTTCGCGCCGGGCCTGCCGAAGACGCGCTCGGGCAAGATCATGCGCCGAATTCTGCGCAAGATCGCTGAAGACGAGTACGGCAATCTCGGCGACACCTCCACGCTTGCCGATCCAGCGGTCGTCGACGATCTGGTCAACAATCGGCAGAACAAGCGCGCGGTGAAAGCCGGCGCGTAAGTTTTGCGGCTTCAATGTCGAGGCCGGCAGGTTCGCCTGCCGGCCTCCTTTAATATTCATTTACGCTATTCCGAGCTTTCGCCGGAGCAAGTGCCGTCTCGCATTACTATGCGCCCTCCATTCCCGTGGGACGGGCTCATGACTCTGCTGCAAAGGACGGCGCTCGTTCTCGCCATCGTGCTGGCCTGTGCATTGCCGCATGGTGCGCAGGCCTCGACGCGTGACATCGTCGCTTTTTCCGGCTTCGCGCCCGGCACCATTGTGGTGAAAACCAGCGAGCGCCGGCTTTATTTTGTCATCGACAGTTTTCGCGCGCTGCGGTTTCCGGTTGGCGTCGGCCGGGCCGGCATGACCTGGACCGGCACCGCGCGCGTAGAAGGCAAATACGTGCGTCCCGCCTGGGCGCCGCCCGACATGATCCGCAGGGAAAATCCGAGATTGCCCGCGGTCATCCCTGGCGGAGCGGCCAACAATCCGATGGGTGAAGCGGCCCTCACTCTGCGCGGCGGGGAATACGCCATCCACGGCACCAACCGGCCCGTCTCGATCGGCGGATTCGTCTCGCATGGATGTATTCGCATGTATAACAGCGACATTCGCGAGCTCTACCGGTTGGTCAGCGTCGGCACACCCGTCGTCGTCGAGCAATAACGCGTTACCTCCGCTACAACTTCCGGAAGCACCCGGGGAAAACGCAATCCACCCCTGACTAAAGCTGTGCGCGGCTGATAGTTTTGCCGGAAGTTTCGCGACCTGGACACAATTTATGGGCAACTATCCGGGTATGGCGCGCCCGCGCACTTCCCCGCAGCCGGAAGTTCCCGGCCTCGCCGCTCGAAGAATTGCCGCCGACATTCTCGACGGCGTTCTGCGGCGGCACATTGCGCTCGACGATCTCCTGTCGGGCAAGAACGCGCACCCGGGTTTGCCCGCGCTCGCCGATCGCGACCGTGCCTTCGCGCGCCGGCTCACCGCCACGGTGTTGCGGCGGCTCGGTACGTTGCGCCACCTGGTCGGCGGCTATCTCGAGAAAGGATTTCCCACCGACGCGCCGCGCGCCGAGACAATCCTGTTGCTCGGGGCCGCGCAGATTCTCTGGCTCGAAGTCCCGGATCATGCGGCGGTCGATCTGTCGGTACGGCTGGCGCAAGCGGACCGCCGGGCCTCGCGCTATGCCGGGCTTGTCAATGCTGTGCTGCGCCGCGTGGCACAAAACGGCGCAGCTCCGCCCGACGATGTTTCACGTGACACACCGGCCTGGCTGCTCAAGCGCTGGAGCAAGTCCTATCGTTCCGATGCAGCGCGCGCCATCGCCCTGGCCAATGGCCACGAGCCTGCGCTCGACCTCACCGTGAAGCAGGATGCGGAAGCCTGGGCGGAACGGTTGCGCGGACGCGTGTTGCCGACGGGAACAGTACGAACGCTCGCGCACGGTGCGATCTCGCTGCTGCCGGGATTCTCCGAGGGCGCGTGGTGGGTGCAGGACGCCGCTGCCGCGCTGCCGGTTCGCCTGTTCGGTGACGTGCGGGGGCTGAACGTTGTCGATATCTGCGCCGCGCCGGGCGGCAAGACCGCGCAGCTTGCACTGGCCGGCGCTCATGTTACTGCCGTCGATCGCTCTTCCGCACGCCTTGCCCGCTTACGCGAAAACCTCGCGCGCCTTTCCCTTAGTGCCGTTACGGTCGCCGTGGACGCGTTGGAATGGCAGGGTGGTCCATTCGATGCGGCGCTGCTCGACGCCCCCTGCTCCTCGACCGGCACCATTCGCCGTCATCCGGATGTTCCCTGGCTCAAGAGCGAGGCCGATCTTTCAGTGCTCACGTCCATCCAGCAACGGCTCCTCGATCGCACGGTCGAATTGCTCAAGCCGGGCGGAACGTTGATCTATTGCGTCTGCTCACTGGAACCCGAAGAGGGTCAGAACCAGATCGAGAGCTTGCTCGCGCGTGATTCGCGGGTTGCCCGCAAGCCGATCACGGCGCAAGAAGTGTTTGGGCGCTCTGAATTCGTGACCGCGGCCGGCGATTTGCGGACGCTACCTCTGCACTTCCCGGATTCCGATCCGCGCTGGGCCGGGCTCGACGGCTTCTATGCCGCTCGTCTCGTGCGCAAAACTGGCTAATCCACGGGCCGGACTGGCATATTGGCCGTTTCCCGACCCTTCGCTATCGTGTGGCGGGCGCGTGTAAATGACAACGCGTGGCAGGGGACGAGCGCATAGATGATGCGGGTTTCGGTCGCGGAGCGGGCTAAGCTCTCCGTGCTCATCGGGCGCCGCGCGTTCCGCAGCCTTGTCGGCCGCATCAACGCGCATCCGCTGCTGCGCTGGCGATTTGCCTCAGCCACGACTGACCGGCTGGTGATCGCGCCGCAGGACCTGCGCACCGCGGACGCCACCCGCGCCAGCGAAATTTACGCTGGCCGCTTCGCCTTCGCCGGCAAAGTGGTTATCTGCGACCGCCGCTCGCCATTTGAAATGACGCCGCCGTCGGAGGAGTGGGCCGCGACGTTGCTGGGCTTCGTCTGGCTGCGTCACTTGCGCGCCGCAGATTCGACCATAACGCGCGCCAATGCCCGTTCGCTGACCGACGAGTGGATCAACCTGCAACGCGGCTGGCACACAACTGGCTGGCGTTCCGACATTCTCTCCCGCCGCATAATCTGCTGGCTCAGCCAGGCGCCGTTTGTATTGCAGGACGCCGACGCGCGTTTCTACCGCCGCTTTATCCGCAGCTTGACACGACAGGTGCGCTATCTGCGACGCACTCTCAATGAATCGCGTGACGGCCTGCCACGTCTCCAGGCGGTGATCGCGCTCAACTACGCCGCGCTTTGCATGCAGGGACAGTCCAACTATCTGCGCGCAAATGTCCGCCGCCTGATCGAGGAGCTGCGCAAGCAAATCCTACCGGATGGCGGACACGTCAGCCGCAATCCGGGCGCGCTGATCGAGGTGTTGGCTGACCTGCTGCCTTTGCGGCAGCTATTCTCCGCGCGGCAATTGCAGCCTCCGCAGGCACTCAACAATGCCATCGATCGCATCATGCCTATGTTGCGGTTTTTCCGTCATGGCGACGGAAATTTTGCACAATTCAATGGCATGGGTCAGACACCGGTTGATCTGTTGGCAACAGTACTCGCTTATGACGATGCGCGCGGCGCACCGGTGTCGAACGCGCCGCACTCCGGATATCAGCGTATCGATGCCGGGCAGACCGCGCTTCTGATGGATACCGGCCGGCCACCGCCGCCAGTCCTGAGCATGGAAGCGCATGCCGGCTGCCTCTCGTTCGAGCTGTCGTGGAAACAACACCGGCTGGTCATTAACTGCGGTCTGCCTGCGGTGAACCGGGAGAATTGGCGGCAGGTGGCGCGCGCAACGCCGGCGCACTCGACCGTCACGTTCAACGAGCGATCCTCATGCCGCTTTCTCGGATCGATTGCCGCGCGGCGACTCTTGGGTGGCACGCCGATCATCGCCGGCCCCCGCAATGTCAATGTTGATCGCGAGACGCAGGCGGGCGAAACGGTGCTACACGCGTCCCATGACGGTTATGCCAATGACTGCGGCATTATCCACACCCGCACCATCAGGCTGAACGCCGACGGCAGCGCACTCGATGGCGAAGACAGCTTTACCCCCGCCGAAGGGCGGACCCATCTCTCGCGCGTGGGTGACGAATACGCCATTCGTTTTCATTTGCATCCGGCGATCAAAGCGAGCCGTCTGGCAGATGGCCGCGGTGTGATTTTATTGCTTCAGGACCGTGAACTGTGGACGTTCGCCACCCTCGCCGATTCGGTCGAGCTCGAGGAAAGCGTGTTTCTGGCGGGCTCCGATGGTCCGCGGCGCGCTGTTCAAATTGCAATTTACGGCCGCGTCTCCCAGCAGGCGGCGGTGCGCTGGAGCTTCCGTCACACACCGCCCGCCACCCCCGGCGCCAAACCCGACCGCGCGCAAGAGCCGGAACTGCCATTGTGAGAGCGGGTTGTGGATGCCTTGTTCAGGCGCGGCATTCCCGAATACACATCCGGCCACGACATGTGCTAGCCCCTAGCCCGTGACCAGCCACCCTCGCCGCATCACCCGTGCCTTGTTGTCGGTATCCGACAAGAACGGACTGGTTGCCTTTGCGGCCGGGCTCGCCGGATACGGTGTCGAACTGGTTTCGACCGGCGGTACTGCCAAAGCACTCAAGGACGCCAAACTTAAGGTCATCGATGTCGCCGACCTCACCGGTTTTCCCGAGATGATGGACGGCCGGGTGAAAACTCTGCACCCAAAGGTACATGGCGGGCTGCTGGCCATCCGCGCAAACAAGGAACACGCCGCGGCATTGGAGAAACACCAGATTAAGCCGATCGATCTGTTGGTTGTGAACCTCTATCCATTTGAGTCAACTGTTGCGAAGGGTGCCGCTTTCGACGATTGCATAGAGAACATCGACATTGGCGGACCGGCGATGATACGCGCCGCGGCCAAGAACCATGCCGATGTCGCGGTGGTCGTCGAACCCTCGGACTACGAAAAAGTGCTGGGCGAAATGGCGCAGCACAGCGGCATGGTTTCTCTTGAGTTGCGCCAGCATCTCGCGGCAAAAGCCTATGCGCGGACGGCAGCTTACGACGCGGCGATCTCAAACTGGTTTGCGGAAACACTGCACGACGAGGCGCCGGACTATCGCGCCTTCGGCGGCAAGCTTATGGAGGAATTGCGCTACGGAGAGAACCCGCACCAGAGTGCGGCTTTCTATCGTTCGCCCGGCGAGCGCTTTGGCGTTGTCACCGCAAAGCAATTGCAGGGCAAGCAGCTCTCCTACAACAACATCAATGATATAGACGCGGCCTACGAATGCGTCGCCGAGTTCGACCCGCGCCGCACCGCCGCCTGTGTCATCGTGAAACACGCCAATCCATGCGGCGTTGCCGAGGCCGACAATCTCGTCGATGCGTACCGCAAGGCGTTGGACTGCGACCGCACCTCGGCATTTGGCGGCATCGTTGCGCTCAATCGCAAGCTCGACGCCGAAGCGGCAAAGGCTATCACCGAGATTTTCACGGAAGTGATCATAGCGCCGGAAGCAACGGACGACGCAATCAAGATTATCGCCGCCAAGAAAAACCTGCGTCTGCTGGTGGCCGGCGGCCTGCCCGATCCGCGCGCAAAAGGCCTGACCGTTAAATCGGTTGCCGGCGGGCTGCTCGTTCAGTCGCGCGACAATGCGGTCATCGACGAGATGCAACTCAAGACTGTCACTAAGCGCGCACCGAGCCAGGCCGAGCTTGCCGACCTGCGCTTTGCATTTCGTGTCGCCAAGCACGTCAAATCAAACACCATCGTCTACGCAAAAGACCGCGCTACCGTTGGTGTCGGCGCCGGCCAGATGAGCCGCGTCGATGCCGCGCGTATCGCAGCGCGCAAGGCCGAAGACGCGGCGAAAGAAATGAAGCTTTCGGCGCCGCTCACCAAAGGTTCAGTGGTGGCGTCGGATGCCTTCTTCCCATTCCCCGATGGATTGCTGGCTGCAATCGAGGCCGGCGCCACCGCCGTCATTCAGCCAGGCGGATCGGTGAATGACGACAAGGTCATCGCCGCGGCCGACGAACATAATGTAGCGATGGTCTTCACCGGCACCCGGCATTTCCGGCACTAGCCGTTATTGCCGCGCTAAATCCCCCAGCAAACTTGCCGCTACCGAGAGTTTCGACAGGGTCAGGCCGGAACCCGCAATTTCATGGATGGCCGAGCGGATGCGCTCGACTTCCGCTTGTCTCGGGCGAACCCATTCCTCGACCGCGCCGGTGCCGGCATGGCCATTGCCGACCATTGCGGCGGTCAGGCGCCGTTCTGCGTCACCGATCGAATCGAGCGCACGGTCGAGTGCAAGCCGATCGAAATAATCCGACACGACGATATTTGGCACTGCGTTGGCAACGCGGTCGAGCTGAAAGAAGGCTTCTGTCGCGAAATAGGTCGCCGTCACTTCACCGACCGGCTTGCCGGAACGATCTGCCACCAGCGCTATGTCGGGTGCGGCCTTGAGCACGGCAAGGCTGGCGACCCGGCGCGCCAGCCCTTCAGGTACGCCGGCCTTGGCAAGCTCGGCGATACGAACGTCACGTCCCGCCACAGCCGCTTTCGACAGCGCGCCATCGAGCGCAGCCGCAACCTGCGCGATGCCCTCGCGGTAGTGTCCGATGATCTTTTCCAGTCCCTGCGTGAGATCGACGTTACGCAGAAACCAGACGAGGCGGTCCAGCAACAGATTTTGCACGGCCGCATACAGGGATAGCTGGATCTCGCCGGAGATCTTGTTATCGAGCGCGTCAATCTCGCCATTGAGCGCGATTAGATCATAGCTGTTGCGTACCGCCGCAAAGGCGGCGGCAATAGAGGGCGATGACGCCCCGGTCTGGTCCGCGATACGCACGATTAAAGTGGGGCCGCCGCGATTGATCATTGAATTCGTTAGCTGCGTTGCGATGATCTCTCGCCGCAACCGGTGCGCATGCAGCGCCTCATCGTAACGCTGCGACATTTCCGTCGGGAAATAGCGGTTGAGCTCGAGTCCGAGATAAGGATCGTCCGGCACGGTGCTGTCCAGCAGCTCGCTGTAGAGCGAGAGCTTGGCATAGGCGAGCAGTACTGCGAGCTCGGGGCGCGTCAGGCCGACATTGCGCTTGCGCCGTTCGGCGATCGCGATTTCGTCAGGCAGAAATTCAACCGAGCGGTCGAGCTCGCCGCGCATTTCCAATATTTGCATTAACCTCTGCTGGAAGCCGAGATCTTCCAGCCCGCGCCGTTGCGCCAGAGAAAGCGCCAGGGTCTGCTGATAGTTGTTGCGCAACACCAGCTGCGCCACCTCATCGGTCATTTCGGCCAGCAGCGCGTTACGCGCTTCCATCTTGAGCGCACCGGACCGCACCGGACGACTGAGGGCGATCTTGATGTTTACTTCCACGTCGGACGTATTGACGCCGGCGGAATTGTCGATCGCGTCGGTGTTGAGGCGAATGCCGCGCTGCGCCGCTTCGATACGGCCGCGCTGCGTCATTCCGAGATTGGCGCCCTCGCCGATTACCTTGCAGTTGACGTCGGCGCCGGTGACGCGAATCGCATCGTTGGCGCGGTCTCCGGCCGCATCGTCGGTTTCGCTCGACGCACGGATGTAAGTGCCGATGCCGCCGAAAAACAAAAGATCAACCGGCGCCTTGAGAATCGCCTTTATCAGCTCCTGCGGCGTTACGGACTCTCCCACGCCGAACAGATTGCGCGCCTCTGGACTCAGACGGATTTCCTTGGATGCGCGCGGATAAATGCCGCCGCCTTTGGAAATCAGCGCCTTGTCGTAGTCCTGCCAGCTTGAGCGCGGCAACGCGAACATCCGCTTGCGCTCGGCGAAACTCTTTTTCGGATCGGGATCCGGATCGATGAAAATGTCGCGGTGATCAAATGCGGCGAGAAGCCTGATCGTGTCCTCGCGCAACATACCATTGCCGAACACATCGCCCGACATGTCGCCGACGCCCACCACATTGAATGGCGTCTTGCCGATATCAACGTCCATCTCACGGAAATGGCGTTTCACCGCTTCCCACGCGCCGCGCGCCGTGATGCCCATGGCCTTGTGGTCGTAGCCGGCCGAGCCGCCCGAGGCGAAGGCATCGCCCAGCCAGTAATCGTGCGCAACGGAGATCGCATTGGCGATATCGGAAAAAGTAGCGGTGCCCTTGTCCGCCGCAACAACGAGGTAAGGATCATCGCCTTCGTGGCGCACCACTTCGGCCGGCGGAATGATCTTACCGTCGGGGCCGATATTGTCGGTGATGTCGAGCAGGGAAGAAATAAAGAGTTTGTAGGTCGCCACGCCTTCGGCTTGCACAACATCGCGGGCGGCGCCTTTTGGCATCAGCTTTGGTACGAATCCGCCTTTGGCGCCGACCGGCACGATCACCGCATTCTTCACCTGCTGCGCCTTGACCAGTCCGAGAATTTCGGTGCGGAAATCCTGCGGCCGGTCCGACCAGCGGATTCCGCCGCGCGCGACCTTGCCGAAACGCAGGTGCACGCCTTCCACACGCGGCGAGTAGACGAATATCTCGTAAAGCGGGCGCGGCGGTGGGAGATCAGTGAGCTTGCGGCTCTCGAACTTTATGGAGATAAGCCCCTTGGGCTGCCCGTCCTTGTCTGTCTGGTAGAAATTGGTGCGGATCGCGGATTGCACAGCGTTGACGAAGCGACGCAAAATTCGGTCTTCGTCTAGGCTCTCGACTTTTTGCAAAGCCTCTTCGATGCGCGCAGCGACCGCGTTCTGCATGTCGGCGCGACCGGCTTCAGCGCGCGGATCAAAGCGGGCGTGAAACAAATCGACTACGCTGGCGGCAATGCCGGCATGTTTCACCAGCGTCGCCCACATGTAATCCTGCGAATAGGCAACGCGGACCTGTCGCAGAAACCGCGACAGGGCGCGGATCAGCGCGACATCGCGCCAAGCGATTGCGCCGGTAAGCGTCAGCGCGTTGTAGCCATCATTTTCAGCCGCACCGCGCATTACCATCAGAAACGCAGCCTCGAGCCGGGCCTTGCCGCTGTCGAGATCAATCATCCCGCCATCGGCGCGCTCGAGCAGCATGTCGTGGAACCAGACAGCGCTGCCGCCGTGCGGCTCGATCTGATAGGTGCGTTCGTCCACCACGCGAAAACCCATGTTTTCCAGCACCGGAACGCGCTCCGACAGCGGCAACGGGCGGGCGAAACTCCACACTTTCAGGCCAACCGCGCGCTGTTCTTCTTCCAGCCGGTGATGGAAATCGACGCCAAGCGGGCGTTGCTCGGACAAGCCCTCGACCACGCGAATATCGCCGGCCGCAACCGTCGGCGCGTAATTTTCGTGGAAACCTTCCGAGAACGCGTCCCGGTAGCGGTTGAACAAGGCGCGCGCGGCATCCGGAGGATTGACGAGAGCCAGCGCATCGCTGAGCCCGTCGGTCCAGGTGCGGATGATCGCCGCCACCTCGTTTTCGAGGGTTGCGCGATCGATATCGGGCGTCGCGCCGCCGGAGCGGCCGATGATGAAATGCACACGGACCAGCGGTCCCTCGTCCGGGAAGAACGGATAGAAAGCCGACACACGTCCGATGAACGCGTTTGCCAGGTAGGCGCCGATTCTGGCCCGGATGTGGCTGTCGTATCTTTCGCGCGGCACGAAGACGAGGACCGATACGAATCGATCGAAGCGGTCGCGTCTCGCCAGCACGCGTACGCGCGGACGTTCAACGAGCTGAAGGATAGCGAGAGCGAACTGGTAGAGAGTTTCTTCATCGATCTGGAGGAGTTCGTCGCGCGGATAGTGCTCCAGCACGTTCGCCAGCGCTTTTCCCGAATGGCTGTTCGGGTTGAAGCCGGCGCGCTGCTCGACAGCTGCAATCTTGCGCCGGATGTAAGGAATGCCGTGCGCGGCACGCGTATAGGCTGTCGACGTGAACAGGCCGACAATGCGGTGTTCGCCGATGAGCGTGCCGGATGTATCGAACCGCTTCACGCCGATGTAGTCGAGATAAGCGCGCCGGTGCACGCGCGCGTGGATGTTAGCCTTGGCGACGATCAATGGGCGCGGTTCCTTGAGAAACGCCATGATTTCCGGGGTTATCTCAAGAAGCTCGGTGCCGCGCCGGAGCACGCGTAGCTCGCGTGACCGCATGATACCGAGCGCGCTGCCGTGGTCCGGTTCAAGCGTCTGTCCGCTGACCCGGTAATCGCGCACGCCGAGAAATGTAAAATTATCCGCCAGGAGCCATTGCAGAAACTGTACCGCCTCGGCGATTTCGTCGACCCGCAGCGGCGGTGGATTAGCTTTCATTTCATCAACGATGTTGCTGACGCGATCGCGCATCGCGCGCCAGTCCTGCACCGCAACCCGCACCTCTTCGAGCACGGTTTGCAGCCCGAGCACCAGTTCCTCGCGCGCTGCGTCAGCGATGTCCGCAAGATGGATATGGATAAAGCTTTCACGCGAAGCGTCGGCTCCGGTTGGGGCATCAAGCGCGGTGAGCTTGCTGCCATTGCGTCTCACCGCGAACGTCGGATGAGCAACCAAGCGCACGTCGAGACGGCGATCGGCAATCTCGCCCATCACCGAGTCGACGAGGAACGGCATGTCGTCGTTGACAATCTCGACGACGGAGACCGCCGTGTGCTCACCCGAAGCTTTGAGCGGCACCGTTTCACAGCGGATTTTCGGTGCCCCCGCTGGGCGGTCGGAAATGAAGTCGTAGGCGCGCGCCGCCAGCATGGCGAGATCGCTTGCGCCGTATTGAATCAGGTCTTCCGGCACCGCGCGGCCATAAAGCTGCGCGACAAAATTTTTCGAAATGTCGGCACGCTGTCCAGCGAGCGCCGCACCGGCTTGTTCAATCAGGTTGCGGGCGGCGCTTTCTTCCTTGCTGCCGGGAAGCTCAACGGCCATGGAACCTCGTGCGCTTGGCACTCAAGCAATGATCTTTTCCGAGAACCGGTTCCCGCGCGTCCGGAATTATGCGCGCACGGGAATCAGTCGAGGCGGTTTGGAAGTTTTCACCTTCTGCGCAGGCACGTCGAGAGCAACACACTGTTTGATGACGCGGCGTTGACAAGTCTGCGAAGCGTTGCCTCTGCGGGCGTTTTAACTCTCTGAATTAAAAGGTGAAACCCTACCCCACCACTCGTATCGCCTACGCATATAACAATGTAATCTGGCGTCGGCTGCGTATCGTAATAAGGACGGGGACATGCCCAAGGCCAATAAATCTGCCAAAGCCGCCAGCAAGGCGGTTGTAAAGCCCATCAAAGACAAGCCGATGCTGCACGCCATCAAGGGCGGCAAACCCGGTATCAAGCCGGCGGCCAAATCGGCGCCGCTCAAGCCGGTGCCGGCGGCGGCCGACGATGCCCCCGTGATTGCGCTCAACCTCGAGGCGGCAAAGCTCTCGCCGGCCATGGCGGCCTACTTCAAGAAATGTCAGGAAAAGCTTGGCTTTGTGCCGAACGTGCTCGCGGCCTACGCCTTCGATATGGCAAAGCTCGAACCGTTCGTCGCCATGTACAACGGACTCATGTTGGGCGATTCCGGCCTTTCCAAGCTCGAGCGTGAAATGATTGCGGTGGCCGTATCGTCGCAGAACCGTTGTTACTACTGCCTCACCGCGCACGGCGCGGCGGTACGGCAATATTCCGGTAATCCGCTGCTCGGCGAGCACCTGGTGATGAACTATCGTGTGGCGCGGCTGAACAAGCGCCAACGCGCCATGCTCGACTTTGCGGTCAAGCTCACGGCATCGCCCTGGAGCGTCGAAGAAGGCGATCGCGAGCGGCTACGCCGCGTCGGCTTCAGCGATCGCAATATCTGGGATATTTCGGCGGTGGCTGGCTTCTTCAACATGTCGAACCGCGTCGCGTCCGCCACTGATATGCGGCCGAACACAGTTTATCACGGGCAGGCGCGTTAGCCTTTTAGTCCGCTCATTCCCGCGTAAGCGGGAATCCAGCTAAGTCTGCCTCCTCGGAACGCGATCCAATTGGATCCCCGCTTTCGCGGGAATGAGCGAGAAGAGAGTTGATGGTTCGGTTACTTTCCAGCTTCGTCGTCCTCCTCTTCGCCTTCGCTGCGACCGCCCAGGTCGCGCCGGTTTCGCGCCCACCGGCAATCGAGCCGGCGCAGACGATCCGCGCCCATAACGGCGTGGTAGTGGCGCAGGAACAGAGAGCCGCGCGCATTGGCGTGGAAATCCTTGATCGCGGTGGCAATGCGGTCGATGCCGCCGTGGCGGTCGGCTTTGCCATGGCGGTGACCTACCCCCGCGCCGGAAATATCGGCGGCGGCGGTTTCATGGTGGTCCACCTCGCCAAGACCAGTGAGGAAGTCACAATCGATTATCGCGAGACCGCGCCGGAGGCGGCGAGCCCCGCCATGTTTCTCGACTCCACTGGCGCGGCGGATCCGAAGAAGTCGCGCGATTCCGCGTTGTCGGTTGGCGTCCCCGGCACGGTCGCAGGCCTTGCGCTGGCGCACGCAAAATACGGTTCGGGCAAACTATCGCTCGCTGATCTGATCGAACCGGCGATCACGCTCGCGCGTAACGGTGTCGAAATCGTCGACGACACCGCCGACACGCTGCCGCTGGCGCAGGCACGGATTGCACGCTGGCAATCCAGCGCGTCGGTTTTTCTCAACAGTGACGGCACCGTACTGATGCCCGGCCAGGATCTGTTGCAGCCTGATCTGGCCATCACGCTACGCGCCATTGCACGCGACGGACCGAAGGGTTTCTACGAAGGACCGGTCGCGGAAAAGATAGTCGCCAGCGTACGCAAGGCCGGCGGCATCATGACCGTCGATGATCTGAAAAATTACCGCGCGATCCTGCGCGCGCCTGTACGCGGCAAATATCGCGGCTACGATATTGTCTCCATGCCGCCGCCGTCGTCCGGCGGCGTGCACCTGATCGAACTGCTCAACATCCTCGAAGGCTACGATCTGGCGAAACTCAGCCGCGAGCAATCGCTGCACGACACGATCGAGGCCCTGAAGCGCGTCTATGCCGATCGCGCGATCTTCATGGGCGATCCTGATGTGGTGCAGATTCCGGTGGCCGGACTGATCTCAAAGTCCTATGCGGCATCCCTGCGCGCGCAGATCGGTCCGCGCGCGACGCCAGCCGCCGATATTCATGCCGGCAAGCCGGCCGATTTTGAGGGCCGCAACACCACGCATTTTTCAGTGATCGACCGCGACGGTAACGCCGTGTCGAACACATACACGCTGAATTTCTCGTACGGTCTTGGCCTCGTCGCCGAAGGCACCGGCGTCTTGCTGAACAACGAGCTCGACGATTTCACCGCCAAGCCCGGCGCATCAAACGCGTTTGGCCTGATCGGCTATGAGGCCAATCTGCCCGGGCCGGGCAAACGTCCTCTGTCTTCCATGACGCCAACCATCATTCTAAAAAACGGCAAACCGTTTCTGATCACCGGTTCGCCCGGCGGCAGCCGCATCATCAGCACGGTGTTGCAGGTGATCGTGAACGTGATCGACTTTCATCTGCCGGTCGGCGACGCGGTGAGCGCGCCGCGCGTGCATCAGCAATGGCAGCCGGAAGACGTTTCCGTTGAGCCGGGTTTCGCGCTGGAAGCGCTCGAGGCCCTGACCAAACGCGGCCACCAGATCGTGCCCACGTCACCACAGACGTCGGCAAACTCCATCGAGATCACGGCGGATGGTTATGTCGGCGCCGCCGACCGGCGCACACGCGGTTCGCTGGCGGCGGGGTATTGAGGAAGACCCCGCATTCGCGGCACGATTGCTTCGGGCCAAGAACGACGAGGTTTAGCCATGTACGCGCTCATCATAGAGTTAGTGATGCTCTCGCCGGCCACCGGAACGGTTACGCCGGTTGGCGTCACCTCTCAAATCGTTGGGAAATTCAAGAATCTGGATCAGTGCAAGGCGGCGGCAATCAAGCCCGACGCTGACGGAGCTCTTGCAGATCTAAATCTTTCCAAGGGTGCTTATTGGTATTGCGTGTACGCGGGCGAGACAAAGTGACCTGCAAGTAGCACTCAATACGTCGAGGAAAACAGCATCCAAGCCGGGGGTCGGCCGGGCATTCGGCTATTTCAGTGCTGCAGAATTTTGGACAAGAAGAGGGATGCCCGCTCGCTGCGCGGCTTGCCGAAGAAGTCCGCAGTCGGCGCATCCTCAATGACTTCGCCTTTGTCCATGAAAATGACCCGGTTGGCGACTTTGCGGGCAAAACCCATTTCATGGGTCACGACAATCATCGTCATGCCGTCCTTGGCAAGCGCCACCATCACGTCCAGCACTTCCTGGATCATCTCGGGATCGAGCGCCGAGGTGGGCTCGTCGAACAGCATGGCGATGGGGTCCATCGCCAAGGCGCGGGCAATCGCGACCCGCTGCTGTTGGCCGCCCGAGAGCTGACCCGGAAATTTGTTGGCGTGCTCGCGCAATCCGACGCGATTGAGAAGCTTCATGCCTTTTTCGGCGGCCGTTTTCGGGTCACGATCGAGCACCTTGATCTGCGCCAGCCCCAGGTTGCGAATGACGGAGAGATGCGGGAACAGCTCAAAATGCTGGAATACCATTCCGATACGCGCGCGCAACTTCGGTAGTTTTGTCTTCGGATCACCGACTGAAATGCCATCGACGGTGATGGTGCCTTCCTGGAAAGGCTCCAGACCGTTGACGCATTTGATCAGTGTCGATTTGCCGGACCCCGAGGGACCGCAGACAACCACGACTTCGCCTTTTGCAACTTCAGCCGAGCAATTCCGCAAGACCTGGATCTTGCCGTACCATTTGCTGACATGGCTGATCGTAATCATGGGTGCTCAGCGAATGATGGCGATGCGGTGCTGGAGACGGTGTACGGCGTGGGACGCCGCCAGTGAAATCACAAAATAGACGACAGCGGCGAACAGATACATTTCAACGAGACGCCCATCGCGCTGGGCGATCTTGGAGGCCGCACCGAGGAAATCGGTGACCGAGATCACGTAGACCAGCGATGTGTCCTGAAACAATACTATGGTTTGTGTCAGCAGCACGGGCACCATGTTACGAAATGCCTGCGGCAGGACGACTTCCATCATTTGCTGAGGATACGTCATTCCCAGCGCCTGCGCCGCCTGGACCTGGCCGCGTGAGATCGACTGAATGCCCGCCCGCATGATCTCGCAGAAATACGCGGCTTCAAACAACGTGAAAGTCACCAGCGCTGAAAGAAATGCACCGACCTGAATCGGCCGTTCCGCGCCGGTGAGCCATTGCCCGATATAGGGGACAAGGAAGTAAAACCAGAAGATCACCAAAACGAGCGGCATAGAGCGGATCAGATTCACGTATGCGCCCGCGACTTGCGAGAGACCCGCAATGTTCGAGAGCCTCGCAAGCGCCAGCAGTGTGCCGATTACGATGCCGCCGGCTGTTGCCATCAAAGTGAGCATGATCGTGAAACGCATGCCGTCGAAAAACAGATACGGCAGGGAGCGGATAATGACGTCCCAGTCGATATTGGAGAACATCGTCAGCCCTCAATGCGCAGCCGCCGGCTCGCCCATGCCGATGAAGCCGGGCACCGCGACGCGCCGTTCCAGCCAGCGCATGCCGTTGACGACAATGATGTTGATAATGATGTAGATGACAGTTGCGCCGGTAAAAGCTTCAAAGACGTGAAACGAGAATTCCTGCATCGAACGCGCAGCTGCGGTGAGTTCGATGAGTCCGATGGTCAGCGCCACCGAAGAATTCTTGATGATGTTGAGAAATTCTGAGCTTAGCGGCGGCAAGATGATCCGAAACGCCATCGGCAGCAGAATGTAACGATAGGTCTGCGGCAGCGTGAAACCCATTGCGAGGCCCGCCAGGCGTTGCCCGCTGCGCAAACTGAGAATTCCGGCTTTCACTTGTTCGGCGACGCGCGCCGATGTGTAGAGCCCAAGGCAAATCACGGCATTGTAGAACGACGCGTTGTTGAGTTGCTTGAGCCAGTCCCCGATCGCTTCCGGGACTACTTCCGGAAGCACAAAGTACCAAAGGAACATCTGGACCAGCAGCGGGATGTTGCGGAAAAATTCGACATAAGCATTGCCCAGCCGCACCAGCCACGGAACCGGTGAAGTGCGGATCACCCCAATGACCGAGCCAATCACAAGCGCGATCACCCAGGCGAGCAGTGCCGTCGCCAGTGTCCAACAGGCCCCAAACAGCAGCAGTTGCAAATAAGTATGAGTACCGTCAGGAGACAGCTGAAAAAAGATTCCCCAATCCCAATTGTAGCTCATCCATCCCCGTACCTTGACGCAGTTGCGGCGCGGTTTTAAAGCCGCGCCGCAAATCTGGCTTACTGGTAATCTTTGGGATCGCCGCTGTCGGTGGGTTTGGCGACGACCTTCTTAAATGCGGCGCCCATCGGCAGGTTTAGATTGACGCTCTTTGGCGGGATCGGTTTGAGGAACCATTTGTCATAGATCTTGTTGACCTCACCGCTCTTGTAAATCGTGGTCATTGCATCATCGACCACCTTCTTGAAGGCGGGATCATCCTTGCGCAGCATGATGCCGTAGGGCTCGACGGATAGTGCGTCGGCGGAGATTTCGTAATCTGCCGGCGCTTTCGAGCTCGCGACCAGACTGTAGAGCAGAATGTCATCCATCACGAAGGCGGCGGCGCGGCCGGTCTCCACCATGAGAAAAGCCTCGGCGTGATCCTTGGCCGGCAGGATGTTGAGTCCCAGATTTTTCTCGGTGTTGAGCTCCGTGATCTGCTTGATGTTGGTCGTACCCGAGGTCGACACCACGGTTTTGCCCTTGAGGTCCTCAAGCTTCTTGAGCTTGGCGGACTTCTTCGAGACGAAACGGTTGGCCGTGACGAAATGGGTGATGGTGAAAGAAACCTGTTTCTGCCGCTCGAGATTGTTCGTGGTTGATCCGCATTCGAGGTCGACTGTGCCGTTCGCAATCAGCGGAATACGGGTTGCGGATGTGACCGGCTGCAGTTTTACCTCAAGCTTGTCGCGTTTGAGATTTTTCTTCACTGCGTCGACGATTTTGTAGCAGAGGTCCATGGCATATCCGACCACCTGCTGCTTGTCGTCATAGTAGGAGAACGGAACCGAAGATTCGCGATGGCCGATAGTGATCGTTCCGGTCTCCTGGACTTTCTTCAACGTGCCATCTTGCGCTGCCGCGGCATTGGCAACCAGACAGACGGCGGCAACTGTAAAAATCGTTGAACGCATGGGAATCCCCTCGTTACTCACTATAGCCCCCGGCGTCGGTCGCGACGCCGTCATCTAGCATGACCGGACGTTACCATAGACCTGGCGACAAACCCAAAAGTACAGCATCGACGCGGATTTAGTGAAGCTCGATACGATCCGGCCAATGCGGCTCGCGGCTATGAAGTTTCGCCCCTTTCGGAGCGTTGGCCCACGGCGCTTCAATGTCGTGTCCGCAACCCGCGTTTTCCTGTAGCGTGTGCAAAAATAGGGATATTTTTGTAAGCGTCAGGGAGAGCAAAAAATGAAAACGCCGCGCAATCGAGCTGCGGGCCTCGCGCTCGCTTTACTGTTTGTGCCTGGAGTGGCCTCGATGTCTATGGCCAAGACCTTTGTCTACGTATCGAATGCTCAGGACAGCAATATCGACGGATACATCATGGACACAGGCAACGGTGTGCTGACGCCAATCGGCAAGACCGAGGCAGCCAAACTGGTCATGCCGATGACTGTGAGCCCGAACAAAAAATACCTTTATGCCGTCATACGCTCGCAGCCAGTGCGCGTACTAAGCTACGCCATTGACCCCCAGAGTGGTGCGCTTACGCAGAAAGCGTCGGCACCGCTGCCGGATAGCATGCCTTATGTCTCGACCGATCGCACTGGACGGTTCCTGTTCACGGCTTCCTATGGTGGCGACAAGCTTGCGGTAAGTCCAATTACCGAAAATGGACTCGTTGAGGCCGAAGCGATTCAGGTCATTCCAACTGGCCGCAATGCGCATTCGATCGTGCCGGACCCGAGCAACAAGTTTGTCTACGCGGCCACACTCGGCGCCAATCAAGTGCTGCAATTTACCTTTGACAGCACAACCGGAAAGCTGACGCCCAATGACCCTCCGGCAGTCAGTCCGGACGCAGGTCACGGTCCGCGCCACATGGTCTTCTCGCCAGATAACAAGAATCTCTACGTGCTCAACGAGCTTTCGGGACATATCACGCAATACGCGATTGATGCTGCCAAGGGCACGTTGAAACTTGCCGACAGCATCAGCTCGGTGCCAGCGGACGCGGGTCTTGCTTGGGGCGTGCCACAAGCCCCGGTTGGCCCATCATTGGCCTCGGCGGCGCCGGCAGCACCGAGGGACGAGAAGCCGAAAGTCTGGGCGGCTGATATTCAAATCACACCTAACGGCAAGTTCCTGTATTCAACAGAGCGCACAACCAACAAGATCGCTCTGTTCACGGCGGCCGCCGAAACAGGCAAGCTCACGTACATCACAAACTACGCAACCGAGGCCCAGCCACGTGGCATCAAGATCGATCCGAGCGGCCAATATCTCATTGCTTCCGGTGAAAAGTCGGATCGCCTGTCGGTGTACAAAATCGACCAGGCTACGGGAAAGCTTGGCGAGCCTAATCGTTACCCAGTGGGGAATGGCGCCAACTGGATCGAGATCGTCGCATTCCAGTGACCGCAGACGGGCATGCGCAGGGCGACATTTATTGAATGCCGCCCTCGTGCGGCTCTCCGTGCATTTGGCGCAATTTGGCTGAATTTTGGAGCGGGCGAAGGGATTCGAACCCTCGACCCCGACCTTGGCAAGGTCGTGCTCTACCCCTGAGCTACACCCGCATCCAATAGGTATTTGGCCAATAAGCCGTATCGGCCGCCAAGGCCGTTCCTATAGCCAAAAGGAGAGCCTGATTGCAACCACGCCGCTGTAACCGATGTGGCTCAGCCTCTTCGGCGTGGCCGCTGATTGGCCGGTTCGACCCAGCGCGGGTTCGGATTGCAGAAGCCGCGGAACCCGGCGATCTGTGTCACCCGGCATTCTTCGAAGGTGCGGTACTGGCAATCTTCGCTGAGGTCGCTGCCGAAATTGCGCAGCGCGCACCAGGGACCTTCCGACGCGACTTGAGCCGAACTCGGCGAAACCAACGCGGTTGTCGCCAAAACAGCGGTCAGCAGAACAATGCGGATCATGTTTTCACCTCTTCGCAGTCCCAACGGAGTTCGGTCAAAAAGTCAGTAACTTTGAACGTGGCGCTTGCGTTTGCCTGACGGCGCATAGCCCGGCTGGTTCGCCACGAAGCGCGGGTTCGGATTGCAAAAGCCGCGATTGCCGGCCAGCACAACCGGACGGCATTGCTCGATCGACCAATACTGGCAATCCTCGTACATCGAGCCAGTGCCTACCGAGATAAGCGCGCACCAGGGTCCCTCGGCAGCGTGTGACGGATTTGCAGAAAAGAATAAAGCGGCAACGACGAAGGCCGTAGCAAAAGCAATACGCATCATAGATCTCCTTGGTCCGGCGCCCCCGTTTCAATCATACTAACACCGGCAAAGGCGGTATTATTTTCAAAGATGTCACAATCACCTGATCAGCTGTTCGCCGCTCTCGATAGTCTCGGCATCAAGCATTCAACGGTAAAACACCCGCCGTTATTCACGGTTGAGCAATCACGCAGCCTCCGCGGGCAAATTCCCGGCGGGCACACAAAGAACCTGTTTTTGCGCGACAAGAAATACGCCATTTATCTTGTTGTCGCGCTGGAAGACGCCGAAATCGATCTGAAAGGCCTGCACCGACTGCTCAAGGCCGACGGGCGCTTCTCATTCGGTTCTTCCGATCTGTTGCGCGAGGTGCTCGGTGTCGAGGCGGGCGCAGTGACGCCGTTCGGCGCTATCAACGATACCGAAGGGCGCGTCACCGTAGTGCTGGACTCCGCAATGATGCAGCATGAAACGCTGAACTATCACCCGCTGGTCAACACAATGACGACGTCGATAAATCGCGAGGATTTGGTGAAATTTCTCGAATCAACCGGTCATATTCCACGTATTGAACGCGTTTCCGGACGCGCCCCGAACATGCCTTGATGATTGCATTAGCTTCCCCGATAACCCATCTAACCGGATAGGGAACTCTGAGGGCTTAGGCCCGGCTTTGGCCGGATGTGGCGAGGATATAATGCTGGATGGCGGGGTGACGGCTGCCGACGTGGTCAAAGATACGACCACGCAAGGCTTCATGAAGGACGTGATCGAGGAGTCCAAACGCCAGCCGGTGCTGGTGGACTTCTGGGCGCCGTGGTGCGGCCCCTGCAAGCAGCTGACGCCGGTGCTGGAAAAATCCGTCAAGGCGGCCAAGGGCAAGGTCAAGCTCGCCAAGATGAACATCGACGAACATCCGGCCATCCCCGGCCAGATGGGTATTCAGTCGATTCCCGCCGTGATCGCATTTTCAAATGGACAGCCTGTCGATGGTTTCATGGGCGCGCTGCCTGAAAGCCAGGTGGTCGCATTCCTTGAGCGGATCGCCAAAGGCGCGGTGGGCTCAGAGGAAAAAGATCTGCTGAAAGCGGCCGACGTAGCGCTTGTCGAAGGCAATGCCGCCGGCGCTGCTGAAATGTATGCGCAAGTGCTTGCCGAGGACAGCGCCAACGTGCAGGCGCTTGCCGGCCTCACACGCTGCTACGTGGAAACGGGTGCACTCGAACAAGCCAAGCAGACGCTCGCTCTCGTTCCGGAAGCCAAACGCAATGACGCGGCGGTTGCCGCGGCGCGCGCTGCACTGGAAATCGCCGAACAGGCGAAGTCGCTCGGGCCGCTGGCGGAACTGGAAGAAAAAGTTCTGGCCGATCCGCTCAACCACCAGGCGCGTTTCGATCTGGCTGCAGCGCTCAACGCCAAGGGAAAGCGCGAAGACTCCGTCAAGCATCTGATTGAAATCGTCAAGCGCGACCGCAAATGGAACGACGACGGCGCGCGCAAGCAGCTTGTGCAGTTTTTCGAAGCGTGGGGTGCGACCGATCCGGCCACCATCGAAGGCCGCAAACGTCTGTCGTCGATCTTGTTTTCGTAAACGTTTCGCTTCGGCGCCCGCGCCAAGTGGCAGAGTGAAGCGAAGATGCCGATGAACGCTCAGTATCGTGGACCGATCGAAATGCCCGGCGTAATTCCGGTGTTTCCGCTGCCGGGCGCCCTGTTATTGCCGCGCGGACAGATGCCGCTGAACATTTTCGAGCCGCGCTATCTCGCCATGATCGATGATGCGTTTCGTGACGGCCATCGCCTGATCGGCATGATCCAGCCGGACGTTGCGCACAGCAGCTCAACGGAAAAACCGGTTCTCTACAAGATCGGCTGCGTTGGGCGTATCACCCAGTTCGCCGAAAGCGGTGACGGCCGCTATCTGATCGAGTTGACTGGTGTCGCCCGCTTCCGCGTGGAAGAGGAGCTCAAGGTCGCCACGTCTTACCGGCAGTGCCGCGTCACTTATGCGCCGTTCGCCGATGATTTCGTCGCGCGCAAGGGCGAGAGCGCGGTCGATCGCGCCGGTTTGCTGGCGGCGCTCACGGATTTTCTCAAAGCCAACGATTTGAAGGCCGATTGGAAAGGTATCGACAAGGCGCCGAATGAGGCGCTGGTCAACGCACTGTCCATGATGTCGCCTTACGGCACGGCCGAAAAGCAGGCGCTGCTGGAAGCACCCGACCTGAAAACGCGCGCCGAAATCCTGATTGCGATCACCGAGATCGAGCTCGCCAAGAAAAACACCGAAGGCGAGCCGCAGCTGCAGTAAAACTGTATCGTCGGTTCGACTATAATTAATTCAGTGAATTGCCGGGAGCAGATCATGGCCTCCACCGTCCCGCCCACCGAAAGGCCGCCGGACAGCGTCGATCCGAAATTGCTGGAAATACTGGTGTGCCCGCTCACCAAGGGGCCGCTCGAATACGACGCCACCAGGCAGGAACTGATTTCCCGCAAGGCCAAGCTCGCCTACCCGATCCGCGACGGCATCCCGATCATGCTGCCGGAAGAGGCGCGCAGGCTGGAGTAAATTTCACTGCAGCGCTAATCGTCATGGTCGGGCTTGCCCCGGCCATCCACGTTTTTCGGACAATGCAGCCCTGCTAAGACGTGGATGCCCGGCACAAGGCCGGGCATGACAAAATGTCAAATGCCTGAGTAAGGGAAGGAAACTGCCATGATCAAAATCTGGGGCCGCAAGACCTCCTCCAATGTGCAGAAGGCCATGTGGGCCGTCGGCGAGCTCAAGCTCGAGCACGAGCGCATCGACATCGGCGGCCCGTTTGGCAAGAACAGAGAGCCCGCCTATCTGGCGATGAATCCAAACGGACTCGTCCCCACGCTGGAGGAAGATGACGGTTTTCTGTTGTGGGAATCCAATTCAGTTGTCCGGTATCTCGCCGGCAAGCACGACAAGAGCGGCGTACTCGAACCGAAAGATCCGAAACAGCGCGCGCTCGCCAGCCAGTGGATGGACTGGCAATTGTCGGTGGCCGGCCCGGCCATTACGCCTGCGTTCTGGGGGCTGATCCGCACGCCGCCGGAAAAGCGCGACATGGCCGCGATCAAGGCCTCGCAGGACAAAACAATCGACGCGATGAAGATCCTCGATGCGCGGCTGGGCAAGACCGAGTATGTCGCCGGACCCGCGTTTTCCTACGGCGATATCCCGGTCGCCATCATGTGCTACCGCTATGTGCAACTCGTTCCCGATCGGCCGCGAACAGCGAGCCTCGATCGCTGGTATGGCGCGCTCTCATCGCGCCAGGCGTTCAAGGATCATGTCGGCAGCGTGCCGCTGACGTAGGCCCATGGCCAAGGAAGCATGCTGTCTCGGCCTGATCGGCGGCTTGGGGCCCGATGCAACGGTTCATTATTATCGCGAGCTGATTGCCGGCATCGACAAACAAGGCCGCGTCCCGCGTCTGCTTATCGCCCACGCGGAATACGACCGCGTTTACAAATTGGTGACAGCAAAAGACCTCGACGGGCTCGCACGCTATCTCAGCGGCTTGATTGCAAGCATGGCGGCGGGCGGCGCAGAGGTCAGCGCCATCGTTGCGGTCACCCCGCACATTTGTGCCGCGCAACTCGCCGCCATGTCGACGCTGCCGCTCGTTAACATGCTGGAGGAAGTGCCGCGCATGGTACGCGCGCGCGGTCTGAACCGCGTCGCGCTGCTCGGCACCCGTTTCACGATCGAGACAAAAATGTTCGGTTGCTTCGGCGAGATTGATGTCGTTATGCCGAGTACGGAAGAAATTGAAAGAATTCACGGAGCCTACGTGAACTTCGTGGCCGGGCGCGGATCAGATACGGACCGCGAAACGCTACGCAAGATCGGCCAGACTTTCGTTACCCGGGACGGCGCGCAAGCCGTGCTGATCGCCGGTACCGACCTTTCGACGGTGTTCACGGAGAGCAATGCCGGTTTTCCGCTGATCGACTGCGCGCGCGTACATATCGATGCGATTGTGCAGAGATTGGTAACCTAATTTCCGCTCGTCCCCGCGGAAGCGGGGACCCCGCTGGATTCCCGCTTACGCGGGAATGAGGGGCTACAGCGCCTCGCCCTTCAAAAGTTTGGGCACATCGCCGGTGAAGCCTGCCGCCTCGCGGATAAACACGCGCTTGAGCGCGGGCATGCGTTCGACCACGCCGAGTCCGATGTCGCGGACAAGCCGCAACACATCAGAGTGATTGGAGAAGAGCCGGTTCAGCCCGTCGGTCGCGACACCCATGGTCATGGTGTCGAAACGCCGCCAACGCTGATAGCGCTCGAGCACGTCGGGGCCGCCGCAATCGAGCCCAAGCCGCGCCGTATCGGCAATTGCCTCGGCCAGCGCCGCCACGTCGCGCAGTCCCATGTTGAGTCCCTGCCCAGCGATCGGATGAATAATGTGGGCGGCATCGCCGATGAGCGCCAGCCGTTCGCCGATGAAACTACGCGCGGTGAACAATCCGAGCGGAAAGGCCCGGCGCGGACCAGCCACTTTCAGGTCGCCGAGCTGAAGGCCAAAGCGTTTTTCCAGTTCGGCGTGGAATTCATCCTCCGGCAGCGAAACGATGCGTTCTGCTTCGCGCGCGCTCTCGGTCCACACAATCGAGCAACGTTTGCCGGTCAACGGCAAAATCGCGAACGGCCCCGCCGGTAAGAAGTGTTCCTCGGCCCGGCCATGGTGATCGCGTTCATGCGCGACCGTGGTGACAATCGCCGATTGATCGTAGTTCCAGCCGTGGGTCGGAATGCCGGCCTGCTCGCGGATCAATGAACGCGCGCCGTCGGCGCCAACCAGCAACCGCGCGGAAATGGTGTCTCGGCCGGCACGCGTGACCTCGATGCGATTGTCTTTGTTTTCAAATCCGGTCACCGCGCCTGCGCGTAAATCGACGCCTTCCGCCTTCGCCTTTCCAACCAGCGCATCGATGAGGTGCCGGTTTTCCACCATGTGCGCGAAAGGTTCGCCTTCTTCCACCTCGCCGCCGAACGTCAGAAAGGTCGGCCGTACCGCATCGTCGAGTTTTGAGTCGGTCACCACCATGTCGAGGATCGGCTGCGCCTCGGCTGCCACGGCGTCCCATACCTCAATCGCCTCGAACAGCCGCCGCGCCGCGGCCGCGATCGCCGAGGCGCGCGGATCTTTCGATTGCGCATGCGCCAGCGCGGGATCAACAACCGTCACCGCAAAGGTGCTGCCCAGCGCCTGGCGCAGCGCGATCGCCAGCGCGAGACCGGCAAAGCCGGCTCCGCCGATGACCACCTCGGCCGTCTGATGCGCGGAAGCGCTCTTTTCCATGCAGATTCCTTGTAAAACCCGGCGCAGCATAGCAGGTTGATAAGGTACTTTGACCTTTTCCGGGCCCCGCCGATGTCCTCCGCCGTCCAGGATTTGCTCAATATTCTTGATCTCGAGCCGTTGGAAGTGAACCTGTTCCGCGGCCGCTCGCCACAGGTCGGCTGGCAGCGTGTGTTCGGCGGGCAGGTGATCGGCCAGGCATTGGTCGCCGCGGTGCGCACGGTCGAGAACCGGCCCCCGCATTCGATGCACGCCTATTTTCTGCTGCCGGGTGACCCGAAAGTTCCAATCATCTACGACGTGGATCGTATTCGCGATGGAAAGAGTTTCACCACAAGGCGCGTCACCGCGCGCCAGCACGGCCACCCGATTTTTTCCATGTTGGTATCGTTTCACATCGATGAGCCCGGCTTGGACCATCAGGCCAAGATGCCGGAGGTGCCGCCGCCGGAAAAACTGCCGAGCGATACCGACATGCGCGAGAAGCTGCTTCCGACGATGCCGGACCCGGTCCGCCGCTATTACGAGCGCGAGCGGCCGATCGAATTGCGGCCGGTCGAATTCGAACGTTATCTCGGCAAGAAGATCACCGGCGGTCAATTCAACATCTGGATCCGTACCACCGGGAAATTGCCGGACCTTCCCGCCATTCATCAATGCGTGCTGGCTTATGCCTCCGATATGATGTTGCTCGATACGGCGCTGGCGCCGCACGGGCGCACGCTGTTCGAAAAGGAATTCATGGCCGCCAGTCTCGATCATGCGCTGTGGCTGCATCGGCCATTTCGCGCCGACGACTGGCTGCTCTATGCCCAGGATTCACCGAACCTGCACGGCTCGCGCGGTTTCGCGCGCGGGCTTATCTTCACGCGTGACGGAACGCTGGTGGCCTCGGTGGCCCAAGAGGGTCTGGTACGCCAGCGGAAACCTGAATCGTAAAATGAAACGACCATTCGCAGCTTACTTCATTCTTATCGCGACGGTGACTACAGTACTCGCCGCCTCGGGCAAACAGCCTGCGCCGGAAACTTCGTTCGAAGGAGCGCCGCCGCAATACACGCGCTTCAGTGTCGCCGAGCTCGAGCGCGGGTTTCTCGCACTCGCGTTCGGATCCGATCTGCGTATTGGCGCGCGTCCGCTCGGCGTCCGGCGGTTCGATCGCCCGATCCGCGTGCGCGTCATTGCCAGCGGTACCGTCGACCGCACTTTTGCGATGTCACGCATTATTGAGGAATATGGCCGCGCCGTTCCGAATCTTGGCTTGAGCGAGACATGGTCGGCATCGGGCGCGGATATCGAGCTGCATTTGATCGACGAAAAAGATTTCCAGTCGGCGCTGCAATCGGCGTTTGGAAAGAAAATCGCCCAGACCTTCGTCGCGCGCACCGACCCGCAATGCATGACGAGCGTCAAATCGAGTTCCGATGGAAAAATCGAGAATGCGGTTTCCTTCATCATTGTCGACAAAGGCGACGACGTTTTCCTCGACTGCGCCTATCACGAATTGCTGCACGCATTCGGTCTGTCGAACCACGATCCGCACAACCCGTGGACCACGCTCAACCAAAACAGGATGGTCGGCTATCTCACGGTCTATGACCGGTCACTGCTGACCCTGCTCTATGATGCCCACATCAAACCCGGCATGACGCGCCGCCAGGTGCACGCCATGCTTGCGCCCACGATTGTCGAGCTTGGCCTTGCGATCCCTGCGGAAGGCCAATGAGCCAGCATTGCTGACCTATTGTGCCCGCAAATGCGGCGTCCTGTCTGTGGGCTAGGCAATATCCCGCTTAAACTTTAGGCCGCCCCCCGCTACGCTCCGAGCAACGACCCGTGCCGGCCAATGCCGGGCGGGTTTTCGTTACCAAGCGCCCCAGCCCATGGGGCCGTCGTTGCGGGGATTGGAGTCCATGAAGCTGGTCATCGCCATCATCAAACCTTTCAAGCTCGACGAGGTCCGCGACGCGCTCACGCGCATCGGCATTCACGGCATGACCGTCGCCGAGGTCAAAGGCTATGGACGGCAGAAGGGCCACACTGAGATCTATCGCGGCGCTGAATACGTCGTGAATTTCCTGCCGAAGCTGCGCATAGAAGTCGCGATCGACAGCGGGCACCTCGACAAAGTCATGGAAACGCTCGCCTCAGCCGCGCACACCGGACAGATCGGCGACGGCAAGATCTTCGTCACATCGATCGAACAGGCAATGCGCATCCGTACCGGCGAAACTGACGTCGACGCGCTCTAGCCATCGCAAAAAAATGGAGAGATGACATGACTTGGGGGTACCTGCGTCTCGCTTTGGTGGTGGCAATAACGGCTGTGACATCGCCGGCCTTTGCGGAAAACGCGAAGATCGACGGCGCCGACACGGCCTGGATGATCGGCGCCACCGGCCTCGTGCTGATGATGACGATCCCGGGCCTCGCCTTGTTCTATGCCGGCATGGTGCGCAAGAAAAATGTGCTGGCCACCATGGCGCAAAGTCTCGCCGCTACTTTTCTGATTTCGATCGTCTGGGCGCTGGTCGGCTACAGCCTTGCTTTCACCGGCGAAGGTCCATTCATCGGAACACTCGAACGCCTGTTTCTTTCCGACATGACGATGGATGCGGTGTCTCCACTCGCCAAGACAATTCCGGAAAGCCTGTTCATGATCTACCAGATGACATTCGCCATCATCACGGTGGCGCTGGTCGCCGGATCGGTTGCCGACCGGCTGCGCTTTTCCGCGTTCCTGCTGTTCTGCGTGCTTTGGCTGATGCTGGTTTATGTGCCGATCGCACACTGGGTCTGGGGCGGCGGCTTTCTCGGTACCTATGGCGTGATCGATTTTGCCGGCGGCACCGTGGTGCATCTCAACGCAGGCGTCGCGGGCCTGGTCGCAGCCTATGTTCTCGGCGCGCGGCGCGGCTATGGCAGCGAGAATCTTTCGCCCTACGATCTCACTCTTGCTGTGATCGGCACCGGACTCCTATGGGTCGGCTGGTTCGGATTCAACGGCGGTTCCGCGCTCGGCGCCAATTCACGCGCGGCTATGGCGATTGTGTCGACGCATCTCGCGGCAAGCACCGGAGCCTTCACCTGGATGGCGCTCGAGTGGTGGACGCGCGGCAAGCCGTCGGTGCTCGGAATGATTTCGGGCGCTGTTGCCGGTCTCGGCACGATTACGCCTGCATCGGGTTTTGTGATGCCGATGCAAGCCATAGTGATCGGAGTGGTCGCCGGCTGTGTCTGCTTCTGGGCCTGCACCTGGCTGAAATTGAAAATCGGCTACGACGATTCGCTCGATGTCTTCGGTGTGCACGGCGTGGGCGGATTTACCGGCACTCTGCTTGCAGGCGTGTTCGCGGTCGGCGCGCTGTCGGCGAGCCCGGAAACGCCCGGCGGCGTTCACGGCCTGCTCGAGGGCAATCCGCAACAGGTGGTGGCGCAGCTTTATGGCATCGTCGTCACGCTGGTGTGGTCGGGCGCACTGACGTTCGTCATTCTGAAAGTGATCGGCGCGGTCGTTCCGCTGCGCGTCAAAAATGAAGACGAGGTCATGGGTCTCGACGTCAGCCTGCATGGCGAGGCGCTTCAATAGCCGCTGCCGACCCCGCCTAATTTTTGAGCAGGCCACCCAAGTCTTGGCGCGACTTTAAGCGCCGGCGTGTCTGCGACATTTTCGCATCTCGGTAACACGCCGGTTTCCATCAACGAATCAAAGAGATAGGCGCGTGTCGAGCATCTGGCACGGCAATTGATTCTATCTGCGCGGCCATGCCTGCGAAGCGAGCTTCGGGGGCGAGGGCTCAGTGAACCCGCCCGCACTGCGTGAAGGAGAAAACGGGCTCAAGCGGGGATCGAATCCATGAAAATCGTCATGGCCATTATCAAACCCTTCAAGCTCGACGAGGTCCGTGACGCTCTGACCTCCATCGGCGTGCAAGGGCTGACTGTCACAGAGGTCAAGGGGTATGGGCGTCAAAAAGGGCACACGGAAATCTACCGTGGCGCCGAATATGCGGTGAGCTTCCTGCCGAAGATCAAGATCGAAGTGGCAGTGGACACCAAGCAAGTCGACAAGGTCATCGGGGCCATCACCGGCGCCGCCAAGACCGGACAGATCGGGGACGGCAAAATCTTCGTTTTCAATCTGGAAAACGCCGTGCGTATCCGCACCGGCGAAACCGATGCCGCGGCGCTCTAGCAACCCGCACCGCAACAATACGGACAGGAGTAAAACCATGACGTTGAAGAAATCCTCCCGTGCGGGGCTCTTGGCTCTCGCCTTCGGGATTTTGCTCGGCCTCTTCCTGAGCGTGGCTACATATGACGCCACATATGCTCAGGCGCAGGCCCCTGCGGCAGCGCCTGCCGCCGCTCCACCCACGCCCGCGGCTCCGCCGCCGGCGTGCGCGAGTGATCCCGACCCAAAGAAAGCCGTCACTGAAAAATGCACGCCGAATTCCGGCGACACCGCGTGGATGCTCACCTCAGTTGCGCTCGTGCTGATGATGACCATCCCGGGTCTCGGTCTGTTCTACGCCGGCATGGTGCGCAAGAAGAACGTGGGCGACACGGTGATGACGAGCTTTGCCGTCACCTGTCTGGTCACGATCGTCTATGCGGTCATCACCTATAGCTTGGCATTTACGCCCGGCGGACCATTCATTGGCGGAACAAGCCGCGTATTCCTGCAAGGCATCTTGAGCGATATCTCGAATGGCACCGGCACTCCGAACGGATTGGCCGTAACCATTCCTGAGACCGTCTACATCTGCTTCCAGATGACCTTCGCGATCATCACGCCGGCGCTGATCGCCGGCGCTTTCGCTGAGCGCATGAAGTTCTCCGCCATGCTCTGGTTCATCGGCCTGTGGGCGATCTTCGTCTACGCGCCGATCGCGCACTGGGTCTGGGGCTCGGACGGCTTCATGTCGAACGGCAACTCCGATGCCTGGTTCAAGGTGCTCGACTTCGCGGGCGGCACGGTGGTGCATATCAACGCCGGTGTCGCCGGCCTGATGTGCGCGATCTGCCTCGGCAAGCGCAAGGACTCAGGTCCCGGACACAACATGGTGCTCACTTTCATCGGTGCCTCGCTGCTGTGGGTCGGCTGGTTCGGCTTTAACGCCGGCTCGGCCGTCACCGCCGGCATGCAGGCGGGCATGGCGATGACCGTGACGCAAATCGCCACCGCGGTTGCCGCCTTTACGTGGATGCTGGTCGAGTGGATCGCTCGCGGCAAACCCACCGTCATCGGCATTTGCTCGGGCGCTGTCGCCGGTCTCGTCGCCATCACTCCGGCGTCAGGCTTCGTCGGCCCGGCCGGCTCGATGGCAATCGGCGTTGCCGCCGGCGTGTTTTGCTACTGGGGCGTCACTGGCCTCAAGCGCATGATCGGCACCGACGACGCACTGGATTGCTTCGGCGTGCATGGCGTGGGCGGCATTGTCGGCGCCCTGCTCACCGGCGTCTTCGCCATCGAACAGTACGGCGGCACCGCCGGCCTGATCGAAGGCAACGCCGCGCAAATGGTCAACCAGATCGAAGGCATCTGCGTCGTGTTCATCTACGATGCCATCGTCTCGCTGATCATCCTCAAGGTTCTTGATGCGATCATCGGCCTGCGCGTCTCCGACGAAGTGGAGCGCGAAGGTCTCGATCTCGCGCTGCATGGGGAGACCGTGCAGTAACCTTCAGCGGTAGGGGCGGAAACCCGGCACTGTCCCTTCCGTCGAGGCCTCGGTCCCACAAGGACCGGGGCCTCTCTTTTTTTCAGGTTTGCAGGCGATTTTACTCCTGGTTTCCCGAGAAACACCCCGGATTTCCGATGGTTAATCGGGTCTTAACCTCGCCCTCTTTATTGTATGGAAACCCCGGGCGACGGGCCGATTCCGCTTTGTAACTGCATGTCCATGATGACCGCCAAGCGCGAGCCTGTCTCTTCATCTGCTCCGGCGGCGAACGTGCGCTCGCCCTTCGTGCGGCTGACCGAGTTGATCGCCGGCATCGAGCCCGGCAAGCCACCTATTAATGTATCGGTCGGCGAGCCGCAGCATCCGGTGCCGCCCTTTGTCGGGCCGACGCTTGCCGCACACATCGTGGATTTCGGCCGTTACCCGGCGAACAAAGGCATCGAGCCATTTCGCCGCACCGTCGCACAATGGCTCAACCGCCGCTACAAGCTCGCACGCCCGGTCGATGCGGAAAGCGAAGTGCTCGTGCTCAACGGCACGCGCGAAGGCTTGTTTCTTGCGGCGATCGCCGCCAAGCGTTGGGTGGCGCGCCGCAACGGCAAGCCGGCAGTGCTCATCCCCAATCCATTCTATGCAGCTTATGGCGCCGGCGCGCTTGCGGCCGAGTGCGAGCCGATCTATCTGCCGGCCACGCGCAGGAGCGGCTTTCTGCCCGATCTCGATGCGCTCGACGATGCGCTGCTCGCGCGCACCGTCGCCTGCTACATTGCCTCACCGTCAAACCCGCAAGGCGCCGTCGCCGACCGCGCCTATCTCGACAAATTGGCGCATCTCGCCCGGCGCTTCGGTTTTCTTGTTTTCGCCGACGAGTGTTATTGCGAAATCTACAGCGAGCACGCGCCGCCTGGCATGCTGGAAGCGGCCGGGCCGGATTTCGCCAATGTCGTCGTCTTTCACTCTTTATCCAAGCGCTCGAGCCTGCCGGGTTTGCGCGCAGGCTTCGCGGCCGGTGACCGGCGCTTCCTCGCGCCCTATCTCGAACTGCGCAATATCGCAGCGCCGCAGGTGCCGACGCCGGTGCAATACGTTGCAATCGAAGCTTACGGCGACGAAGCGCACGTGGAAGAGAACCGCGAGCTCTACAAAATCAAATTCGATCTCGCCGACCAGATCATCGGCGATCGCTATGGCTACAAGCGCCCGGCTGGCGGCTTCTTTCTCTGGCTCGATGTTGCGAAACAAGGCGGCAGCGAAGCGGTGACCAAACGGCTCTGGAAAGAAGCCGGCGTGCGCGTGGTGCCGGGACGCTATCTCGCGCGCGAACAGGCCGACGGCAGCAATCCCGGCGCGGACTACATCCGCGTCGCAATGGTGCAGGACAGGGCAACCACAGCAGAGGCGTTGCATCGCCTCGTCGCGGTGCTCGGTTGAGGATGCAATAGCATGAGGGCAGCAGATCGCAGCCTCGACATTATCGCCTTTGTCTCGGAGCATTTCCGTGACATCCTGCGGCGGCGCCTGAGCGAGCTCGCGGGCCTATGCCTCATTACTTTGGCGCTGCTCGGTGCCGTCGCGCTTGCGACCTGGTCGGTGCAGGACCCGTCGCTGAGTCACGCCGTCCAGAAGCCGATCCACAATTTGCTTGGTTATCCCGGCGCGATCTTCTCAGATCTGGCGATGCAGCTGCTCGGCCTCGCCGCTATCCTGATCCTGGTGCCGGAAGCGCTGCTCGGCTGGCGGCTGCTTGCGCACAAGCCGATGGGCGAGAAATGGCGCAGCCTGCTGTGGATCGTCGCGACTTTCTTCGCCGCGGGCTTTGCTTCGACGCTGCCGCGCATCGGTTCGTGGCCGCTGCCGACGGGCCTTGGCGGCGTCGCGGGCGACGCTGTCCTGCGGCTTCCGGCGATACTCTTCGGCACGCCGCTTTCGGGCGCAGCGCGGCTTATCCTGTGCGTCATCTTTGGCATTGCTACCGCGGCCACGCTGGCGCTCGCCATTTCCGTACGTGAACGCACCGAACGCCGCACAGCGCGCGTGATCGAAACCGAGGAAGAAGAATACGAAACCGACGAGGACGAAGCCGACGAGCCCCGGGAATCGCACTGGATCGGCATGATCGTGCATGCCCTGCTGAGCTGGAAGGCGCGCATCGGCCGGATGATCCGCGGCGATACGCATGCACTCGTGCGGGCAACGCGCTTACCCCGGCAGGAGCCAAGCTTCGACGGCCGTGGCCGCGCCGTTTACGAGGGCGAATACGAGGAGGAAGAGGACACGCCGTCACCACGACGCCGCGCCACGCCGCGCGCGCCAGTGCGCCGTTCCGGCAGCGGCTACACGCTTCCCTCGCTCAATTTTCTGGCCGCGCCGCGTGCGGGAGAGCGGACGACCTTGTCCCGCGACATCATTGACGGCAACGCGACGGCGCTGGAGAGCGTGTTGCAGGATTTCGGCGTGCGCGGCGAAATCATCAATGCCCGTCCTGGGCCTGTCGTCACGCTCTACGAACTGGAACCCGCCCCCGGCATCAAGTCTTCGCGCGTGATTGGCCTCGCCGACGATATCGCCCGCTCGATGAGCGCGGTGTCAGCACGCGTCGCTGTCGTGTCAGGGCGCAACGCCATCGGCATCGAGTTGCCCAATCCGACGCGCGAAAAGGTCTACCTGCGCGAGTTGCTGACCGGCCATGACTACAACGAAACCACGGCCAAGCTGCCGCTCTGCCTCGGCAAGACCATCGGCGGCGAATCCGTCATCGTCGATCTGTCGCGCATGCCGCACTTGCTGATCGCCGGCACCACCGGCTCCGGCAAATCGGTCGCGATCAACACCATGATCCTGTCGCTGGTTTATCGCCTGCGTCCCGACCAATGCCGGCTGATCATGGTCGATCCCAAGATGCTCGAACTTTCGGTCTATGACGGCATCCCGCACCTGCTGACGCCGGTCGTCACCGATCCGAGAAAGGCGATTGTCGCGCTCAAATGGGCGGTCCGCGAGATGGAAGGCCGCTACAAGAAAATGTCGAAGCTCGGCGTACGCAATATCGAGGGCTACAACGCGCGCGTCGCCGAAGCGAAGGCGAAAGGCGAGACGCTTACCCGCACCGTGCACACCGGTTATGACAAGGAAACCGGCGCGGCGATCTATGAAAAAGAGCGGCTCGAGCTCGAACCACTGCCTTTCCTGGTCGTGATCGTGGACGAGATGGCCGACCTGATGATGGTCGCCGGCAAGGACATTGAGGCCGCCATCCAGCGCCTGGCGCAAATGGCGCGTGCCGCCGGCATCCACGTCATCCTGGCAACGCAACGTCCGTCGGTCGATGTGATCACCGGCACCATCAAGGCGAACTTCCCGACGCGGATTTCCTTCCAGGTCACGTCCAAGATCGACAGCCGCACCATCCTGGGCGAGCAAGGCGCCGAACAGCTGCTCGGCCAGGGCGACATGCTCTATATGGCCGGCGGCGGACGCATCAGCCGCGTGCACGGACCTTTCGTCTCCGACGAGGAAGTCGAAAAGGTCGTCCGGCATCTGAAGTCGCAGGGCACGCCGGAATATCTGGAAGAAGTCACCGCCGGCGGCGACGAGGAGGACGAAGACGGCAATCCCATATTCGACGCCACCGGCATGGGTCTTTCCGAAGGCGGCGACCTCTATCAGCAGGCGGTCGCCATCGTGAAACGCGACCGCAAGGCTTCGACCTCGTATATCCAGCGCCGGCTGCAGATCGGCTACAACCGTGCCGCCACCATCATGGAGCGCATGGAAGAAGAGGGCATTGTTGGCCAGCCCAACCATGCCGGCAAACGCGAGATCCTCATCCCCGAGGACGGCGGCGCAGAACGGTATTGAGAATCGCCGCCGTCGCGATTAAGCCGGATTCAGCCTCTGGGCTGATGGGCCGCGAAATCGCCACAGCCGGTCCGTACAGGTCTCATTGTAGAAGCGGAGCATGAGGCGGAGAATGTAATGGCGGCATATCGCAACGCGCGGTACACGGCGCGAACCAGTCAGAAACTGGGCGTTGCCCTGCTGTTTGCCTGCCTTTCCGCCCCGGTGCTGGCCGAATCGGTTCCCCTGCCAACCCCGCGGCCGGCCGCCTTGCAGGCACGGCAGAACAGCACAGTTTCGGCCACGTCACCTGCTAATAGGCCGGCGGCAAGCCAGGGGTTCGATGCGCGCGCTCAGGCGGCGCCGCAATCCGGAAAGACGCCCAATCCGGTGACGAATCCGTTCGCGGCGCTCCTTGGCAAGGCCACCATTCCCGGCCAGCTGAACGCGGAGCAACGCGCCATTGTCGATCGGGTGAACACTTATCTCTCCGGCGTGACCACGCTGACCGGGAACTTCGTTCAAGTCGGCCCCGACGGCAGCCGCACGCAGGGCGATTTTGTCATCTCCAAGCCGGGCAAGGTGCGCTTCGAATACGATGATCCAAGCCCAATCGAGCTGATCGCGGATGGCTCGTCGGTCGTGGTGCGTGACCGGCGGCTGGCGACGCAGGACGTCTATCCCCTGTCACAAACGCCGCTGCGCTTCCTGCTCTCCGACCGCGTCGATTTGACCAAGGATACCCATCTGATCGCCGTCTATGCCGACGATGTATTTGCCACCGTTGTGGTCGAGGAGAAAAACGGCATCGTCGGCACCAGCCGGCTGATGATCATGTTCGGCGCCAAGGATATGCAGCTCAAGCAATGGACGGTGACCGATCCGCAAGGCTATGACACCACGGTGGCCGTGTACAATCTCGACACCAGCAAGCGCCCCGACCCGGCGCTGTTCAAGATCGACTACACGAGATATCACAATTGACAGGCTTTCGTCATTCCGGGACGCGAGCACCGCTCGCGGACCCGGAATCCAGATGCATTGCAAGATCTGTGAATGGTTCTGGATTCCTGGTTCGCGCCTCCGACGCGCCCCGGAATGACATGATAGATATTCGCCATGCCTCTCAAGGTCACCACCTGGAACATCAATTCGGTCCGCTTGCGGGTCAATTTGGTCACCAGGTTTCTCAAGCGCACGCAGCCTGACGTGCTGTGCCTGCAGGAAACAAAGTGTCCCGACGATGCGTTTCCGCTGAAGCAATTCAAACGGCTCGGCTACGAGCATGTCGCGATCAACGGGCAGAAGGGCTACCACGGCGTTGCGATAATCTCGCGCGTGCCGTTTGAACACACTGACACGCAAAGCTTTTGCGGCAAGGACGACTGCCGGCATGTTTCCGTGGTCTTGGGCGAGCATGCCAATCTGAAAGATCCGATCACACTGCATAATTTTTATGTACCTGCCGGCGGCGACGAACCGGATCCGGAAATCAATCCGAAATTCAGGCACAAGCTTGCCTTTCTCGACGAAATGCGCGTGCACGAAAGGCTGCGTCCGGAGCAATCGCAGCGTTCAATCCTCGTCGGCGATCTCAACGTTGCGCCGCTTGAGCACGATGTCTGGAGCCACAAGCAGATGATCAAGGTGGTCTCCCACACGCCGGTCGAGTGCGAGAAACTCATTGCCGCACAGCAGTCGGGCGGCTGGATAGATTGCATGCGTGTGCTCACGCCCGAGCCGGAAAAACTTTATACGTGGTGGAGCTACCGGGCGATGGACAATTGGCGCACCGCCGATCGCGGACGCCGGCTGGATCATATCTGGACGTCCGATGCGCTCGCAGCCCGCGTGTCGTCCATCGAAATTGCCAAACAATACCGCGGCGCCCGCCGTCCTTCCGACCACGTGCCCGTGACGGCAACGATCGAGCTCTGATCCCGCTTTAGTGCTTTTTTCCGGCTTCCAGCCCGCGCTTCACGCCGGCAAGCTCCTGGGTCCAGGCCTGAAGCCTTCCAGCCATATTGTCGCGCAATTTTTCAGCGGCCGCTGGATAGCCTTCAAGCATCTTGCGGAAAAGATTGCGCGAGATGCGGACAACCACCGTCGGTTCCTTGGCAATCGCCGTCGCCTGACAGACGGTGTTGGTCAGCAAAGCGAGCTCACCCACCAGCGCCCCCGGACCAAGGGTAATCTCCTTGCCTTCCGACAGCGTGCCCGGCTCCAGCACCAGCGAGCCTTCCTGCACCACGTAACCGCCATCCGCGAGTTCGCCTGCGTAGAAAAGCACTGCGCCGCTCTGCAAATGGCGCGTCTCGGCGCCGATGGCAAGAATGCGCAAAGCCTGTTTGCCGAGCGCCGCCAGCGGCGGCACCCGCTCGAAGAAGGCGATGTCGTCTTCGAGTCCCATGGCGTTTTCTACGGCACCAGCTTATAGCCGCCGGCTTCAGTCACCAAAATCGCCGGCGCCGCGGCATCTTTTTCGACTTTCTGCCGCAGGCGGTAGATGTGCGTTTCAAGCGTGTGCGTGGTGACGCCGGAATTGTAACCCCACACTTCCTGCAGCAGCGTCTCGCGCGAGACCGGTTTCTGGCCGGCGCGATAGAGATAGCGCAGAATCGCGGTTTCCTTTTCGGTCAGCCGCACCTTGCTTCCCTTGGGACTGAGCAAGAGCTTGGAGCTCGGCCGGAATGTATAGGGCCCGATGTTGAAAACCGCGTCTTCGCTTGCCTCGTGCTGCCGCAGCTGCGCACGAATGCGCGCCAGCAGCACGGCGAAGCGGAACGGCTTGGTTATGTAGTCGTTGGCGCCGGATTCGAGGCCGAGGATGGTATCGGAGTCGGTATCGTGTCCGGTCAGCATAATGATCGGTGCCTTGAAGCCGCTCTTGCGCAGAATGCGCACGGCCTCACGGCCATCAACATCCGGCAGACCAACGTCCATGATCACCAGATCGACCTGGCCGTTCTTGGCTGCCTGTACGCCTTTTGTGCCGCTTTCGACGGAGACCGCATCGAATTCTTCATGCAGCGCCAACTGCTCGACCAGAGCGTCGCGCAGCTCGGCATCGTCATCGACGATCAGGATTGTTCGTTTGTTGGCCATTATCCGGAGGCCCCTCAGAGAAGGTGGCCGCGCCCTCTGTCTATTGTCGCGAAGTAGAACATTCGGGGGTAAAAGAGCAAGCGTGAACTGGTTTCGTCCGGCAACCGCACAGCAACTATGCGAAAAAGGTTCCTGTCCCGCATCACAATACGCCGCAAGCCGGGCAATTCCCAGCGTGGCTGGCTTACCGCCGGCGCATTGGCGCTCCCTGTGGCACTCGGACGTGGCGGCATCAAGGCCAACAAACGCGAAGGCGATGGCGGCACGCCGCGCGGCCGATTCCGGCCGCGGCGCTTGTGGTGGCGCGCCGACAAGCACGCGCGGCCGGCCACCGCACTGCCGGCGCAGCGAATTAGCGCGCATGACGGCTGGTGCGAGGATCCTTCGGACCGTCGCTATAATCAGCCGATCAAGTTGCCGCCGAAATCCAAGGCCGACCGGCTGACACGCAAGGATCATCTCTACGATTTTATTGTCGAGATCGACCACAACACGCGGCCGCGCATCGCCGGCCGCGGCAGCGCGGTTTTCGTCCACGCCGCGCGGCTGGGTTTCGCGCCGACCGCCGGCTGCGTCGCGCTTGACCTGAACGCGCTGCGCCGGCTACTCGCGCGCATCGGCCCACGTACCCGAATCGTGGTTGAGTAGCCTATTTCGGACGCTGCCCGAAAATTGCGCTGCCGACCCGCACATGCGTTGCGCCGAACGCAATTGCTGCCGCAAAATCCGCGCTCATCCCCATCGAGAGAAGATTGAGGCCATTGCGCTTGGCGATCTTCGCAGTAAGGCCAAAATGCGGGCCCGGCGCATCCTCGAGCGGCGGAATGCACATCAAGCCCGAGATCTTCAGCCCATACTTGTCGCGGCACGCCGCGAGAAATGCATCGGCGTCCTGCGGCAACACGCCGGCCTTTTGCGGTTCGGCACCGGTATTGATCTCGACGAACAAAACCGGCTGACGCTTCTGTTTGGCGATTTCTTTTGCCAGCGCTTCGCACAGGCTTGCGCGGTCGACGGAATGAATGGCGTCAAACAGCGCCACTGCCTCTTTCGTCTTGTTCGACTGCAGCGGACCGATCAAATGTAATTTCACGTCAGCGTGCTTGCCCAACAAAGCCGGCCACTTCGCCTTTGCCTCCTGCACGCGATTTTCACCGAAGACGCGCTGGCCAGCGGCAATCACCGGCTCGATGATTCCCGCGCCAAACGTTTTTGACACCGCAACCAGTGTCACTCCGGCCGGATCGCGGCCAGCTTCGCGGCAAGCGCGCGCGATTTCGCTCTGAACATAATCGAGGCCGGTCGTTGCTGCAGCGGTCATGCGCTGCCTATAACGCAACGGACCGGCCATCGCTACTTCAAATGAAAGGTCGCGGATGATGCTTGGGAACGTCGTTGCCGGCAATGGCCACCAACGCCGCACGGTCGACGATCTCGAACATGCGGTCTTTCCAGCGGACCGCCTTGGTGAGAAATAGCCGCTTCAAGGTTTTGTTGGCGTGCACCAGCGACATTCCGAGCGTGTCAGCGAGATGCTGCTGGGTGAAAGGAAACTGGATGCTCCCGTCGACATCACGCCGTGGTCTGAAACTGGGCCATGGCGACGTTTTCGGCCGGTTGACCGTGAGGCCTCTTTCGTGTCTGTTCCGCGCGCCTTAAAAAGACGCGCAATGACCGCCGATTCGAGCAAAAACGAGCGTTACAACGCCGGCGAGGCGGAAGCCCGCTG
>DASPUD010000020.1:0-16464 GCA_035623095.1 Pseudolabrys sp.
CCCTTCGCGCCAGTTTGAGGATCATCTGCCCGGCTTGCACGACCTCCCCGGAGCCCGGTCCGACTTCCGTTATAACCCCAGGTGCATCGGCCTTGAGCACAGTGAACTCAACGAGATCCTGGGCGGCCTTTTTTTGCGCCCCCGCCGCATCGACCTGCGCTTTGGCGGTCTGCAGTGCTTGCTTCGCTTGATCATGGTTGGCACGGGTCGTCCATCCTTGCTCGAGAAGCGTATCCTGTCTCTCGAAGTGATTTTGTGCCTGAACGAGCTGTGCCTCGGACGCCACGAGGTTCGCTCGCGCAGCCCGTAGCGTGTTCATTTCGTTTTGTGATTCAAGCTTGGCAACCATCTGTCCGGCCTCGACCCGGTCTCCGACCTTAAGTTTGTTTTCCAGGATCCGACCGGCAATACGGAACGCAAGAGTGACTTCGTCCTCCGCTTCAATTCGACCGGTAAAGGTGACCGGTGTGCCGACTTCGCGCTTTTCGATAGTTATTGTTCGAACTGGGCGCGCTACCGGCGCTGCTGTTTCGTTGTCAGGCTGACAGGCAGCGAGAAACATCGGCAATAATAATAAGCGCAACGCTTTTGGTGCCAGAAAGCAATTTAGCGAAGCGTGAGAATTGCAAATGGACATTGTGGACCTGCCATTGGTCGACTTGTTCGTGTTCACCAAAAACTTGGCGTGACACTGCACGTATGAACCCTGTGACTTCCCAAGTGGGTAGAAATTCGACTTTAATCAGAGGCAGTTGGCACGGCTATTGGGCCGTGGTCCAATTGACCAAATCTCAGCTGAACAGCCGAAACGGCGCACATCGCCAAGACTCAATCAGGGGCCCAATCGTAGACGCCAAATGATACCGGCTACGAGAGCAATTCCGAGAACAATCCAGATGACCGTGTGAAATGGTCCGTATCCGCCGTAACCCCACGAGTCCATCAATCCCCACATGACTAATTCTCCTCTGACCCGTCGCGGCTCGCTCAAGAACGGGTGAAATAAAAACGGACAAATCGTGCCCTCTCGAGCGCAATTTAGAACCTAGTCCGGGAGCTCGTACGAGCTATTGCCGCATGTTAAAGCGGACATCGAGATTGGCGAAGCGAGTGTCGGCTTTTGCTAGCGATGCGCTGATGGTACTCACAGGAAAGTCACCAGCAGCGCCAGACCGGACGTACCACCCAAAAGCCATTACGCCAGAAGCGCGCGCGCACCCAGCCGCAGTTGGGCCCAGCTGCGGTCCAATAGGGGTTGCCCCAACCCGGACCCCAGCCCCAGCCTGGTCCGACGCCCCAGGCAAATGCCGGCGCGAATCCCGCACCCCAACCCCATCCGGCACCGCGCCAACCCCATCCGGGGCCTCTCCAGCCGGGACCCCTCCAACCACCCCAGCCGCCGCCGTGCCAACCGCCGCCGTGCCAACCGCCGCCCCAACGTGCTTCGGCGTTACCGGGCGCGTAGGAGATGAGGGCGAGAACCAGCGCGCCAGCGGCAAAAAATTTCATGAGCTTGGACATCGCAGACCTCTTGAAGATTGGGTTACTCGTGTAGCTAACGTCTGACTTACTCAAGCATTACGACTTGAAACGATGGCGACAATTGGACTTAGGTCCACCGCCCTTTGTAGCTACCGCAATGGCCCCGTTTGTTAAAACAGGTGGTCGACGCAACAAACTGACGACGACGACACCGATTCAAGGTTGCTTGGCTGGACCCGCGTGCATCAGTCATCGTTACGAGGGTAAGAACAGGAAGCCAACCAAGTCGCGTTCGATTCTGGATAACGCGTGTTGGCTAAATGCAACCTTGTAAGGAATTTTCTAAACCCTGTTCAATAAAGACGGAAATTGGACGTGGCATCGACAGTCCTGTTGTATTCCCGTCAGGATTCGACAGGCTCGCCACATGACCAGTGCCGACAGGATCAGCATGGGTCGCAAATACGATAGGAATTATTTTGGTCGCCTGTCGGGCTGCTTCGACCAAAACCGAGGATGAAGCGAAGATAATATCAACGTTCATGCGGACCAACTCGGCCGCTTGCTCAAGCAGTTGGTCACTCCCTTCTGCCCATCGGAACTCAATGACAATATTTTTCCCCTCGACGTATCCAAGGTCACGCAAGCCTGCCCGTAACGCTTCCACCCGGGGTGCATAAAGCGCAGCGGGCGCGAGACCGAGGAATCCTATCCGCGCGACCTTTGTTGCCTGCTGCGCGCGCGCCGGCAGCGGGCCAATAGCGGAGATAACCACAAAATCGAGTTTGCAATTTGCGCCAAACCTAACCCGCCGTGCCGCTCGCCCTCACGCCGTGGTCGTTGAGTGCGCCCCTATCCTCTATAAATCGCACAACGTCATCAAGGCCGTGGCCAATACGCAGGTTCGTCATTACAAACGGCCGCGTTCCACGCATGCGTCCGGCCTCTCGTTGCATCACCTCAAGTGATGCGCCGACATGCGACGCCAAGTCGATCTTGTTGATGACCAGCAAATCTGACCGCGTAATACCGGGGCCGCCCTTCGACGGGATCTTTTCTCCGGCAGCAACGTCGATCACATAGATCGTCAGGTCCGCGAGCTCAGGGGAGAATGTGGCGGCAAGGTTATCGCCGCCTGACTCGATCAGCACGAGATCGAGATGCGGAAATTTCAGGCGCATCTCGGCTACTGCCGCAAGATTGGCCGAGGCGTCTTCGCGGATCGCCGTATGCGGGCATCCGCCCGTTTCCACGCCTATAATGCGTTCTTGCGCGAGCGCGCCGGAGCGCACAAGGTACTCGGCATCCCACTTGGTGTAGATGTCATTGGTAATTGCAGCGATGTCGTAGCGATCACGCATTCGCTTGCACAGCGAATCCATCAATGCAGTTTTACCGGAGCCAACCGGACCTCCTATGCCGACGCGAAGCGGGCCATGATAACTTTTCATTGTGATCAACTCCCTCTCAGCTTCGGAATAGCCGGGTGTATTGAGCCTCGTGGCGCATAGTGGCGATGTCGGCACGAAAAACCGCGCCTCCAAGCTCATCGAGTGTCGCGGCCAGTGCGCGCACAATTGTCGAAGCAACAACAGGCTCAAGCGCAGCAGCTGCCCGTTGCCCGTCGGTCTGCCCCAGCGGGACAAGACGTATACCTGCCGAAATCCAATTCGCGGTGAGCGCCTGCAAATAGCCCGAGATTGCAGGTTCCAGCGGTATTGCGTGTCCAGCCGCTGCGACACTAACTGCCACCGGATATGCGATTGCCTGGAGCTTGCCGAGACACTCCAGCGCCGGGCAAGGCCAGGCTGCAACCGTTACATCGACGAATGCGCGACCTTGTGCCGTCGTCTCGAGATAACGTTCACGCGATGGCGCGAGAGCTGTGGCCAGCTCGTTGATTTCCAAGAGGGCGATTTCGTTTCCGCTTTCACACGCGCGGTAGCTCTGCGCGAAAATTACACCGTCGCAGAATCCAGGGCCGTTCGACAAAAACCCCGTCAGCCATTCACAGAGCGAATGGCGGCACCTCACGTCGCCTGCTTCAACGGCCCATTCCAATCCACTTGAATAGGAGAATGCGCCGATAGGGTACGCAGGTGATAGCCACGCAAGTAGCCGGTAAAGCGACGAAGCATCTGCTGCAAAATTCGTCTCCGGATCCTGAGGAGCGTCTTTGCTTCGTTTTCGTGGCGACAATTGCTTGAGCATCGCGGGCGACCCTTTAGCCATGGTTGTGCTCGCTGTGGTTATAAGCGCCGGGTTCCGGATCGAACGAAGCTTCAAGATAGAATAGCGACGCACCCAACCCGCGCAGCATACTTTCAAGGACATGGTCGCGACGAATGCGCAGTCGATCACCGACGATCTGCACTTCGGTGTGACGGTTGCCGAGATGCCAGGCTATACGCGCCAGTTCATGTGTTGTGGCCCCCGCAATCTCGACGAGAGCCTCCGCTTTGCCGGTTACGCGCACCAGGGTGCCGTCCTCGATCACAAGCGCATCGCCATCGCGTAGTTGAGCCGGGCGCGGCAGATCGAGCAGATAGGTTGCGCCGTGTTCGCCGACAAAAACCACACGGCGGCGATGGCGATCCTGCGCATCAAGCACAATAAAATCGCATGCCGTCCGCATGTCCCACGTCGCAGCGCCTTTAATTTCAGTGATACGTTTCATCACAGGACCTAGAAGAGAAAATATCGCTGTGCCATGGGCAACACTTCGGCCGGCGCGCAGGTCAACAGCACGCCATCGGCAGTCACTTCATATGTCTCGGGGTCGACCTTGATCTCGGGCGTTGCCGAATTGTGCAACATATTCTTCTTAGCGATATCTCGCGTATGCTCGACGCCCACCAATTGTTTGTCCACGCCGAGCTTGCGACGCAGACCGCCTTTGACTGCCGCTTTTGAAACGAACACCAACGATGAGGCTGTGCGCGCCTTGCCGAAAGCGCCGAACATCGGACGGTAATGGACGGGCTGCGGGGTCGGAATTGAGGCGTTGGGGTCGCCCATCTGGGCGGCGACAATAGTGCCGCCTTTGATGATGATTTCCGGCTTCACACCAAAAAATGCCGGTGACCATAGCACCAGATCGGCCAACTTGCCCTTTTCGACTGAACCAATGTGCTTTGACACGCCGTGCGCAATCGCCGGGTTAATCGTATACTTGGCGATATAGCGTTTGACTCGAGCGTTGTCGTTTTCTCCCTTTTCGCCGGACAGCCGCCCGCGTTGCTTCTTCATCTTGTCTGCGGTTTGCCAGGTGCGGATGATCACTTCGCCTATGCGCCCCATCGCCTGGCTGTCCGACGACATCATCGAAAGTGCGCCAATGTCATGAAGGATATCTTCGGCCGCGATGGTTTCCTTACGGATACGACTTTCCGCAAACGCAAGATCCTCAGCGATCGACGGATCGAGATGGTGGCAAACCATCAGCATATCGAGATGTTCGTCGATCGTGTTTTTCGTAAAAGGCCGTGTCGGATTGGTTGAAGAAGGCAATACGTTCTTCAGTCCGGCGACTTTGATGATATCGGGCGCATGACCGCCGCCTGCGCCCTCGGTATGAAAGGCGTGGATGGTGCGGCCCTTGAAGGCCTTGATGGTATCCTCGACGAAACCGCTTTCGTTCAGCGTGTCGGTGTGGATCATCACCTGAATGTCGTAGTCGTCTGCTACCGAGAGACAGCAGTCGATCGCTGCCGGAGTAGTGCCCCAATCCTCGTGCAACTTTAATGCGCACGCGCCGGCCTCGATCATTTCCTCCAGTGCCGCCGGTCGTGACGCGTTACCCTTGCCGGCAAAGCCCAGATTCATGGGAAAGGCGTCAGCCGCCTGAATCATACGGCCGATATGCCAGGGGCCGGGCGTGCATGTCGTGGCATTGGTGCCCGCGGCGGGCCCTGTGCCGCCGCCGAGCATGGAGGTGATGCCTGACATCAATGCATCTTCCACCTGTTGCGGACAGATGAAATGGATATGGGTGTCGAAGCCACCAGCAGTGAGGATCTTTCCCTCTCCCGCGATCACTTCAGTGCCTGGACCGATGATTACAGTGATGCCGGGCTGGATATCAGGATTTCCGGCCTTTCCGATCGCGGCGATACGCCCCTCTTTGACGCCCACATCCGCCTTTACGATCCCCCAATGATCGAGGATCAGCGCATTTGTAATAACGGTATCAACCGCGCCTGACTTGTTAGTGATCTGCGATTGCCCCATCCCGTCACGGATGACCTTGCCACCGCCGAACTTCACTTCCTCGCCGTAAGTGGTGAAGTCCTTCTCTACCTCAATGATGAGATCGGTATCGGCCAGCCGTACCCGATCTCCGGTGGTTGGACCGAACATGTCGGCATAAACGCGCCGCGAGATTTTTGCTGGCATACGTCAACTCCTCAGAGCCTACCCATGACGCTTTGACGAAAACCATAAATCGCTCGCTTGCCAGCAAGTTCGACCAAGGTCACCTCACGCGTCTGGCCGGGTTCGAAACGAACCGCGGTTCCCGCCGCAATATCGAGGCGCATTCCACGAGCTTTTTTGCGGTCAAACGCCAAGGCGGGATTTGTCTCAAAGAAATGATAATGAGAGCCGACCTGGATCGGACGGTCGCCCGTATTGGAAACAGCGAGCGTCAATGTCTTGCGGCCGCCATTGAGCTCGATATCGCCGTCTTGGATGAAAAATTCACCAGGGATCATCACATCAGTCCGGCAAACATGCCGGCCCCCATGACGACGCAGATCGCGCCGGCCAAACGCACGACGGACCGCAACCTCAAGCAGGTCATCCCCTCGGCAAAGCCCATTCCCAGAATATGTAGAGCGGCGGTGGCGAGCGCAAAGCCTGCCATGTACGCGACGCCGCGTGCGGTTTCCGTCACCTCGCTGCCATGGGCGTAGCCGTGAAAAAGTGCGAACACCGCCACCATTGCAGCAGCCACACCGAGCGGCAGGTCGATGGCGAACGCCACCAGAAGCCCGAGCGCAACCACCGAGGCGAGAATGGCCGGCTCGACAAATGGCAAGGGTATGCCCTGTATGCCAAGGATACTGCCGAAAAGCATCACCACGACAAAAATCCCGGGACCGGCCCAGAGCGCTCGGCCGCCTTCTATCGCCGCCCACATGCCGACTAGCACCATTGCCATTACATGATCGATTCCCGCAAACGGATGGCTGAACCCAGCGGCAAAAGAATCCGTCGCACCATGACCGATGTGGGCCAGCGCCGGCGCTACACCGAACGCAAGAAATGCGATGACAGTGAATAGTCTCCTCATGTCCTCTTCCTTTTAGCGGATAGGATTGTGAACGGTCACAAGCTTGCTGCCGTCAGGAAACGTCGCTTCGACCTGAATGTCGTGAATCATCTCCGGGATACCGTCCATTACCTGTGCGCGGCTGAGAACCTGCGCGCCAGCCTCCATGAGGCTGGCAACACTTTGGCCGTCGCGTGCACCTTCCAGAAGGAAATCGGTGATTAGCGCCACGGCTTCCGGATGATTAAGTTTGACGCCGCGCTCGAGACGACGACGCGCCACTACCGCTGCCATAGCGATGATCAATTTGTCCTTTTCTCGCGGTGTTAAATTCATCGTATGCTCACTGTAGCCAAAGCCGGGGAAGTTGTACCTGAAGCGCGGGGAGCAAGACGGCCAAGTCGTGCAGCAAAGCCGCGCCGGTGGGCGCACAAAGACGCGCGACAGTCATCCCGTTCCAAGACGAGATGCCAAGTTCGCCGGTGAAATCGAGAGAACGTGCCGCCGTAACCATATTTTCATCGCCCGGGATGGCAAGCACCGTGGCAATCGCGACTGCGCCACATGCAATCGGTGGCACGGCTAGCTTGCGGGCGATGCTGCCCTCCAAGCGAACAGACTCGGCAAAGCGCAAGCGGCCGTCTTGCGATACGCGCCAGCGATCGATGAGGCATCCTTCATGCACGGCTTCTTTCATCGCGGCCCGGCCAAAAACTACCGCCTCGGCCATCACAAGGCTTGCATTTGCGGCAAGGTCGACGTCGATACGGCGCGAAAGACGCGCGCGATCGAACAGAATCGTTTCTCGTGGAAGCCAGATGCAGCGGCTGCCGGCTGACGCGTCAATAGCGACCGTAATGGTTGCGTCGTCCCCTATCGAACGATAGATTTTTTCGGCCGCCGCGGTACTAGCGACAAGCTGCGCTCCCGATCCAAGTGACATCTTAACGGAAAAATCATCACCGCCGGTCATGCCGCCGGCTGTGTTGATGAGCACCGCCTCCAATAAGTCTGTTGACGCGTTCGGAAACCGCACTCGCAAAGAACCCGCCTCGTGTACGGCGAGCCTGCGTGTGCGGTTACCGTTGGCGCCAACCGTAAGCGCAATCCGCCCGATGGCTCGATTGGGTGCAAGCGCATCGCGCGCCGTTGGAATAGCTGGCGGACTAGATCGATGCTGCAGTTCTGGATATCTCATATCGCCAGTGCGCGCTTGAGCGCCCCTTCATCCATCGAAGTCTTGTCGCAGCTGTTCTTGGTTTTCCGCAAATTGGAATTCCAGCAGAACGTTCTTACCGTCAACGTATCCAAACTCCTGTAACCCCGCTTGCAGCGCCTCCGTACGCGTTAGGGATTCTGACCGTGGGCCGACGCCCAGGAACCCGATCACCTGTTTCGCCGGTTGTTGCGCATTGGCCGCGAGCGGCCATGATGCAAGGGTACCGCCGAGAAGCGATATAAACTCGCGCCGCCTCATTGTCTTCGCCCGAGGATAAGAACAATGCATCGTATCAGACGGGACTTGCAATGTCCGCTTTGGGTCAAAAGCGGACATATGCGGTGCAACACGCCATGTCCGCTTTACCCCCGAAAGCGGACATCTGTAGTGCTGACTACCGCTATCTTCGTGTTCTGGGCGGGATACTAAAATTGACTACGGTTTTTCCGCGAACGCTCTTTAACAACCGTGGCGTGGCGCAATCTTCTGGAGTGCCAGGTCGATCCCAGAGTCCCTCAGCGTACCGAGTTCTCACCGCCCAAACAATCGCCTCCAACATGTTATGTTGCACCAATCCATGTTCGATCAATGCTTTTCCAATCTCGCCTAGAATAAGTGCGGATTGCTGAAACGTTATATTGCGAACTTCATCTGGCACGTTGGGGGGATTGCAACGATGCACGACGAAAAGCCAATCATGAATGACGTAAGCAGGTCCAAGACCCCAAGGTGACAGGCCAGGGACACCCCAGAAAACACGAGGAATTGACCCGCCATCGGTGAACATATCATCGGGTACGATGGGTATCTTCATAAAGGAAGGGCGGAAACTTAGCGGATCTGAAGTTTTGCGATAAATGAATTTGTCTTCACCAACCCAATCGACACGCACTGTACCCTTAAGGTCACCCGATCCAATGTCCTCATAATTGATCCATGTCCCACACCCTGACAGCGGCGCAGCAGCGAGAGCTGCAAGGCCACACAAGCTCTGGCGACGACTGATAAAATGATTCATTTCCCCAACCCCTGCGCCGACACTCAACTTACCACACCAACTGTTGCGCGAGCGGTGCAGCGACACCGCTAACTCTAATTGAGTTCGGCCAAATACGGACTGGGTTAACCTTGGGTCAAAAAGTGGAGTGATGTGTGTTTGGCAATCAGTGCCGCAGACATGATGTCCGCTTACCCCCAAGAGCGGACATTTGCGGCGCGCCAGCCGATGTCCGCTAAGGGCCAATAGCGGACATTGAGGCCGCTTATTTTAGAAACACCGGCGGACATGGCTAGGCATCGGCAGTGAGAACCCGTCCCTTTGTTTCCGGAAGCAAGAGCGCTGCCACGATCACAATGCCGTAGGCGATCGCGGCAAATACGCCGATGGATTGGCCAAGCGGCAGTGTGGCGCTTAACAGTCCAACAAAGAATGGATTGAGGGCGGCTATGCCGCGTCCAAAATTATAGGCGAAGCCTTGGCCAGAGCCACGCACGCGCGTGGGGAAATTCTCAGTGAGGAACGCGCCCATGCCTGAGAAAATGCCCGAAGCGAAGAAACCGAGTGGGAACCCCAAAATTAGCATCATGTTATCGGTGACAGGAAGCTGCGTGTAAACAATCACGGTCACCAACGAGCAGACAGCGAACAAAATAAAATTCGCGCGACGCCCGATGCGGTCAGCAAGATACGCGCTTACAAGATAGCCGATGAACGACCCGACAATGATGACAGCGAGATAACCGCCGGTGCCGAGGACAGTGAGCTTGCGTTCGGTGCGCAGAAAAGTGGGCAGCCAAGTTGCGATGGCGTAATATCCGCCCTGCGCGCCAGTTGCAAGAATGGACGTAAGAACCGTCGTTTTCAACAAATCGGTTGAGAAAATCTCAAGGAAATTCGTTGTTGCACCCTTTGCGGTGAGATTACTTTGTGTCGCGGTGAAAACCTGGGGTTCATCGACAAAGCGTCGAACGAAAAAGACGAGAAATGCCGGAAGAATACCCACCCAAAATAACGCGCGCCATGCGGTGTCCTGAGGAAAGACGCTGAATAACCATGTGGCCATGATGGCTGCAATCGCCCACCCGATGGCCCAACCGCTTTGGACACTGCCGACTGCTTTACCGCGATGCTGAGGGCGGATCACCTCGCCCATCAATACAGCGCCGGCCGCCCATTCGCCGCCGAAACCGAGGCCCATCAACGCGCGGAAAATAAAGAGTTGCGTGTAACTCTGAGCGAAGCCGCACAGAAAGGTGAAGAAGGCAAACCAAATTATGGTGATTTGTAGCGTGCGCACACGGCCGAAGCGGTCCGAAAGAGCGCCCGCAAACCAGCCGCCAAATGCGGAGGTAAGCAAAGTTGCCGTTCCGATTAGACCCGCATCCGCATTAGAAATGGCAAAGGCTGCGATGATGGCGGGAATAGCGAAACTGAATATCTGTACATCCATCGCATCGAGGGCCCAGCCCCCGAAGCACGCCCAGAACGTGCGTTTCTCACTAGACTGTAATTCCTTATACCAGCCGGTGGGACTGTCATAGGTGCTTGCCATAGCTTTTCCCCTCTCGTGCCCGCCTTAAGAAGTCGGTGTGCATGCAGAGTACACCGATGCGTCGCACGCGCTCGCCTTACTAAGCCCGCAGAGGGCGAAGTGACCACTACTGAACCAGCCATACCTTTAATGAAATCGCGCCGTCCCGACCAGCGTACCAGATTTCGGGATACGCCGCTTGTATGACCGTTCGTTGGCTCTTCAGTTGGTCGGCCTGCTCGAGATAGTCGTCGCCCAAGGTGACCAGCCGTTCTTTGGTTACTGCGTCAGACGTTGCACGAGCTAACGCGTGAAAGCGTCGAGCTTTGGCTATGAGTTCTTCAACTATCGGCATGACTGACAATGAACACCAAATCGGAACTCTGGCATTGCGACAGATCAATACCTGTAAAGTCGTGGTGCAAAAAAGTGTCCGGAGTCACGTGCGCAAAAATTTATTGGCCCCGACGCGTGCAAGCGAATTGCACGACTAGCGGGGCCAATCCGAGCGCTACTACAAGGAGATCATCCCGCGCGTAATGACGCGACTCGCTCGGACCAAAACATCCTACTTCACTGTTGCAGTTTGATTTTGAGATAGATCAAATGATTTTCCGAAAAAGAACGAATGTCCGCTTTGGGTCAAAAGCAGGCGTTTGCATTGCAACCCGTCATGTCTGCTTTACCCCCAATAGCGGACATCTGCATCGCAACTGCCCATGTCTGCTCTAGGCCAAAAGCAGACATGAGCGCCGCACAAGGCCATGTCCGCTTTGTCCCCCAAAAGCGGACACCTACCGGGTAAGCAGATGACACTGGCGTCACTTGGCAGAAAGAATAGCCGTCGCTTCGATTTCGACCTTCGCGCCCGGTTCGAGCAGGCCCGCGACAACGATCAGAGTCATGGCCGGAAAATGCCGACCGATTACCCGGCGATAAATCTCGCCGATCTCTTTCTGCCGCGCCACATAGGCTGGTTTGTCCGTGATGAACCAGGTCAAGCGCGCGAGATGGTGCGGTTCGCCACCCGCCACTGCCAACACCTCAACAATATTTGAAAGTGCGCGCTCGACCTGTGCAACGAAGTCGTCGCTTACCAGCTTACCCTGCTCGGACCAGCCGATCTGGCCGGCAATGAGGACCTGCCGTCCTTCGGCGGCCACGCCGTTGGAATAGCCCTTCGGCGGGACCCAGTCTTTGGGTTGTAGGAATTCCATACTGTTTTTGCTCATGATGGATCCAGCTGGCGCAATTTGAACCGTTGGATCTTGCCGGTTTGCGTCTTCGGCAAGGCGTCGACGAACTTGACCGCGCGCGGATACTTGTAGGGCGCGATCACCGCTTTCACATGATCCTGCAGTCTTTTGACACAGGACGCGTCGCCCTCAACGCCGGTCTTGAGAACGACGAAAGCCGTCACCACCTGGCCGCGCTCGACATCCGTCATGCCGATCACCGCGCATTCCCCGACATCGGGATGCGACAGCAGTGCGCTCTCGACTTCGGGTCCGGCGATGTTGTAGCCGGCCGATACGATCATATCGTCGGCGCGCGCGGCGAAATGGAAGCGCCCCTCCTCATCCTGGGAGTAGGCATCGCCGGTTAAATTCCAGCCGTCATGGACATAAGACTTTTGCCGGGCATCGGCGAGATAGCGGCAACCAGTCGGCCCGCGCACAGCAAGACGGCCCACTGTGCCCGGTTTCACTTCGTTCATATTGCTGTCGACGATCTTCGCCTCATACCCGCTCACGGGTCTGCCGGTAGCGCCCGGATGAGCGTCGTTGAGCCGGTTCGAAACGAAGATGTGCAGCATTTCTGTAGTGCCGATGCCGTCGAGAATCGGTTTTCCGGTCTTGCGGCGCCAATCCTGAAAGACCGGAGCCGGTAGCGTTTCTCCGGCGGAGACCGCAATACGCAACGACGAGAGATCCGCGCCCTGCTCCATCGCCGCCAACATCGCGCGATAGGCGGTCGGGGCCGTGAAGCAGATCGTCGCCTTGTACTGCTCAATGATCTGAATCATGTTGGCGGGCGAGGCGTTTTCCAAGAGTGTCGCCGTCGCGCCAAAACGCAGTGGAAAAATTGCCAGCCCGCCCAGCCCGAACGTGAAGGCCAGCGGCGGGGAGCCGACGAACACGTCGTCGGGCGTCACATTCAGCACTTCGCGCGCATAGCCGTCGGCTATGATCAGCAGATCGCGATGAAAGTGCATGGTCGCTTTCGGCTCGCCCGTTGTACCCGAGGTGAATCCGAGCAGCACCACGTCGTCGCGCCCGGTCGGCACCGCTTCGAATTTCACCGGCTTGTCGAGCGCAATCCGGTCAAGCTCGGCGTCGTGGTTCGACGTCCCGTCGAAACCGACCACCTGCTTGAGGGAACGGCTGTCCTTAGCGCAGGCGATAAGTTCGTCGGCGATGCGCGTGTCGGTAAGCGCCAGACTGACCTCCGCCTTGTCGACAATCTTCGTGAGCTCGCCGGCCCGGAGCATCGGCATGGTATTGACCACCACGGCGCCGGCCTTGGTCGCGGCGAGCCATGCCGCCACAAGAGCCGGGTTGTTGCCGGAGCGGATGAGGATGCGGTTGCCGGGCTTGATGCCGTAGTTCTCGACCAGCGCATGGGCGACACGGTTCGACCAGTCCGTCAGCTCCTTGTAGGTGCGACGGCGGCCGTTTCCGATCAGCGCCGTGTTGTCACCAAAGCCGTGCTCCACCATGCGATCCGTCAACTCTACCGCCGCATTGAGGCGTTCCGGATAGCGGAATTCCGAACGATCGAGCAGAAATTCGGGCCACTGGTCGAAAGGCGGCAGGTTGTCTCGTGTGAAGGTATCGACGTGAGCGGACGGACCAAGTTGAGGGGCAGATTTTGCCGGGGCCATTTTGGTGCTCCGATCTATTTGACGAGCCTGTCAAGCCGCTCGATCATCGATTCTGCTTCCGGGGCATCGATCTCGACCAGGAGCTTATCGACCCAGTTTTCATGCGCCTTCGCCATTGTCGAAAATTGCGCCATTCCCTTTGGCGTCAGTCGCACGATAAAGGAACGGCGGTCGGTCGCCGGCGCTTGGCGCAACACCAGTTTTTCCACGGCCAGCCGGTCGATAATGCCGGTTACATTGCCGTTCGACACCATGAGTTGACGTGACAATTCAGTCATCGTGATGCCGTGCTGGTGGCGGGCTAGCGTGGCCATGACGTCGAATTGCGGCAGCGTAATCGCGAAGTTGGCGCGCAGCCGCTCACGCAATTGCGCCTCGATAGCGCGCGACGAACGCAGCAACCTGAGCCACAGGCGTAACCGCTGTTTGCTGACCGGCCGCGCGATGTGGCGCTCGCGTGCTTTGGTGGCAACGGTCATGTCGGGTCTCCTGTGACGAGGATCGCCTCGCCGTTCACGGAAGCTCCGGATGGCAGGCAAAGCCGCAGCACTGCACCGGCCACTTCCTCCGTTGTGACAAGCCGGCCGGATGGATTATCCCTGGCCAGCATTGCGCGCGCGTCGTCGCGGGAACGCCCGGTCTTGGCGGAGATCTTATCGGCCGCAGCGTCCAGCAACGGCGTATCTGTGTAGCCGGGACACACCGCATTGACCGTCACACCTGACGGCGCAAGTTCAAGGCTGAGCGCCCGCGCCAGCCCGACAACTCCATGCTTGGCCGCGCAATAGCCCGCGACATAAGGATAACCCTTCAACCCGGCGGTGGACGCGATGAACACGATTTGGCGCGCACTGACGGGTTTGCGTGTGAGGTCGGCGAGCGCGGCTTTCACGGTCAGGAATGCGCCGGTGAGGTTCACGTCGATCATGCCCCGCCAATGATCGAGATCCATTTGCGCAAACGGCGTGCTTGCGGCCGCTCCGGCGTTGGCGATGACGATATCGATCGGGCCATGCGCTTTGCGCGCCGCGGCAGCCATGGCGGCGCAGTCCGCCTCCTTCGTGATGTCAGCGACAATCGCCGTAGCCTTCGGCAAACTGCGGGCGACTTCATCGAGTGGCGCCTTGCGCCTGCCGGCGAGCGAAACGGCGGCGCCTTCGCCAGCAAGCGCCTGCGCAATCGCCGCGCCGATGCCGGTGCCGCCACCGGTGATCAATGCGTGCCGGTCAGCAAGTGTGCCCATCACACCTTCCTCGTCAGCGCTTCCGCGCGCGACTTGAGACGATAGAGCTGGTCACGCCCCGGCCAATACGGCTTGGGCCAGCTGACCCCCTCATAACGCAGATCTGCAGCCGCATGCAGCGTCCAGTACGGATCGGAAAGATGCGGCCGTGCGAGACAGACAAGGTCGGCACGCCCTGCCATTAGGATCGAATTAACGTGATCGGGTTCGTAGATGTTTCCTACTGCCAGCGTGGCCACGCCCGCCTCGTTGCGGATGCGGTCCGAGAAAGGCGTCTGGAACATCCGGCCGTAGACCGGCCGCGCCCGTATCGAGGTCTGGCCCGCTGATACGTCGATCAGATCGACCCCGGCCTCGGCGAGAATTCGTGCGATCCCGACCGCATCCTGCGGTCGCACGCCATCGGGCCCAACCCAATCATGCGCCGAGATGCGCACCGATATCGGTTTGACATCCGGCCATGCCTTGCGCACCGCACGGTAGACTTCAAGCGGAAAACGCATGCGGTTTTCAAGTGAACCGCCGTATTCGTCGGTTCGCCTGTTGGTGAGCGGTGTAATGAATGACGACATCAGGTAACCATGCGCATAGTGCAGCTCGAGCCAATCGAAGCCGATGCGCGCCGCCATTTCCGCCGAATGCACGAATTCGCCGCGAATTTTGTCCATATCGCTGCGCGACATCTCGCGCGGCAGCTGGTTTTGGGGACTCCAGGCGACCGATGACGGCGCAAGCACCGGCCAATTGCCGGCCGTCAGCGGCGCATCTGCCTCCTCCCAGCCGAGCTGGGTCGAGCCCTTCGCGCCGGAATGGCCAAGCTGGATGGCGATCTTGGCGTCGGTCTCGCGATGGACAAAATCGACGATGCCCTTCCAGGTCTTTTCGTGCTCCGGCGCATAAAGACCTGTGCATCCGGGGGAAATGCGCCCTTCCGGCGACACGCAAGTCATTTCAGTGAACACAAGCCCGGCGCCGCCCTTGGCTCGCTCGGCATAGTGCACGAAATGCCATTCATTCGGGGTGCCGTCTTTGGCTCGGTATTGCGCCATCGGGGATACGCACACACGGTTAGCAAGCTCGAGGCCGCGCACGCGAAACGGCACGAACATCGGTGGACGCGATGAATTGGGCGTGCGGCCCGTCGCTTTCTTTTCGAACCACTTTTCCGCAGAGGACAGCCATTGCGGATCACGCTGGCGCAGATTTTCGTGGCTGATGCGTTGCGACCGCGTGAGCAAGGAATAATTGAACTGTACCGGATCGAGATCGAAATAGCGCTCGACATCCTCGAACCATTCCGTCGAATTACGCGCGGCATTCTGCAGACGCAGCACTTCAAGGCGCCGCTCATCTTCATAGCGCCGAAACGCAGATTGGATATCGGGCTCGCTGTCGAGATAGTTTGCCAGCGCAATTGCACTTTCCATTGCCAGCTTCGATCCCGAGCCAACGGAAAAGTGGGCGGTAGCGGCGGCATCGCCGAGCAGTACGACGTTATTGTGGCTCCAACGCTCGCACAGCACGCGATTGAAGTTGAGCCAGGCCGAGCCGCGCAAGTGTCGGGCATTGGTGATCAGGCGATGGCCGCCGAGATTGCGGGCGAAGATCCTCTCGCAGGTGGCAACCGTCTCGTCCGCGCTCATGCGATCGAAGCCAAAGCGCTGCCAGGTCGCCTGCGAACACTCGACGATGAAGGTCGCCGTGTCCGCATCGAACTGGTAGGCGTGCGCCCATATCCAGCCCTGTGGCGTTGCCTCGAATATGAACGTGAAGGCGTCGTCGAACTTGGCCCGCGTGCCGAGCCAGATGTACTTGCAGGCCCGCACGTCGACG
>DASPUD010000021.1:0-12737 GCA_035623095.1 Pseudolabrys sp.
AGCAACGCAGAGCGACGCTGTCGCCATAGCACACAGTGGGACCTTTAAGTCCAATTGGAACTGGTCGCATGTCCGCTTTGGGTCATTAGCGGACATTTGCGGTGCAAAAGGGCATGTCCGCTTCACCCCTGGGAGCGGACATTGACCGCGTAAAATGAAAGACCGCCTCGCGGCGGTCTCTCTGAAATCTGATTTGGGGAATTTGTCTTCGAGCTAGTTGCAGACCATCCAGCAGTTGCCCATGCCGTTGCAAACACGGTGTCGGCCTCGGCCGCCGCATGGCCCTCCAGGAGCCACTACTACTGCTCCGGGCGCAGCTACGACCGGAGCACCCCAATAGCGACCGTCGTAGTAGCCATTGGCACGGCATCCGCCATACGGCCCGCGATGGAAGCCAGCACCGCATCCCCCAGCGACTGGAACGACCAAACTGTCCTGAGTTCGGTTACTCCCCAACGGCATGGCCTGTGTCGCAACCGCTGACGATCCGACAGCGACGGCAATTAGGAATGAAGTGAAAAACTTATTCATTCGTTCGCTCCCTGAGTGGTTGCCTTCTTGAAAGTGTCACGAATCAGAAGCGGATGAAGGTCGTCCGCACTAGATATTGCTCCGGTATCTCGTCGCGCAGGATCGAAGACATTAGTGATGATTGGTCGAGGGACCAACCGTCTTCACGTCAAAGTTACTCATCGGCTCGGGGTCCGCTTTGGGTCAAAAGCAGACATTTGCAGCGCAAAAGAGCATGTCCACTCTACCCCCGAAAGCGGACATTTCTCAGTGCATTGGGATTGTCCGCTATGGGCCAGAAGCGGACTCATGCAGCGCGGCAAATAAAATCGTTATTCGATCACCTCGTCGGCACGGCTGAGGATTGTCTGTGGGATGTCAAGGCCAAGCGCCTTGGCGGTCTTGAGATTGATCACCAGCTGATACTTGGTCGGCGCCTGCACTGGAAGATCGGCCGGCTTCTCGCCCTTGAGGATACGATCGACGTAGCCGGCCGCGCGCCGGAATTGGTCTACCACATCAGGACCGTAGGAGATCAGGCCGCCGTCGGCTACATCGAAGCGATAAGAGTAGACTGCGGGCAGCCGATACCGGGCCGCCAAAGTTATGATCAGTTTGCGATGACCCGCCGCGGCGCCACTCGCCGTCACGATCAGGCCACTATTGGAGCCGCGCGCGAATGCCGTGACGGCGCGCTCGATCTCGCCAGCGGCGCGCGCGTCGACCGGGTTGACTTCTACCCCCAATGACTGCGCCACGGTCTGGATAGCCGCGAACTGGCCGACCCCGGAAAATTCGCTGGGATCCCGAATGACAGCGGCCCGCGTCACGCCCGGCGCGATCTGCTTGAGCAGTTCCAGCCATTTCCCGCTCAAGCTGTATTCGAACTGAATAAAGCCAGAAGCGTTACCACCCGGCCGTGCCAAGCTCGAGACCAAGCCACGATTGACTGGATCGGTGACATTCACGAACACGATCGGCACGGTGCTCGTTGCCTGTTGCAACGCGCCGACGGTTGTGCCCCCAGAAGCCAGCATGATGTCCGGCGCAAGCGCGACCAATTCCGCGGCGTATCTGGGATAAAGCTTTGAATCGCCGGCACCCCAACGATACTCGATCTGCAAATTGCCACCGCGTATCCAGCCCAATTCCTGAAGCCCACCGAGGAAGGCCGCCATTTCTTTGGATGCTTCTGGATCATTGGCGGCCAAGTTCATGAAAACGCCGATCCGCCGTACCCGGTCGGCCTGCTGCGCCAGCGCCGCAAACGGCCATGCTGTCGCCACACCACCTAAGAGTGTGATGAACTCGCGCCGCTGCATGTCCGACCCCAAGCTCAGGAGACGGCATCGTATCGGTTTAGTTGAGTACTTTGATAGGGGCTGAAACCGGCGTCAAAACTATGTCGCAGTGCACAGCCAATGTCCGCTTTGGGTCAATAGCGGGCATGTGCGGTGCAATAGGCCATGTCCGCTTTACCCCCGAAAGCGGACATTTGCAGCGCACTCTTCAACGTCTGCTAAGGGCCAAAAGCGGACATTTGCAGTGTAACCCGCTTCACCCGTACATAGCGTAGTGCACCTTACGTCAGCGACCAGCTTTTGAGTTTTTCCCGGGCCGTTCCAAAGTTGCCGAGATGAAAAACGGATACTCCTGTCGGAGAGAATGTAAACTCGTCAAACTTTTCCTTTAGCAGCTTTTTGAGAAAATCTTGCGAAGCAATGCCGATTGTCACGTGCGGATTGAAAAGGACTCCGCTGCTGGCCGGCACGAATTTTGCCACGTAGTTGATCGTCGGTTTATTGATGTCGGGATCTTCCTTTGTGGTGACGAACGCAGTAGCCGTTCCCGTTTTGGCGGTGAACGGTGCGATTGCATCAATTAGCTTCTGCTGAAATCTCCTGAGGTCTTCGGTCGGCTTGATTACGATGCCCGCGAGACCAATGTTTTTATACGGTATGAAGTAGTATTTGTACGCGGTTAGTTTCCAAGTGGCGGGGCGCTCATCGGCCAAGATTTTAGTAACCGCTCCGTATATGTTCTCTAGGTCCGCCGTTCTGACGTACCGCTGTAACGTTGAGATGTGCGGCTGATGCGTTTCGTCCAAGGCGAAGCCCTTCGGAAAGGTCTGGCGCAGCCGTGCGTTCGCTGCGCGCGCTTTCTGAAGCATCGTTTCGTCTGGCTCAAGCAGGGTGTCGATTGCTGTGACAGACGCGGTTGGCGATGCGCTCGGCGTCTGAGATACCGCCCTGCGCGGAAATGCGGTAGCGACCACGATCGAGGCGGCGATGGTCGATGCTGAGCCAAGCAAACGACGACGGCTGAGTTCGTTCCGACCGGCCAAAAGAACTTCTCGGACCTGCATGGCGCGCTCCCCTTGTTTTCCTGCGTCGAGCATTGATCGATGGGAATACGACCGCAATAAACGATGCCGTGAGCGAGGAATGGACCGGTCGGAGGGCGGACCAGAATGTCCGCTTTGGGCCAAAAGCGGACATCGCTTTACTGCACGTGAACTTTTCGTAATAGGTCATGCAACCCTTGGAGAATGCGGAAATTGGCTCGTCAATGCCGCGTCGGGCCACCCACAAGCGTCGTGCGTACAGCTTCAGCCAGTGCCGCGATCTGATACGGCTTGCGCAAGATCGGAAGGTTATGCCGGGCGGTCAGCGCCTTGGCGTAACCGCTGGTGAGCAGCACGGGAAGGTGCGGGCGTTGCTTGCTGATCGTTTGCGCCAGCGCCAGCCCGTCGACATCGCCTGGCAGCATCACATCGGTGAACACTAGGTCGACCGGCGCGCCGGTATTCAGGAAATCGATCGCAGCCTTCGCATTCTCGACCGCAATGGTCCTGTAGTTGAGCTGTTCCAGTAATGTCACCGCGACGGCTTTCACTTCTGGATTGTCCTCCACCACCAGGATCGTTTCGCCGCGTCCCGGCAATTCTGTCAGCGGCTCGTTGGCGCCAACGACCGAAACCGACGCGTGGCTGCGGCGCAGATAAAGAGTGACCTGCGTGCCCTGCCCCACCTTGCTGCGCACGGCGATCGAACCGCCTGACTGCTGCGCAAAACCATAGGCCTGCGAAAGTCCGAGCCCGGTTCCCTTGCCCGGGCCCTTCGTCGTGAAGAATGGCTCGAAGATCTTCGGCAGGATTTCTTCCGGGATGCCGCTGCCGGAATCGGAAACTGTAAGCGCCACGAACTCGCCGCGCAGACCTTCGACGGTTTCCGTGCCGCGCAAGGTGACGTTCTTGCCGGAGATAGTGACCGCGCCGCCGCTCTCGGGGATGGCGTCGCGCGCGTTGACCACGAGATTGACCAGCGCCAGCTCGAATTCCGGAATGTCGATCGACACCGGCCAGGTGTTTTGCAGAATCTCGATGCTCAGCTCTATGCGGCCGCGCGCCGAGCTCGACAGCACGTCGCGGAACGCATTGACCGTCTGGCTCGGGTAGACGGTGCGCGGATTCTGCGGCTGTCGGCGCGAGAACGTCAGCAGTTGCCGCGTCAACGCTTCGCCGCGCGCGGCAGCCGCCAGGATCGCTTCAAGCGAGCGCCGGTTCTTCTCGTCGGTCAGCCGGCGCATGATGGACTGCGCCTGGCCGCTCACTACCATCAGCAGATTGTTGAAGTCGTGCGCCACGCCGCCGGTGAGCTGGCCGAGCGCCTCCATCTTGCGCGACTGCGCGAGCTGCTCATGCGCGCGTTCGAGCGCTTCCTGGTTGTTGCGCCGCTCCGTGATATCGCGCGTAATTTTGGCAAAACCGACCAGGCGGCCGGAATCGTCGCGGATCGCGTCGATGATGACGTTGGCCCAGAACAGCGAGCCGTCCTTGCGTACACGCCAGGCCTCCGCCTCGAACCTGCCGGTCGCCGCCGCAATCGACAGCGAGCGGTTCGGCAAGCCGGCGCGGCGATCTTCCGCCGTGTAAAACTGGGAAAAATTCCGGCCGATGACTTCTTCCGCCGCATAGCCCTTGATGCGCTCGGCGCCCGCGTTCCAGCTCGATATCGTCCCGCTCGGATCGAGCATGTACAACGCATAATCGGTGACGCCGGCGACCAATGCGCGGAATTGCTGGTCGCTCTGGCGCAAGGCCTCGGCCGATTGCCGCTCCGAGGTGATGTGCCGGCCCGACACATAGATCAGCCCGTTATCGTCAGTCGTCATGGTCCACGAAATCCAGCGCCAGCTCCCGTCGCGATGGCGGAATCTGTTTTCCATGCGCACCGGCGATATGCCCTGCGCCAGCCGCGCGCGCCCGGCGATCGCCGACGGCGCGTCATCGGGATGGCGCATCCGGCTCACATGCATCGATTTGATTTCGTCCTCGCTCCAGCCGAGCAGATTGGTCCAGGCCGGATTGATGCTGGTGAAGTAGCCGTCGAAATTGGCGACGCCGAGCAGATCCTCCGACACCTTCCAGATGCGGTCGCGCTCATTGGTGCGCTTTTCGACCTCGCCCTCGAGCTGTTCCGTCAACACCCGCAGCATTTTTTCGTTGCGCACGCGGTCGGTCGTTTCGAACACGGTGGCGAGCACGCCGCCGATGCCGCGCGGCGCGGCGTGATCCGGAATCGGGCTGTAGCTGATGGTGAAGCGCGCTTCTTCCGGCACACCGTAGCGGTTGATCGGCCACAGATGATCTTCGGCGAAGAAACTGTCGCGCGCACCATGCAGAATGGCTTCGTTGAGCGGGACAAGGTCACCCAGAATTTCCGGCCAGATCTCGCGCAGTGGTTTTCCCAGCGCGCCCGGATGCTTGTTACCGAGCAGCTCGGCGTAGGCATCGTTGTAGATCAAGATTAGGTCCGCTCCCCAGCGCACCGACATGGGGAATCCCGACGCGAGGATCAGCTCGACGCTCCATTTCAGGGATTGCGACCAACCGTCAGCCGGCCCCAGCGGTGTCGCGGACCAATCGAAGTCGTGCACACGCGCACGCATACCGCCCGCGTGTGTTACGCCTACCATTGCAGATCCGCCAGATTTCTCATCGCGCCAATGGCGCATACCTTAACCCCCTCCACCAACGACGCAAAACGCGGGAGAGGGCGAAAAGTTCCAATGAAAAATTCGTTGGGAATTAGGTGCCGGTTTCCCGGGCGCAGTGCGGCACGAGTGCAGCAAAGTGACGCGCTGCAGACCCGGGACCTTTACGAACGAGAGCCTATCACTGGAACAGTCCTGGATCAGCGGTGCACCGTTTCACGCTGCACCGCGTCCGGGACACAAAGCTGCCCTACGCCCGGATGAACGTCCCGTTGCGCAGGTCGCTGACCGCCTGTTGCAGTTCCGCCTGCGTGTTCATCACGATCGGCCCGTACCAGGCGACCGGCTCCTGGATCGGCTTGCCCGAGATCAGCAGGAAACGGATACCGTGCTCGCCCGCCTGTACGGTGATTTCATCGCCGGCATCGAACAAAACCAGCGAGCGGTCGCCGACCGGTTCGCGGAACAGAATCTCTTCGCCGTTGACCTGCTTCTCGGTGAGCACGCCGAACTGTGTCGAAGAGGACGCGAACTTGCCGTCACCCTCGAACACATAAGCGAAGGCGCGGCGCTCGTGCTCGACCTGGAGCGTCTTGCGCTTGCCCGCCGGCACGAACACATCGAGATAACGCGGATCGGCGGCGACACCGTCGACCGGGCCCTTCTTGCCCCAGAACTCGCCGCACACGACGCGCACGCGCGTGCCGTCATCGTCGGTGACTTCCGGAATTTCGGCGCCCTTGACATCCTGGTAGCGCGGCGCCGTCATCTTCAGCGACGACGGCAGATTGGCCCAAAGCTGGAAGCCGTGCATGCGGCCCTTCTCGTCGCCCTGCGGCATCTCCTGATGCATGATTCCGCGGCCGGCGGTCATCCATTGCACGTCGCCAGAATTGAGCGAGCCGCGATTGCCGAGACTGTCGCCGTGCGCGACCGTGCCGGAGAGAACGTAAGTGATCGTCTCGATGCCGCGATGCGGATGCCACGGAAAGCCGGCGAGATAATCGGCCGGGCGATCGTTGCGGAAATCGTCGAGCAGCAAAAACGGATCGGTATCGGCAGTTTCACCGAAGCCGAACGCGCGGCGCAGTTTGACTCCCGCGCCTTCGATGGTCGGCTTCGACTGCACGATGCGTTTCACGGGTCGAATGGACATGGATTTTCGTGCCTCTCAATAAGCGCGATGCGGCGCGCCAGCCGGACGGCAACGACTAGAATCTGCCCCGCGCGGTCAACCCTGTGACCAAGCGCACGAGCCGAAACTCAGATTGCCATTCATGTTTGAGTATTCATATAGGGCTTTGGTTGAGTGAAAAAAGACCCGGCGGACCACTCACATTTGCGGGTCTCTCCCCTCATTTGGGTATGCCTCAATCGATCAAACGGATGTTAAAGAGTCTATCCTGCGATCGGATGGAAAATTCATTATTTATTATGCGAAGCAGCATGCATTTTATTTCCAACCTAGAGTCATTCAAAAAAGAATTCCGCTGATCAGAGTAGTGCTGCTTAAAGCGAACACCAGCATGCGTGACGCGACGCATCTGCGACACCGGCCCATTTCCGTCATGACATTGATGCAATTGTTGTCGCGTCATGCAGAGTGATGTCGCTGGATACCAAGTCGCAAAATACGCCCAAAGCCGCTAAAGGATTTATGTGACGAAAGTTCACAAAAAATGCATCGTCGTCCCCGTGAAAGCGGGGACCCAGTACTCCGCAGCGATGCCGGTGGTTACTGGATGCCCCGCATTCGCGGGGCATGACGGCAATGCGACGTATCCAGAACCCTCGCCCCTGTCCCAATTTTGCGTTAAAGTTGCCGCATGGGCCGGGGCATCATCTTGGTTGTGTGTCTGATCGTGCTGGGCGCGAGCCTTTCCGGCTGCACCCACTGCGGCTGGCTGTGGGATCAGAGCCCGCGCTCGTGTCAGTCCGACGCGCCGAAGTGACAGCGCTTGTGCGCTGTCATGCGCGGGCTTGACCTGCGCATCCACGTCTTGGTCTTCGGAAGACGTAGATGGCCGGGACAAGCCCGGCCATGACGACTTCATAGATTTCGCATTATTTGTCCGCTCAGCAACTCACGGACAAGGATGCCTGCGGCCGTCGTTGCCGATGAAGGTGCCGCTGCGCGGATCATAAGTGCGATAGCGCTGCATGCAGTACTCGACTCCGCCGCCACCACCGCCAGCGTAACGGCCGGCATAGCCGCCGCCGTAACCACCCGCATATCCGCCATCGTCATCGTAGCTGCCGCGGTCCACGTAATAGCCGCCACCGCCGTAGTACGGACCATAGCCATAGCCGCCGCCATAATACGGCGCGTAGCCGGAGTAGTAATACGGCGAGTAGCCGCCGTAGTAATACGGCGCCGCGAGCAATCCGCCTACGATCGCGCCAGCAGCGAGGCCGCCGCCCCATCCCCATCCACCGCGCCAGCCACCCCAACCGCCGCGCCAGCCACCCCAGCCGCCGCGCCAGCCGCCGCCCCAATAGCGCACGGACTCAACATTGCTCGGCATTGCGTTCTTGATGGCGAAGGCGCCGTTGACCGGAGCAGCCGCGGCGATACTTGCGAACGACGGCACGGCAACAGCAACCAGCGCTGCCGCCAGCAATCTCGTCATCGATTTTGACATTTACACTCTCCCACTATGCGCCACTATTTGTTTGAGCGCCGATCATTGCGCGAAACCGGCATCGGCCAGCGTCAAACAGTTATAATCACGGTACGAGTTTTCCGGCGGTATGGCAAAAGACATACGATTTGGGCGGCCAGCGCGTTAACGATTGGGGGTGTGCTCAGTGCACTAATCGTCATGCCCGGCCATAGCCGGCCCGGCCATGACGATAACTACGCACTCTTCCCCACCAAAAGTCGTACATGCGCCACGCACAGCGCTCCCATGCGCAAAGCGGGAAATTACGCTTCTGTGATTGGTACAACCGATGCCGGCGTACGACGTTCTGAACATGCGGTGGATGAGCAGGGAGGGAATATCAAGCTCTCTCGTCCCGGACCCTGGAAGAAGAACAACAAGAGCGAACTTTGGTCCCCTCGCCGCGGTCCACAAATGACTTCATGCCGGCGGCAGCTGCCGCGGGCTTTCGGTCGTTTCTACGCAATGAAGGAGAAGACAATGATCAAGATGATTCTCGTGGGCGCGCTCGTGACGGCGGCTCTTGTTTCGTCGGCAATGGCGCAGTCCTACCAGCCCGAATGGGGCTCCGGTAACATCGTGCCAAACACCGGCTATGGGCCGACCGGCCCGACGCTGAACGAGCCATACCTCGGCCCGTCGGTCCCGCAAGCGTTTGCGCCGGAGTCACGCGCTTCTGCGCGTGGCTCGTATGCTTACGCGCCGCGTCACCACCTGCGCCGGCATGAAATGCAGGGCCACAGCGACATGGATCGCGAGTAGTTGACGAGAAAACAACTGGAGCCTCGGCGTCCGCGCCGGGGCTTTCTTGTTGGGCGGGTGCAAAGAGGAGATCTCGAGCCGTCTCTATCGCACCGGCACAATACTACCGCCGGAACTTTTTCCGCCCGGCGTAATTTCCCCAAATGAATGGGCGATCTTCTTGAACTTCATGTGGAGGTGCGGCCATGGCTACGCACACATCAACTTATGCCAGATCGGAATTTAGCAGGTCAGATAAGATCCGACGCGGCTCCATACATAGCGGAACCTACCCGGGGATCACCTATCGTGTTCCCACCGGCGCATCCCTTGCGGCGCCTTCATCTGCGCGGTGGCGCTCTATTTCATCGTGCTGTCGGCGGCCGGCGCCTTGATCAACGGGTGATGTCACGGCTTGGCGGCATCATCACACTTTCGACGGCGTGTCTGACGACGTGTTGCCGTGGGGCGAGGTCATCTACCGCTCCAGCCTGATGCTGATCGCCATCGTGATGGTCGCGACGGCGGTGAATTTCATCTACGACCATGAGCATCGACCTGCCGCGGCTCCCGCTCGCGCCCTTTGGGCTGGCACTAGTGATCTATCTGATCGGGTTGGGATGCCGAAAGATGAGTACGGGGTAGACCTCGTCTACTCCGCAGGGATCGGCGTCGCCGGCGCGGTTGGGGCCTTGGCCGCCTCGGAGTGCGTCGACGGCCCGCGCAGCGGCCGCTCTTCCATCGCGATCAAAAATGCCATCCCGAAAGACAAGACCAGCGCGCAGGCCAAAAATACAAACCTAAACGCATAGGCGAGCTCCGGGCCCGATGCCGTGCGCGCCAGCATCTCGACCGACATCCCGGCAACCCCGCCAAGCCCACCCAGCACAATGGCGCCGAGCACCGCCACCACCAGCGCCGAAAACAGCGCGCGGAAGAAATTGGCGGCGCCGGTCGCGATCCCCATCTGCGAGCGCGACACCGCGTTCTGCATGCAGACGGTCGATATCGGGAACAGCGTGCCGAGCCCTGCGCCAATAATAAAGAGCAGCAGCAGGACGACCCCCATCGGTGTCCACGCCGGCCAGATCTCCAGCGGCACCAGCGACAGGATCGCGACCAAGAGCCCGATCAGCGGTACGCGCTTGTAGTGGGTCATGTGCATCATCAGCCGCCCGGTGATGGTGGAGAACGCAACCGTTGCGCTCATCAGCGGGATCAGCGCCATGCCGGATTGGCTGGCGGAGAGATGCATCACCGTCTCGAAATAGAGCGGAACCATGATGGTCATTCCCACCAGCGTGCCCATGTTGCAGGCGCCGGCGAGCGACGCGCAGCGCACCACCGGATTGGCCAACACTGCTAAAGGTAAGAACGGCTCGCGCGTCGTCACCAGACGCAGCGCGAACAAGCCCCACAAAACCGTCGACCCAAGCAGCAGCAGGCCGATCTGCGCCGAGATCCATTCATAGCGCCGGCCGCCCCATGAGAGCGCCAGCAGCAGCAGCACCGCCGCCGCCATCATCAAGAGAGCGCCGATGAAATCGAGCTTCCGTTTGCGCGGCTGATACGGCACGCGGCGGAGCACGTTCGACGTCATACCGAGCGCCACCAGCCCGAGCGGCAGGTTGATCCAGAAGATGAGCGACCAGTCGATGTGCTCGGTGAGGAATCCGCCGAGCACCGGCCCGCCGACCGAGGAGATCGCGAACACCGCGCCGATATAGCCCTGGTAGCGGCCGCGCTCGCGCGGGGAGACAATGTCGGCGATGATGGTCTGCGCCAGCGCCATCAGTCCGCCGCCGCCGAGGCCCTGGAAGCCGCGCGCGAACACCAGCGCGGTCATGCTCGGCGCCAGCGCGCAGGCGATCGAGCCGAGAACGAAGATGCCGACCGCGGTCAGCATCAGGATGCGCCGGCCGTAGATATCCGCGAGCTTGCCGTAGAGCGGGGTCACCGCCGTGCCGGTGAGCAAATAGGCGGTCACCACCCAGGAGAGATCGTTGAGATTGCCGAAGTGGCGACCGATGGTCGGCAGCGCGGTGGCGACGATGGTCTGGTCGAGCGCGCCGAGGAACATCGCCAGCATGATGCCGAAAATGATGGTCCTGATTTCCGGATGGGTGAGCGCACTCGGCTCGGGCAGTGAGGCGAGTTTCGCCAGCGACCTGGTCCCTGATTTGGGCTCGGATTTGGCCGCCGGCTTGGGCTGGGCTTCCAGTTTGACGGAATGCTGTTCCGAGGCCAGTTCCGACTTTGCGGCCTCAGGTTTTGATTTCGGTTTTCCGGAGGTCATCAGGGGAAGCTTAAGTGAATCAGGAAGTGGAGGATAATATGAATCTTAAAGTGGAGCTTGAGGCGGAAAGTGCCCGTTTTGCTGCGGCAACCCGCTCAATGCACCGATAGTACCGTCAGTGCAAGACGTCCCAACGCGGGGGTGGTATGCCGGGACGTTACCTCCGCATTCCAGGCGCCGTCCCCGAAATGCCCGCGAATGATAGTGTCAGCTTCTCAATGAATCCCCGCCTTCTACCCACCCTCATTATTACCCTTTTCCTCGCCGTCCCAGCGCACGCACGCGACATGCTGCCGCCCGGCTTCGTCTATCTCCGCGACGTCGACCCGAGCATCGCGCAGGACATCCGCTACGCCACGGCTGACAATTTCACCGGCCATCCTTTGCCCGGCTACACCGCCGGCGAATGCATCCTGCGCCGCGAGGCAGCCACAGCGCTCAAGCGTGTGCAATCCGAGCTGGCTCACGAAAACCTCAGTCTCAAGGTCTACGACTGCTACCGCCCCACCCGCGCGGTGCGCGCGATGGAGGCCTGGGCCCATGATGGCTATGACGATCCTGCGACCCGCCGCTTCTATCCGGTACACCCCAAGCGCAACCTGTTCGCGCTTGGCTTCATCGCCGCGCAGTCGCGGCATTCGACCGGCACCGCCATCGATCTCACGCTGATCCGTCTGCCGGAGAAGCCCGCCGCACGCTTCGATCCGGCGGCGCGCTATGGCTCCTGCACCGGCCCGGCCGAGCGGCGCGCGCCCGACAGCAGCATCGACATGGGCACCGGATTTGATTGCTTCGATCTGCACAGCTACCGCGACACCAGCGCGATTTCGCCCGAGCAGCGCCGCTGGCGCGGCGTGCTCAACGCGGCAATGCATCGGCACGGCTTTGCCAACTACTTCCGCGAATGGTGGCACTTCAGCTTCTATGGCGCGCCCGAACCGCGCGCTTATGATTTTGCGATTGTGAGGGGACGGTGAGCCCGTGAAAAACGGCGAGCGCATATTAAAAAATTTGGGCTCAAGCCTGGCCCTTTTTGTCGGCTGCATTGCGATACTCGTTGGCTTATTGGCGCTCGTTCAGAACTCATCTCAACAAGATACATTGAGAACCGGCATCGTGATGGTCCTAGGAGCGCTCGCTTACAGGTCTGCCAAGAAGCGTCGGCTTGGCGAGGTGGAATCGACGAAAATGCGTATATCTTTCGAAATCAGCCTCTTGGCCGGAATCTGCGCGGCCATATTCGAGCAGAGCAATTTCCCGGAACGGATGGTGACCAATGCGGTGACAAACGTCCTCGTTCCCGCCTGGGCCCTCGTTGCTTACCTGGCTGCATGCCGTCATGTCGCGGAAGAGCGCGACGAGATTGCCGCTTCGGCCAGATTGCGCATTACGCTCGCCGTTGCGGCCGCGGTTATGCTCGGTCTCTGGGGCTGGAGCTTGGTCCCGCCAATCCAGAACTGGGGCAATCCGAACGAAGACGGATTTTCTTATGTCCCCCTCTTCTACACGACGATCATTTGCTTGCCGATCGG
>DASPUD010000022.1:0-88819 GCA_035623095.1 Pseudolabrys sp.
CGAATATCAACGATCGGCTGATAGTAGGGAACGAACTGGCCGGCCTTAAGAGCCTGCTCGATTTCGATCACCGGATTGCGCGGCGAGCGCCGAGGCGCCAGGACAACATAGCCAATAATGCTCAACAGGATGATGCAGGCACCGAGCCATCCGAGCCATCTGAGATCGGCGTTGCGGGCAACGATGCGGGCGCGAGGGGTGAGAATTTCCACATCAAACCCGAATTTGTCCGATTTGGTCTGCGCCAGGAAATTCGGGCCGAGATCGCCGCGCGGCGGCTCGCCTACTTGCCCAATGACGGAACCTTGTCGCGTCATGATGCGCGCATAGCCGCTGAAGGGATTTCCTTGCGTGGAAACCTGCGGCAGAAACAGGGTCGTCGGCACCAGAGCGGCAATGCCGTTTGGGCCGTCCCCAACTTGCCGTCGCAATCGCACCATACGCTCGCCGGTCGCGAGTTTAATAATGTCGAGCGAATAGCCAGCCGCGCCGACCAGCAGCTCCGAGGAAAGCATTGTGCGTTCGCCAAGCGGCAGCCCGAGATCCGTGCACAAAGTCTCTGCGTCACCTGTGACGACCGCTATTTCCTTGACCGGGATCGTGTGAAAAGCGGCGTAGCGCATCGCTTCGAGCTCGGCCGGCCCGCAGGAGGCGATGCCGCGTGTAGCGAGGCCGTCGAGCGCGCCGATTGCATCCCTGACCCGCGCTTCGGCAAGCGCGATTGCGCGCCGGGCGGAGGTGCCGACCTCGGCCTCGCCCTGTTTCTCGATCAAACCGTCAAGCCAGAAATTAAACGCGATCAGCGGAACGCCGGCCAATACCACGCCGACTGCAGTCGCAAATATATTCCGGCGCGAGAATGCGCGCACAAAGAACCCCATCCTGACTCCTGCCAGGGAGCCCCCCGTCCTGGTGCGGTGTCAGTGAGCCATGGCGCCGTAAAGACCACCTTAAGCTTAAGCTGTGGTAAGCCCAACCACCGCGCGAAACATCGCCCGGGCATCGCCATGGTTAGCGATGGGTTAATATCGCAGCCGTTTGGCACCATGGAGTTGCTGGAGGACCGAAATGGCATTTCGCTTGGTGACGACGACTCTTGCCGTACTGGCGGCCGGACTCTTTGCCTCACAAGCACACAGGAGCGGCTCGAAATCTTCGACGCACACCTCCATTACAACCAGGAGCCAAAGCCGTTCTATTCGCTCGATCAGGTGCGCGACGTGTTTCGCCGCAACGGCATCATGGGCATCGTTTCAACGAGCCGGCCGAACAAAGGCACACATGAACTGGTGGACGCCAAATGGCCCGAGCTCAAGGTCGTGCCGTTCATCCGTCCCTATCGGGTACGCAACGATATGCAGACCTGGTTCAACGATCCCAAGATCTTCGAACTGATCAAAAGCGAATATGCGCGCGGGTATTATCGCGGTATCGGGGAATTCCATATTTACGGAAAGTCGGCCGAAACCCCATGGGCCAAGAAAATGGTCGATTTCTCCGTCGAGCGAAACCTTTACCTGCACGCACACTGCGACGAAGAAGCATTGCTCATACTGTTCGCTCACAATCCGAAAGCGCGGATCATCTGGGCACACACGGGTTTCTCGGTTGCGCCGGCGCGCGTCGCGGAGCTGCTCGACGAGCACAAGGACGCCCTCTGGGGAGAGCTGTCCTACCGCAGCGGCATCACCGGCGGCGACGGCAAGTTGACAAGCGACTGGCGGAACCTATTTGACCGTTATTCCGACCGTTTTCTGCTCGGTTCCGACACGTGGATCAATGAACGCTGGTTCGGCTACGATACGATCTTCAAGGAATATCGCGGATGGCTGGCGCAGCTTCCCACCGACCAGGCAAAGCGTATCGCCAGCGGTAACGCCATCCGGCTGTTCGGAATTAACTGACTGGACAATGTGAAAAGGAGCCGGCCATGAGTTTCTTTCCCGGCAAAGATCCTGCCGCTGGCGACGCTTATCAATGCGACGCAATTTCCCAGGTGATCGTTCCTCGCACGGTTGATCTCGGCGATTTTGCTGTGCGCCGGGCACTTCCTTCGGTGCGTACGCGCATGGTCGGGCCCTTCATTTTCTTCGACCACTTCGGTCCGGCGGAATTTCGTGCTGGCAATGGGCTCGACGTGCGGCCGCATCCGCATATCGGACTTGCCACTGTCACCTATCTTTTTGACGGCGAGATCATGCATCGCGACAGCCTCGGCACGGCGGTGGCGATCACGCCGGGTGAAGTGAACTGGATGACCGCCGGGCGCGGCATCGTGCATTCCGAGCGCACGCGTCCGGAACGGCGTGTCGACCACGAGCCGATCCACGGTCTGCAAATGTGGGTCGCGCTCCCGGCCGCAAAAGAAGAAATTGAGGCCGGCTTCGCGCATCATGAAACTAAAGAGTTCCCGGTCGTGCAGGACAACGGCAAGCACGTGCGCGTTGTGGTCGGCTCGCTCTATGGCGCGGCCTCACCGGTTCCGACAGTGCATGAAACGATTTTTGGCGACGTTCGCCTGAAGGCCGGCACAACGCTGCCATTGGACGCGAGCCACGAAGAGCGGGCGATCTACGTGATCGATGGCGCGATTGAAATCTCGGGCGACAAATTCGAGGGCGGGCGGCTGCTGGTGTTCCGGCCCGGCGACACCGTGTCAATCCGGGCGGCGAACGACACGCATTTCGTGATCCTCGGCGGCGCGCCGATGGATGGTCCGCGTCACATCTGGTGGAATTTCGTATCCTCGCGCAAGGAGCGCATCGAGCAGGCGAAAGCCGACTGGAAAGCCGGCCATTTCGGCAAGGTGCCGGGCGACGAAATCGAGTTCATTCCGCTGCCACCGGATAAGTGACCTCTTGGTCATGGCCGGCCTCGTCCCGGCCATCCACGTCTCTTGGTCGAAGCAAAGACGTGGATGCATGACGGACGGTGGTCCAGTTACCCCGCGACCGTCCCCCATTTCTCCACGAGTTGCTCGGCGCCGCGTTGCGACACGGCGAAGATCGTGTAAGTCGGGTTCGATGCGCCTTCGGTCGGGAACAGGCCCGGGCCAGCGACCCACAAATTGGCGATCTCGTGGGTTTGCCCGTAGCTGTTGGTGACCGAATTTCCAGCCTCGGTTCCCATGATCGTCCCGCCGAATAGATGGATGGTCGGCTGATTGCCGCGCGCAGACCAGACTTCCTTGGCGCCGGTCGCCTTGCCGATTGCCAGCCCCTCTTCGAAATTGGCATTCCAAAGTGCGACCGCATCCTGATCGAAGGTGTGGATGATCTTTGCCTGCGGCATTCCGTATTCGTCCTTGGTGTCGGCAAGCTCGATGCGATTTTCGATGTTCGGCATTTCCTCGCCGAAGGCGGTCAACCGCGTGACACCGCGTTTGGCGCGCTGCATGAAATCGGCAAGTCTCTGACCAAACAGATCGAGACGTGCATTGGCAAAGCCGCCAAGGTCGCTGGTCTTCAGGGCCGTGCCGACAACAATGAACGTACTGCCGAACGCGTTCTTTTTGCTGGTCTTGTCGTAGCGGTCATACGACATGAATTGCGCTCCGACGGTGCCCCTATGCGGCTCGACATCCTCCTCGAACAACGCCCAGGTACCGGAGGCATAGTGCGCCATCATGTATTTGCCGAGCAGGCCGCTCGAATTCGCCAGGCCCTTCGGATGCTTGTCGGTCGCCGAATTGAGCATCAGCCGCGGGTTCTGCGCCGCCCATGCGGCAAGAATGACGACGCTCGCCTCCTGAACCTGCTTCTCTTTCTTCGAGTCGTAATATTCGACACCTGTCACCTTGTCGCCGGCGTCATTGATTAGCAGGCGGGTCACGGTCGACAGTGCGCGCACCTCGGCGCCAGCCTTGCGGGCATCGGCCAGATAGGTAACGAGCGGATTGGCCAGCGCGCCAATCGGGCAGCCGACATGGCACCACCCGTCGTAGATGCAAGCCGGGCGGCCTTTGAACTCAGTCGAGTTCATGCCGACTGCGGCTGGCACCATGCGGATGCCGGCGGACTCAAGACCTTTCAGCCAAACCTGCCCGTTGCGGAAGGTTTTCATCGGCGGCATCGGATAGGGCTGGCCTTTCGGCCGCCATATCTCCTCGGCCTTTGCGTCACCGGCAACGCCGATCTCCTGTGCCACCTTGTCGTAGTAGGGCGCGACATCGGCGTAACTGATCGGCCAATCAAGACCGCGGTTGTGCTCGCTCTTGACCTTGAAGTCGTTCGGCAGGTAGCGCGGGAAATTCGCGAAATAGTGCAGCGCCGCGCCGCCGACACCCCATCCGGCCTGGTAGGCGTAGCCGTAAGGGTTCTTGCCCTCAAACAGAAACGGAACGCCGGCGGGCTTGATGCGCCGGCCCCAGAAATCCGAGCTGATCAAATCTGAGGATTGCCAGTCGGGACCTGACTCCAGCAACACCACTTTCTTGCCGGCCTTGGCGAGGACCGATGCAAACAGCGAACCGGAGGCGCCCGCGCCGACGATGACGGCATCAACTTTTTCGTTTGCCATGTCACCACCTCTTGGTCGGCGCGATGTGCGGCATATAGGGGACTCCGAGCGCGGCGTAACCGTCGACAGTGCCGTAAACTACGTCGACCGCATCGCTGCGCAGCACGAGATAGACGAAGGGTCCGGGCGGGCCCTGCCAGCCCTCGATCTTGTTCTGACGCATCGCGTCGATGAAATCGTTGCGCTCGCTCATGCTGAGTTGTCCAAATCCGCGGTCGTTATTTTTCGCGCGGCTCGCGCGATCGATTGCGCCAAGCGCCGCGCGGTAGAAATTCGCGTATGGCGGACGGATATTCAAAATGCGCGCTTCAAGCAGCGCCTGCTCGGGTGGAATGGACAGCTGCTGATCGACAAAATTTGCGACGCCCGCGGCCTTTGCGCCGGGCACAAGTGTTTCACCGACCGCCTCGAGCGTTTCGACCTGCGGAGGCGTCAGTGTGTGGAACGGAATATTCTGGGCATGCGCCTCACGTGGCGAAAGCAAAATTTCACTGCCGCCGACGCTGAATGCGAGCGCACTCAGCGCAACGCCCTTCATGAGGGCGCGCCGCTCGATCTCAGACATTATCTCCTCCCCCGATAGGGCGATATTTTCAGATTGCCGTTCTTGCGGCGTTGGTGTGCGCGGCCTGCCGTCTCTGGAACGAGAGTAAATCCAATCGTAATTTTCGAGGTGAATCAAGAAGGCTTGGGCAAACGTCCTGCACCACCAAGCGGTGCAGCACAACTCGGGAACCGTCACTTCTTCGGCAGATCCAAACGGATATGCAGCTCCTTGAGCTGCTTCGGCGTCGCCTCGGACGGCGCGCCCATCATCAGATCCTCGGCGCGCTGGTTCATCGGGAACAACACCACCTCACGCAAGTTCTCCTCTCCGGCGAGCAGCATGACAATACGATCAATGCCGGGCGCAATGCCGCCGTGCGGCGGCGCGCCGAGCGAAAGCGCGTGTAGCATCCCTCCGAATTTTTTCTCCAGCACGTCCTCGGGATAACCGGCAATGGCAAACGCCTTTTTCATGACCTCGGGCCGATGGTTGCGGATGGCACCGGAGGAAAGCTCAACACCATTGCAGACTATGTCGTACTGGATCGCTTTGATGGACAAGAGCTTCTCATTGTTCTTCGCATCGAGCGCGAGGAATTCCTCAACCGGCAGGTTCGGCATCGAGAAGGGATTGTGCGAGAAATCGATTTTCTTTTCTTCTTCGTTCCACTCGTACATCGGAAAATCAACGATCCAGCAGAATTCAAACCGATCTTTGGCGATCAGGCCAAGTTCTTCGCCGATCTTGGCGCGCGCGGGGCCGGCGAACTTAACGAAAGTGCCCGGCTTGCCGGCGACGAAGAAGCAGGCATCGCCGACTCCAAGCTTCAGTTGATCGGCAATCTGTTTGGTGCGTTCGGGCCCGATGTTCTTTGCAAGCGGGCCGGCACCGCTTTCTTCGCCTTCCCGCCAGAAAATGTAGCCGAGGCCGGGCTGGCCCTCTCCTTGCGCCCACGAATTCATCCGGTCGCAGAAAGCGCGCGAGCCGCCACCTGGCGCGGGGATCGCCCACACTTGTGCAGTTGGATCTTTCTCAAGAATGCTGGCAAAGATCTTGAAGCCGGAACCGCGGAACGCTTCGCTCACATCTTGCATGACGATCGGGTTGCGCAGATCGGGCTTGTCGCTGCCGTATTTGCGCAAGGCGTCGGCGTAAGGAATGAGCGGAAACTTCTTTGTCACCGGCTTGCCGTTGGCAAATTCTTCAAACACGCCGCGGATCACCGGCTCGACCGCGTCGAATACGTCCTGCTGGGTGACGAAGCTCATCTCCAGATCGAGCTGGTAGAACTCGCCGGGCGACCGATCGGCGCGCGCGTCTTCGTCGCGGAAACAGGGTGCGATCTGAAAATAGCGGTCGAAGCCCGCGACCATGATCAACTGCTTGAACTGCTGCGGCGCTTGCGGCAGCGCGTAGAATTTTCCCGGATGCAGACGCGAGGGGACAAGATAGTCACGCGCGCCTTCCGGCGACGACGCAGTGAGGATCGGTGTCTGAAATTCGAAGAAGCCGCCTTCTTTCATGCGCCGGCGGATCGAATCGATCACCTTGCCGCGCAACATGATGTTCGCGTGCAGATGCTCGCGGCGCAGATCAAGGAACCGGTACTTGAGTCTGATATCTTCCGGGTAGTCTTGCTCGCCGAACACCGGCATTGGCAATTCGGCCGCCGGCCCCAGCACCTCGATCTCGTCGATGTAGACCTCAACCTGTCCGGTCGGCAGCTCTGGATTTTCTGTGCCGGCGGGGCGCTTGCGCACCTTGCCGTCGATACGCACGACCCACTCGGCGCGCAATGTTTCCGCAAGCTTGAAGGCTTTGCTGTCGGGATCGGCGACAACCTGGGCAAGGCCATAGTGATCCCGCAGATCTATGAACAGCACGCCGCCGTGATCACGGATGCGGTGGCACCAGCCCGACAGCCGCACAGTTTTGCCGATATCGCTTTCGCGAAGCGCGCCGCAGGTGTGTGAGCGATAGCGATGCATATGATTTCCGGGGCGATTCGGGGGTGCGAAGCGGGCGAAAAGCGCATGAGGGGTTGGCTTTGTCAAGGCAAGGCGCTCGACACGGTCCCTCCCCGTCTGCACACTCGCCTCTTTATAGTATCCAGACCGCGCGTATGCCCAAGACCAAAGTCAAAAAGCCCAAAGCCAAAAAGAAGATTGACTCGCCCGGCATCGACATGTCGACCGGCGAGGCGGCGGTCGCGACCCTCACCGCACACGGTTTTGACACGGTCTATGCGCTGCCGGGCGTGCACAACGACCACTTGTTCGACGCGTTTCAGCGCGCCGGCCATCATCTGTGTGTCGTCCATACCCGGCACGAGCAGGGCGCCGCCTACATGGCGCTTGGTGCCGCCCTCGCGACCGGCAAGCCGCAGGCTTACACGGTCGTGCCCGGCCCCGGGCTGCTTAATTCCGGCGCGGCGTTGCTGACGGCATTCGGAATGAATGCGCCGGTGCTGGCGCTGGTCGGGCAAATTCCCGCCGCAGCGATCGGGCGCGGTTTTGGTCACCTGCACGAGATTCGCGACCAGGCCGGCATCATCGCGCGGCTTGTTGATCATTACGCGCATATTGAAGGACCCGCCGACGCGTCGATCAAAATCGCCAAAGCGATCCGCGCTATGACAACCGGCCGTCACGGCCCTGCAGCGATTGAGTGTGCTATCGATGTCTGGGGTAAGCGCGCCCTGGTGCCTGCAGTCACTCGGCCGCTGCCGCATCGCGTCGCGGAAATCGACGAAGACAAAGTGCGCGCCGCAGCCAGACTGCTGGGCAAGGCCAAGCGCATACTGATTGTCGCCGGTGGTGGCGCGCAGGGCGCTTCGCCGGAAGTGACTATGCTGTCCGGCATGTTGCAGGCACCCGTGCTGGGCTACAGACGCGGGCGCGGTGTGCTCGATTCGCGCGACCCGCTCAGCGTGACGCTGCCGCTCGGGCACGAGCTGTGGGGCGAGGCCGATGCTGTGCTGGCAATTGGCACCCGACTGCTCAATCCGGTGAATCAATGGGGCGTCGACAAAAATCTACAAATCGTGCGGGTTGATTCCGATCCCGAGGAGCCGGCCCGCCTGCACAAGCCGAAAGTTGCCCTCATTGGCGAAGCCGCGCCGATCTTGCGCCGGCTCATTGACGCACTCGGCAAGTTCGATACGCGACGCAGTTCGCGCCGCGATGAGATGCTTGGGCGCCAGGCGAAACTGCGTGAACGGCTCGCCAAGCTTGCGCCGCAGCTTGCGTTTCTCGACGTGATCCGCGCCGAACTGCCCGAGGACGGCATCTATGTGGATGAGGTGACGCAAGTCGGCTTTGCCGCGCGTCTCGCTTTTCCGGTTTATAAGCCGCGAACGTTCTTGTCTCCGGGTTATCAGGACAATCTGGGTTGGGGTTACGCGACCGCATTGGGCGCGCAGCATGCCAAGACCGATGTGCCGGTCCTTTCGATCAACGGCGATGGTGGCTTTCTCTACACGGGCAATGAGCTCGCAACGGCCATGCGCCATCGCATTCCGCTGGTCGCAGTCATCTTTGTCGACGGCGCCTTCGGCAATGTACGCCGTATTCAGCAGGAAGATTTCGGCAATCGGCTCATTGCCTGCGATCTCGCCAATCCGGATTTCGTCAAGTACGCGGAAAGCTTCGGCGCCGTCGGCCTGCACGCCCGTGGTCCGAATGAGTTGCGTACGGCACTACGCGAATCGTTTTCACGCCGTGAGCCGACACTTATCGAAGTGCCGGTTGGCGCCATGCCGAGCCCGTGGGAGTTCATCCAGATGCCGCGCATTCGCGGTTCGTGAAATTAGGGGCTATCCTCTCGGACAAATCGATGACCAATCATCCGCAAGGCGGGGTTGCCATGACCGACCCGGATCAGGTTAGGTTTATCCCCGCAATGGACCTCATTACGACCACGCAAGACCTCGCCGCCGTCTGCTCACGCATGACGAAGCACGCCTTCGTTACTGTCGACACCGAATTCCTGCGCGAGACGACCTACTATCCGCTGCTTTGCGTGGCGCAGATGGCCTCGCCCGCCGAGGCCGTTGTAATCGACGCCTTGGCGACCGGGCTCGATCTGGCGCCCTTCTTTGCTCTGATGGCGAACGAAAAAGTGAGCAAGGTATTTCACGCCGCCCGGCAGGATATCGAAATCGTGTGGAACATGGCCGGGACAATCCCGCATCCGATCTTCGATACGCAGGTCGCCGCTATGGTGCTCGGGTACGGCGATTCCATCTCCTACGATCAATTGGTGCAGCGGGTGACGGGGGACACGCTCGACAAATCGCACCGGTTTACCGACTGGACCCGCCGCCCGCTCAGCGATGCCCAGATTGCCTACGCTCTGTCCGACGTGACCCACCTTCGGGACGTCTATCTCAAGCTCGCCGCCGATCTCGACAAGCGGGGCCGCAATAATTGGGTCGAGGCCGAGATGGACGTTCTCACTTCCCCGGAAACCTATCGTTCCGATCCGGAGCGCGCCTGGGAGCGGCTCAAGAACCGGGTGCGTAAACCCAAGGAACTTGCTGTCCTGATCGAGGTCGCGGCCTGGCGCGAGCGCGAGGCGCAGACTCGCGATGTGCCGCGCGGTCGCGTTATCAAGGACGAAGTAATCGGCGACATTGCCGTGCAGGCCCCGACCACGATCGAGCGGCTTGGCCACTTGCGTTCGCTTCCGAAAGGCTTCGAGCGCTCGCGCTGGGGCGATCAGATTGTTGAAGCGGTCAAGCGCGGCCTGGAACGCGACGTCAAATCGCTGCCGCGGCTGGAGCGCTTTCGCCCGGCGACCAACGGTGCCGCTACTGTCGAGCTGCTCAAGGTGCTGCTGCGCATGACCGCCGAACGGCACGGCGTGGCCGCCAAAGTGATCGCAACCGTCGATGATCTCGACCGCATCGCCGCCGACGACGAAGCGGATATTCCGGCGATGAGGGGATGGCGGCGCGAACTTTTCGGCGAAAAAGCCCTCGCGCTCAAGCACGGCCGCCTCGCACTTTCTGTCGACAGGGGCAAAGTGGTTGCCGTGGACAAGAACTGAGCAGACGTCACTATATTTCGATTGAGTGCTCGCGGCCGATCAAACGTGCCAGTTGCCGAAGCCGTCCGGCCAGACGATCACTTACCAGCTCCGCATAGCCGCCAGGCAGCTTAAGTATCAGCTTGCCGCGTTTGACCTGCATTGGGGTTTTCGGCAGCACCCCGCGCTGCCCCGCCGTCAGAATATAGGCGACCCGCATCGCTGCGCCGAGCACTCTTGCACGATCCAGCATGCGGGTGGTGGCGAGTTCGCGCAGCCGTGGCGACAAATCCTCTTCGCTGAGGCCGGCATGGCGAAAGTACACCGACAGGGCGAGATATGCGCGGCCGGGATGATCGATGGCCACGAAGGCACCGTGTGCGATGATGTTCATCGACTGCTCGCCGCGATAATCCGGATGCGCGCGCCAGCCGATATCGCCAAGCAGGCAGGCCGCATGCCGCAACCGCTGTTCGTCAGCCGTCTCCTCGATTCCAGTCGACGCCATGAACCGATCGGTCCACGCGATGAGCTCTTCGCCGTGGCGCGGTGAGCGGGAGCGCAGAACGTTGAGATCGGCCGCGGCCGAAATTAGGGGGTCACGTTCGCGTTCGCGTGCATTGAGCAGCGAATAAAGCAGACCTTCGCGCACGCCGAGCACGGAAATGATGACCTGCTTGGGTCTGATCGTCCGCACCAGATTTTCCATGACCAGCGCGGCATAGGCGAGCAGCGGGCGGCGGGCCGTATTGACGACTTCGATTTTCGATAGCGTATCGGTGTCAACGTGATGCACGAGCCGTGAGAATTCCTGCGCCTCGCGCGCCGAGATGCGGTAGTTGTGCATGACGTGAAACGGATAGCCGGTCTGCCACATGTGCAGACGCGCCAATGCGCGCCAGGTGCCGCCCACTGCGTAGAATGTGCGGTCCTCGCCGTCGTGCAGCATGTCGAGGTCCTCGAACACCTGTTCGACGAACCTTTCCGCCTTCTTGAGCGATTTCCCGGTGATGTCCTGAAGCGCCAGACCGCCGAGCGGCAGGGTCACACCGCTGCGCACCCGCGAGCCATGCACGTCGACCAATTCGAGCGACCCGCCACCAAGATCGCCGACGATGCCGTCGGGTCTGTGAATGCCAGACACGATGCCCAGCGCCGTGAGATGTGCCTCGCGCTTGCCGGAGAGGATCGTGATACTGGTGCGGCAGATTCGCTCTGCCTCGGCGATGAAAGCCCGGCCGTTACGAGCATCGCGGCAGGCTGCCGTCGCTATCGCCCAGATGCGCCGAACGTGCAGGATATCGCACAGGGCACGGAAGCGCCGAAGCGCCTCAAGTGCGGTTTCGATGGCGTCGATCGGCAATAAACCTGTGGACTGCACCTGCCGCCCGAGGCCGGCCAATACCTTCTCATTGAAAATCGGCGTCGGTGCGCGGGTGAGACCTTCGTATACGACCAGACGAATCGAGTTCGACCCGATGTCGATGACCGCAATGGGCGGTCCATGATCGAGCCGCCCTTTGACCGAGGGAATAACGGCGGGTGAGCGTTTACGCGCCTTCGATGAGGCGGCGTATAAGGCTGCGCGGCGACGATTCCTTGAGCGATTTTCCACGGCCCGACAAGCTCGGATTGGTCATGAAATACTTGTGGGCGTTGAAGGGTTCCTCGCCCGAGGCGGCCTTTATGCGCGTGGAACTGCCGTCCGGCAAGAGCTTCCAGCTTTGCTCGTTATCCTTGAAATTCGCCACCATGATTTGGCCAAGAACCTGCTCGTGCACCGTGGGATTGAGAATCGGGCACAGAACCTCGACTCGCCGGTCCAGGTTTCGCGGCATCATGTCAGCCGAAGAAATATAGACCGCCGCTTTCGGATGCGGCAGCGTATGGCCGGCGCCAAAGCAATATATACGGCCATGCTCGAGGAAGCGGCCGACAATGGATTTGACGCGTATATTTTCCGATAGTCCATTCACGCCCGGGCGCAGGCAGCAGATGCCGCGCACCACCAAGTCGACGGAAACGCCCGCCGCCGATGCATCGTAAAGCGCATCGATAATTCCCGGATCGACCAGCGCGTTCATTTTCATCCAAATCGCCGCCGGCCGCCCCGCTTTGGCATGCGCTGTCTCCTGGGCGATATGATCGAGAATCCTCTTGCGTAGATTGATCGGCGAGATCGCCATGCGCTCGAGCTCTGCCGGTTCGGCGTAGCCGGTGATGTAGTTGAATATCCGCGCCACGTCGCGGCCGATGACCGCGTCCGCCGTGAAAAACGAAAGGTCGGTGTACACGCGCGCCGTAACCGGATGATAGTTGCCGGTACCGACATGCACATAGGTCGCAAGTTCGCCCGCTTCTCGGCGCACGACCAGTGACAGCTTGGCGTGTGTCTTCAGCTCGATGAAGCCGTACACGACCTGGGCGCCGGCGCGTTCGAGGTCGCGCGCCCAACGAATATTGGCTTCTTCATCAAAACGCGCCTTGAGCTCGACCAGCGCGGTCACCGACTTGCCGACTTCGGCGGCCTCCACCAATTGCTTCACGATCGGCGACTCAGCCGACGTGCGATAGAGTGTTTGCTTTATCGCCACCACGTTCGGATCGCGCGCGGCCTGCTGCAGGAATTGCACCACGACGTCGAACGACTCATAGGGATGATGAACGACCAGATCCTTTTGGCGGATTGCGGCGAAAGCGTCGCCGCCATGGTCGCGAATGCGTTCCGGATAGCGCGGATTGTAAGGCACGAATTCAAGATCGGGGCGGTCGAGCTTGGTGAGTTGGTTGAGATCGTTGAGTGCGAGCACGCCATCGACCCTGAAAACTTCGTCATCCGCGACGGCCAATGCCCGCTGCACGAAGCTGCACAGCTCTCCCGGCATCGACGCACTCAATTCGAGCCGGATCACCGAGCCACGCCGCCGTTGCTTGAGCGCGGTCTCGTACAGGCGCACCAGATCTTCGGCTTCTTCCTCGATTTCCACTTCGGAATCGCGGATGGCTCGGAACGCCCCCTGCCCCTTCACCGTATATCCGGGAAACAGCCGGGCGATGAACAGCACGGTTGCGTCCTCGAGCGTGATCAACCGAACACTGTGATCGCCGGCGCTTGGAAGCCGGATGAACCGCTCGATTTTCTGCGGCATGCGAATGAGCGCGTTCATCGCCTTGCCGTCTTTCATGCGCGCGAGCTGCAACGCAATGGAGAATGCAAGGTTGGGAATGAACGGAAATGGATGGGCGGGATCGATCGCAAGCGGCGTCAGCAGCGGAAAAACGTGTGTGAGGAAGTGCTCTTCCAACCAGCTGCGTTCGGCCTTCTTCAGCTCGCTGCCCTCGACAAGAACGACATTTGCCGCCGCAAGCGCAGGACGTAATTCGAGCCAGCGCCGCTGCTGATCGCTTGCAAGCTGGGAAACCGCTTCACCGATGCGGACAAGCTGTTCAGATGGAGTGAGCCCGTCCGGGCTCTGCGTCAGGATGCCTTGTCGCAATTGGCCTTTGAGGCCGGCGACCCGCACCATAAAAAATTCATCAAGGTTATTCGCGGAAATTGACAGGAAGCGCACGCGCTCGAGCAACGGATGATGCTCATTGGCCGCCTCTTCCAGCACGCGCCGATTGAAATGCAGCCAAGACAGTTCGCGATTAATGAACCGTTCCGGACTGACCCGAACAGATGCGGACGGCTCAGCGGCAGCCGTCGTGGCTTCGACGCGATCTACGACCGCAGCGATTTCCTCAACCGGCGCAATGGCTTGTCCGCGATTTGGCATATGCAGAAGTGCCTGAAAGTGAACGCCTACCCGACAAAAATGGCCGCTGGATGACAGTTCGCGCTGTAACGGCTCTTTGCGTCAAGTCTGGCACATCTCCGTTAAGGAACGCGAAACAACTCAGCCGCGAGCGCCCGCGTTACCGGGCGGTGCTGGCGCATGGCCTCTTCATCAAGCCGTTGCACCGCGGCATGGGCGGCAACGAACGACCGCTCAATATGGTTGACCAGATAATTCACCACCCCGTCGTCGACGGTGAGCTGGCGGTCCACGGCAAGCTTGACGAGGACCGAACGCAACATCGTATCGTCCGGCGACGTCAGCGTGACCACAGGGAACGCGCGCAGGCGCGACGCCAGGTCGTGAATGGATATGGCAAATCGCGTGAGCGCCTGACGCGCCGTCAGCAATACATAAGCGTGTTCCTCGCGCGCTAGATTCAGAAGATGGAACAACGCGCGCTCATCGATATCTTCTGCTTCGAGATCCTCGACGACCAGCGCGCCGGTCGCGAGCGCCGCCGGCGGGTCTACATCCGACAACAGTTTCGCGGAAAGGATACGCGCGCCCGCCGCCTCCGCCCACACCGCCGCGAGATGGCTCTTGCCCGAGCCCTCCGGCCCGACCAAAGCGACAATGCGATCGGGCCAGTCCGGCCAGCGATCGATCAACTCAAACGCAGCGGCGTTCGGCGGCCCACGGAGAAAATCCTCGCGCGCGAAACTGACGGCATGATCGAGCGCGAGCACGAGCTGACGCGGGGCCAACGACGAGCTGCCCATGGCTCCTCAACCCGTTTCTTCGCCGGTGTACAGCGAGCTCTGCAGATAGCGGCGCAACGCGAAACGCAAAAGCACCCCGATCGTAGCCGCGAGCGGCACGGCAACCAGAAGACCGACGAACCCGAACAGATAACCGAAAGCAAGCAGTGCGAATATAAGCCAGACCGGATGCAAGCCGGCGCTTTCACCCACGAGTTTAGGCGAAAGTATGTAGCCCTCAACGAACTGGCCGACCAGAAAAATGCCGAGCACCGTCAGGATCAATGCATATTGCGGCCAGAATTGCACAATGGCGACGCCGAGCGACAATACGAGCCCGGTCATCGAGCCGACATAGGGGATAAAAGTGATAAGGCCGGAAATCAGGCCGATCAACAAACCGAAATTGAGGCCGGTGAGCGTCAAAGCCGCTGCGTAAAATGAGCCCAGGATCAGGCAAACGCCGATTTGTCCGCGCACGAAGCCGGAAATCGCTGCGTCGATCTCATGCGCCAGCATCCGCACGGTGCCGCGCTGCGCAACCGGAATCCAGCCATCAACGGTGCTGAGCATGCGGTGCCAATCGTAAATGAGATAGAACGCAACAACCGGCGTGACAACGATCAGCGAAAAAACGGACACCAAAGCCCGTCCGCCCGACCACATTGAGTGAATAAAAGACGTCAGCCAGCCGACGCCCTGCGTCACGAGATCGCTGATCGACTTGTCGGTGCTGAACCCTGCGCCCAAGAGCTTCTGGACCCACGGACGGCTCGGATCGCTCAACAGGCTCTGCAATCTCGTTACATAGGCCGGAACACTTTCGATAAAGGACGACAATTGGCCGCCGAGGATGGGCACCACTAGCAGGATCAAATAGACGAACGCGAGAACGACCAGTGTGATGATCAATAACGCAGCTGCGAGGCGATTTACGCCGAGACGCTCAAGACGATCCGTCACCGGAGTGAGCAAATAGGCGATCGCGAGGCCGGCGACGAACGGCAGCAGGATCTCACTAAGCAACCATAATGCCAGGATTACCAGCACCAACGCCGCCAGCCAGAAAGTTAGCTGGCGCTGGAAGGCTTTGCCGTCCACGGCAGCTCCGCGGCGTGTCCGGGATACGACCCGCGGACTCATGGCTTGGCCGTGGAATTCATGTGGCGCACCCATTCGGCCACATAGGCCGCAACAGACAGCAAAGTGAGGACAGCGACGACGCCCATGAGCACCCGGGTGAGCGTCGGCAGCTCATAGTCGAAACCAAGGGTGCCGAGCAGCACGCAAGCGAACACAATCTGCGCCACTGTGTTGAGCTTTGAAACGAGCAGAGGCTTTACTTTAACCGGCGTGCCGACCAGCCACGACAACATCACCGCACCGACGATCATGATGTCGCGCGACACCACCAGGATCACCAACCATTGCGGAATCAAGCCGCTGATACCCAAAGTCAGATAGATCGACACGATCAACGCCTTGTCCGCAAGCGGGTCCAGATAGGCGCCAAGCTCGGTCGTCATGTGAAAACGCTTGGCGAGATAGCCATCAACTGCATCGCTGACGCCGGCCGCCAGGAACAAAACGAAAGCGATCCACATGGCGCCGGAAGCGATCGCCCAAACGACGACCGGCACCATGAGAATACGCCCCAACGTAATTAGATTTGGAATACTCAAGAGAATCCCGGCTAGCGAACGCGGCCCGGCATTGGCGGCCGAAAACGCGATAATTTCCCCAGTAGAGTATAACGACGCTCGGACCATTGCGCGACTTACGATTCCAACGTACGACCCCGGCGCGGAAGAGGATCCATCATGGCAGAAAAACCGCGCGGTCTCACTTACGCGCAGGCTGGTGTTGATATCGATGCCGGCAACCGAATGGTGGAATTGATCAAGCCGCTGGTCCGCGCCACCGCCCGTCCGGGCGCCGATGCCGAAATCGGCGGTTTTGGCGGGTTATTCGACCTCAAACGGGCGGGTTACAACGACCCTGTTTTGGTGGCGGCAACTGACGGTGTCGGCACCAAGCTCAAGGTTGCGGTGGAAACCGGCCTGCATGACACCATCGGAATCGATCTGGTGGCGATGAGCGTCAATGACCTCGTCGTGCAAGGTGCCGAGCCGCTGTTTTTCCTCGACTACTATGCCTGCGGTAGGCTGGAGCCGGAAATGGCAGCCGCAGTCGTCGCCGGCATCAGCCTCGGATGCCGCGAGGCCGGCTGCGCATTGATCGGTGGCGAAACGGCGGAAATGCCGGGCGTCTACCAGGGCGACGATTACGATCTCGCCGGCTTCGCAGTCGGCGCCGTAGAACGTGGCGCAGTACTGCCGCGCGCCGACATCGCGGAAGGCGACGTCATCATCGGACTTGCATCCTCGGGAGCGCATTCGAACGGCTATTCGTTGGTGCGTAAGGTGGTCGAAAAAACCGGGCTAAGCTGGAACGCGCCGGCGCCGTTTCTACCGGCGAAAAGTCTCAGCGAAGCAGTCCTCACACCAACCCGGATCTACGTAAGATCGTGTCTCGCAATAATCCGCGAGACCAAAGCGGTGAAGGCCCTTGCACATATCACGGGCGGCGGATTTCCGGACAACATCCCGCGCATACTTCCCAAAGGATTCGGCGCACGTATCAATCTTGCGGCCGTGCGCGTTCCGGAAATATTTCGATGGCTCGCCGGCGCAGGCCGCATCGCACCAAACGAAATGCTGCGTACGTTCAACTGCGGCATCGGAATGATCGTTGTGATTTCACCGAAAGACGCCGACGCCGTCGGCCGCGCCTTCACTCAAGCCGGCGAGACGGCAACGATACTTGGTAACGTGATCAAAGTTTCCGGTGACGCACGTGTCGTCTATGATGACAAACTCAATCTCGGGTGACTGATGAGCCGCAAACGCGTCGCCGTTCTCATCTCCGGCCGCGGCTCGAACATGGCGGCACTGATCGAGGCGGCCAAAGACAAAAAATATCCCGCCGAAATCGCGCTGGTCGTTTCCAACCGGGCGGAGGCTGGAGGGCTACTGGTCGCCCAGGCCTCCGGTATTGCTACCGAGATCATCGATCAGACGACCTTTGGCAAGGATCGAACCGGGTTTGAACGCGCACTGCAAGGGACGCTCGAAAAGCATCGCATAGAAATTGTTTGTCTTGCCGGATTCATGCGGCTGCTTTCCGCAGAATTCGTAAAACAATGGGACGGCCGCATTCTCAACATCCACCCCGCCCTGCTTCCGGCGTTCAAGGGACTCGACACGCACCGGCGCGCGCTTGAAACCGGCGCCAAAATTCACGGCGCGACCGTGCATTTTGTAGTTCCGGAAATGGACTCAGGCCCGGTCATCGCACAGAGCGCAGTATCGGTGAAATCCGGTGACACCGAAGAGACCCTCGCCATGCGCGTACTCGAGGTTGAACACCGCATTTATCCGTTGGCACTCAAACTATTGGCCGAAGGCAGGATTCACATAGAAAAAGATAGATGTCTGATTGACGGGGTTGCCGTTCCGGAAGCCGACGCGTTGGTTCCGACCAAGCCGACCTGAATTTTTTCGCGCTGCAACAGCACAACAAAATGAATTCAATGCCTGTGTCGGTGTTGTAGAATTGGTTCGATAAATGACGCCACACCCAGTGGCGCGAGCAAACAAGGGGGACACCATGGCTGCCAAAGGCGAGGCGAAACTGCTTTATCCGGGACTCGCCGGATTCTATTCACAGTGGAACGACATCGCCTACACACTGGTTCGTATTGCTATCGGAAGCATCTACGTCATGCATGTCACCGGCAAGTTCAAGGCCGGTGCCGCGGCGGTCGCGGGCAACATGGCAAAAAGCGGGCTCGAGCCATCGATCGGATTTGCCTATGCGGCGATGTTCCTTGAATCGGTTGGCGGCGCGTGCCTCATCATCGGTCTGTTCACCCGCTTCTTCGCAGCGGCGCTCGCCATAGAAATGCTCATCGGAATGTTTGCCGTGCATTGGGCTAAGGGCTTTTTTGTCGGCCAAGGCGGCTATGAATTCATTATGCTGATCGGCATCGTGACGTTCCTGATCGCGATTCGCGGCGGCGGCCCCTACTCGGTCGATCGCCTGATCGGCAAGGAGCTCTGATCGTCTTGAACCGGAAAATGCGGAGCGCGGGCCTCAAGCCCGCGCTTTTCGTATCCACACCTTGCTGTCGTGCACTGCCGCGCCGCCATAGGGCGCGATCGGGTCAGCACCGGTCAGCGTGTTGATACCGCAACCGTCGACATAGGCTGAATTCGGCCAGATCGATTCCGCAATAAGCACGCCGCGCCGGACGCCCGCAAAAAGCTTCGCGTGCAATCGCACCTCGCCGCGGCGATTGCCGAGAATGACCGGATCGCCCTCCCCAATGCCACAAGCTTCGGCATCCTGAGGATGGATCATCACGGTCGGACGCTGTTCTTGTGCAAGCGACGTCGGGGTCTCGTTGAAGGTCGAATTGAGGAACCCGCGCGACGGCGACGTCGCCAGGCGAAAGGGGTGCTCCACGTCGGCTTCTTCGATTGAGACCCAATGGTCCGGCAATTTGGGCAGGCCATCGATCGGCCCTGTCTTGTAGGGACTGCGGAACGGCACGTTCTGCCAATCAGGCTGAAACCGGAATTTTCCGTCAGACCAGTGGAAACCATCCAGATAGTGCGATTCCCGGAACGGCGGCTGACAATCGAGCCAACGGTTGGCCTCAAGTTCGGCGAATGTGCCGCGATTTGACACGCGCAGCATCTGATCGATCAGTTCGCGCGGGCTCATGGCGAAGCCGCGATGCTCCGCGCTCAGCCGCTTCGCTAGTGCGCAGATCACCTCATGATTGTTGCGGCATTCACCCGGTGGTTCGACCAGCTTGGGGCCGAGGATGAGATATTGATGTCCGCCGCCGCGGTAAATGTCGTCGTGTTCCAGAAACGTGGTCGCCGGCAATACAACGTCGGCCATCTGCGCGGTTTCTGTCATGAACTGCTCGTGCACACAGACAAACAGGTCCTCGCGGGCAAAGCCGCGTTTGACTCTCGTCTGATCCGGGCAAACGGACACCGGATTGGTGTTCTGGATGATCAGCGCGTTGACAGGTGGCCCGCCATGCAGCACGTCGCGGTCCCCCATCAGGATCGCTCCGATCCGCGATTGATCTAGCATCCGCACCGAGCGGTCCCAGACGTCAAGACCTTCAATGGTTGTCTTGTCGAGCTTGTAGATGTCGGCGTTGATGTGAAATGCGCCGCCGCCCTCATATTGCCAGGCGCCGATCACCGCCGGGATACAACTTGCCGCATGCATGTTGGCCGTGCCGTTGCGCGAGCGTGAAAAGCCATAGCCAAGCCGGAAGAAGGAGCGCTTGTTTGCGCCGATCAGGCGCGCAAATTCCTCGATTGTCTCGACCGGGGCCCCCGTGATCGCCGACGCCCAGGCCGGGTCGCGCGAGCGCAGATGCGCTTCGAGTTCACGCGGAACGTCGGTGTATTTCTCCAGATAGGACCAATCGGCTTTGCCGTCGCGGAAAAGGCAGTGCATCACCGCACAGGCCAGAGCGCCGTCCGTTCCGGGTTTCACCAGCACAGGCAGATCCGCCTGCTCCATCGTACCGTTCATGTAGATGTCGACCGCCGCGATCTTCGCGCCTCTTTCTTTTCGCGCGCGCACCGCGTGGGTCATCACATTGACCTGGGTATTCACCGCATTGGTGCCCCAGATCACAACGAGGTCTGATTTTGCCATTTCGCGCGGATCGACACCGGCGATTTGGCCTACTCCAGCTGCAAAGCCGGCATAGGCCGGATTGACGCAGATGGTCGAATGGAAACCGGAATATTTCTTGACGTGGCGCAGGCGGTGTATGCCGTCGCGCATCACCAGACCCATGGTACCGGCGTAGTAGTAGGGCCAGACGCTCTCCGCGCCATATCTATGTTCGGCACGGAGGAAATTTTCTGCGACCAGATCGAGTGCGTCATCCCACGAGATCCGCTCGAAATCGCCCGCGCCCTTCTCGCCCTTGCGACGCAACGGATGCATCAGCCGTTGCGCGTGATGCTCGCGCTCGGCATAACGCGCAACTTTCGCGCAGATAACGCCGGCGGTGTAGTCGTTGTCTTTGGATCCGCGCACCCGCCCGATCGTGCGATCGTCGAGGATCTCAACCTCGAGCGCGCAAGTCGATGGGCAATCATGCGGGCACGCCGTTGCCCCGATGCGAACCGCCGAACCGACGCCTCGCACCGCTTTGTTCATCGCAGCACCTTTTCGGGTTGGACGGCCCGCCTACGCCGTTTCTTCTCGCATGCGCCGCGATCTTACCAGATACAGGCCAACCACGACGACAAAGATGGCACCGATGATTCCGCAAATGACTTCCAGCGTGTCGCCTGTCGTTTCGGAAAAATGCTCGGCAATGATGGGATCCTCCGGCAACAAACCGCCGGCGATCCAGCCGAGCAATGCACCGCCGCCCCAAACCACGATCGGGAAGCGCTCGATGATTGCAAGAAACAGGGCGCTACCTGCGATGACGACCGGGATGCTGACCGCAAGGCCGAGACCAAGCAGCAGGTAGTTGCCTTTCGCGGCCGCGGCGACCGCAATGACGTTGTCAAGACTCATGACAATGTTGGCAATGACAACAACGCGAACCGCCCGCCACAAATCCTCGACGGCTTCCGGCGTGTCTTCCGCATCGTGTTGCTGCGGCGACACCAGCTTGATGGCAACCCAGAACAACGCGAGGCCGCCGGCAAGCTTGAGATACGGCAATTTCATCAACGTCGCGACGATACCGGTGAAAATTATGAGCAGGACTGCGGCGGCACCGGCGCCAAGAACCATGCCCCAGAACCGTTCCTTCGGCGGAAGCGCACGAACGGCCATTGCAATGACTACGGCGTTGTCGCCCGACAACAGTATGTTGATTCCCATGATCTGAAGCGCGGCGAGCCAAAAGGCCGGGCGCATCATTTCGGATATCAAAGCATCCACAGTTTGTTCCCCTGGTTCCGTCGTTTGACGATGGCCCGCAGTCATCTCTTCCAGTCTACAGGACCCTGAAGGAGGTACCAGTGGCAAAAGCGCGGCGCAATGCCACCGCCAACCTAGCCAACCATCTCATTTTCGGAAAAAAACTGCGCAATTTCCCGCGCTGCAGTATCAGCGGCGTCCGAGCCATGGACCGAGTTTTCGCCGATCGACTTGGCGTGGGTTTTGCGGATGGTTCCGGGTGCGGCCTTTGCCGGATCTGTCGCTCCCATAACTTCGCGATATTTCGCGATCGCGTTTTCGCCTTCGAGCACCTGCACCACCACCGGACCGGACGTCATGAACTCAACCAGCTCGCCAAAGAAAGGTCGCTCGCGGTGGACCCCATAGAATTTTTCCGCCTGGTCTCGGGAAATGCGCACGCGCTTCTGTGCGATGATGCGCAGACCCGCTTTCTCGATAATGGCGTTAATGGCGCCGGTCAGATTGCGCGCGGTCGCATCAGGTTTGAGGATCGAAAACGTACGCTCGATCGCCATCGGATCTTCCTTCACTGGGATTAATCGAACACTTTATGGAGTTTCATTAGGGCAACTGACCCGCGCGGCTTATACCGGGGGCCATTTCGGGCGGCAAGATCGGCTGCTAAGGGACCCCTCGCCTGGTCAGGAGGAGACTATGACGCTCGCCTATTATCAGATGTTTGCCGGTTACAACGCCTGGTGCAATGAGCGCCTCTACGAGGCGGCCGCGCAGATACCCGACGCTGCGTATCGCGCCGATCGCGGGGCGTTCTTCAAGTCGCTACACGGCACCCTCAATCACCTGCTGGTCGGCGATCGCATCTGGATGCAACGCTTGACTGGCAAAGGTGACGTGCCGCCGACCCTTGACGCAATCCTCTATGACGATTTCACCGAGTTGCGCTCGGCTCGGCGCACAGAAGACAAACGGATCAGCAGCTACATAGCGGGACTGCGCGAGGATGATCTTGGCAAAACAATCTGCTACCGCACATTCGTCAGACCGCAAGACATCGAGCAAGTGCTCGCGCCGGCCCTCGCTCATTTCTTCAATCACCAGACCCATCATCGCGGCCAAGCGCACGCGCTGCTGAGCGGCGTCATCGGTAACGAACGCACACCAAGTTTCGATTTAATTATCTACCAGCGCGAAACCGGCACCGGCGCCTTGCGCACGCTAAGCTGATTTTACTGCACGTAGGTGCGTTCGAATTCGTGACCGGCGGTTTTTGCTGTTGTTGTTGGCTTTTTCTTCGGGGGCTTCTTCGGTGCAGGTTTGGCCGGTTTTGGTTGATCGGGGGCGACCTCGACAACCTTCAAACGTCCGTCGGTAAATGAGTAAATGCCGGGCCAAGGTCCACTCAGATAAGTCAGCACAACTTTGCGCTCACCCTTCTCGCTCGCGCTGATCGCCACATTGTTTGGAGCGCCAGCACGCTGAACCGTCTGGCACTCGGTCATACCCAAGGCGATCCCTCCCGCCGTCGGCGCAGTTGCAGGCGTTTCGAGCCGTTGCAGGCCCGTGTCTGGAGTGGCCGACGCTTGAGTGACGGCTGGCATGGGCGCACCAGCAAGATCGCCGGCTACCGAACCCACGGCACGGTCAGCCGGCGGCTGTTGAGCGGCCGTCGGCTCTGGCGCTCGCGCCAGCGCAGCTGGCGCTGCGCACCGGCCATCGGCGCTCACCAAGTCTTCGGAGGTGACGGGCCCTTGCGGACCTAAATTGACCGTGCCTGAGGTCGGTCTTGCCCAATCCGGCTTGCCAAGGAGATCAAAAGACTTGGAAAACCAGCCCCCATCGTTCTGGTCCTGAAAGATGCCCGACGAATTCTTGCAGCCCGCCACCAAAAGCGCACTGGCGCAAGCAAGCGCAATTCCGAAGCGGATACGACGACTCTGCAAGACGGTTTTCCCCGAACGGCTTATCTGGTTGTCCCTTAAAACGTATTTTGCGTCAGCACCATGGCGGGCCGCAAGCCTTGGTCGTCCAAAGAGGTACAAAAGGTCGGTCATTGGGCTGGTCGGTCACTGGCCGAGGGTCGACTTCCCCTATAGACCGCTCAGGCCTTCTTCGCCCAACGACCCTGTCCGTCTACCTGCCAGTAGGTGGCGCTTAGCCCTTTTTCGCGCGCCGCGGTCCAGTGCGCGCGTGCGGCGGTTACAGCCTCTTCATCGTCGCCATCGAACAGCAATACGATCCGCTGGTAGTTCTGCGGATCTTCCGGCATGGGCGCGCCATCAATGAGAAAGCGCACGCTGGCCGCATTGGGGTTGCCGTCATTCGGCGTGAGGAGCACCGGCTGCAGGGCGGCTTCCTGTTCGCGCCAAGAGCCATGCGGCAGAAACCCGTCGTCGCGGTACGTCCACAAATGCGCATCGAGCGCATCCATTCGCTCCTCGGACGATCCTTGGACGACAACCTTCCAGCCGCGCTCAATCGATTTTTCAAGCAGCGTCGGCAGCACAGCTTCGACCTTCTGACCTTGCAGGTGATAAAAGAGGATCTCAGTCATGCTTTTCTTTGCCGAGCATTATTTCTCGTAGTAATCGCTGACCAGCCGATTCAGGAGCCGCACTCCCCAGCCCGAACCCCAGCTTTTGTTGATCTCGGTTTGGCGCGAGTCAAACCCCGTTCCGGCGATATCGAGGTGAGCCCACGGGATCTTGTCGTCAACGAAACGCTTGATGAACTGTGCAGCGGTGATCGCGCCACCCCATCGGCTCCCGCCGGTGTTTTTCATGTCAGCAAACTTGGAGTCGATCATCTTGTCGTACTCCGGCGCGAGCGGCATGCGCCAGACCAGCTCGCCGGTTTCAAGCCCGGCCTTCGTCAAACGCTCCGCCAGCTGATCGTTGTTGGAAAACATCCCGGCGTATTCCTGCCCAAGCGCCACCACAATGGCACCCGTGAGCGTGGCCAAATCTACCATGAATTTCGGTTTAAACCGCTGCGCTGCGTACCATGTCACATCGGCAAGGACGAGGCGGCCTTCGGCGTCGGTGTTGATGATCTCGATAGTCTGCCCGGACATCGATTTGACGATATCGCCGGGTCGCTGGGCGTTGCCGTCGGGCATATTTTCGACGAGTCCGATGACACCGACGGCGTTGACGCGCGCCTTGCGGGCGGCAAGGGCGTGCATCAGTCCGACCACGCACGCGGCGCCCGCCATATCGCCTTTCATGTCTTCCATGCTCGCGGCAGGTTTGATCGAAATACCGCCGGTATCGAAACAAACGCCCTTGCCAATGAAGGCAACCGGCGCCTCGCCTGCCTTGCCGCCATTCCAGCGCATCACCACAACGCGGCTTTGGCGCTGCGAACCTTGACCGACACCAAGCAAGGCGTTCATGCCCAGCTTCTTTATCGCCTTGACGTCAAGAACTTCCACTGCAACGCGCAGCTTCTTGAGCGCGGCAGCGCGGCGCGCGAATTCTTCCGGATAGAGAACATTGGCTGGCTCGTTGACCAAGTCGCGTGCAAGTAGCACGCCCGCAGAAATGGCCGCGCGAGGTTCGAATGCGTTGCGTGCTGCCGTTACGTCGCCGACCGCGACCGTCAAATTTCGCGCCGCTGGCGGTTTGTCGTCGTCCTTGCGTTTGGTCTTGTAACGATCGAACGCGTAGGCGCGCAAACGCGCACCCTGCGCGAGGTCGGCGGCTTGCTCGGCCTTCATAGCGCCGCCAGGAAGTTCGGCAAACACGGCTAGGTCGCTCATCGAGTTCGGCAGTTTGCCGATTGCAGCGCCACCAAGGCTTAGGAAATCCTTCGGGCTGAGCTCAGTCGGCTTGCCGACACCAATTGCCACCAGCCGGCTGACCTTGAGGCCGGCGGGCACAGGCAGCTCCAAAGCTGAATTTTTCTTGCCAGTGAAACGCTCGGCCTTGGCGGCCCTGTTCAAAAGCTCGGACGCCGGACCCAAGGCCTTTCGGGTTCCCGGGCCAAACTTCAACCCTTCGTCGCAAAATACGACGAATACTCCTTTTGCGGGTACAACAAAGGTCCCAAAGCCGACCTTGAAGGCATCGGTCATAGATCAACGATCCCTGTCCAGACGAGCGGCACTGGAGGCTCGCCGCGCCCATATGGCGCGTGGAGGGGCGCCCTGCAAAGCCTAATTGGGCGGATTCCGGCCGTTTTCCCAAGGTAGCGACGGTTTCCGCATCCAACTGGCTCCGGTGCGGCCTTACCGTGGCCTGCAGGGTCCCAAGGCTTGCGCCAGACAGCGTTGCGGCCCCGCCACGTTTACGTTTTGTTGTGCATGTTCAACGGCTTTGCCTTTGGCCGGCCACTTTGTCAGGCGATCAAGGTAAATCTGACGGGGGTTGATTTTAAGCTGGAAACGCTTCGCGTCCGGTGGGGAAGCCGTACGCGGGGTCTGGCCTGTGCCGGATCAGGGGACGATGCCGCGGATGGGGTCAGTCAACCGATATATCTTTCGCACCACCTTGGGTGCGTTTCTGGTCGTCCTGATCAGCCTCACGGCCATCATCTGGGTCACGCAAGCGCTGCGCGACGTCGACCTCATGACGAACCAGGGTCAGACCATTCTGGTCTTTGTCGGCATAACCGGCCTGATCGTACCGTTGCTCGTTCTGGTGATCGCGCCGATCGCGCTGTTGATCGCGGTTGCGCACGTGCTTCACAAGATGTCCAACGATTCAGAAATCATCGTGATGAACGCCGCAGGCATGTCGCCGTGGATTCTCTTCCGCGCGTTCCTGGCTGTGGCAATCGTGGTCTCGCTACTGGTTGGCGTGATCGGCGCTTATTTTGCGCCCAAAGGTTTACGCATGTTGCGTGATTGGTTGACCGAAGTGCGCGCCAATGTGGTCAGCAATATTGTGCAACCGGGACGTTTCACGCCGATCGAAAACGGCGTCACGATCCATATTCGCGAGCGGCGACCGGATGGACAGCTTGCGGGAATTCTGCTCGACGACCGCCGCGATCCAAACGAACGCATCACCATCCTGTCGGAAATCGGTGAGCTGCTCGACAACAGCGGCGGTACCTTTTTGGTTTTACAAAAGGGCGTGGTGCAACGTCACGAGTCCGGCCACCGCGATCCGGCAATGGTGGCGTTCGACCGCTACGCATTCGACCTTTCACAATTCGCCGGCAGTTCACAGGCGGTAAAATATTCGATCCGCGAGCGATACCTCTGGCAGCTCCTATTTCCCGACCCGAAAGACCAGTTTTACGTGGAGCAACCCGATCAGTTTCGCGCTGAATTGCACGATCGTCTGGTAGCGCCCTTCTACCCACTCGCGTTTGTGATCATCGCTTATGCCTTTCTCGGCGTTCCGCGCACTACGCGTCAAAGCCGCACGCTGTCAATGCTCGGTGCGGTTGGCGGAGTCGCGTTGCTGCGTCTGGTTGGCTTTGCCTCCACCGTGTTCGGCGCGGCAATTCCCTGGATGCTTTCGCTGCAATACCTGGCGATGGCCACTGCGATCGGCATCGGCCTGTACGTCATCCGTTGCGGTCTGGTTTTGGAACCGCCAGCTTTCATCTCCGACTGGCTTGCCGCGCTCACTGAGCGCATCAACCAGCGTTTTGCCACCTCATCGTGACATCATGCGAATCTTCGTCGGAAAATTAGCCCGGTATTTCGCTCTACGTTTTTTGGTAGCCGCGTTGGCCGTATTTGCCGGCATGTTCATTCTCGTCGCGCTGATAGACTACATAGAGATGATGCGCCGAGCCGGCGATATTCCGAACGTTTCGGCGATGCTGGTTGCAAAAACTTCGTTTTATCGTGTGCCCCAGGTCGTCGAACGTATCCTGCCGTTTTGCGTGCTGATCGGCGCGATGTCGTGCTTTCTAAATTTATCGCGGCGCCTGGAGCTCGTGGTTGCGCGCGCCGCCGGTATTTCGGCTTGGCAATTCATAACACCGGCGGTGGTCGCAGCATTCGCGTTCGGGATCGCGGCAACCGCCATCTACAATCCGCTCTCTGCGATACTTCAGGAACGCTCGAAGCGTCTTGAGGCGGAACTGTTCGGGCAATCCGGAAGTGCCCCCATGAGCAGAAGTGGCGGCACCTCCTGGATCAGTCAGCGCACCGAAGATGGCCAGGCGATCATCAACGCGGTGAGCAGCCGCGGCCAAGGCACCAACCTTAACGGCGTATCGGTATTTACATTCGACACCGAAGGCCATTTCAAACAGCGCATCGAGGCTCGCACTGCAACGCTTGAACCCGGCGTCTGGCTGATGCGCAACGCTCGGATTTATGCGCTTGGCGTATTGTCAGTCGATCAGGCGGAGTACCGCCTCAAGACCAACCTTACTCCCGAACAGGTTCGTGAAAGTTTTGCCACGCCGGAAACTGTCCCGTTCTGGGAACTTCCATTTTATATCCAAATTGCCGAGCACGCCGGCCTGGTTGCTGCAGGCTACAGACTGCAATTTCAAAAGCTTTTGGCGCGTCCATTTCTGCTAGCCGCGGTCGTTCTTCTTGCTGCTGCTGTGAGTCTACGGTTCTTCCGCTTTGGCGGCGTCCAAAAAATGGTTTTGAGTGGCGTGGCTGCCGGGTTTCTGCTTTACGTTCTGTCGAAACTAACTGAGGATTTGAGCAAAGCTGAGCTGATGCACCCGGTTGCAGCAGCCTGGCTGCCTGTGCTCGTCGGTGGCGTAACAGGATCTGTCGCGTTGTTGTACCAGGAGGACGGGTGATGGCGGGGCGCGTTGGCACTCGTCCATCAGCGCCGCGGCCGCATTACCGTGGCGTTATATCAATTGCCGTCGTCCTCAGCCTGGTGGGTTGCGGCGGTTTGATCGCGCCTGCTCCGGCGTCCGCGCAGGAGCTGCAATTCCCGCCACGTCCACTGCCGGCGAAAAAATCCAGACTCCTTGAGCGCGATAAGTCCGGGCAAAAGCAGATGCTCGTTCAGGCGACCGAGGTCGACTACGACTACGCCAATCACCGCGTCGCGGCTGTCGGCAACGTGCAAATTTATTATGGCGACTCCACGGTAGAAGCCGACCGGGTTATCTACGATCAGAAAACAAAACGCTTGCACGCCGAAGGCAATGTCCGTCTGACCGAACCGGACGGCAAAGTCACTTATGGCGAGATCATGGATCTGTCCGACGATTACCGCGACGGATTCGTAGACTCGTTGCGACTCGATACCCCCGATCAGACCCGCATGGCCGCGACCCGCGCCGAGCGATCGAGTGGCAACTTCACCGTCTTCCATAACGGTGTCTACACCGCCTGTTTGCCGTGCAAGGACGATCCGAAAAAGCCGCCGCTTTGGCAGGTGAAGGCTGCTCGCATCATTCACGATCAAGGCGAGAAGATGATTTATTTCGAGGACGCGCGCATCGAATTTTTCGGCAAGCCGCTCGCCTGGTTCCCGTACTTATCGACGCCTGATCCCACTGTCGTGCGTAAGACCGGTTTTCTGGTTCCCTCGGTGAGAACGAGCTCGGTCTATGGCGCGGCTGCCGAAATCCCCTACTACTGGGCATTGGCCCCCGATTATGACGCTACGTTCGCGCCGATGATCACAACCAAGCAGGGGCCGTTGGTGCAGGGAGAATTCCGGCAGCGGCTGATGACCGGCTCCTATTCGGTCCGCGGGGCGGGCATCTACCAACTTGACCCGAATTACTTCCAGCGCAGTGATGGCACTACGACGCCGGGTTTCCGACAATGGCGTGGAAGCCTGGAGAGCTCAGGGCTCTTCGCGCTCAATAACAAATGGGTGTGGGGCTGGGACGGCACCCTGCTGTCCGACCGAACCTTCCTGCAGGATTATAACCCGCGGCTATCGCGCTACTACGCAACCGATACCTTCCAGAATCCGACGATGGAGGCGGTTTCCCAACTCTATATTACCGGCAAGGGTAACCGCAGTTACTTCGATGCCCGCACGATTTACTATCTCGGCTTCTCGGAGGCGGACTCACAAGCGCAGATACCGATCATTTACCCGGTGATCGACTACAACTACGTCTTCGATCGTCCGGTCATGGGGGGCGAATTGGGTTATAGGCTCAACTTTACGACCCTCAGCCGCAACTCGGCCAATTTCAATCCGATAACGCAAAGCGCTATGAACAACGGCACCTGTACGCAGACAGCCGATCCCGCCGTGAAGAACTCGGCCAGCTGCCTGCTCGCGGGGGTTCCGGGATTCTACTCGCGCTTCTCGGTAGAAACGGAATGGCGACGCAGCATTACAGACCGGTTTGGTCAGATTTTCACCCCGTTCGCATCGGTACGCGTCGACACCAGTGCCATGCACATCGATAACCAGCCAGGTGTGTCGAATTTCATCGAAACCGGCGACACCAGCCTTGTGCGCGCCATGCCAACCCTGGGCCTGGAGTATCGGTATCCATTCATCAGCGTGCAATCGTGGGGCACGCAGACCGTTGAGCCGATCGCTCAGGTGATCCTACGACCGAACGAAACACAGATTGGCCGTTGGCCCACCGAGGACGCGCAAAGTCTGACCTTCGATGACAGCAATCTTTTCCGCGTCGACAAATTCTCCGGGTGGGATCGCGTTGAAGGCGGCGGCCGTGCGAACTACGGTCTGCAATACACGGCGCAAGTGAACCAAGGCGGCTTCTTCAACGCATTGTTCGGCCAGTCCTACAGCATATTTGGGCAAAACTCATTCGCATACGGCGGCACCACAAATACCGGTCTCCAAACCGGCCTCGACACCACCCGCTCCGACTACGTGGCCAGGCTGTCGTATCAGCCAAACAACATATACACGTTCACGTCACGCTTCCGTTTCGACAACGACACTTTCAACGCGCAAAGGATCGAGCTTGAAGCTCGCGCTAATTTCGACCGTTGGACTGGCAGCCTGCTCTATGGCGACTATGCGGCCCAGCCGGAACTGGGTTTCCTAGACCGCCGCCAGGGCGTATTGGGAACCGGTCAGGTCAAACTTGATGCGAATTGGGTGATGGTCGGCGCGGCACGCTACGATATCAATGCCGGGAAGTTTGATCAGACCCGTGTCGGCCTTGGATATGTCGATGACTGCCTGATCTTTGGTCTAAACTACATTACAAATTACACTTACAGCGGAAATGTCACCGTCAACCATACGGTTATGTTGCAGCTGTCTCTGCGCACTTTGGGCGGCACATCCGTCAGCCAGGGCGTAGGGCGGCCCACCACTTACTAGGAACGCCAACGTTTTGACGCCATGACCATTGCAATGCCAGGGAAAAAGCTGAAATGCCGCCGATGGCTGGCTCGTGCGATCCTTCTCCTCGCGCTTGCGGTGCCCAGCATGGCGCAGGCGCAGGTCGTCGTCATTGCCAATGGTTCGCCAATTACCGAATTCGATATCCAGCAACGGATGAAACTTGTTGCAAACTCGGCACAAAAACCGCCGACCCGTCAAGAAGTGATCAACGAGTTGATCGACGATCGTTTGAAAATTGCCCGCGGCAAATACTATGGCTTTGAAATCGGAAACGATGAGGTCGAAAACGCATTCAACGGAATGGCGACGCGCCAGCATATTACATCGCAACAATTCGCTCAGGTACTGGAACGCGCCGGTATTTCCCCCAATACCGTCAAGGCGCGCATTCGCGCGGAGCTGACATGGCAGCAGATTATCCGCGGCAAATACAGCTCCTCGCTGCAGGTCGGTGACAGCGACATCGCCAACGCGCTGAAGGAGCGTAATGACAGCGACCAATCGGCGGTCGGTTACGTTTACACCCTCTATCCTGTGACAATTGTCATCCCGCGCGGGTCTAGCGAAGGCGTCATTGCCGTCAAACGCAGCGAGGCGGAGAATTTGCGGGGCCGGTTCTCTTCTTGCAATGAAGGTCTTGCCCTAGCACGCAGCCTGCGCGACGTGGCTGTGCGTGAACCTGTCAGCCGGAGTTCCGCTGATTTGACGCCGCAACTACGGGAGCTGCTAGGCAACATGCAAGTCGGCCGCTTAACGACGCCCGAAGTGACGGCACAGGGATTACAGATGTTTGCAGTCTGCAACAAAAAGGAAAGTACCTCGGAGTCGCCGCTCAAACGCGAGATGCGCGAGCAGATTTTCAGCAAGCGCTTTGAATCTGAATCAAAAAAGTACCTGGAAGAAATCCGTAAATCGGCGATGATTGAATACAAGAACGAAAAAGATAAATGAACGAAGCCGTCGCCCTGCCACTAGCCCTGACGCTTGGCGAACCGGCGGGCATCGGCCCTGACTTGACGATTCAGTTGTGGCGACGGCGCACCGAGCTCAAGCTGCCGGTCTTCTATCTGATTGGTGATCCGGAATTCATCACGAGGCGCGCCCGTTTGCTCGGCGTCAATATAGCGCTCACGACCGTGACTTCGATGCAAGCGAGTGAAACTTTCTCACGCGCTCTGCCGGTCGTGCCGCTCGGTGGAAACTCCGTAACCGCCGCACCGGGCAAACCTGACGCATCCAGCGCGCCAGCCGCGATCGCTTCAATCCGCCGCGCGGTGTCGGACGTCCTGGAAGGCAACGCCGCCGCCATCGTCACCAATCCGGTCGCGAAAAACGTACTCTATCGTTCCGGTTTTGCGGAACCGGGGCATACCGAATTTCTTGCCAAGCTCGTCCAGGAAGCTACCGGCAGAACCCTGCGGCCTGTGATGATGCTGTGGTCGCCTGAGCTCGCCGTGGTGCCGGTAACGATCCATCTTCCGCTGAAGGATGTGGTCACCGGCCTTACGGTTGAGCTCGTGACGGAAACGGGCCGCATTGCGGCACGCGACCTTACCGCGCGCTTCGGCATTTCGCGCCCGCGCATCGCAGTTGCCGGTCTCAATCCGCACGCGGGCGAAGAGGGCGCGCTGGGTGAGGAAGACCGTACAATCGTCGCGCCTGCTGTCGAACAGCTTCAGGCTGAAGGCATCGATGCTGTTGGTCCCCTGCCCGCCGATACATTGTTTCATCAGCGGGCGCGCGCCACCTATGACGTTGCCCTGTGCATGTACCACGATCAAGCGTTGATCCCGATCAAGACGCTGGCGTTCGATCACGCAGTAAACGTGACACTTGGCCTGCCCTTCGTGCGAACTTCGCCCGACCATGGCACTGCGTTCGATATTGCAGGCAAAGGAACTGCCGATCCTTCGAGCCTGGTGGCGGCGCTGACCCTTGCGGCACGTCTGTCGGCTACAGCTCCCGCGCTAGTGCCGGCCAAGTGACGCATGGCCCAGCTTGACGACCTGCCGCCGCTACGCGAGGTCATCCGCCGCTACGGTCTTACGCCGAAAAAATCTCTTGGCCAGAATTTCCTGTTCGATCTCAATTTGACTGCCCGCATTGCGCGGGCAGCCGAGCCGCTGGAAAACGTCACCGTGGTGGAAATCGGACCCGGCCCAGGGGGGCTCACGCGCGCCCTCCTGGCGCTTGGGGCCCGTCGTGTTGTCGCGATCGAGCGCGATCAACGCGCCGTCGCCGCGCTCGAGGAAATTGCCGCGCGCTATCCAGGCAGGCTCGACATCATCGCAGGTGACGCGCTTACGACCGATGCACGCAAGGCGCTTGGCCCGGAGCGGGCCCGTGTCGTGGCAAATCTGCCGTACAATATCGCCACCGCCCTGCTCGTCGGTTGGCTGACCATAGAACCATGGCCGCCCTGGTATGACTCATTGCTGCTGATGTTTCAGCGCGAAGTCGCCGAACGCATTGTCGCGGTGCCGGGCAGTAAATCCTACGGAAGGCTGTCAGTGCTTGCGGGCTGGCGCACCGAAGCAAGGATACTGTTCGACGTGGCGCGGTCGGCATTTGTACCGCCACCGAAGGTAACGTCATCGGTAATCAGGCTGATGCCGCGGCCGATTCCTCTCGCTTGCAATTCGAATGCGCTGCAGCGTGTAACCGAAGCGGCTTTTGGTCAGCGTCGCAAGATGCTGAGACAAAGCCTGAAGACCCTCGGCGTTGACGCGCTCGCGCTGCTTGCCGATGCTGGCATCGAACCGACCGCTCGCGCGGAGGACATCCCGGTCGAGGGTTTCGTCGCGCTGGCTCAAGTTTTCGCTGGGCGGACGAATGTTCGCGTGTGATATTGCCCCTTGATGAAAATGCACCGGCAATCCTTAACAGCTTATGGGGCGCCGCTGTGCGAAACGGTCGTCGATCTTCCACGCCCCCGGGGGACGGAAGTTCTGGTACGCGTCGCGCGTTGCGGCGTATGTCATTCCGACCTGCATATGCAGGATGGATATTTCCTGCTTGGCGACGGCAAAAAACTCGATGTGCGCGCGGGCCGAACGTTGCCTTTTACCTTGGGACACGAAATTTCCGGGGTGATCGAGGACGTTGGGCCTGACGCCGACGCAGAATCCGGCGCCAATATTGCCGTCTACCCCTGGATCGGTTGCGGAGTGTGTCCGGCGTGTAAAGTTGGTGACGAAAATATCTGTACCGCGCCCCGCCATTTGGGAATTACCGTAGACGGCGGTTATGCCACTCATGTTCTTGTTCCACACGCGCGATACCTGATCGACTATGCGCCGCTGTCGGCGGCTTATGCCGGTGCGCTCATGTGTTCAGGGCTGACCGCCTATTCCGCGCTCAAAAGATTGTCGGACCGCGCAGCGCGCGCGCCGCTGTTGCTGGTCGGTCTCGGCGGCGTCGGGCTGATGGGGCTCGCGCTGACGCAGGCGATGTTTCGCGCGGCGCCCTTTGTCGCCGATATTGATGCAAAAAAGCGCGAAGCGGCATTGACCGTCGGCGCCCGGGAAGCTTTTGATCCGTCCGACCCGAACGCGCGAAAGGCGCTCCTCAAGGCGAGTGGCGGCATCTACGCGGCCTGCGATTTCGCCGGCTCCGACGTCTCGCTCAACTTTGCCACAGGCGTCCTGGCCAAGGGCGGCAAGGTGGTGGTCACTGGCCTGATCGGCGGTGCCTACACTACCGCCGTCGCTATGTTTTCGCTCAAGGCCATGGCTATCGAAGGGACGCAAACCGGCACTTTGGCCGAGGCGCGCGAGCTGATCGACCTGGTGCGCGCCAAGAAGATCCTGCCGCCGCCGATCGCAGAGCAGCCGCTTGATCGGGCATCGGTGACGCTCGACGATCTACGCGCAGGAAAAATTGTCGGCCGGGTGGTGCTGACAGCCTAAAGCTTCGCCTGCAAGCCGCGCACGAAATCAGACAGGCCGGGTTGACGCTCGCGCTTGAGCCGTTCAGCGGCGAGTATCGCCGTCACCTCATTGAAGGCCTGTACAAGATCGTGGTTGATGACCACGTAGTCGTACTCCGCCCAATGGCTCATCTCGTCCGCAGCTTTTGCCATGCGACGGTGAATGGTTTCGTAGTCGTCCTGCGCGCGCTTGTGCAAGCGCCGCTCCAGCTCCGGTATCGATGGCGGGAGTACAAAGACGCTGACGAGATCGTTACGGGCCTTTTCGCGCAACTGCTGTGTGCCTTGCCAGTCGATATCGAACAGGACATCGCGTCCGGCAGCGAGCGATTCCATCACGGGTTTGGCAGGTGTCCCGTAATAGTTGTCGAAAACCTCCGCCCATTCCAGCAATTCGCCTTTGTCCACCATCACGTCGAATTGCCTACGGTCGATAAACAGATAGTCGCGGCCCTCCTTCTCGCCGGGACGCATCTTGCGCGTGGTCACTGACACTGAGAGTGCGACGCCTTTGTCCTCTTCGAGCAGCCTGCGCGACAGAGTTGTCTTCCCCGCGCCCGATGGCGATGACAGGACGAGCATCAGCCCTCGCCGGGCGATCATCGTCTTTTCCTGCCGCTTCCTCGCCATTGTTATTCCAAGTTCTGCACTTGCTCGCGGAACTGCTCGACCACGCTTTTGAGCTCAAGCCCGATCTTGGTCAGCTCCACGTCATTGGCCTTGGCCGTCAGCGTATTCGATTCGCGGTGCAGTTCCTGCGCGAGAAAATCAAGCTTGCGGCCGACCGAAGCACCATCGGCAAGAAGCTTTTTCGCCTGCGCCACATGCGCGGCCAATCGGTCCAACTCCTCGCGGATGTCGGCCTTGGCGGCCAGCAATATTGCCTCCTGGTACAGACGATCGGAATCGAAACGTTCGGACGTCGAGAGCAGGTTTGCCACCTGCTCTGCCAGCCTCGCCTTTATGGCCTCAGGCTTGCGCCCAGGCGCGGCCTCCGCCCGCGCGGCCAACCGGGCGATTTCATCGAGTCTGGCTGACAGTAGCCGGCCGAGCACGTCACCCTCTGCGCGCCGCATCGCTGTTAGCGCCGCGAGCACCTGGTCGAAGCCGGCAATGACCGCGGTTTCAGCAGCCCGATGCTCGTCCTCGCGTTCATCGGCATCGCTCACCTCAATCACCCCCTTGAGGGACAAAATGCCGTCGAGAGTCGGCGGCGCGGCATCGACTTTTCCGGAAAGACCCTTGAGCGTCGACAATACCGCAGCAAGCACCGGTTCGTTGATTTTCACCGCCGGCTGCACACCCTGCCGCATAACAGTGAGATTGGCGTAGACGGTGCCGCGAGCAAGCTTTTCTGCACCGCGAGCACGCGCTGGGACCTCGATCGCATCCCAGCCTCCCGGCAAGCGGAAGCGTAAATCAAGCCCCTTGGCGTTGACCGACTTGATCTCCCAGCTCCACGCGTACGTGCCGGCGACTCCCTGAGCACGAGCAAAGCCGGTCATGCTCGAGAGAGCCATGGAATTGATCTCGCGGTGAAACCTGTTTCGAAGAGCGCCGCGACCTTAGCCGCGCGAGGTTGACGTCACAAGTCTACTGCTTCGCACCACCCGGTGCGCCGCCCGCGGACGGCACCGATGCAGCCGGTGGAGCACCATTGCTGTGCTCGATTCCGCGCAGGCGCGCAACGTTCCTCTGGTGCTCCGCGTAATTGTCCGAAAATACATGGCCGCCAGTGCCGTCGGCGACGAAATAAAGCTCCTTGGTGCGCGCCGGATTGGCGGCCGCCTCGAGCGAGGCGCGGCCAGGGTTGGCGATTGGCCCCGGCGGGAGTCCATCAATCACGTAAGTATTGTATGGCGTTGGTTGCTCGATTTCACTCTTCAGGATCGGACGGCCGAGCGAACCCTTGCCGCCGGTCAGGCCGTAGATGATCGTTGGATCCGATTGCAGCCGCATTCTGCTCTTCAGCCGGTTGACGAAAACTGCGGCGACGCGCGTGCGCTCGTCCGACCGGCCTGTTTCTTTTTCCACAATCGAGGCAAGCGTGACCAATTGTTCAGGCGTTTTTACCGGCAGATCCTGTATTCGATGTTCCCACACTTCTTGCAGGACACGCCGGTGCGCTTGGTGCATGCGTTGGATGATCTGGTCGCGCGCCATGCCGCGCGTGAACCGGTATGTCTCGGGCAGGAGCGTTCCCTCGCGCGGAATTTCCTTGATTTGTCCAGTCAGTGCATCGGTCTCTAGAAGCCGCGCGACAATCTGTTCAGACGTCAGCCCTTCAGGGACCGTGAGCGCGTGCTGCACCACTTTGCCTTCAACGATGGTATCGACCACCTCGGCTAGACTTGCGCTTTTGGTAAACTGATATTCGCCGTATTTAAGTTCGCCGCGTGCTTTAAGCGCGATGATGCCGCCCATAAACACATACGGCTGATCGATCACACCCTCGCGCTGCAAAAGATCAGAAATGTCGCGAATGCCGAGCCCGCGCGGGATATTGACGACTTTATCCTCCGCAAGCGGCCCTGGCGTCTCGAAACGCTGCTTGCCGAAGAACAGCGCCGCGCCACCGGTAATCGAGATCACCACCAGCACAGTGAAGATTGCGTTGCCGATAACGACCAGAGGATGACGCACCCGTTTCGAATGTCGGCTGGGCATCGGCACCCGCTCCGGCTCGAGAGCTGCGCGCGGGCTGCGCGGCAATTGTGGTTTTGCGGCCGATGGACCGTTTTTGTCGCTGCCCGGCGGTAAATTGGAATTCAAATTAACCCGCTCCCGCTGTCAGCACAGCCTATTTCAGTCGCACCATCCCACCACGGCGGGTGAAAAAGGTCAGCTGCTTTCGCACGTTAGAAAAAATTATGGCGAAAGCTTGAGGTTTTGCACCGCGCACGCTTTTAGGCCGCGTAACGGCGGAAGATCAGCGACGCGTTCGTCCCGCCAAAGCCGAAAGAATTCGAGAGCGCAGTATCGACGTCCCGCTTGCGGGCCTGGTGGGGAACAAGGTCGACGGGTGTATCGACCGAGGGATTGTCGAGATTGATCGTCGGCGGGGCGATCCCGTCGCGGATCGACAGAATAGAGAAGATTGCTTCAACTGCACCAGCCGCACCTAACAGGTGACCAATACAGGACTTGGTCGAAGACATTGAAATTTTGCCGGCGGCATTGCCGACCAGTTTTTGCACCGCACCAAGCTCAATCTCATCACCGAGCGGCGTCGAAGTGCCGTGGGCGTTGATGTAGTCGATATCGTCCGGCGAAATGCCGGCCCGCTTAATGGCTGCAGACATGCAGCGCAACGCGCCGTCACCATCCGGCGCCGGCGCCGTAATGTGGTGGGCATCGCCCGATAAACCATAGCCAATCAATTCGGCGTAAATCTTGGCACCACGCGCCTTAGCGTGATCGAGCGCCTCCAGCACAACGACACCAGAACCTTCACCCATTACAAAACCGTCGCGATCCTTATCATAGGGTCGCGACGCCCGCGTGGGATCGTCATTGAACCCGGTCGATAGCGCGCGCAACGCCGAGAAGCCGACAAGTGAAATGCGGTTGACCGGCGATTCCGCGCCTCCTGCCACCATGACCTCCGCATCGCCAAGCGCCACCAGTCGGGCGGCGTCTCCGATAGCGTGCGCGCCAGTCGAACAGGCGGTGACTACGGCGTGATTAGGGCCCTTGAGACCATGCGCTATCGAAACGTAGCCGGACGCCAGATTGATGATACGCCCGGGAATGAAAAACGGAGACACGCGGCGAGGTCCCTTTTCGTGGAGCAGCACTGCGGTTTCCGCGATGCCGTCGATACCGCCGATGCCGGAGCCGATCAGCACCCCGGTTGTCGTCTGCTCCTCGTAGCTTTTTGGATTCCAGCCCGCGTCGTCGAGCGCCTGTTTCGCCGCACACATCGCGAAAGTGATGAATTCATCGACCTTGCGCTGTTCTTTCGGCTCCATCCACTGGTCCGGATTGTAGGTCGCATTCGAACCGTCGCCTCTCGGGATCACGCACGCGATCTTGCACGGGAGGTCCGACACATCGAATTTTTCTAGTTTTTTCGCGCCGCTCTCGCCCTTGATGAGGCGATCCCAAGTAGGTTCCACGCCGCAGCCAAGTGGCGTGACCATCCCCATTCCGGTAACGACGACACGTCTCATGGCCGGCTACAGCTCATAGCCAATAACGAGCGAAGCGATTGAGCAGCAGCTATTTGCTCAGCTCTTGGCGTTTTTTTCGAGAAATTTGACCGCGTCGCCAACGGTTAGAATCGTTTCGGCGGCATCATCGGGAATCTCGCAGCCGAACTCCTCTTCGAAGGCCATCACGAGCTCGACGGTGTCGAGACTGTCGGCGCCAAGATCGTCGATGAAGCTTGCTTGATCGGTCACCTTTTCCGGCTCTACGCCCAGGTGCTCCACGACAATCTTCTTCACCCGCTCGCCAATGTCACTCATCGTTCCAACCTCGTGCTTTTTAGATTGGGCCGCGACCCGACCTCAGATCGCAACCATTGCCTGACGGCCTCTTGGTGATTGACGGTGATGAGACGACCCTCAATTGCGGAACACCGCTTGCAATGTCCGCGATCAGCCGCCCCAGCCGGGCCAAAGCTCGGTTACCATACTTCAATTCCATTGACTAGCGCGTGAAAACGTAGCGAGCAAGCCCTGAAAATCCGGCCTTTCCTCTCCCATTGGCGAATGATCTCTTGCACAAACCGAACACCGTCTTTTCCCGGCTCGTGCTAGATCATGGCCATCCCGCCATTAACGTGGATAGTTTGGCCGTTCACGTAGCCGGCTTCATTCGACGCCAAGAACACGGCGGCTGCGGCCACATCTTCAGGCGTACCAAGCTTGGCGGCGGGGATGCGGGCGAGAATGGCCTCGCGCTGCTTCTCGTTGAGTTTTTCGGTCATAGCCGATGCGATCAGCCCAGGCGCGATGCAATTCGCCGTAATGTTGCGCTTGGCGTACTCGGCAGCCACCGATTTGATCATACCGACCATTCCGGCTTTCGAAGCGGTATAATTGCCCTGCCCCGGGTTACCGGTAAATCCGACCACCGATGAAATGCCAATCACACGCCCCCAACGACGACGCATCATGCGTGATACCGCCGCACGTGTGAGCCGAAACGTCGCGGTCAGGTTCACGGCGATTACCTTGTCCCAGTCCTCGTCGCGCAACTGCACAAACAAATTGTCGCGGTTGACCCCCGCATTCGCCACCAGGATATCGAGCTTTTGCATTTTTTCTTCAGCGCTCGGCACCAGCGCCTCGACTGCATTCGGGTCCGCCAGATCGCAAGGCAGTACGTGCGCGCGGCTACCAAGCGTCGCAGCCACTGCTTCCAACGCGTCCTTGCGCGTGCCGGAAATCGCGACGGTTGCGCCCTGCGCATGTAACGCTCGTGCAATCGCGCCGCCAATTGCGCCGCTTGCGCCGGTCACCAGCGCAGTCTTGCCATTCAAGTCGAACATCATGCGTTCCTCCCCGCCTTGAATGCGGCGACATCTTCAGGAGTGCCGATCGCAACCGCACTTGCGCCATCTGCGAGCCTTTTGATCAGCCCGCTGAGCACCTTGCCCGCGCCAATCTCGTTGAATTGGTTGACGCCGGCGCCTGCCATAAACACGACGGATTCGCGCCAGCGCACAGTGCCCGTGACCTGGGCGATCAGCGCGCGGACGATCTCATCCGGTTCGCGGATGGCCTTAGCCAACACGTTTGCGACGACCGGCACAACCGGCGGCTTGACGGATACTTTTGCCAACGCTTCCGACATCACATCGGCGGCAGGCTGCATCAATGCGCAATGAAATGGTGCGGACACCGACAGTAGCATAGCGCGTTTGGCGCCTTTCGCTTTGGCAATTTCAACAGCACGTTCGACGGCGGCCTTGTTGCCGGAGACAACCACCTGTCCGGCACCATTGTCGTTGGCCGCCTGGCAAACCTCGCCTTGTGCCGCTTCGGCCGCAACAGCCGCCGCTGCATCGAATTCTAACCCGATAAGAGCTGCCATGGCTCCGGCGCCAACCGGAACGGCTTTCTGCATTGCCCGCCCGCGCGTGCGCAACAACCGCGCAGCGTCGGATACAGTGAAGGCGCCCGCCGCGGCCAGCGCCGAGTACTCACCAAGCGAATGGCCGGCAACAAATTGCGCATCGCGTGCAAGGTTGAGTCCCGCCTCTGCTTCAAGCACACGGACGACCGCAAGTGAGACAGCCATCAGCGCTGGCTGTGCATTTTCGGTAAGCGTGAGAGTGTCGGCCGGTCCTTCAAAAATGGTGGCGCTGAGTTTGCTGCCCAGAGCTGCGTCGACGTCTTCAAACACCTGACGCGCAGCCGCGAAATTTGCTGCCAGCGTCTTGCCCATCCCGACAGCCTGGCTGCCTTGCCCGGGGAATACGAAAGCGACCGCCATGTCCTGCCCGCCAGTGGTTGCCAATGCAACGAAATCCGGCCGAAAGACACCCCCGCCACCGGTCCTGTCAAGTTTCGCCACCGGCGGTAACTTTGCGACAACACTCTTTCCGCTAGGATTTGCGTCAATTTTTCAAAGGCCAAGGCGATGACTAAGCTGGTCACCGAGGACGACCTCACGCGGGCGCGCATCGATCCCGCTTTTCGACAGCAGTTTCTGGCGGAAAACCTGGACCGGCTGCTCGAGGCCCTGAAAAAGATCCGAGATGCCGATGAGCAGAACGCCGACACAGCCCGCCAGCTCCGTGAGGGCGCTGATCTGGCCGTGCAGCTCGCCGACCTCCTGCAAGGCAGTGACTTGGGGCCTCGAGCCGCCTGATTGTTCCGGTGGCAATCGCACAAGCCTTGTTTTGCCTTGCCTTTTCGCGAAAATCTCCTATAAACCGCGCGCTCCGTCGATCCTGGTTGGGAGCTGAACGGACGGCCGGCTGATACACCGGTAGGGCCTTCTTGGTCCGGCGTCCCGTGCTTCCGCCTTCAGAGCATTCGAGCTTTCCCCGGAGGGCTCGAGGGGCTTGGCGCCAGGGTCGAGGACCGGACTTGAAACGAGTCGAGGACCGGACTTGAAACGAAGGGAAAGGCATTCATGCCGCTGTACGAACACGTCTATCTCGCGCGCCAGGATCTGAGCGCGCAGCAGGTCGAGGAATTGACCACACAGTTGTCCGGAATCGTCGGACAGATGGGTGGCAAGGTGGCCAAGAACGAATATTGGGGGCTGAAGTCCCTCACCTACCGCATTCGCAAGAACCGCAAGGCGCACATGACGTTGCTTAACGTCGACGCGCCGCCGGCTGCGCTCAATGAGATCGAGCGGCAGGAGCGCCTCAACGAGGATGTGCTTCGCTATCTTACGATCCGCGTCGAGGCGCACGAGGAAGGACCTTCGGCGATGATGCGCAAATCGGACCGTGACGACCGCGGCCGTGGCGAGCGCCGCCCGCGGCGCGAAGATGGCGACGATATCGAAGGCGCCGACCCCGGCGCGGCGGAGGAATAGGCCATGGCATTTGCTCCGCAAGGAGGCGCGCGCCGTCCATTCTTCCGTCGCCGCAAAACCTGCCCTTTCTCGGGCGCCAACGCGCCGAAGATCGATTACAAGGACGTAAAGCTTTTGCAGCGCTACGTGTCGGAGCGCGGCAAGATCGTGCCAAGCCGTATCACGGCAGTATCGGCGAAAAAGCAGCGCGAGTTGGCGCAGGCCATCAAGCGCGCACGCTTTCTCGGCTTGCTGCCATATGTGATACAGTAGACTTATAACGAGGTTTTCGGCGACAGCCGCGAAACCGATGGTTGGGGCGGAGTTGGTTCCGTCTCTAACCGCTCGATGAGGGGCGGGACAGCTCGCGATGATGCAGTTCGTCGTTATAGGAATCAGTGCCGGTGCCGCGGCGGCTTTGCTGTTCGCGTCGGTAACGTCTGGCGCGTGGTTATCTATTCCCCTGTTCTATCTGGCGCCGCTGCCAATCATGATAGCGGGACTCGGCTGGAGCCATTTGGCGGCGCTTATTGCGGCAATCGCCGGCGCTCTCGCGCTTGGCATCGTATTCGGCGCCGTGTTCCTGCTTGCCTTCCTGACGAGCGCGGGCGTTCCGGCTTGGTGGCTGAGCTATCTCGGCATGCTCGCACGGCCCGTCGGCGGCAATGGTCATGAACCAAAGCTTGAGTGGTATCCATTAGGACGCCTCGTGATCTGGGCTGCGATCCTTGCGGCGATCGTCGTCATCGTTGCCATACCTAATTTCGGTACCGACGCTGAGAGTTTTCGCACCGGGTTGCGTGCGGCACTCAGCGCGATGATGCGCGCGCAGAATGGAACGGCATTAGAAGCGCCGCTCGGCATGTCGGGTGTGAGCAAAATTGATCGGCTAATCGATTTTCTGGTCAACGTTATACCGCCGGCTGCGGCGGTGCTCGCAACCGCTACAAATCTCTTCAACCTTTGGCTTGCAGCGCATGTTGTGAGGTTTTCCGGCCGGCTGGCACGGCCGTGGCCACAACTTTCGGCCATGCGGTTTCCGCCATTGCTGACCGCGGCACTCGCGCTTGCCATCGGTCTGAACTTTGCGGACGGTATTATCGGAATCGTCGCCGGCGTCCTGTCGGCAAGCCTGCTGATGGCTTACGGCGTGCTCGGCTTCGCCGTGCTGCACGAAATCACGCGTGGCACGAATTCGCGTCCCTTCGTGCTCGGCGGAGCCTACGTGGTCGTACTGATGGTCGGCTGGCTAATTCTCGCCGTATGCCTGCTTGGCGTGCTTGACACCCTCATTGACGTGCGCGGCCGCGTCGCGCGCAAGCGCAACCCCACTGCTTTTTCATGAAATCAAAACTAGTTCAGATCGAGGAGTATCGACAATGGAAGTGATCCTGCTGGAGCGTATCGGCAAGCTTGGCCAAATGGGTGATGTCGTGCGCGTCAAGGACGGCTTTGCCCGCAACTTTCTCTTGCCACGCGGCAAGGCGCTGCGTGCAACCACTGACAACAAGAAACGTTTCGAGGGCATGAAGGCCGAGCTGCAAGCCAAGAACCTCGAGATGAAGGGCGAAGCCGGCAAGCTCGGCAGCAAACTCGATGGCAAGACGTATGTCGTGCTTCGGCAGGCCAGCGAAGGCGGGCAACTGTTCGGTTCAGTGTCGAGCCGTGATATCGCCGCGCTGCTCAAGACCGGCGGCACCGAAGTCAACAGATCGCACATCGTTCTCAATGCACCGATAAAGACGATCGGCCAGTACAAGGTACCATTGGCGCTTCATCCGGAAGTCGAGGTCTCGATTACCGTTACGGTCGCGCGCAGCGCTGATGAGGCCGAACGCATCGCGCGCGGTGAGGACGTCACCGTACAGCGCACGGAGGCTGAAGAAGAAGCCGCAGCTGCCGTCGCCGCAGCGGAAGCGATGTTCGAGCCCGAAGCGAAGCCTCGGCGGGATCGCTCAAAGCCTGAAGGCGAAAGCGGGGCGGCACCAGCGGAAGCGGCAGGCGCCGAAGCGCCCGCCAAACCAGCCAAGGGCAGGCGAAAGAAAAGCGAAGAAGCGTGACCGCGTCTGGGTCGTTAGTCTGACTTCTCGGATTTGCCGTCTTCGGCTGGCTTTGCCTCGCTGGCCGCGGGCGGCGCCTTTGACTCGGGGGCGAGGATTCCAGCAGGCTTCGGCTCAGCAGATTTGGTCTCCGACGGCTTCGGCTCGGTGGCCTTCGCTCCCGATTTGTCGGTGCCCTTTTCCTCGGCCGGCTTGGTTGCCGCCTTTTTCTTATCGTCGCCTTTGGCCGCCCGCTTGGTGGCGCGCGCGGGCCCGGTATCCATGGCCCGCAAATAGCTAGCAATAGCGGCGGCGCTCTCCTTGCTGGCGGTGTAGTGCTCTCGCAAGAAGTTTTCGAGACCTAGTATTCCCCCGCCCCGGGTTAGCCCCTGGGGCGATTTGTGACAAATCGAACAATCGGAGGCAAAAAGTTGGGCCGGGGTTTTGCCCTGGTCCAGACTCTCTTGCGCCCCTGCCGCCCCGGCCAAACACAAGGCCAACGCGGAAATGGCGGCCCGGATGCGGCTACCTCGCTTTTTCATGACCGCCCATCCCTTCGCTATCGCCGCCCACTTGTCATCTGGATCCAGCGTCTTGATAGCGCATTATTTCGAAATTGTGACCCGCATGCGAACGGAAGGCCGGTTTGCGCGTTGCAGGATTGCTGGGCCGCGGAAACTTTGATTAAATACCTAGGTCCGAACTTTTGTGCGTCCGCGGCGTTACATTTTCGGGGCAAGGCCAGCAGCACGCGCGGACCGAGTGATGGAGGCGGCCGATGGACCGGTTGCTTCGAATTTTGCTTGGTGCGTTTATTCGGCGGGGCACGTTCAAGCTTACGACCCCGAACGGAAAAACGTTTACATTTGGCGACGGGACAGGAAAGCCGGTTGCGGTACGCTTCACCACGCGTGCCTCGCAGCTCGGCATCTTGCTCGATCCGGAGCTCAAGTTCGGCGAAGCCTATATGGATGGCACGCTGGTGGTCGAGCAAGGCACGATCGCCGATGTGCTCGCAGTTGCGCTCGGACAGAACGCTGAATTCCCCAAATGGGCACGCATGCAATGGCTGATCCGCTATATCAGCCGACGGCTTACGCAGTTCAATCCGCGAAAACGGGCCCGCCGCAACGTAGCGCACCACTATGATCTCGACGGGCGCCTCTACGCGCTATTCCTCGATGCCGACCGGCAATACAGCTGTGGTTATTTCGAAACGGCAGATAGTTCGCTCGACGATGCGCAACTCGCCAAGAAACGACATCTCGCGGCCAAGCTTTTCGTTGAACGCGGACAGCGTGTTCTCGATATCGGCTGCGGCTGGGGCGGACTTGGTCTCTATCTTGCGGATTTTTGCGGCGCTCACGTCAGGGGCGTGACGTTATCGGAGGAACAATATGCCGTCGCCAACGAGCGCGCAGCGGAAAAAGGCTTGAGTGACTGCGCTCAGTTCCTCTTACAGGACTACCGTGACGTGCGCGGGCCCTTTGATCGCATTGTTTCGGTCGGGATGTTCGAGCATGTCGGCGTTGGACACTACGAGGCCTTCTTCCAGAAATGCGCACAGCTGCTCAGCGACGACGGCGTTATGCTGCTGCATTCGATCGGACGATCGGAAGGACGCGGCATCACCAATCCGTGGATCGCGAAGTATATTTTTCCCGGTGGTTATATTCCGGCGTTGTCGGAAGTGTTGCCCGTTATCGAACGTGCCGGACTGCTGGTGACCGACATCGAAATTCTTCGTCTGCACTACGCCGAGACGCTCAAGGCCTGGCGCGAACGCTTTCTAGCTCATCGCGAAGACGTTCAACGCATCTATGAACAGCGTTTCGTGCGTATGTGGGAATTCTATCTCGCGGCGTCCGAAATGTCGTTCCGCGAGCAAAACATGATGGTGATGCAGATCCAGCTCGCCAAACGCCAGGGCGTAGTTCCCATTACGCGCGACTATATCGTCCGCGAAGAACGCCGCCTGACGGCACTCGAAGGGAGCCGACGGCCGCCACTACGGCTTGCCGGCGAATAGAGCAAGCGTTCCGGTCAAGAAAAAACCGGTTTTCCCACTGCTCAATCGTGCATGTGATTCGCTGTGAATTGCGGGACAACCGCTTGTACGGCGCGTTTCCATCACAATCCGCGTGCTATGCCACAAATTCCGGGTACGCATTCCATGGCCATCGCTGATTCCACCGCCCGCAAGCAGGCCGAAGAACCTGCACCACTCTACCGCTCGGCCCCGCACAATATCGAGGCGGAACAGGCGTTGTTGGGCGCCATCCTTGTCAACAACGAGGCCTTTTATCGCGTCTCGGATTTTCTTGAGCCCGTACACTTTTTCGAGCCGATCCACCAGAAGGTCTATCAGATTGCACGTGACCTGATCCGCGCGGGCAAGCTGGCGACCCCGATCACGCTCAAAACGTTCCTCGATGCCAACGTGGACATCGGCGGCCTTACCGTGAGCCAATATCTGGCACGGCTTGCAGCCGAAGCGACGACAATCATCAACGCGGAAGACTACGGCCACACCGTCTACGACCTGTCGATCCGTCGCTCCCTGATCCAGGTTGGCGAAGAGATGGTCAACGTGGCCTACGATGCGCCGGTCGACTTTTCGCCTCGCAACCAGATCGAGGACGCCGAACGGCGACTCTATGAACTGGCGGAGACTGGTCGATACGATGGCGGCTTTCAGCGCTTTGCCCAAGCACTCACAACCGCGATCGACATGGCCGCGCATGCTTTCCAGCGCGACGGCAAGCTTTCAGGTATCGCGTCGGGATTGGACGACCTTGACCGAATGATGGGTGGCCTACAGCAATCGGACCTCGTTATTCTTGCCGGTCGACCCGGCATGGGCAAAACCGCGTTGGCCACCAATATCGGCTACAATATCGCTAGAGCCTGGCGTGGCGAGGTCAAGCCCGATGGCCATACCGTGACCGTGAACGGCGGCGTTGTCGGCTTCTTCTCGTTGGAAATGTCCGCCGAACAACTCGCTACCCGTATCATCGCCGAACAGACTGGCATTCCGTCCAACCAGATCAGACGCGGCGGCATCACCGAGAGCGATTTCGAGAAAATCAAAGACTATTCGATTGAACTGCAGAACATCCCGCTTTACGTGGACGAGACCGGCGGCCTGTCCGTCGCCCAGCTCGCGGCCCGCGCGCGCAGACTCAAGCGTCAGCGTGGATTGGACCTGCTGATCATCGACTACCTACAGCTTCTGCAAGGCTCGACACGCCGGTCCGCGGAAAATCGCGTACAGGAAATCACCGAGATCACCACCAAACTCAAAGCGCTCGCCAAAGAGCTTAACGTGCCAATCCTGGCGCTGTCACAATTGTCCCGGCAGGTCGAAAGCCGAGACGATAAACGCCCCCAACTCTCGGATTTGCGTGAATCTGGCTCGATCGAGCAGGACGCGGATGTGGTCTTGTTCGTCTATCGCGAGGAGTATTACCACCAGATGCGTAAGCCACTGGAATCTAACCGCGAAAAGTTCGCGGAGTGGCTGGCGGAAGCCGACAAGGTGCACGGCAAGGCGGAGGTCATTATTGGGAAGCAACGCCACGGGCCTACCGGCACCATTGAATTGCAATTCGACGCCGCTGTAACTCGCTTCTCCTCGCTGGCGCGGGAAAATCGCTTGCCGGAGCGACTGTAACGGCTAAGCCCTACCCACATGGACTGGCGGCCCTCGGAGGGCTAAACCCACTTTATGTCCGAGGCCGAGACGACGCTGCAACCTGATTTTCCTCCCGAAACCGCCCATGTTGGAGGGGCCTTTGAGGCGGGTCCGCCCGCTGCTCAGGCTGGCGGCGTTTTGACGATCAATTTGTCCGCCATCTCGGCCAACTGGGACGCGCTCAGTCGTCGGACCATGCCTGCCGAATGTGCCGCTGTGATTAAGGCCGATGGTTACGGTTGCGGCATAGAGTTGGTTGCCCGCACTCTTGGCGCGGCCGGTTGCAAGACTTTCTTTGTTGCCGATCTCGCGGAAGCGCGTCGCGTGCGCAGCGTCGCGCCCGAGCTCGCGATCTACGCGCTCAACGGTCTGCCGCCGGGAACCGCGGCGGCTTTTGCAGATATCCGTGCCCGGCCGGTGATCGGCAGCCTGGTCGAACTTGCTGAATGGGACGCATTCTGTTCAGCCAACCAATGGCGCGGCGGCGCGGCGTTGCATGTCGACACCGGAATGAACCGCCTCGGTATCTCGGCCGATGAGGCGGCCGCACTCGCCCCGCGGATCCGTGCAGAAAATCATGGGATCACGTTACTGATGAGTCACCTCGCCTGCGCCGAGCAGCCCTCTCACCAGCTCAATGAACGCCAGGTTCAGCTCTTCCGCGAAGTACGGCTGCTGTATCGGGGGATACCCGGCTCGCTGGCAAATTCATCAGGAATCTTCCTCGGTAGTGCAGCGCATTGTGACATGGTTCGCCCGGGCGCCGCGCTGTTCGGAATCAATCCGATACCCGGCCAAACCAATCCGATGCGGCCGGTAGTCGAACTCCACGCACGTGTGGTGCAGGTACGCACCGTGCCGAAAGGCGAGACCATCGGATACAACGCGATCTGGACCGCCAAGCATGCGACCCGCATTGCGGTGGTCTCAGCCGGTTACGCTGACGGTTATCCGCGAGCAGCCAGCGCCACCGACGCAGCCCCGGGTGCCGACGCCATCGTCGCAGGCACGCGCTGCCCGCTCGCCGGACGCGTATCGATGGATTTATTGGCAATTGATATTTCTGCACTTCCGGATCATTCGGTGCGCCGCGGCGATCTGGTTACGCTGATTGGAGGCGACGCAGGCGTCGACGCTTTGGCCGCCGCCGCGGGCACCATTGGTTATGAGGTGCTGGTGAGTTTAGGGCAGCGTTTCCACCGCAGTTATCAGCAAGATCCGGGCTAAGCCGGCTCCCCTAATCTACTGAAAATTAGCAACTTTTTGAAAAATGTTCTTGTATTGTTCTTTTCCTTGAAGTAACCTTTTGCCTGCCTCCGGAGCGATTCCCGCCATGTCCCGGCGAAATCTCACGTTTGTCTGCCAGAACTGCGGAGCGAGCTTCAGCCGCTGGCAGGGGAAATGCGAGGCCTGCGGGGAATGGAACACCCTCTGCGAGGAAGGGGCTGAACGGCCTGCGGGCTTGCGCCGCCCACGAGGCAAGGGCCGCATGTTCGCGCTCGAGCCACTGGCCGGTGAGGCACATGACGCGCCCCGCCTGCCGTGCGGTATTGCCGAATTCGACCGCGTGACTGGCGGCGGCTTCGTGCGCGGGTCCGTGCTGCTTGTTGGCGGCGACCCCGGCATCGGTAAATCGACATTGCTGATCCAGGCGACCGCCGCGCTGGCCCGGGCTGGGCATCGTGCAGTATATATCTCCGGTGAGGAAGCGGTTGCGCAGGTACGGCTGCGCGCCGAGCGATTGGGTTTGCGCGACACTGCGGTCGAGCTTGCCGCGGAAACCGCGGTCGAGGACATCATCACCACCCTGTCGGAAGGCAAAACGCCGCGTCTGATCGTCATCGATTCGATCCAGACCATGTGGACGGACACGGTTGATTCCGCGCCGGGAACGGTGACCCAAGTACGCGGCAGTGCGCAGGCGCTGATCCGCTTTGCTAAAAAGTCCGGCGCCACGATTATCCTGGTCGGCCATGTCACAAAGGACGGCCAGATCGCGGGGCCGCGCGTCGTCGAACACATGGTCGATGCAGTGCTTTCCTTCGAGGGCGAAGGGTCGCACCAATTTCGCATTTTACGAGCTATGAAGAACCGGTTCGGGCCCACCGACGAGATCGGCGTGTTCGAAATGACCGGCTCCGGCTTGCGAGAAGTCGCCAATCCGTCCGAACTGTTTTTATCGGAACGCGATCTCGGTCAACCTGGTACCGCTGTGTTTGCCGGCATCGAAGGCACACGTCCGCTATTGGTCGAAATCCAGGCCTTGGTCGCCCCGACATCACTTGGCACGCCAAGACGAGCGGTCGTCGGCTGGGATCCAAGCCGGCTATCCATGGTGCTGGCGGTATTGGAAGCGCACTGCGGGGTCCGGCTTGGTGGCCACGACGTTTATCTTAACGTCGCCGGCGGCATGCGAATTCAGGAGCCGGCCGGCGATCTCGCCGCTGCGGCGGCACTCGTTTCCTCTCTCGCCAATGCGCCGCTGCCGGCGGATGCCGTCTATTTCGGCGAAGTATCATTATCCGGCGCCATACGACCGGTGGCGCAGAGCGCTGCGCGTTTGAAGGAAGCGGCAAAGCTCGGTTTCAATCGGGCCGTTCTGCCGGACGCGGCACGGACTGACATCAGCGAACCAGGGTTAAGGGCGACCGATGTTGCCAATCTTTCCAGTCTGGTTGCCGATATCGCCGCCCTTGGAAAGGCACGCATACCCGCCAAAACAGGCGCATAAATCCGGTGACGGAACCCCGACGCCCCGCTATATACGGGGCGCGCCAAACCGCCTCCAGCTGCCTCTCTATCGCTTGGCCGCGAAGACAGAAATGGGCCTAAAATTAAGTACTTAGAGCCAACATTGCCGTGCTGGTCTGAAGCCGCTATGGCTGGCCCAGATTCGCCGCGGTGGCGGGTCATTTTGCGCGCTTTCGGTCGCGGACGTTTACGGAGTGCCTGAGCCCCGATGCCGATCACGTTGCTCGACATCATCCTTCTGGCGGTCATGCTGATTTCGGGACTGCTCGCCATGATCCGCGGCTTCATGCGGGAAATTCTTTCGATCGGCGCCTGGGCCGTTGCCGCGATTGTCACACTCTACTCGTACGGACGCCTGCTTCCGATTGCGAAGCAATATTTCACCAGCGATATGGTGGCAGCCGGCGTTTCGGCCGGTGGCGTGTTTTTGGGCACCTTGCTGATCGTATCGATCATCACCGCGCGTATATCCGACATGGTTCTCGACAGCCGAGTCGGCGCGCTCGATCGGACGCTTGGCTTTCTCTTCGGGCTCGGCCGCGGACTGGTGATCGTTGTCGTTGCCTTCCTGTTTTTTGCCTGGCTGGTGCCTGACCGAAGCCAGCCCGAATGGGTGCGCAGCGCCAAGTCAAAACTAGTGCTGCAAAATACCGGTCAATGGCTGATGTCGATGTTGCCGGACGACCCAGAAAGCACCATCTTAAAGAGGCTGAAAAAGCCGAAGCCCGATGATCAGGATACGCCAGATGCAAGCCCCGCCGACCGGCGTTCGGAACTGACGCCACCCATGGCAAGCGGAACGCGATAGCGATGCATCAACGCCCGCAGGACACCGCGATGGACTTCGATTTGAACGCCGACCGTCTGCGGGAAGAATGCGGCGTGTTTGGCATTTTCGGACATCCCGACGCGGCCGCCATTACCGCGCTCGGTCTGCACGCGCTTCAACATCGCGGTCAGGAAGCAGCCGGCATCGTTTCTTTCGACGGCAAGCGTTTTCATTCCGAGCGCCGCCTCGGCCTGGTCGGCGACGCTTTCGCCCGGCGCGAGGTCATTGACCGTTTGCCGGGCACGTCCGCCATAGGTCACGTACGTTATTCGACGACAGGCGAGACAATTATCCGCAATGTGCAGCCGCTGTTCGCCGAACTGGAAGGTGGCGGTTTCGCCATCGGCCATAACGGCAATCTCACCAACGGCATCAAGTTGCGACGCGATCTGGTGCATGAGGGCGCCATGATGCAGTCGACCACGGACACCGAGGTGATCCTGCATCTGGTTGCACGCGCACGCCGCAATCGCTTCGTCGATCGCTTCATCGAAGGTCTGCGCCAGCTCGAAGGCGCCTATGCTTTCGTCGGCCTCACCAACAAAAAGCTGGTGGGCGCGCGCGATCCGCTAGGCATCCGGCCGCTCGTCATCGGCAAACTCGATGGCTGCCCGATCCTTGCTTCCGAAACCTGCGCGCTCGACATCATCGGTGCGCAATATGTGCGCGATGTGGAGAACGGCGAAGTCGTTATCTTCGATGAGGAAGGCGCGCAATCGCACAAGCCGTTTCCGCCCATGCCGCCGCGGCCCTGCATCTTCGAATACATATATTTCTCCCGGCCCGATTCCATTGTAGGCGGCCGCAACGTCTACGACGTCCGCAAGACCATGGGCGCGCAGCTCGCACGCGAGGCGCCGGCCAAGGCCGATGTAATCGTGCCGGTGCCGGATTCCGGGGTCCCTGCCGCAATCGGCTTTGCCCAGGAGGCCGGTATCCCTTACGAACTCGGTATCATCCGTAACCATTACGTCGGCCGTACCTTCATTCAGCCGACGCAAGCGATCCGGGATCAGGGCGTTCGCCTCAAGCACTCGGCCAATCGAACCGTCGTAGCCGGCAAACGCATCGTGTTGGTGGACGATTCGATCGTACGCGGCACGACTTCGCGAAAGATTGTGCAGATGATGCGCGACGCCGGCGCCAAGAAGGTGCATTTCCGCATCGCCTCACCGCCGATTACGCACGCGGATTATTACGGCATCGATACGCCCGAGCGCGAGAAGCTTCTCGCCGCCACGCATGACCTCGAAGGCATGCGCAAGTTTATCGGCGCCGATTCTCTGGCATTTCTGTCGGTCGACGGCATTTATCGCGCGATGGGCTTTGAGGGGCGTGATCCGGTGCGGCCGCAATTCACTGACCACTGTTTCACCGGCGATTATCCGACGCCCCTGACCGATCTTGCGGCCCAAGAGGCGAGCCCTCGACAATTATCACTGCTGGCGGAAGCAATTTAGCGCGGCTTCGACCGGTTCTCGCGCATGGCCAAGGTTCTTACCGATCGTATCGCGCTGGTCACCGGCGCCTCGCGCGGCATTGGCGCAGCGGTCGCGTTGGAGCTCGCGGAAGCGGGCGCTCATGTGGTTGCGGTGGCGCGCACAGTTGGCGGCCTCGAAGAACTCGACGACAAGATCAAGACAGTCGGCGGCTCTGCGACGCTGGTGCCTCTCGACGTCAAGGATTCAGCTGGTATTGGGCGCCTGGCGGCGGCGCTCAACGAGCGCTATAGGCGCCTCGACGTGCTGATTGGCAACGCGGGAATTCTCGGGTCACTGTCGCCACTCGGTCACGTCGAACCGAAGGACTGGGATAACCTGATCGCGGTCAATCTGACCGCCAATTGGCAGTTAATCCGCGCCATGGATCCGCTGTTGCAGCGCGCGGAAGCGGGGCGCGCGATATTCCTGACCTCCGCTGTGGCCTACCTCGGCCGCGCTTATTGGGGGCCTTACTCGGCGTCCAAGGCCGGGCTCGACGCATTGGTGCGCAGCTACGCGGCGGAAAATGCTACTACAAAGGTACGCGCCAACCTGTTCTCGCCGGGGCCGACCCGAACCCGAATGTATTTGTCCGCGTTTCCCGGCACCGACCCCGCGACTCTGCCGACGCCCGCGCAGATTGCAAAAGACTTGCTGCCCCTGTGCCTGCGCGACTGCACGGAAAATGGAAAAAACTACGATTTCCGAGCAAAAAAATTCCTGCAGGTGCAGATGCCCGCCTGATCAGTGCTTGCGCTTTGCCCGGCCCTTAAACGGATTGTCTTTCTCGCGCAGCGCCAGGCGGATCGGAGTGCCCGGCAAATCAAAACTCTCGCGCAGCGAATTCAGCAAATATCGTTTGTAGGCATCCGGCACCGCATCCGCCCGCGTGCAGAATACGACGAAACTCGGCGGGCGGCTCTTGGCCTGTGTGATGTAGTTAAGACGCAGCGATCGTCCGGCAACCGCCGGGGGTGGATGCGCGCTGACCGCGTGTTCAAGCCACCGATTGAGCGAACTCGTCGGAACGCGTCTGTTCCAAACCTCGTAGGCATCGATGATCGCCTGCATCAGCCGATCGAGCCCTTCACCTGTAAGCCCGGAGACCGCTACCAGGGGCACTCCCTTGAGCTGGGTGAGCTTTTCCTCCGCCTGTCCGCGCAGTTTGCCGATCGCCCCTGCGGTCTTCTCCCGCAGATCCCACTTGTTGACCGCGATCACGATCGCACGGCCTTCCTGTTCGACCAGATCAGCAATCCGCTGATCCTGCTCCTCGAACGCATTTTCAGCATCGAGCAAAACGACCACAACCTCGGCGAAACGTACTGCGTTCAGCGCGTCAGCGACCGATAGTTTCTCGAGCTTTTCCTCCACATGCGAACGGCGGCGCAGGCCGGCAGTGTCGAAAATTCGAAATTTGTGGCCCTGCCAATCGTGTTCGACCGCTATTGCATCACGCGTGATGCCGGCCTCCGGTCCGGTCAGCAGCCTTTCCTCTCCGATCAGCCGGTTGATGAGCGTGGACTTTCCTGAGTTCGGCCGACCGACAATCGCGACGCGAACAGGGTGTTTTTGGTCGGGAGCGATTTCGGACGCCTGCTCGGCAGTCTGCTCCGGCAATACCGCGCGCAATGCGTCGTAAAGATCCGCCATGCCCTCGTCGTGTTCCGCGGAGATCGGCACCGGTTCACCGATGCCGAGAGCGTAAGCTTCGAGGCGCCCTGCCTCCCCCGCTGTACCCTCACTTTTGTTGGCGACAAGCACGATCGGTTTGCCGGACTTTCGCGCAACATCGGCAAACGCGTCGTCAACCGGCGTCGGCCCTGCGCGTGCATCAATCATAAAGAAAATTGCATCGGCCTGATCGATCGCCGCCTCTGTCTGCGCCCGCATCCGGCCGGAAAGACTGTCCGGAGCTGACTGCTCAAGACCTGCGGTATCGATCACCGTGAAAGCGATGTCGCCGAGCCATGCTTCGCCTTCGCGCCGATCGCGCGTCACGCCGGGCCGGTTGTCAACCAGGGCCAGGCGTCGCCCGACAAGCCGGTTGAACAAGGTCGATTTGCCAACGTTGGGCCGGCCGATAATGGCAATAGTGAAGCTCATCCCTCGTCATTGCCCGGCTTGTCCGGCGCTCAGATCAGCGCGAAATGGTGCCTGAGTTAGGCGACGAAGGCCATGGCGAGGCTGTGTTGGTTTGCCCCTGCGTCGGCCATGGCGATTGGCTCGGCTGTTGCGCTGGCTGCGAATCCTGGGGCCACGGCTCCTGCGGTTGTTGTTGCGGCGCCGGGGGCGACTGTTGTCCAGCGCCTGGCGGTCCGCCAACTGTAATCCGGGTGGACGCCGGCTTTGGGGCGCGCTTCGGCTTCGGCTTCGGCTCTTCCTCCGCCGCAGCGGTTTTGCTGCCGGCAGCGGTCGGCGGCTTTGTTTGATCGTTAGCCGGGGCTTGCGCGGTTTCCGGCGGCGGCTGGTTGCCTTTCATGTATTCAGGCGGAATACCCTGCGTGACGCCGGGCACGCCGCCAGGGAACAGTTCCTTACGCTCTCCGGGCAGTTTTTTCTTTTCGTTGAGGCCGAATACGTCAAGCTTGTCGAGGTCGAAACCATCGGCGCAGCCGGCCAGAACCGCGCCCATCAGGACGAGCCCAGCCACCGTTACGGCATATCGCATGCGGCGCATCAGCGATTCCTCAGCTCTTACCTTCGCCGACGATCAATCCCGACAAAAGTTCAGCCCGAGCGCGCGTCCCCGGCGGGGTTTCAGCATCGGTCACGATCATATCAAGATAGCGCCGGGCACCCGCCAGGTCGTGATTGCGCCAAGCCGAGAGCGCTAGAAGTTCGCGGGCCGTGTGACGGAAGCTCCGTGTTGGCTCGGCGAGCGACTCAAGCCGCTGACGCATTTCTGCGAGCGGCGCCGTGTCCACCAACAACATGCCCGCGCGCACGGCGGCGAGATCCTGCCATGTTGTACCAAACGAGGCATCGGCGGAAATCTCGTCAAAGGCTTTGACCGCATCTGCGGGCTTAACCTGCGACAGTGCCGCAGCAGCGCGCATCCGCGCCAGCATCCGATATCCGCCAGGCGCCTCAGCAGCGATTTTGGCAAAGGCCGCCTCTGCTTCGGCGTGCTTACCCTCCTCACTGAAGGTCATCGCCACCTCGAACTCTTCGCCGGCGATTGCGGCTTGCTTGGCGACCCAATATTCGTACCCGCGCCAGGCGCCGATTCCTGCGACAATCAGCACAGCGAGCCCGATCAAATAAATATTGTAGCGATCCCACAGCTTCTTGAGCTGCTCTCGCCGGACTTCTTCATCTACTTCATGAAAAATATCGGCCACGAATGGCTCCAGACCCGCTCGCTCGCTGGCCCACCTCGGGCCGAATTGCGCCGTAACCTACCGATGTGGCGCACCTAAGGCAAAGCCAAAGCCGCCAACCGTTAATATTTGAGGATGCTATGTTTTCTTGGTTTTCATTGGGTATACGTGGTCCGGACCGGGGAAAGCACGTGAGCGCACCTCAGCAGCGTAGTCAGCGACCGCTTTAGCGATGCCCGGACCGAGCTCGCCATAGCGTTTAACGAATTTGGGGACACGCGGTGAAAGCCCGAGCATGTCCTCAAGCACCAAAATCTGTCCATCGCAGGCGACGCTCGCCCCGATGCCGATGGTCGGAATTGGAACCGCAGCCGTGAGCCTGCGGGCAAGAGGTTCCGCAACTGCCTCGATCACGACCGAAAAGGCCCCGGCCTGGGATACCGCAAGGGTATCTTCCTCGATGCGCGCCCAATCGGCCTCGTCACGGCCTTGCGCCCGGAACGATCCAATCGTGTTTATGGCCTGCGGCGTTAGTCCGACATGGGCCATCACCGGTACGCCACGCTCGGCAAGAAAGCGGATGGTTTCCGCCATGCGTTTGCCGCCTTCAACTTTGATGGCGCCGCAGCCGGTTTCTTTCAGGACGCGTGCGGCGTTCATAAAGGCCTGCTCTTTGGAAGCTTCATACGACCCGAACGGCATGTCCACGACAACGAGCGCGCGCTTCGACCCGCGCATGACCGCGTGACCCTGCAGGATCATCATGTCGAGCGTGACCGGAACAGTCGTCTCTAGCCCGTGCATCACCATACCCAGCGAGTCACCTACAAGAATGACATCGCAATGCGCATCGACGATGCGTGCCGTATGGGCGTGATATGAGGTGAGAGCGACGATCGGTTCACCACCCTTGCGCGCGCGGATGTCAGGAGCCGTGAGCCGCCGGATTTCATCCTGGACTGACATCTTTATGTCCCGAATACCGGCACGCCGATAACAACCGGATGGAACACGTAACCGAGCGCGAGGTAAACGACGATCCCAACAACGACGACGATTGCATCATTGCCCCAGCCAGCTGGCGCGGTTTGCGAACCGACGTCCCCGCGGCGTTTGGCGGCAATACGGGCGTAAACGCCCCACGCCAGGAACGCACCGAACAAAAGCATCGAACCAAGATCGCCGTTCGACAGCAAATGTGCGAAGGCCCAGGTTTTGACGCCTGCCAACATCGGATGCTTCAACCTGGTCTTGATATGACTTGGGACAAAGGCCGCAACAATGAATATCGTTGCGAACAACATCAATCCTACAGTGATGTGACGCATGAAGCCGGGCGGCGACCACAGCTGAATCCATTCATGCGCGCGGTATTGAGCGAAGCCCCAAACGATCAATAAAAGGCCGACCAGCGAAACCAGCGCAAAAACGCCCCGGTAGACATGCAGGCCAATTCGGGCAATCACATCAGCACGCGTGCCGCGCAGCGAGACGAATATATGCGCGCCGAGGAAGACCAGCAGTCCGATAACAAGAATGCCTAAACCCATGCTACACACTCACGCCGGTTTGCCGCCGCAGTAGAGGATAGCCGCTATCAATGCAAGCTGCCCCCGGCATTCGCATGGCGTCGACGACTATAGCTGCGGCATTTCGGCTGCTAAAAGGTGCTGCCGTAGCGGCATTCCTGCTGCTGGCGGGGTCCGCAACGCCCCTTCTCGCGCAGGTCTGGCCTGCAAAAACCGTGCGCATCGTCGTCCCATTCGCCGCCGGGTCGACACCTGACATTATTGCGCGGCTGGTTGCCGACGGATTGCAGCAGAAATATCCGGCCAGCGCTTTTGTGGTCGAAAACAAGCCCGGCGCAAGCGGCAATCTCGGCACTGACGTCGTCGCCAAAGCCACGCCCGACGGCTCGACACTCGGCGTGAGCATTGGCGGTCCGCTTGCCATCAATACCCTGCTGTTCGCGAGCCTGCCTTATGACCCGCGCAAGGATATCGCGCCGGTCACGCAACTGGTCACCCAGCCCTGCGTGCTCGCCGTCAGTCCGGAGCTGGGCGTCAATTCCGTGGCGGAGCTCGTAGCGCTGCTCAAGAAAAACTCGGGCAAATATAACTTTGCCTCGATCGGCAATGGCTCAGTGTCCCACCTTGCCATGGCGGCAGTCGCCATCAAGGCTGGGACTGAACTTGTGCATGTGCCCTACACCAGTTCACCCCAGGCGATCACCGCGGTGATCCGCAACGACGCGCAGATGACCTGCCTCCCGCCGATTTCGGTGACGCCACAGGCCTCAGCGGGCAAAGTCAAAATTCTCGCTGTTTCGACAGCCCGGCGCTCGCCCTACCTACCGGACGTGCCGACCTTGAAGGAGGCCGGTATCGACGTTGAAGCCGATGCGTGGAACGGACTGATTGCACCCGGCGGAACACCAACGCCAATCGTCGACAAGATCAGCAAAGATGTAGCCGAGATCATCAAACAGCCGGGTGTGCGCGAAAAACTCACGGCACAACTGATGGAGCCGGTTGGCTCTTCTCCAAAGGAACTGCGCGAAAGGATGGACGGCGAGATTGCACGCTGGGCGCCTGTCATCAAGGCAGCAAACGTGAAAATAAACTAGGCCGTCTTTTCCTTGACGTCCTTGATATCGGTGAAAACGATGCCCGGCGCGCGTTCGCTCGTATAGTCAAGAATGAACTGGTTGCGCGCCATGAACACGCGATCGCCGTCGAGATCCTCCGCGCAACTCGAATAATTTGCCTGCACAAAGTCTTCGAGTTTTTTTGCGTCTTCGCTCGCAATCCAGCGTGCGAGCTGGAATTCCGGTTGCTCGTAGTCGATATCGAGGCCGTATTCCTCCGACAATCGTACTTTTAGAACGTCAAGCTGCAAAGGGCCGACGACTCCGACCAGCGCGGGCGCGCCATCGAGAGGCCGGAAGACCTGCACGACTCCCTCCTCTGCCATTTGCTGAAGCGCCTCTCTCAACTTCTTGGCCTTCATCGGATCGCCAAGTTTGACCCGCCTGAGGATTTCCGGCGCGAAATTCGGAACACCGAGAAAGGCAATCGCTTCACCTTCGGTCAGCGTGTCTCCGATGCGCAGAGTACCGTGATTGGGAATGCCGACCACATCGCCAGCATAGGCTTCTTCCGCGAGCGCCCGGTCCTGCGCAAAGAAAAATTGCGGCGTCGATAGCGTCATCGGCTTGGCAGTGCGAGTGAGCTTGGCCTTCATGCCACGACGCAGTTTACCGGAACACAGCCGCGCAAAGGCAATACGATCGCGATGGTTCGGGTCCATATTGGCCTGAATCTTGAAGACAAATGCGGTCATCGCATCTTCGTGCGCATCGACCTTGCGCACGTTGGACATTTGCGCGCGCGGCGCCGGGGCGAAGGTAGCTAGCGCGTCGAGCAGATCTTTCACGCCAAAGTTCTTCAGCGCAGAGCCGAAAAAGACCGGTGTCAGATGACCCTCTCGGAACGAGCTGAAATCGAAGCGCTTGCAGGCATGCTTGACCAGTGCCAATTCCTCGGCAATCGCCTTCGCGTCGAGCATGGCGTTGCGCGCACCAAGCGCCGCCAGATCAAGTGGCTGGCGATCCACGGTCTTGCCATCCTCGCTGACCAGCCGCATTTCGCCAGTCTCGATATCATATGTACCGGCAAAGTCGCGGCCGCGCCCGATCGGCCAGGTCATCGGCGCAGTGTCGAGCGCCAGGGTTTTTTCGATCTCATCGAGGAGTTCGAACGGATCGCGGCTTTCGCGATCCATCTTGTTGATAAAAGTCACAATTGGAATGTCGCGCAGCCGGCAAACCTCAAACAATTTTCGCGTGCGCGCTTCGATACCTTTGGCCGCGTCAATCACCATGACCGCCGAGTCGACCGCAGTCAGCGTCCGGTACGTATCTTCAGAAAAGTCCTCATGGCCCGGCGTATCAAGAAGATTAAACACACGACCGTCGTAGTCGAAGGTCATTACTGAAGTAACGACCGAAATGCCGCGTTCGCGCTCGATCGCCATCCAGTCCGAACGGGTCGAACGCCGGTCGCGCTTGGCCTTCACCTGCCCGGCAAGATTGATGGCGCCGCCGAACAGCAGGAGCTTTTCGGTAAGCGTCGTCTTGCCGGCGTCCGGGTGAGAAATGATCGCGAACGTGCGTCGTCGCTCGACCTCGGCCGCGAGCGCCGTAGCGGGAATAGAATCGGAAGCAATCACCGGCTTGTTCATGGCCTGCATGTGGCCGCAAACGCGCGCAAAATCAAGCCATCTCAGGACGCAAGGGTTTCGCGATATTGCTCCGGTTTAAAGCCGACAAGCATTTTACCGCCTTCAAGTTCAAGCACCGGCCTCTTGATCATCGTCGGTTGTTTGAGCATCAACGCAATGGCCTTTGTCTCAGTGACGCTGGCCCTGTCCCTTTCGGGCAGCTTGCGGAACGTCATGCCGGCGCGGTTGAGCAAGGTTTCCCAGCCAACCTTCTTTGCCCAGCGCTCAAGTTTTGCACGATCGATACCCGCCGACTTGTAGTCATGAAAGACGCACTCGACCCCGTGCTTGTCGAGCCAAGCAAGCGCCTTCTTCATGGTGTCGCAGTTCTTGATTCCGTAGATAACCGGCACGATCACTCCCACTCTATCGTTCCCGGCGGCTTTGACGTCACGTCATAGACGACGCGGTTGACGCCTTTAACCTCATTGATGATGCGCGTCGCGACCATACCGAGAAATTTCATATCGAACGGATAGAAATCGGCGGTCATTCCGTCGGTCGAAGTGACCGCGCGCAGGCCAACCACATAATCGTAGGTGCGGCCGTCGCCCATAACGCCGACGGTTTTCACCGGCAGAAGCACGGCAAAAGCCTGCCAGATATCGTCATACTGGCCGGTGCGACGGATTTCCTCGATATAAATTTCATCCGCGAGCCGCAGGATGTCGAGTTTCTCGCGCGTAATCGGACCCGGGCAACGGATTGCCAGCCCGGGACCAGGAAAGGGATGCCTTCCGACAAATGCTTCCGGCAGGCCAAGTTCACGCCCGAGCACTCTCACTTCATCCTTGAACAATTCACGCAACGGCTCGACCAACTTCATGCGCATGCGTTCGGGCAACCCGCCGACATTGTGATGCGATTTGATGGTGACAGAGGGACCTCCGGTGAACGAGACGCTTTCGATTACGTCCGGATAAAGCGTGCCTTGCGCAAGAAAATCGGCGCCACCAATCTTTTTGGCTTCCGCTTCAAATACGTCGATGAAAAGCTTGCCGATCGTTTTACGCTTCTGTTCGGGATCCTCTAGCCCTCCTAACGCCTTGAGGAACGTGTCCGAAGCGTCGACATGCACGAGCGGGATATTGTAGCTGTCGCGAAAAAGCGTCATGACCTTCTGCGCCTCGCCGAGACGCATCAGTCCATGGTCGACCAGCACACAGGTAAGCTGATCGCCGATTGCCTCATGGATCAGCACCGCAGCCACCGCGCTGTCGACGCCGCCCGACAACCCGCAAATTACGCGCCCTTTGCCGACCTGTTTGCGGATCTTGTCGATTGCCTCTTCCTTAAAGGCGCGCATGGTCCAGTCGCCAGTAAGCCCGGCAATCTTGCGGACAAAATTTCGCAATAGCGCGGCGCCATGTGGGGTATGAATCACTTCGAGATGGAATTGGGTGGCGTAGAACCTGCGTTTGTCGTCGCCGATGATGGCAATCGGCGCGTTTGGCGAAGTGCCAAGAGCGCGAAAGCCTTGCGGCAGTTTCGTCACGCGGTCACCGTGGCTCATCCACACCGGATATTTTTCGCCTTTGCGCCAGACGCCCTCGAACAAGGGCGTGTTTTCAGTGACCGTTACTTCGGCGCGGCCGAATTCACGATGATGCCCGCCCTCAACTTTGCCTCCGAGTTGTTGCGCCATCGCCTGTTCCCCGTAACAAATGCCGAGTACCGGCACGCCGGCTTCGTAAATTGATTTCGGTGCGAGTGGTGCATCCTTGTCGAGCACCGAGGCAGGCCCGCCGGAAAGGATCACCGCCTTGGGCTTCATCTCGCGGAAAGCGGCTTCGGCTTTCTGGTACGGCACAATTTCCGAATAGACCTTCTCCTCCCGCACCCGGCGCGCGATGAGCTGGGTCACTTGGGAGCCGAAATCGACGATCAAAACCTTGTCGTGCATGGACGGCGTTGTGTCCCGAACGTTGCCGGAATCGGACACATCGAGGCCGTTCGGGGCCGCTTTTTGCGGGCTTTGTCGCATGACGTCAAGCCTTTCAACGTTCCGGGTAACCCAATGTTAGCGCCGAACGTGCTTAGAAAATGTGCCGCCTCCGGTTTGTGCACAACTGGGAGCGTGGGTGCCGCCATGGCCTTTGAAACCGAGCGCATGCGACTGCCGGCTGCCGCCTCCGGGCGCGCAGAACGCCGTGCGGCGCTGTTTCGTGAAAATCCGCTCGAGATGACTGAACGCTGGGTGCTCGGCATCGCCTGGGCTTTGAGCCCAAAACGGATCCGCGGCTTACCCAATCTGTTGAACCTTTGCTTCGACGAATTTCTGGCGCCCGACTATGCGTTGCCCGATCCTGAGCGCGCTGCTGACGAGCCGCCGGGCCTGGCGGGCGTCGCACATGATCTGTCGCTGTCAACTCTCATCGCGGCTTATCAACGTGGGCTCTATCCCTTTGCTCATATCGCGCCTTTGAAATGGTGGTCGCCACCGATGCGCTCGGTTCTTTTCTTCAACGAATTGCACGTCGCCAAACGTCTTCGCCGCCAGATGCGGCAGAAGCACTATACGGTGACATTTGATCGCGACTTCGACCACGTCATTGCCGCCTGTGCCGGTCAACGCGACGGCCGCTGGCATCTGACATGGATCACGCCCAGGATCATGCGCACCTACGCTGAATTGCACGACCGGGGCTACGCACATTCCTTCGAAGTCTGGAACGAACGCGGCGAACTCGCCGGCGGCGGATATGGCGTGGCCGTCGGCAACGCTTTCGTCACCGAATCTCAATTTTCACGCGAACCGAATACGTCGAAGATGGGGTTCGCCGTCCTTAATTGGCATCTTTCGCGCTGGGGCTTTGATTTCAACGACGGCAAGCTAATGACGCCGACATGTCATGACATGGGCTTCCGTGAAATTCCGCGCCGAGATTATTTGACGCGTCTGGCAATGGCGGCTCGGCTCAAGGGGAAAAGCGGGCGCTGGCAGACTGAAACGGGTCTGGCAACGGTCGCAGATTGGCAGCCGGGCTAGTCCGCTCAATGGCGGACGTTGTCGACGACGTTGCCCAGAAGCGGAATTGACGAAATCCATTTGCCGATGCGTGAGCGTCCCTGCTCGTCAGACTTGGCTGTATCCACCGGAGGCGCCGGAGCCGGATCGGGAATCGATTGCGGCGGCACAGGATGGTCGGCATCGACGCGCTGAACGGGAGGCGGCGTCACTGTGATGGCCAGCGGCAATGCCGGCGCTACGGCCGGTGCTGGAACAGCGGCGGGCGCGGATGCTGTGGTCTCTTGCAGCGCGGGGCGCACGGTCGGTGCGGGCGCTGCGAGCGGCTTGGCACTCTCCGTGGGCTTGGGTTCAGGTTTGTGAGTTACCAGGGCCTGGCGCACGGCGTCGAGCCATTGCGAGTCGGACACCGCAGCGTCGCGTCGCTCTGCAACGGCGGGCGGCGTCGCAGGAACCGATTGTTTCACAGTTGCCTGCGGTCGCGGCTCGACCTTCCGCATCGTTTCTTTTGGGCGTGAACCAACAAACTCCGTTGCGGCGGACGCCGCTGGCGGCGTAGTGGCTGGTTTTTCGGCGGTGAGCAAAGTCTTGAACGCAGCCGTAGCCTCGGGATCGACCGCGGCACATGTTTTCTCAAATGTCTCGACGTCGCGACGAACCAGAGCGCGACGGGTCGTGGCGTCGACGCTTTTGTCGAGCAAGGAAATAATCCCGCTACGCAAGGTCTGACAGGTCGTCTCGGGGGAAAAATTGGTGCGATAAAATGAATAGGCGCTGGCTATGCCAACCGGCACTGCCAACAGCGAGCCCATGATCTGCACAGCCGCCAAAAACCGCGTGAACCCTGATGCTTTGGAGGTTGGAGGTCCGTCGGGATGGATTGACGCTGCTTCGTCCGCGTCCATGTGAAAAGGCGGATCGCGCCTGGCGACCAGCATGGAAATAACCCCGATAAAAAGTTTGCCCTTTGCTAGACACGCGACTATCGCGGAAAAATTTGGCCGGGATTGGGGCGCAATCGAGGTTTTCCGTTTTCAATTTATTACCAACCGGTAACAAGCCCCTAGCCGCGGCACCTCAATATCGAGACAAAAAAGCCGTCGGTGTCAGTTGTCCACGGGGTCATCAGGATGCCCTCGTCAGAGAGCCGCGCTGCCTTGCTGAACATGAAAGAGCGCTCCCCAAGAGGCTGGGCGACCTCGGCTGGCGGCTGCAGCGAAAATTCCGCATGGCGGCCGAGAAAACCGCGTACCTGGGCGCCGTTTTCCTCGTCCAGCACCGAACATGTCACATAAGCGATGCGGCCGCCCGGTCTGAGCAGCGGCACAGCGCGCTCGAGGATTTCGCTTTGCTCTTTTTGCCGTTGTTCAAGCGCGCCCGGTCGCATCCGCCATTTGGCGTCCGGATTGCGCCGCCAGGCGCCAGTCCCCGTGCAGGGCGCGTCGATGAATACGAGGTCCATGCGGCCCGCCAGGTCGTCCATCTCGCCTCCGATGGATTTTGGCGTGCGGACCTGCACGTTGCGCGCGCCAGAACGTTTCAGTCGGTCATGGATAGGAGCGAGGCGCCGTTTATCGTCGTCCGTAGCGAAGATCTGGCCCTTGTTCTGCATCATGGCCGCCATCGCCAGCGTCTTGCCTCCCGCGCCGGCACAGAGGTCAACGACCTGCTCGCCCGGGCCCGCCGCGGAAAGCAGGGCCGCCAGCTGCGAGCCTTCATCCTGTATCTCGATCAGGCCCTTCAGAAACGCCGGTTCGGCATGAATCGCGGGGCTCTTGGCGTCCGCCGGAAGGCGAATCCGCAGACCCCATGGGGACCATCGAGCCGGCTCAGGCTTCAGCCCGGCCAACATCTCGGCCGCTTTTTCGGTTTCGGATTTCAGCGTGTTGACCCGCAAATCAAGAGGCGCGCGAGAAGCAAGCGCGGCACCCTCTTCCACCCGCGCTTCCCCAAAGGCCCGGCTGAAATGAGGGTCGAGCCACTCCGGATAGTCGCCCGCAACATAGGCGGGGGCGCCGGTCATATTCCCCGCATTGAGATGCTCGGACTCGTCCGGACGCAGCGCCTCAGGCGCATAGTGCGATCCGTCGGCAAGCTTCGCAATCGTTTCGGTGTCGAGCTTGCGCTCGCGTTTGAGCATGCCGAGCAGAATCGCGCGCGGCGTATCCGCTCTCATCAAATAGGCACTGGAAGCACGCCTCCGCAGCGCGTCGTAGACCAGACCGGCAATCGCTGCGCGGTCGCCGGACCCTGCGAAACGATGGGTCAGTCCCCAGCTCTTGAGCACATCGGCAGCCGGACGACGCTCGCTTTCGATCGCAGAAAAAACCTCGATGGCGGCAGCAAGCCGAGCCGCCGGCGTCATGGCAACAGAAGGATATGGACGATGAATATCACCCACATAATGACCAAAATGATCGCGCCGACGCCATAGAAAGCGCCTCGAAGGCCGACGTTGTTGTTGGTCACATGAATAACCGCCTGGAGCACACGCATCGCAACAAAGATCCAGGCAAAAACAACGAACAATAGGTCCGCACTGCGAGTGAGGATCTCGAGAATCGTCAGAACATAAAAAAGAACCGGCAGCTCGAATTGATTTGAAAATGAATAGGCAAACTGGGTCGCGCGCACCGGCCAGTTCGGCTCGCGAAGGGCAATGTTCTCAAAGCGAGTCTCACCACGCCGCAGACTCGACGTGCGGAAAAACATCATGCCGAACATCACGCCGAAGGTGAGAAGCACTTCGGCGAACAGTGGCAGTAACACAGCCTGAATGGACATAAGCTTATCCCCGGACAGATTGACTAGGTGCGGCTCGGATAGTTCGGGCTTTCTCGGGTGATTGTCACGTCATGCACGTGACTTTCGCGCAGGCCCGCGCCGGTAATGCGAACGAATTCGGCTTTGCTGTGCAGCTCGGGGATGTTTTTCGCCCCGACATAGCCCATGGCCGCGCGCAGGCCGCCGGTGAGCTGATGGAGCACGGTTGCGGCCGCGCCCTTATAGGGTACTTGCCCCTCGACCCCCTCCGGCACCAGCTTGAGCGCGTCCTTGATGTCCTGCTGGAAATACCGATCGGCTGAGCCGCGCGACATCGCGCCGACCGATCCCATGCCGCGGTACGTCTTGTATGAGCGTCCCTGGTAGAGAAATACTTCCCCGGGCGTCTCGTCGGTGCCCGCGAGCAATGAACCGACCATCGCGACGTCGGCGCCGGCCGAAATCGCTTTTGCAAGATCGCCGGAATATTTGATACCGCCGTCCGCAATCACCGGGGTGCCGGTTGCCTTCGCCGCGTCCACGCAATCCATGATCGCTGTCAATTGCGGGACACCGACACCCGCCACAACTCTCGTCGTGCAAATCGAGCCAGGCCCGATGCCTACTTTGATGGCGTCGGCGCCGCAATCAATCAAAGCCTTGGCGCCTTCGACAGTCGCCACATTGCCTGCCACGACCTGAACTTTGTTCGATTTGCGTTTGATGCGGGTCACTGCATTGAGCACATACTTTGAATGACCGTGCGCGGTATCGACGACGACAAGATCCACACCGGCCGCGATCAACGCCTCGGTGCGCGCGAAGCCCTTGTCTCCGACCGTGGTAGCAGCGGCAACCCGCAGGCGGCCTTGCTCGTCCTTGCAGGCATTTGGATTGGCCACCGCCTTCTCAATGTCTTTCACGGTGATCAGGCCCACGCAGCGAAATTGCGCGTCGACCACCAGCAGCTTCTCGATGCGGTGCTGATGCAACAGACGCTTGGCTTCGTCCTGGCTTACGCCTTCGCGCACGGTGATGAGCTTCTTGGTCATCAGCTCGGAGATCTTCTGGCGCGGGTCGGTTGCAAAACGCACATCGCGGTTGGTGAGAATGCCGACCAGCTTGCCCGGCTGCGCGTTGGTGGCGTGCTCAACCACCGGAATGCCGGAAATACGATTTTCCGACATCAGGTCGAGCGCCTGCTGAAGCGTCGCATCGGGCTCGATGGTGAGCGGGTTCACCACCATTCCGGATTCGAATTTCTTGACCTGGCGCACCTGCGCGGCCTGCTCCTCCGGTTCCATATTGCGGTGGAGGACGCCGATCCCGCCGGCCTGGGCCATGGCGATTGCCATTTGTGCCTCCGTCACGGTGTCCATAGCGGAAGCAATGATCGGGATGTTAACGGGGATCGAGCGCGTAATGCGGGAGCGGATGTCGACATCGGCGGGCAGCACCTCCGACAGACCGGGCTTGATCAGCACGTCGTCGAAAGTGAGGCCCTCGCGCGGGCTTGCATTGTTTTTTGCGGCCATCGCCAACTCCATCACGCCCAAAAAGGGTTCGGACCGGCCGGCAAGGGTTAAAAAAGCCCGTTGCGAGGGGTCCCTCGCCTTGCATCACGGCCCGCTTTTGGGTTGGCGTGGGTCGATAGCACGGGATCGCCCCGATTCCTAGGGCAATCGCGGATAGCTGTTATGAACTCGTAAACGTGAAGAAGCCTTCCTTCCGCCGCCGCTTTACGCTTCAAAACACCTGTTTTGATGACGTCCCAGCCCTGCCAGCCTCCCCATGCCTCGTGACCGCACTGTCCCGCTGATCATCGCGGTCGCACTGTTCATGGAAAACATGGATTCGACGGTAATCGCCACGTCGTTGCCGGCGATCGCGAGTGATATCGGAACCAACCCGCTGGCGCTGAAGCTTGCCGTCACCTCCTATTTGCTCTCGCTCGCCATTTTCATCCCGGCCAGCGGCTGGACCGCCGACCGCTTTGGCGCCCGCACCGTCTTTCGTGCGGCAATCGCCGTGTTCATGCTCGGCTCCATCGGCTGCGCCCTCTCGGGCTCCCTCACGGATTTTGTGATTGCCCGGATCGTCCAGGGCATGGGCGGCGCAATGATGACGCCGGTGGGGCGCATGGTGGTGGTGCGTACCATCAGCAAACGCGAGCTTGTCGGCGCGATGGCCTGGGTGACCACGCCGGCGCTGATCGGCCCTGTGCTCGGCCCGCCGGTTGGTGGATTCATTACCACGTATGCAACGTGGCACTGGATTTTCATCATCAATGTTCCGATCGGCTTGCTCGGGATATTCCTCGCCACTCGTTACATTCCGGATGTCCGCGCCGAAGAGCACGAACGCTTCGACGTGGTCGGCATGATACTCGCCGGCCTTGGCATCGGCGGCATGGCTTTCGGCCTTTCGGTGCTCGGACTGAATTTCCTGCCGTGGACTTTCGTGGCAGCTTTGATTTTTGGCGGCGCCTGTTTCTTCGCGGCCTATCTCGCGCACGCGCGGCGTATCGAAAATCCAGCTCTCGACCTTTCCTTATTCCGGCTGCCCACTTTTTTCGCGAGCGTCTGCGGCGGGTTCATCTTCCGGCTTGGACTCGGTGCGCTACCGTTCCTGCTGCCGCTTATGCTGCAAATCGGATTCGGAATGACACCGTTTCAATCGGGGACGATCACATTCGTATCCGCTCTCGGCGCGATGGGTATGAAATGGGCGACGGCGTTCATTATCCACCAGTTCGGCTTCCGCAATATTCTAGTGGTCAATTCTATTGTCAGTTCCGCGTTTCTCGCCGTTTGCGCCGGCTTCACTGCAACCACACCAATCGCGTTGATGACAATCCTGCTTTTCGTCGGAGGATTTTTCCGTTCACTTCAGTTCACCAGCATCAACACGATCGCCTACGCCGAAGTCGAACCGCGGCGTATCGGACGAGCGACCGCGCTGGTGAGCGTCGCACAGCAACTGGCAGTATCGGCTGGCGTGGCGATCGGCGCCATGGCGGTAGAGTTGACGGTCTATTTGAAAGGCAGCGGTGCTTTGCAAGCCGCAGATTTTCCGCCCGCCTTTCTGGCCGTCGCGCTAATTTCCACGCTCTCGGTCGTTATTTTTGCCCGGCTTTCGCCCGATGCCGGCGCGGAGCTAGCCGACCGCCTGCCAACTCCGGCAGAAACGTCAGACCAACGCGCTGGTTAGTTCGCGCCGCGGAATCCCGTCGCAAGCAGATAAAGCTCCGCCGAATCCGAACGGCTTGCCGGCGGCTTGACGTGTTTGACGTTTCTGTAGTCGCGCTTGAGCGACGCAAGCAGGGTCGCTTCAGTTCCGCCTTGCAGCACTTTTGCAAGAAAGGTCCCGCCCGGAGCGAGTACCTCGCGGGCAAAATCGGCAGCTGCCTCCACAAGTGCGATAATTTTCAGATGATCCGTGCGAGCGTGGCCTGTCGCATTGGCGGCCATGTCGGAGAGGACAACATCGGCTGGTCCGCCCAACATTTCCTTGAGCTTCCCGGGCGCTTCCTGATTGAGGAAATCGATTTTTGCAAAATCGACGCTGACCACAGGATCCATCGGCAATACGTCAATAGCAACAACACGGCCGGTGGGGCCGACTCTTTGCGCGGCGACCTGGCTCCAGCCGCCGGGGGCGGCACCCAGATCGACCACGCGTGCTCCCTTTTTAAGAAAGCGCGCCTTGTCATCGATCTCCATCAGCTTGTACGCGGCGCGGGAGCGCATGCCCTCGCGCTTGGCGCGACCCACGTATGGATCGTTGAGTTGCCGTTCTAGCCAAAGCTTAGATGATTGGGAGCGGCCTTTTCCGCTGCGCACGCGCACTTTCATTTGACGCGCGGCACCCCGTTTGCCGCGTGAGTTCACGGTGCAGCCGCCTGGTTGCCGCCTCCCCAGGCCCCGTCCTCGCGCATCATCTGCACCAGCATGCCCTCGCGCAGCCCGCGGTCGGCAACGCGTAGCCGCGGACACGGAAACGCGCGACGAATTGCCTCGAGGATCGCGCAGCCGGCAAGCACAAGGTCCGCGCGTTCGACACCGATGCAAGGACTGGCCACCCGGTCCTCGTAGCTCATGGCAAGTAATCGTTCGAGCACGGAACTAATATCCTCCGTGCTCATCCAGCAGCCATCGATGCGGTTACGATCGTAGCGTTTGAGGTTGAGGTGCACGCCGGCAATGGTCGTGACCGTGCCCGAGGTGCCCAGCATATGGATGCTTTTCGCGGCCTCGCCGGCGTGGTCGCGAACGAATGGCATGATCAATGCCGCTATTTCACCCACCATCGCCTCATAACTCTCGCGCGTAACGGTGATGCCGCCGTATCGTTCGGCCAGCGTAACCACGCCATGCGGGATTGAAATCCAGCCGCGGATTTGCGGCAGCGGCGGACCTCCCCGACTCTTTTGCGAGCGGGAAAGCCGCACCAGCTCGGAAGAGCCACCGCCAATATCGAACAGAACAACGCCGTCAGATTCCGGATCGATCAGTGGCGTGCATCCGGTGGCGGCAAGCCTTGCTTCGGTTTCACGATCGATCACCTCAAGTTCAATCTCAAGTTCATTGGCGACGCGGGCGAGGAACTCTGTGCCGTTCTCAGCTGCCCGGCACGCTTCAGTCGCGATCAATCGGGCCCGCGTCACGCCTTTGTTCTTCATCTTGTTGCGGCAGATAACCAGTGCCGCCATCGCCCGCTCGATCGCCATTTCGCTGAGCCGCCCTGACAAAGAAACGCCTTCCCCGAGCCGGACAATGCGCGAAAACGCATCGACGACACGGAAACCCTCGCCCGACGGCCGCGCGATCAACAGACGACAATTGTTGGTGCCAAGGTCGAGCGCGGCATAGGTCGCGCCGCCCCGGTCATTGCCGAAGCCAGCGTTGGGCCGCCCAGACGACCGCCGACCCCAACGGGCCCGCGCCGGCGGCGCCCGTTTCATAGCGGGGTCGAGGCCTGGGTTATCCCCGGCCTCGCCAGTCATTTATCAAAACCTTCCTGCCGCTCCGCCAGCTGCCGCCCTCCGGCGCATTGCAGTTACGGCCGTTTTCCTCGATCGCGAAAAGTTTAGCAGCGCCTGTATCTTGCGCAACCCTCCGTCGCAAAAGCTGTTCTTGTGGGAGACGCCGCGCTGCTTTATCTGAGATCACTCAACCACCAGACTACTTCCCCAAAATGGATGATCGAACCACAGAAGCCGCCCTTTCGCTGACCAAGTTCGGAATCGGTCAGCCAGTACCGCGCACCGAGGATCCCAAGCTCGTGCGCGGTGAAGGCTGCTATGCGGATGACGTCAGCCGGCCTCGCCAGGCCCATGCGGTGATGGTGCGCAGCCGTGAAGCCCACGGCGTGCTGCGGTCGATCGACACCACCCAGGCCAAGACAATGTCTGGTGTATTGGCCGTCTACACCGCGTCTGATTTGTCCGCTTATGGTCCGCTCAAGTGCAATTTGCCGCTTAAGAACAGGGATGGCTCGGCAATACGCTACACGCCGCGGCCGGCGCTCTCCGCCGACAAAGTGCGTTACGTCGGCGATCCGATCGCCTGCGTGATTGCTGAAACCGTCGCGCAGGCGAAAGACGCCGCCGAAGCAGTGTCAGTCGACATCGATCCTCTGCCTGTCGTGCTCAAGCCGGCGGAGGCTGTGAAGGCCGGCGCACCGCTGGTTTTCGATGCAGTCCCAAACAATATCGCACTCGATTACCATTACGGCGATGCCGCCAAGGTCGCGGAGGCTTTTGCCAAGGCCAAGCACGTCACGCGGCTCGAAACTTCCAATCAGCGCATGGTAGTGAACGCGATGGAACCGCGTGCCGCGATCGGCGAGTACGATGCGGCCGCGCAGAAATGGACGCTCTACTCGACGAGCCAGGGCGTTCACGGCATGAAGACTTCGCTGATGGATATTTTGGGCGCTCCCGCGGATAAAGTGCGCGTCATCACCGGTCAGGTCGGCGGCTCGTTCGGCATGAAGGCAGCGGTCTATCCGGAATACGTCTGTATCTTGCATGGCGCGCGCCAACTTGGACGCCCTGTAAAATGGACTGACGAGCGTTCCGGCAGCTTTGTTTCCGATCACCATGGCCGCGCGCAAGACATGGTGATCGAAATAGCCTTCGACGAAGATGCACACATCCTCGCGCTGCGCCTTACCGGTTATGGCGATATGGGCGGATACTTGGCCCAATTCGGTCCGTTGTTATCGACCGGCAACCAGGTCAAGAACGTTGCAAGCGTTTACCGCACGCCACTGATCGAGGTGGCGACCAAATGCGTGTTCACCAACACGAACTTTGTGTCGGCCTACCGTGGCGCGGGGCGCCCCGAAGGCAATTACTACGTCGAGCGCGCGCTCGATCTCGCCGCCGCTGAGCTCGGCATCGACCGTATCGACTTGCGCCGGCGCAACATGATCCGCAAGAGCGATCTGCCGTTCAAAGCGGCCTCCGACATGACGTACGACAACGGCGATTTTCTCGGTGTCCTCAAGCAGGCGCTCGAAATCGCCGACCATGCCGGATTCAACAAACGCAAACGCGAAAGCAAAAAGCGCGGATTGCTGCGCGGATTCGGCATTGGTTGCTATCTCGAGGTAACCGCGGGTGGAAGCAAGGAGCTGGGTGCAATCCATTTCGAAGCCGACGGCACAGTTACAATTGTTGCCGGCACGCTCGACTTCGGCATGGGTCATGCGACGACCTATGCGCAGATTCTCACCGATCTTCTCGGTATTCCTTTCGATCGAATTCGCATGGTCGAAGGCGACAGTGACCGCATGGCATTCGGTGGTGGCAGCGGCGGGTCCCGTTCGGTGATGTTCGTTGGCTCTGCGTTGTCCGAATCCGCCGCGATCGTCATTGAGCGCGGCAAACAGATCGCGTCGCACGTACTTGAAGCGTCAGTCAACGATATCGAATTCAAGGTGGGACGGTTCACCATCGCCGGCACCGACCGGTCGATCGGCCTGCTTGATCTGGCCGCACGATTACGGAGCGGCCTCAAGCTGCCGGACGGCGCTCCGACATCGCTCGACGTCGATCATGTCGTGAAGGACCCGGTTCCCTCTGCTTTCCCAAACGGCTGCCACATAGCGGAGGTCGAAGTCGATCCCGAGACCGGCGCAACGCATGTGGTGCGTTATTCGGCGGTCAACGATCTCGGCACCATTGTCAATCCTTTGCTGGTCGAAGGGCAAATTCAGGGTGGCGTGGTGCAGGGTCTCGGGCAGGCACTGCTCGAGCAGGCGGTTTACGATTCCGACGGACAGCTGGTGACCGGCTCGTTCATGGACTATGCCATGCCACGCGCGCACGACGCGCCGATGATCAACGTCGCAAGCCATCCAGTGCCGACCAAGAGCAATCCGCTCGGTGCCAAGGGCTGCGGCGAAGCCGGAACCTCAGGCGGCCTGCCCTCCGTCGCCAATGCTGTGCTCGATGCTCTTTCCGCCTACGGCATTCGGCATCTGGAGATGCCGATGACGCCACCGCGTATCTGGCAGGCAATCCAAGAGGCCAAGGCGCGGCAAGCATCCTGAAAAAGGAAACGGGGCCCTCGCTGGCGACGGCCCCGCCTGTGCTTATTTCACTCGGTCAGACTGGACTTCAGACCGGACCTGGCAGCTTTATATTCTTGAGCGGCATGGAGCGAACGCGCGTTCCTGTCGCCGCGAACACCGCATTTGCGATCGCAGGCGCAGTCGCCGCAGTGCCGGGCTCGCCGATACCGCCCAATTTCTTGCCACCGGAGAGCGCCAGATAGACTTCGATCTTCGGCGTGTCGGCAAGCCGCACCACCTGATAATCGTCGAAGTTCGCCTGCTGGACCCGTCCCTCCTTGATGGTGATTTCACCATAGAGCGCCGCCGAAAGACCGTAAATCACGCCGCTCTGGATCTGCGCTTCCACGATTCCCGGATTGACCACGCGGCCGCAATCGACGGCGGCAACAACGCGATCCACCCGCACCTCGCCCTTCTGGCTCACAGTCACTTCCGCGACCTGGCCGATGATCGAGCCATAGCATTCGTGGATGGCGATGCCACGGCCACGGCCTTGCCCGAGCGGTTTACCCCAGTCGCTTTTCTCGGCGATCATGTCGAGCACGCCAAGGAAGTCCGATTTGCCGGCAAGCAGCGCTCGCCGGAACTTGTAAGGATCTTGCCCGGCCGCCTGTGCCAGCTCGTCGATATAACTTTCGACAAAGAAGGCATTTTGCGAGGAGCCAACGGAGCGCCAGAACATCACGGGCACGTGGGTATTCTTGAGCATACACCCGACTCGCACGCTCGGGATCGCGTAAGGGATGTTGGCGAAGCCTTCGACCGCCTGCGCCTCGATACCGTTCTCGACTTTGTTGATTCCGGTCGAACGCAGGATTGAGCCGACGGCGATCTTTGCATCGAATCCCGTCGGCAGGTCATCCGGACCGAGCGAAGCTTTCATGCGCACTGCGGCCTGCGGCCGATAACGGTCCTGCGTCATGTCCTCTTCGCGCGTCCAGACGAGCTTCACCGGCTTGCCGACCACTTTGGCGACGAGGATCGCCTGACGCATCTCGTCGTTGATCGAGCGGCGGCCGAAACCACCGCCGAGGAAGCAATTGTGGATCACGACCTGTTCGGGCTTGAGGCCCGAAGCCGCGGCCGCCTGACGGATCGTGCCCATAGGCGTCTGCGAGCCGAGCCAGACCTCAACCTTGTCAGGCTGGAGGTGCACGGTCGCGTTCAACGGTTCCATGGTGGCGTGGGCGAGATGCGGCGCTTCATAGACCGCCTCAACAATCTTGCCGCCTTTGCCGAATGCTCCGTCGACGTCGCCGTCATTGCGTGCGTTGACCATCGTGCCATCGAGCGTATCGCGATAGAGCTTGGCAAACTGTGCGCTGTCGGTGCTACCGGCCTCACCGACGTCCCATTCGGGTTTCAGCAAGGCGAGCGCTTCTTTGGCACGCCAGAAGCGATCGGCGACAACCGCGACGGCATTCTCCAGCTTGACCACTTGCATCACGCCGCGCCGGCCTTTCACGGGAGTATCGTCAACGCTTTTGAGCTTGCCGCCGAACACCGGGCACGCGGCGACCGCCGCGTAGACCATGCCCGGCACTTGTGTATCGATGGCAAACTTGGCCGACCCGTTGATCTTGAGTGGCGTGTCGAGACGGGCGATGCGCTTGCCGATCAGCTTGAACTGATCGGGCGCGCGGAGGACGGGTTCTTTTTCGAGCGAAATTTTTGCTGCGTCGGCCGCAAGCGCGCCATAGGCAAAACTCCGTCCGGTCTTTTTGTGCGTGACCGTGCTATTAGCCGCTTCGCATTCAGACGCGGGAACATTCCAGCGCTGAGCTGCGGCGGCGATCAGCCGTTCGCGTGCGCTGGCGCCGGCCTGCAAGAGCATTTGCCATGACGTGCGCACGCCACGGCTGGCGACGGTCGTCATCTGCCCATAGACTTCCTTTTCGCGCAGATTGCGCGCGGGCGACGCATATTCGACTTTCACTTTTGACCAATCGCATTCGAGCTCTTCGGCAACGATCATCGGCAACGCGGTAATGGCGCCCTGCCCCATTTCCTGATGCGGCGAGCGGATCAGGATGCTTCCATCCGGATCGATGGCGAGGAAAGCGTTGATTTCGTTGGAAACGCTATCGGGCCCCCATGTCTGTGTTCCGATACTGGCCGCGTCTGCGAGACCTGGAAATGCCACACAGATGGCGAGCCCGCCCGCTGCGGAAGCGGAGGCGACAACGAAATTGCGGCGGCTGATGTTGGTTTGCATGATCTGGTTCATGATTTGCCTCCCGCTCACGTCTTCATCAACGCCGCGGCGCGATGGATCGCACTGCGGATGCGGACGTAGGTCCCGCACCGGCAGATATTGGTGAGGTTGGCGTCGATATCGGCGTCAGTGGGCTTGGGATGCTCTTTCAGGAAGGCAACCGCTGCCATGATCTGCCCGGACTGGCAGTAGCCGCATTGTGGCACATCCTCGGCGAGCCAGGCCTGCTGCACCGGATGTTTTGAGTCCGCCGACAGACCTTCAATAGTGGTGATGGTCTTGTTGGCAACATCGCCAACCTGAATGCTGCATGAGCGGATAGCCTCACCGTCGACGTGGACCGTGCAGGCACCGCATTGTGCAATGCCGCAACCAAATTTCGTGCCGGTCATCCCGAGTTCATCGCGGATGACCCAAAGAAGTGGTGTCTCCGCCTCCACGTCCAGCGAATACGCCTTTCCGTTCACGTTGAGTGAAATCATGGAGCCCTCGCTCTTCCCTGTGCGGCCGGAACTCACCAGCTGCCGGCCTTGTGCTTAAAGTCTAACACCGCGGATGGCTGCTTCACTTCACAGATGCTTGTGGCTGGTGGTTTTTTATCCCGCCCTAAGGAACACATCTGCATACCCAGCTGACATGGCAACCCCTCGGAAATGCATTGGATTAGCAACGTCGCCCAAGGCATAGTCCGCCGCCTTTCGGAGTATAAACGGCATGACCCAAGCGGCTGATATCGTCAGCGCAAGCAGGACGCCCTATATCCGCGTCGTGGCTGCGGTGAGCGCCGCCCACTTCGTCTCTCATTACTACATCATACTATTGGCACCGCTGTTGCCCGCCGTCCGTGCGGAGTACGGCGTAAGTTACACCGAGATCGGACTGGCGTTTGCTGTGTTCAATATCGTGTCGGCGACGCTACAAACGCCGGCAGGTTTCCTGGTCGACCGGTTTGGAGCGCGGGCCTTGCTGGTCGCCGGTCTGGTGATTGGCAGCACCGCTTTTGCCATTGCCGGTCTTGTCGATTCATTCTGGGTGCTGGTCGCAATGTTTGCCGTCGCCGGCGTGGGCAACACCGTCTACCACCCTGCCGACTACGCCCTCCTTTCACATTACGTTCCGTCCGACCGTATCGGGCAGGCATTCTCCGTGCATACTTTCGCGGGCATGCTGGGCTCCGCGGTGGCGCCGGGAAGCCTGCTCATTATGCAGAGCCTTTGGGGGTGGCGTGGCGCATTTATTGGCGCCAGCACATTCGGCATCGCGGTTGCGGCAATTCTGCTTGCGATGCGCGATCATTCGGTCAATGCGGCAAGTCCGGCACCTGCTCGCTCGACCGCGGAGCAGGCACCCGCAAGTTGGCGACTCCTGTTGTCGCCGCCAATTCTGCTCAACCTCGTGTTCTTTGCGCTGCTCGCGATGATCAGCGGCGGGCTTTACAATTACTCGGTGGTTGCGCTTGGCGCGCTTTACGGCACTCCAATTGCTACGGCCAATGCAGCGCTTTCCGGCAATCTGTTCTGGTCGGCGATCGGCGTGTTGATCGGCGGAGTGCTGGTTGGCCGCACCACGCGCCATGCAATTGTGGCAGCCATCGGTCTCGCCGCGATGGGACTACTGACGGCGCTTATTGCCGAGATTGATTTTGGCACCCTGATGCTGATTGCGGTTATGTCATTGGCCGGTTTGTGCTCCGGGGTGATCATGCCGTCGCGCGACATGATTGTGCGCGAGGTCACTCCACCCGGCTCGTTCGGCAAGGTATTCGGTTTTGTAACCACCGGATTCAATATCGGTGGCATCATTTCGCCGCTGTTTTTCGGAGCAATCATGGATCACGCCAGCCCGCAACTGGTGTTCCTGAGCGTCGCGGCCTTCAGCCTGCTCGCCATAATTACTGTCGCAACTCGGCCACGACGGGCTTCGTGAAGCTCTGCGGACTTGTCAAAGTAGCCGAATTGCCTCATGTGATGGCCTCTGGATTGGAAATCGTCGGGCCATCCCGCCGCCACAAGGTCCCTTTTGGGGAATAGTTCAACGGTAGAACATCGGACTCTGACTCCGAGAATCTAGGTTCGAATCCTAGTTCCCCAGCCAGACTCAACGCATTGAGCAACAAATAAAAACTCGGCTGGCGCTCGTGCAGCGCTGGCCGTTTTCATGTCGCGCAAGTTGCATTTTGATCCCGTTGATTTACGTGGATTTCTGAACACTGTCGAAACCTCCGTGCGACATACTTGCGACATGGAGATAGCTTTTAGTAAACACGCAACCAGTCACGATCGCCGCAGGGTGGTCTTTCTCTTTTCAACGCCATGTCTGCTTCACCTAGGGCTAGAAATCGACATCGCGGAGCGACCTTGGCAACGGACGAAAAAGTTGTTCGCCGGAGGCTACCAAGCTCGTTCGGGAGGAATAGATGGATGGCAATATAGGAGAGAGCCATGAGAAAATTTCTCTTCGTACTAGCGTCGGGCGGCGGGACCATATACTGAGCAATTGCCGGACTTACCGGCGCCCATGCCTCCCCCAATAGCGCAGAGGCCTAAAGCACGGCTAAACTCAAACCATGCGGGGTCGGATGACGGCGTTTGTGGCGGGGGTGCTCGTTGCCAGCCTCTGCTGGATCGTATTGGCGCAACAAAGCTATTGCGCCGGTGGCCTTGCCGACTGGCTGCACATTGGCGACGTCGAAGAGTGCCGCTGACGGTGTTGCCGTTTTTGATCCCGGCTTAAAGATTTGCGAAGGCGCTTCGGGGTAGCGGCGCGCGCTCTTTTGCGCGATGATTGATTGTTTCGAGAAATCGCTTCGCGCGTAAAAAACCCTCACAGCAAGGAGGGTTGCGATGGACATGGTATTTTGGCTAATCGTCAGCATCATCGCCCTTGCCATTGTTTACCTCTGTGCTTTGCGCACCGGGAAAAGCCGGTTGGGACGTTTCCCGCGCGCCGCCCGATTTTAAGGAGCATGGAGTCGATTTGCAGGCGCGGCGGAAGCTGCATGACGACGTTACATGACGACGTGACCTGAGACGTTGCCTGACGCCGTTCATCGGCGGCGATAGTCCGGGCGATATTCCGTAATGTGTAATTCTGCGACGTTAACGATTCAAAAAAGGCGGTCGCTAGGTACGACGAGAAGTACGACTGGCGCAGAGCGCAAATCCAAATCTTGTGACAGCATGCCCGCTTTGGGTCATAAGCGGACATATGCATTGCAAGAGTCCATGTCCGCTTTACCCCCGAAAGAGGACATCCGAGGGCATGATTGAAATGTCCGCTAAGGGCCAGAAGCGGACAATTATGTTTTTACTCGATTATTGCATCCGCGCGCGCTGATAAGCCAGGCGGCACCTCGATGCCGATTTGTTTCGCGGTCTTCAGATTGATGATGAATTCAAACTTCGCCGATTGCAGTACGGGCAGCTCGGCTGGTTTTGTGCCTTTAAGAATGCGGATCACGAAGTCGCCGGCCTGCCGATAGGCCTCTGTCAGACTGGTGCCATAGCTCATCAAACCGCCAGCTTCTACATACTCGCGCCATTCATAAATAGCAGGGAGATGGAGCTGTATAGTGGGAGCAATAACCAGGGAACGCTGGCTGTTAAAATAAGGGTCAGCGCCAACGAGCACCGCACCAGCCCGCTGTTGGGCGAAAGCCGAAAACGCCACTGCAATGTCGTGCTCGTTGCTCGCACGCTTAATGTCTATTTTTAGACCCAGTGCACGAGATGATGACTCCACGTCCTTTGTCTGGTTATCGAAGAACGGGTTGTTGGGATTAAAGAGCACGCCGATCAGTTCAGCCTTGGGCGCTATCTCATGAAGTAATCCTAGTCGTTTGCTTTCCATCTGATTGGTGAAGAAGCTCACCCCGGTGAGATTGCCCCCCGGTTGGTTTAGGCTGGCGACGAGGCCAGATTTGACTGGATCGGCACCTATCGCAAATACGATAGGAATAGTTAAGGTCGCCGCCTTCGCGGCAACTGCCGAGACGGTCGTGCCTGTGAAGATAACCGCAACATTTGTACGGACCAGTTCAGCAGCAAGCTGTGGCAACCGACTAACGTCGCGCTCCGCAAAACGATATTCGATGACGACGTTCCGGCCTTCTTCGAAGCCGGCCTCACTCAGAGCTTTGCGGAATGGAGTTAGTAAGTAATCGTCAGCTTTGGCCGAGGTAAGCCCGAGATAGCCGATCACCGGTTTCGTTGACTGCTGTGCGCGCGCCACCAGCGGCCATGCGGCCGCCGCACTACCGAAAAGCCTGATGAACTCGCGCCGCCACATTGCCGCCCCCGGGGCCTCAAGCCAAGGCATCGTACCGGCCCAGAGTACTCCATTAAAAGGGGGCTCCATGTCCGCTTTGGGCCAAAGCAGATATGTGCGCTGCAAAGGCCGATGTCCGCTTCAGGCCAGAAGCGAACATAGCGATGTGGCAGGTTGCGTCCCTACTGCGGGCGAGCGCGGCGTGCTGAGCGCCTTTGTTCTGGGGCGTTGGCGACATAGTACGGGCTCGGATTGCAAAAGCCTCTATTGCCACCCAAAATGTTGCCTCTGCGGTAGCAGTCTTCGAACGAGCTATACTGGCAATCCCAATAGACGCTGCCTGTGCTGTTCTCGATTACCGCGCACCAAGGGGCCTCGTAAGCCTGAGCCGGCTGCAAACCGGCAATCACACCGACAAGAGCCGCGATGGCAGCTAAAATAAAGCGAGTCATCGTCGACCTCCATGCTCTATGCCATAACAACACCGGTCGGCATGTCAGTATTCGCTGCCCGACATCGTTTAACCGTAGAAGCCCTGACAGAATTGTCCGCTTGGGTCAAAAGCGGATACTGGCCGCTTATTCGATCAGCTCGTCCGCGAGCTGCAAGAAAGAGCTTCCAACGGAGAGGCCCAGAGCTTTGGCCGTCTTGAGATTGAAGACCAGTTCGAACTTACTTGGCGCCTGCACAGGCAAATCACCCGGAGGCTCACCCTTGAGAATGCGATCGACGTAGCCGCTCGACCGGCGAAAGATATCGGCGGTATCCGGCCCGTAAGACATAAGACTTCCATCGACGACAAATTGCCGATAAGGGGAAATAACCGGTACGCGATGTTCCTCCGCTGACTTTATAATCGTCGCGCGCGTGCCGACGATAAAGATGTCCGACCCGGCGATCAGACCGCTGCCTTCGCTTCGCCCTAAGTCTGCGATCGCGGATTCTACCTCGGCGGCACTCTGAACATGCAGGGCTTTTACTTCTATTGAGGTTGACTGGTGCGACATTCTGAATGACCGCAGGAAGTCGTCAAAATAGGCCGAGGTAGCCGGGTTAAACATCAAGGCAACTTGCGACAAATTTGGCTTGATATCGCTAAGCAGGTTGACCCATTTGCCGACCATTTCAAAATCGATGAAATAGAATCCGGTGATGTTGGCTGCTGGACGTGCAAGGTTTGAAACGAATCCTTGACCGACCGGATCATTCACCATCGCGAATACGATTGGAATGGTGCTCTTGGTCGCCCGCAGCGCGGCGATCACCGGAGTACTATTTGCAACAATGACATCAGGTGCCTTTTTCGTTACCTCCGTCACATGCCGATTGATCGACTCAAGATTGCTTTCGGTAAAACGAATTTCAACCTCAATGTTGCGTCCTTCGACCCACCCCAAATCGCGCATACCCAGCCGGAAAGCTTTCACACGTCTTTGTGCTTCGGCGTCCTTTTCATCCAGACCAACAAGAACGCTGATTCGGCGCATCCGCTGCGGCCGCTGGGCCCTCGCGGCCAACGGCCAAGCGGCAGCTGAGCTCGCAGTCGCTATGATGAAATCCCGCCGACGCATGCAAATGCTCCAGAGGCGCGAAACATAGCAGGTCGGAAAGATGCGGTAAGGGGGCGAATGTCCGCTTTGGATGGGTCATAAGGTGACATTTGTAGTGCACAAGCCACGTCGGTCCGGGCCAAGAGCGGACCGACGCGAAAGCTATGTAGCGGGTTGAGCGAGCACCACTCCACCAGCGCAGACCACCATGCCGAAGATCGAAACAGCGTCCAGCCGTTCGCCAAACAAGATAAAGGCAAATACCGCCGTCACGCCCGGAACGAAGTAGAAGAGACTGGCAAAACCGGTCGCCGCCGAGCGGCGGATCAGCCAATACATCAGGCCGACCGCGGCAATCGAGAGCACCAGGACTAACCACGCCATCGCAAAAATTAGTTCACCGCTCCAATGGATTTCGCGTGTTTCAAACGCGAAAGCGCCAAGAGCGAAGAGCACACCTGCCCCGATATATTGAATTAGATTGCCCGAGCGCCAGTCGATGCTGCCGCAATAGCGCTTTTGATAGAGCGTGCCGAGCGTAATGCCGATAAGGGACAGAAAGCTCGCAATCCAACCCAGCGTCGACCCCGCCAATACAATATTGCGATCGTGGAGCACCAACACGACACCGACCAGACCGAGAGCCAAGCCGAGCCATTGTATCCGAGTGACTGTCTCACCCATGAAGCGACTGGCGATGGTTGAGGTGAGAATTGGTTGCAGGCCGGGGATCAGCGCGGAAATTCCGGCTGGAATACCCTGACTGATAGCGGTGAATACGCCCCCAAGACCAAGTCCGTGAACCAAAGAGCCGGCAATCAGCGCATGCCGCGTTTCAGTTGCATTGGGCGCTTTGGCCTGCCCGACGGCAACGATGGCGGCCATGATGAGCACCACGAAGACCATGCGCACAGCGAGAAACGTCAGTGGCTCGATGTAAGGCAGGCCCAAACGAGCGCCGATAAAACCAGTGCTCCAGAGGAGCACGAACAGAACGGGCGCAGACGCAATCGCCAGTCGGGTGAGGCGCATGGCGAGCAATCGTGGAGCCAAATTACCCACGCCGCAAGCGCAGAGCACGTGCGCTTTGGGTCTAACAAGCCTGCTCAGCCGCCTTGGCGACGTTTCCTATCTATTCCCTTCTGCCTTCACCGATAGAAACCTAGATCCGCCTGCCCTCAATGTGGTTCAGGGCTCGCTCCCCGTCGCGATGGGGCTGGCCAATAGCCGAATTGTGGCCCATCCTAGTGGCGGCTGGGCACCAACTAAAATTTGGGGAACAGGGAGGAAAAATCGTGGCTCAAACCATAGAGGGATTTGTCGGTAAGTCGCTGGATGAAGCAAAGATTTCGCCGCTTCACGTCAAAGTGGTTGCCTTGATTGCCGCGGGCTACTTCTTTGACGTCATCGACCTGATCGTCCTCGGATCGCTGATCCCGGACATGATCCAAACGAAATTCGCCACCGGCGCGGAAGCGGGACTGGTCGGCAGCGCGACTGTGTTCGGCATGTTCATCGGTGCGGCGGGTCAAGGCGAGTTCAGCGACCGCTGGGGCCGCAAGACGGTGTACCAGTTCAATCTGCTGCTGTTCGGCGTGTTTACCATTCTTGGTGCCCTTGCACCGACGGTCTTCTGGCTGATGGTGTGCCGTTTCATCGCCGGCCTCGGTCTGGGCGGCGAACAACCGCTCGCATTCGCCTACGCCGGCGAATATTCCCCGAAAGCGATCCGCGGACGCATCCTTGCGATCGTGCACTTCATCGGCGGCGCGTGCGTTTGGCCGATTGCTTCACTTTTCACTCTCGCGTTCCGCGACTCGATCGGCTGGCGCGGCGTATGGATCGTGATCGGCATCGGCGCGTTGATTGTCTGGCTGTTCCGTTTCTGGCTGCCGGAGTCGCCGCGCTATCTGGCGACGCACGGCCGCGGCAAGGAAGCAATCGACGTTCTCGCGCGCATGGGCATTCCCGGGCCAAAAGAAACGCTGACGACCAGCGCGGCGAGCGACACCAAGACTGATCCCTTCTTGCTCGTCTTCAAGATGTTTCCAAGACGCGTGATCGCCGGGATGATCTGTTTCTCGGCGTTCTTTGGCGTCGCGATCGGATTGGGCACCTGGCTGCCCAACATCATGACCGCCAAAGGCTTCACCATCACAAAATCGCTTACCTACACCTTCGGCATGACGCTGGCGGTCCCGTGCGCGAGCCTCTTCATGATGTATGCGCTCGACAAGTTTGGCCGCAAAATCACGTCAGTCTGCGCCTTCGTGTGTGCGGGCCTGATGGCGATCGTGTTCGCGAATGCGGCGACCGATACCCAGCTCCTTGTCGCGGGTTTCATCATGATCTTCTTCATCCAGGTGGCGGGCAACTCGATGCAGATCTTTGCCTCGGAAGTTTTCCCGACCAACGCGCGTGCATCGGGCTTTGGCTGGGCTGCCGGCGTCGGGCGACTGGCCACGGCCTTCATCGTGCCTACCATTCTGTGGATTCAGAACGGCTACGGCCTCACCACCGTGTTCGTGTGCCTGGCTACGGTGTTGCTCATTGCAGCCGTCTCGGTCACCCAGTTGGGACCCGAGGCCAGGCAGAAAGGCCTCGACGAGGTTGCTCCGCCGACCGGCTGAGGGCCACTGAAAGCCACGCTATATGGGCCCGGACGTCATGCCGTCCGGGCCCTGCCGTGTCGGTTGTAACGAGTTTGACATCTGATGAGCGACGCCGCGTTAGCCAATAATGTTCGCTTCCTGTCGCGCTGCGATCAGGGTGGGCGGCCCGACGGCGTGCAAGTCATCATCCACAAGGGTCACGCTTTCATAGGCCACATGTTCAGCGACGGCTACTCCGTCGTCGATGTCCGTGACTCGCTCAATCCCAAAACTGTGGCTTTTGTCGCGGCGCCTAAAAATACGCGCTCGCATCATCTGCAAATCCACGGCGACATTCTGCTCGCCGTGAACGGTCCCAACATCTGGGCCATGCAGCAGTATGCGAGCCAGGCCGATTACTACGCCCGGTCATTGGCGGATTCCGTGCAAACCGAGCAGCCGTTCGGCGCCGGCCTGCGCGTCTTCGATGTCACGCAACCGGCAAAGCCGCGTGAAATTGCATTCCTGCACATGCCAGGCTTTGGCGCGCACCGCATCTGGTGGGCCGGCGGCCGTTATGCCTACGCCTCCGTGCATTTCGACGGTTACATCGATCATACTCTGGCGATCATCGACGTTTCTGATCCGGTGAAACTGGCGCTCGCGGGACACTGGTGGCTGCCCGGCATGCATCGTGCCGGCGGCGAGAAGCCGCCAGCCTCTTTCGGCAAACGCACGGCGCTCCACCACCTTATCAGCGCTGGAAATGTCGGTTACGCCGCCTGGCGCGATGGCGGCTTTACCATTCATGACCTGAGTGACCCGAAAAATCCAAAACTTCTCAGTCATCGTAATTTTTCGCCGCCCTTTGCCGGCGGTGCGCATACGCCGCTGCCTTTGCCAAACCGCAAACTCCTGGTGTTGGCCGATGAAGCCACGTCGGCAAATTGCGCAAACGGGCTGGCCTATACGTGGGTGATCGACGTCCGTGATCCAGAAAGTCCGGTCTCGGTTGCAACGCTGCCGACTCCAGCGGAAGAAGATTTTTGCAAGAAGGGAGCGAAATTCGGTCCACACAATCTGCACGAAAACCGGCCAGGATCGATGCAAACCGAAGATCTGATTTTTGCCACCTACCATAATGCGGGCTTGCGGATTTATGACGTACGCAATCCATTCGAGCCCAAGCAAACCGGCTATTTCGTGCCACCACCCCCTGAACGGATTGTCGACCAGCGACCCAACCCGGCGAAGGTCATTCAATCCTGCGATGTGTATGTCGATCCGAACGGTGTCATGTACATGACTGACACGAATGCCGGACTGTACATTCTCCAATACGAAGGAAAATAGGAAGCAGTCATGCCGGAGAAGTTTGGACGCCTCGCACTTCACATGTGGACGGTCGACACGACGCCGCTCGCAACTGCGCTCGATGCCGCCAAGCAGGGCGGCTTCGACGCTGTCGAATTGCGCCGCACGGATTTCAAACGCTGCTTCGATGCCGGAATGAGCAACAACCAAGTGATCGCGCTCATTAAAAAATGCGCCATTCCGTGCGGCGTGTTGGGCGTTGAATACGGCTGGCTGTTCGCGACCGGCGACGAGAGCAAACGGCTATTCCGTGTTTTCCGGGAGTCCTGTGAGAATGCTGTGGCGCTCGGGTGTGACATGCTCATGAGCGCTCCAGGGCAGGTGAACGGTTCGATCAAGGACGCGATCAAGTATCTCAAGGAAGCGGGAGATATCGCGGTGGAATACAAACTCAAGCTCGCGATCGAATTCAATTCGCAGCATGACGTGCTCAACAGCCTGGGCGTTTTGACCGAGTTGATAGAGGGCGCGAACAAGCCGAACTGCGGCTACCTTATCGATGCCTACCATTTCACGCGCAGCGGCGCCGGCGGCCGAGGCTTCGAGAGCGTCCCGGCCGACAAGATCTATTGTTTCCAGTACAGCGATTTATCGCCGAATCCAGTAACCGGCGTGCGCCGCCCGACCGATCGGCTGCCTCCGGGAATGGGTGTCGTAAAGTGGCGTGAGATGCTCGGGCTCCTGGCTGAAAAGGGCTACACCGGTTACCTGAGCTACGAAGCGCCAAACCCCGATCAGTGGGCGCGCTCGCCCTACGACGTTGCGCGCGAAGGAGTTGAACTCACTCGAAAATTGTTGCGGGACGCCGTCCCCGGTTATGTCAATTGAGGTCAGTCATGGCAGCAGAACAGGAACTTCCGCTTTTTCTTGGATTGAACGACAAGTCAGTCACCGACATCCCGAAGACCGTCGAAAAGCAACGCTACATGACCAGCGTTGCACCAAAGGCCGCCAACCCGGGAAAATGGGTCGAGCAACCGAGGATGCCGATCCCGACCGGCGAGCACGCCGTGATCGAGTGCCAGGGCAAAATTCATTCGATCGCCGGCTATGCGAAGCATCGGGTCGATCAAAATTTCCATCAGGTATTCGATCCGAAATCGAGCAGCTGGTCGTTGAAGGCGGCCTTCCCACTGCCCTGCAATCACGTGGCCGGCGTATCGATCGGCGCAAAGATCTACACGTTTGGCGGGTTCATCGAACAGAATCGCTGCCCACATTCAAAGTGCTTTTTTTATGACTCCGCTACCGATCAATGGGCGCCAATTGCGGGGCTTTCGCGCCCGCGCGGCGCCATGTCCGCCATTGTGCTCGACGGCAAGATTCATCTGCTTGGCGGGCGCGATGTTCGTTCGGTCGAATGGCACGAAATCTACGATCCCGCGACCGACAAATACACGATCCTCTCCGGCATGCGCGGCTCGACCGGCACACAGCCCTTCGTAGGTCAGCGTGATCATATGGGTGTCGCGGTTGTCGATGGAAAAATCCATGCCATCGCCGGCCGCATGGACTCTTACGATTTCAACACCGGCCTCAATGCGGTCTACGATCCGAAAACTGATGCTTGGACTTTCCGCGCGCCGCTGCCCACCCCGCGCAGCGGCCCCTCATGTGTTTACATCAACGGCAAGATTGTCGTGTTCGGGGGAGAAGCGACCGGCAAGGTATTCGGCACCAACGAAGCCTACGATCCCAAGACTGATACCTGGGAGCAGCTGACGCCAATGGCGATCCCGCGCCACGGCTTGCATGGCGCAACCTGCGCCGTCGTCGGCAATATGGTGCACGTGCCGGGGGGCGGACCTGTTCCCGGCGGTCAGGTGCAAGGCGCCTATCACGACGCTTTCACTTTCGGCTGACAGTGCGTGCGTAAAAATGCGGCCGCCCTTAAGGCGGCCCCACTTCCTGGCAATTTTATGAGGCGGCTTTTTAGCGTGCCGGCCGCAGCACGAGCTCGGCCACGCCTGCCGCTACGTTAAGACCTGCCTGTCCCTGCACTGAAAGCGGCTGCAACGCGATTGTCCGATCGGAACCACCGACCAGCACGTTGGCGCCCAAGCCGGCGCCGACTGTCGCTTCCGCGGTCGCACCGGTATAGTTGCCGGACAGCGCGCCGAAACGACGCGTGGTTGGCGCATATACCGCCCATACCATCTCGCCGCCAGCGGTTGCGCCCAGATCAAGCCCGAATTTGTTGATGCCGCCCACGTAGACTTCGCGGGGACCGGGCTGGGATGGCGTGAACATGCACGTCACGTCCTTATGCGACGTGATAATCAAGCCAATGCCGTCGGAAATGTCGCACGTGAGTGTGCCGGCCTTGATTCGTTCGGCTTGCGCCAGCGCAGGCGACGCCACAGCCGCCGCGAGCGCCACAGCCGCGAGAGCGGTCAATGACCTATGCATAGGAAACTCCTGTTTTTAATGAAGGTGGCCAATCAACGTGGCGGCTTTGAAAAAGTTCCAAAGTCAGGAACCGTGCCGCAGACCGCTCATGCCATGCAACGGCCAGGATAATTTGCATATGCGCTGGTCGACAGCGCACTAAAAACCGGCTCGCATCCTACGGGTACTACCGGAGCCACTGGCGCCGGCCGCCAGGATGCCCGCGAAAATATATAAAACGAACCCACGCATCGCCGCTCTCCACTCTCTCGCGACGCTCGAATACAGCGCGCTCGGTGAGTCTGAGTCGAAACGACGAAGATCGAATTATGTTCCAGCCGCCCTCAACGAGCAGCAAGGATTTGGCTTGCTGGGATGACGATCAGACAATGCAGCCCGTTGGGGTCGAAATCCAGCTTCACATTCGCATCGAGCGCGCGCGCCAGATTGCGCTCGATGACCATA
>DASPUD010000023.1:0-22823 GCA_035623095.1 Pseudolabrys sp.
GCCGGAGATGTTCCGCTACTGGCTGCAAGGCGGCCGCATCAAGGTCGGTTTCCTCGGCGGCGCGCAGATCGACAAGTTTGCAAATCTCAACACGACCGTTGTCGGCCCTTACGACAAGCCGAAAGTCCGCCTGCCGGGCGGCGGCGGCGCGCCGGAAATCGCCACGTCGTGCGGCGAGATCTTCATCATCATGGCGCAAGGCAAGCGCAGCTTCGTCGACAAGCTCGATTTCGTCACGTCGATCGGCCATGTGAGCGGCGGCGATAGCCGTACCAAGCTCGGCGTGAAGACCAAAGGTCCGACCAAGCTGATCACCGACCTGGCGCTGTTCGAGCCTGACCCGCAGACGAAAGAAATGACGGTGGTGTCGATCCACCCGGGCGTCACCCGCGACCAGATCCAGGAAAATTCCGGCTGGCAGATCAAGTTCGCGGCCAAGGTCGCTGAAACACCGCCGCCGACACAACGCGAGCTCGAGGTGCTGCGCGAACTTCATGCGCGTACCAACCGCGCGCACGCGGAGGCCGCGTGATGGCCCGCGACGTTTTCATCTGCGATGCGGTTCGTACCCCGATTGGGCGCTATGCCGGCGCGTTGGCAAATGTACGGACGGATGATCTGGCCGCGGTGCCGATCAGGGCGTTGATGACACGCAATCCCAAGATCGACTGGGAAAAGCTCGACGAGGTTTACTATGGCTGCGCCAATCAGGCCGGCGAAGATAACCGGAACGTTGCCCGCATGGCGTTGCTGCTGGCCGGGCTGCCGGCCAGTGTTCCGGGCGTGACGCTCAATCGGCTCTGCGCTTCAGGCCTCGAAGCGGTCGGCACCGCCGCGCGCGCCATTCGCGCCGGAGAGATGGAATTCGCCATTGCCGGCGGCGTTGAATCGATGACGCGCGCGCCTTTCGTGCAAGGCAAGGCGCCGGAAGCCTTCGCGCGGACGACGGAAATCTACGACACCACCATCGGTTGGCGTTTCGTCAATCCGCTGATGAAAAAGCAATACGGCATCGATTCCATGCCGGAAACCGGCGAGAACGTGGCCGAGGAATTTCAAGTCAGCCGGGCCGACCAGGATGCCTTCGCCCTGCGTTCGCAACAACGCGCCGGGAGAGCCATTGCCTCGGGTTATTTCGCCAAGGAGATCGTTGCGGTCGAAGCACCGGGCGGCAAGGCAGGTCCGATCAAGGTTGATAAAGACGAGCATCCGCGGCCCGATACCACGCTGGAGCAGCTCGCCAAGCTCAAGACTCCGTTCCGCAACCCCGGCACGGTGACTGCCGGCAATGCCTCCGGCGTCAACGATGGGTCAGCCGCCGTTATCGTTGCATCGGAAGCCGCGGTGAAAGCGCATGGGCTAAAGCCACGCGCGCGTATTCTCGGCATGGCTTCTGCGGCGGTCCCGCCGCGCATCATGGGCATCGGCCCAGTGCCGGCGACGCAAAAACTGATGGCGCGCCTCCAGCATAAAATCGGCGACTATGATTTGATCGAAATCAATGAGGCTTTTGCGTCGCAGTCACTAGCCTGCCTGCGGCAGCTCGGTCTTGCCGACGACGCCGAACACGTCAATCCGCACGGCGGTGCAATCGCGCTCGGTCATCCCCTCGGCATGTCGGGCGCCCGGCTTGCGCTCACCGCCGCGCATGGGCTTGAGGAAAGGGGCGGCAAGCGCGGACTTGCCACTATGTGTGTCGGCGTGGGTCAAGGCGTATCGCTTGCAATCGAACGGGTCAGCTGAAAAGCGCGAAAGAAAAGGGCAACAAGAATGACGCTGGTTTTTCCGAAGGAGAGCTTGAGTGTTTTTCCCAAGCATCTCAGTCCCGACTACCGCAGCACAGTCAAACGTACGCCATCGAAGCCGCTGATCATTGTTCCGCAGACGCTATCCGAGCTGACCGGTCCGGTTTACGGCCACAACGCGGTGCAGGAAGGCGACGCCGATCTCACGAAACAGCACAAAGGCGAGCCGTTGGGCGAACGGATCATCGTGCATGGCCACGTGCTGGACGAGGACAAGCGGCCGGTGCCCGATACGCTCGTGGAGATATGGCAGGCAAACGCCTGCGGTCGTTACGTGCACAACGTCGATCAACATCCAGCGCCGCTCGATCCGAACTTTACCGGAGCGGGACGAGCCGTCACGGACAAGAAAGGCTACTTTCGTTTCATTACCGTGAAGCCGGGCGCCTATCCGTGGGGGAATCACCACAACGCATGGCGGCCAAACCACATCCACTTTTCCGTCTTCGGTCACTCGTTTCTTTCACGGCTGGTGACGCAGATGTATTTTCCCGGCGACCCGCTGTTCCCGTTCGACCCGATCTTCAATTCGGTGACAGACGAGAAGGCGCGCCAGCGCATGATCTCCAGCTTCGATCTGGAGAATACGATTCCGGATTGGGCGCTTTGCTTCCGCTTTGATATCGTGTTGCGCGGACGCGAGGCGACGCCGCAAGATCCACCGGACAAGCACTAGCGCGTGATTCCGAAAACCATGCGCACAGGAAAAACCTAATGTCGGACATCACTCCTTCACAAACCGTCGGTCCGTTCTTTGCGTACGGTCTGGCGCCGCACAGCCGCTGTGAATGGCGGCCGGGCCAGGACAAGAGCGCCTACGACTGGAAAGAGACTGCGGGCGCCAATCTGCAGACGCCGGATGCCTCGGGCACGAAGATTCGGATCGAGGGCAGCGTGCTCGATGGCGACGGCATGCCGATCAACGATGCCATGATTGAGGTATGGCAAGCCGATGCGCAGGGCCGTTACGCCCACCCGCGCGATAGCCGCGCGCGGCCCAACACCAGGTTCATCGGCTTTGGCCGCTCGGCCACCGACAAGGACGGCGTCTACAGCTTTGACACCATCAAGCCGGGGTCCGTGCCGGGACCGAATGGCAAGCCGCAGGCCCCCCACATTGTCTTTTGCATCTTCTCGCGCGGAATGCTGCGGCAGATTTACACCCGGCTCTATTTCTCGGACGAGGCCGCCAACGCCAGCGATCCCATCTTGACCTTGGTGCCGCAGGATCGCCGTGGGACTCTTGTTGCCCACAAAGAGATGCGTGGGGAGCTTCCTGTCTATCGTTTCGATATCCGCGTTCAAGGCGAGAACGAGACGGTTTTCTTCGACATTTAAAGTCGGGCCGCTGTGTTTGCGGGGCGTTGGCCGCGATTTTCCGTAGCTACGGCCGTCGCCACGCCCATCCTGCCCATTGGGGTGAGCAATATTTGGTGGGCAACCGCCCGTCAATGCGGCTTGTGAGCCTGTGACTAAGCATCAAGCTAATATATTCCCGATAAATAGCATGGTTTTATTGGTGGGCAGCCCGCCCACCCACTGTGCCCACTCAATTTAGATATTGACGGCTGCGGGCGAAGTTGGTTCGCTTTGGCGCATAAACGGCCATTGAGAGCCGGTCAGGGAACGCCATGAACGAGCAGATCCTCCAGGAGATCAGCGAATTTTGCCGGCAACGTGGGCTGGCGGAGTCGACATTCGGCCGACGCGCCGTCAACGACGGAAAACTTGCGAGCCGTCTGCGCAACGGCGGCCGTATCACAACCGACACACTTGAGCGCATCCGCACTTTCATGGCTCGCAACGCCGACGGCGCGCCGGCACGACGCCGTGTGTTGTTTGAGCCGACGCCGCCCAGCGCATTGCCCGTCATCAAACCGGCCGCGCCGCCGGTTGCCTCCGGCCTCAACAGTGAGGATCCGCAACGCAACTTCCGTTTTTTCGACAACCGGCAAAAATATCTGCTGTTCGTGAATACCTGCTCGGAGAAGTGGGAGATCGCTTCCCGCGTCACGCTCGAGCTCGCCAACATTCATCCGCGTCCGCCGGCGGTGCGGGTGTTCGACGCCGGCGTCGGCGATGGCACCGTGCTCGCGCGCGTGATGCGTTCCATGCACGATCGCTTTCCGACCACGCCGTTCTATATCGTCGGCAAGGAAATCAGCCTGGAGGATATCCGCCTTACGCTGCACAAGATGGCGGATCGCTTTATCGAGCATCCTTCGACTGCGCTTGTGCTCACTAATCTCGCTTATGCCGAGGCGCCCTGGCTGGCGGTGAAATCACTGAGCGCCGCGACCAGTCTGGTGTGGAAAGAGCTGGCGATGGAAGGCAACACCGCCGCGAGTTTCGAAAAGCAGATCACCGATCTTGAGCCGTTCCTCGCCGAGAACTGGAAAGCGCGGGTAAGCGCGAAAAGCGGCAACCCCGTCTATGAGCGTCCGGTGATCCTGGTGATCTACCGCGCCGACCATCGCTTCCTGCTCGATCAGATTGTGCCGAAACCGGGCGGCACGGTCGCCGACTACGATCTGGTCATCGCGTCGCAACCTTATCGCGCGCGTGCATCACTTGAATTCAAGGCCCGGCGCGTGCTGGCGCCGCTTGCGCGCGCACTCGGGCCCGGCGGCCGCATGATCGCGATCCATTCCTATGGACACGATCCGGGCATGGAGATCATCCAGAGGGTCTGGCCGAACGACAATCCGTTCACCCACAACCGCCACGATTTGCTCAAGGCGGTCAAACATGAGCTGGGTACCGCAGGCCGCGATCTCAATTTCAACGCCTACGCCGACCAGCGCTCGCTGTTTCGCTATGACATGCACACGCTGCCATCGGAAATCTCATCGTCGATCGGCACCTCAACATTGCTGGCAGCGTGGAACGCCGCAATCTATGTGGCGCAGGTGGAAGACGATCGTCTGTCCGACGTGAACAGCGATCGCCGCTATATCGAAGCGACACGCGAAATTCTGCAGAAGCACGGCGGCCTCTGGTTCTACGACGAATCCTTCGTCATTTCGCGCCGTCGAGAGTAGGCATACAGCCACATGTCCGCCGCCGCGTCCGACTCCGCAAACTTCGCACGCCGTTTCTCGCTGGAAGCGACGCGTCCGAATGCAGCCGAGATTGCCGCGCTCGCGGACACTGTACCGCGCGGGACATTGCTTTATCTCACCGCTGTCCCGACGCAGAGTGCACGCGAACTGGTCACGGCGGCTGCGGCCTTGCGTAAAGCAGGCATCGAGCCGGTCGCTCACGTCGCAGCGCGCCGGCTGGCAAGCGCGGCTGCATTGCAAGAACTTCTCGCCGCCCTGCGCGGCGAAGCTGACATGCGTCGATTGCTCCTCATCGGAGGCGACGTCGATACGCCGGGCGCCTTCCCCGACGCCCTTGCGGTCATTCAAAAGGGCCGTTTGCGCGAGGCCGGTATCGTGGAAATCGGCATCGGCGGCTATCCCGAACCGCATCCGCGCATTCCAGCCGGCCGTCTTGAGGCCGTGCTTGACGAAAAAATTGCCGCGGCCACCGCACACGGCCTGCGCGTCGACATCGTCAGCCAGTTCTCGTTCTCTCCCGAGCGCATTCTCGCCTGGCTCAAGCAGTTGCGCGCCTGCGGCATCAGCAAGCCCGTAAAGATCGGAATGGCGGGACCAACAAATGTCGCGGCCTTACTCCGTTTCGCCAGACGTTGCGGAGTTGCCGCCTCCTTGCGTGGCTTGGCATCCGGTTTCGCCGGCGGCCTTGTCGGTCAGGTCGGTCCGGACCGCATTGTCGAAACGCTTTCAGCGGTGACCAATCTCGGCGACATCGCGCCGCACTATTTTTCGTTCGGCGGGACGCTTGAAACCGCGCACTATGCATGCGAAGCCGCAGCAAGACGGCCCGAAGCGGGCCGTGCTGTTGCCCAAAGTAACTAAGACCCGCGAGAAACCGGGCCAATTCTTGGAGGAATATTATGCAGAGGACCAAACCGCCATTTCGCGCCGACCACGTCGGCAGCATTCTGCGTACTGCGCCGGTCAAGGAGGCGCGCGCCAAACGCGAAAAGGGCGAGATCAACGCGGCGCAGCTCAAGGAGATTGAAGACCGCGAGATCGAAAAGATCATCAAAAAACAGGAAGAAATAGGCCTCAAACTTGCCACCGACGGCGAATTTCGCCGTTCGTGGTGGCACTTCGATTTCTTCGGAATGCTCGAGGGCGTCGAGATCTATGAGCTCGACCACGGCATCCAGTTCCAGGGCGTGCAGACCAAGCCGCGCAGCATCCGCGTGACGCGCAAGATCGATTTTTCAAATCACCCGATGCTGGAGCACTTCAAGTTTCTGAAGGCACACACCAAGGTGATGCCGAAAATGACGATCCCGGCTCCGAGTGTAATGCATTTTCGCCTTGAGCCCGGCTCGGTTGCCAAAAGCGCCTATCCGGACCGCGACGCCATTTTCGACGATCTTGCGGCGGCTTATCAGAAGGCGATCAAGGCATTTTATGCCGCCGGGTGCCGCTATCTGCAGTTCGATGATACCGCGTGGGCCTATCTTTGCTCCAAGGAGGAATTGAAAAAGGCCAAGGATCGCGGCCTCGACGTCGATCATCTGCAAGACACGTACACGCGCTGCATCAACAAGGCTTTGGAAGCAAAGCCCGCCGACATGACGATCACGACGCACGTCTGCCGCGGCAACTTCCGCTCGACCTTCATTTCATCCGGCGGCTACGAGCCGGTGGCGCAAAGTCTGTTGGGCAAGTGCAATTACGACGGCTACTTCCTCGAATACGACACGGATCGCGCGGGCGGTTTCGAGCCGCTGCGTTTCCTGCCCAAAGGCAACAAGATCGTCGTACTCGGTCTTGTTACCTCGAAGTCTGGTCGTCTGGAGCCGCGCACCGATATCAAGAAGCGTATCGAAGAGGCGACAAAAAATGTCGCGCTCGAGCAACTTTGCTTGTCACCGCAGTGCGGTTTTGCCTCGACCGAGGAGGGCAACGTGCTGGCCGAGGAAGAGCAATGGGCCAAGCTACGCATGATCGTCGAATTGGCAGACGAGGTGTGGGGAAAATAGGGCGTGAAGCTTCAGGATGACCCAACGCGCCACACCGCCGTTCCGGGCCGATCACGTCGGCAGCTTGCTGCGCACCGCTCCGCTCAAGGAGGCGCGGACCAAACGCGCGAAAGGTGAAATCGACACTGCCGCGCTGAAAGCGGTCGAAGACCGTGAAATTGAGAAGATAATCAAGCAACAGGAAGACGTCGGCCTCAAGCTTGCAACCGACGGCGAATTTCGTCGGTCCTGGTGGCACTTCGATTTTTTTCGCCAACTGGCCGGGGTAACGCCGATCACAACCGCGACCGGAATGCAATTCTGCGGCGTTCAGACCAGACACGAGGCGATTCGCATTGACGGCAAAGTCGATTTTGTCGGCCATGCGCATCTTGAGCACTTCAAGTTTCTCAAAGCGCGTTGCCGCGTGACGCCGAAGATGACCATCCCGGCGCCCAGCACATTTCATTTCCGTCAAGGCCGGGCAATGGTGAGCAAGGAGGCGTACCCGGATAACGATGTCTTCTTTGCCGATATCGCTCAGACCTGGCGCAAGGCGATCCGCGCTTTCTACGATGCCGGCTGCCGTTACTTGCAACTCGATGACACCGCCTGGGCAATGATGTGCGATCCGAAAGAGCGCGAGCAGTCGCGCCAGCGCGGCGACGATCCTGACAAGTTGCCGGCGATTTACGCCCGAGTCATCAATGCAGCGCTTGAGGGTAAACCGGCCGACATGGCGATCACCATGCATTCGTGCCGGGGCAATTTTCGATCCACCTGGATGGCGGAAGGCGGCTACGAATTCGTGGCCGAACAGCTGCTCGGCAAGACCAATTTCGATGGCTATTTCCTGGAATACGACAGCGACCGCGCCGGGGGCTTTGGGCCGTTACAGTATTTCCCCAAAGGCAGGAAGCAGCTTGTTCTCGGCCTCGTGACGTCGAAGAGCGGGCGGCTCGAGTCGAAGGACGACATCAAACGCCGTATTGATGAGGCGACGAAATTTGTCGCGCTCGATCAGCTTTGTCTCTCGCCGCAGTGTGGCTTTGCCTCGACCGAGGAGGGCAATGTTCTGGCTGAAGGGGAGCAGTGGGCCAAGCTGCGCATGATCGTCGAACTGGCGGACGAGGTCTGGGGCGGTCCTTGATATTTGGCAAGAACACAGGCCGGCATCCCCGTTAGCCTTGGTTGCCGCGGTCGTCATGTCTGCCATGGCCGCCGCTTTGGCAACCGCCGGGGGATAAAAATGTCCGTTAAATTGCAATGGCTTAAGGTAAGTCGTCTGGCGCTGTCGGCTGCTGCCGCCGCGCTGTTACTCACCGCCGTTCCAGCCAAAGCGCAAACCGCTGAACCGATCAAAATCGGTTTCGGCATGGCGCTGACCGGCCCGCTCGCCGCCAATGGCAAAATGTCGCTGGTAGCTATGCAGGTCTGGGAGGACGACATCAATGCCAAGGGCGGCCTGCTCGGTCGGCCCGTCAAGCTCGTCTACTACGATGATCAAAGCAATCCGTCGCAGGTGCCAGGCATCTACGCCAAGCTGCTCGACGTCGACAAAGTCGATTTGATCGTCAGCGGCTACGCTTCAACGCAGATAGCGGCAGCCATGTCGGTCGCAATCCAGCGGAAGAAGTTGTTCATGAGCCTGTTTGGCACAGGCGTGAACGAGACGTTCAACTATCCGAAATATTTCTCGATGATCCCGAACGGCCCGACGCCGAAACCCGCATTCACGCGCGGGTTCTTCAAAGTGGCCGAGGTGCAGAAGCCGAAGCCTGAGACGATTGCTATCGCGATGGCTGACGCTGAATTCGGCCGCAATGCTTGCGAAGGCGCCCATGAGAACGCCCAGGCATCGGGTTTCAAGATCATCTACGAAAAAGCCTATCCTCCCGCTACAACGGATTTCACGCCGATCGTGCGCGCGATCCAGGCTCTCAATCCTGATCTGCTTGTGATCTGTTCTTATCCGCTCGACACCGTCGGGTGGGTCAAGGCGATGAGCGAAGTCGGATTCAAGCCAAAGATGTGGGGCGGCGCCATGGTTGGCTTGCAGGCGACGGTGTTCAAGACCCAGCTCGGTCCGATGCTCAACGGTGTCGTCAACTTCGAAACTTGGCTGCCGGTCAAGTCGATGGATTTCCCGGGAGCGTTCGATCTGCTCAAGAAATATCAGGCGCGCGCTCAGGCCGCTGGCACCGATCCACTCGGTTTCTATATGCCGGTGTGGGCCTATGCCTACGTGCAGGTGCTTGGCGACGCCATCGCCTCTACCAAAAGCCTGAATGACGATGTCCTTGCCGACTATATCCGCAAGACCACGTTCAAGACCGTGGTGGGCGACGTGAAGTTCGGCAAGCAAGGCGAGTGGGCAGAAGAGCGCACGTTGGCGGCTCAGTTCCAGAACATCAAGGGTAAATCGGTTGACGACTTCCGCGATTTGACGACCGAGGTGATTGTCTATCCGCCACAATACAAGAGCGGCGAGGTCATCTATCCCTATGAGAAGGCTCTCGCAAAATAAGCTTGCAGCCTGTACTTTTTGTGGTGACATCGTCGGCCGGCGCCACGAAGCGCCGGCCGAATTTATGAACGGTGCTGCGAGTTACAATGAGGCGCACAAGTCCACCTTTCCGGGCCGACCATGTTGGCAGCTTGCTCCGCACCTCACCGCTGAAGGAAGCGCGCGCGAAACGCGAGAAAGGGCGGATTTCGGCTGACGAGCTCAAAGCGATCGAGGATCGCGAGATTGTGGCCGTCATCAAAAAGCAGGAGGACATCGGTCTACAGGCTGTGACCGATGGCGAATTCCGCCGCGCGTTCTGGAACTACGATTTCCTGGGCGCGCTTCCCGGCGCCGAAGCCTATCTCGGCGAGCGCAAGATCAAATTCCAGGGCGTCAATCCCAAACCAATGATGATGCGCGTGGTGGGCAAGCTTGGCGCTTTCTCAGGCCACCCGATGCTTGAGCATTTCCGCTTCGTGAGGGAGCACGCGCGTGTCCTTCCGAAGATGACGATTCCCTCGCCGTCGTCGATGCATTTCCGCTACGGCCAAGAGGGGATTCCGGAGTCGATCTATCCCGATATGGCTGATTTCTATCGTGATCTCGGGCAGACCTACCGCAAGGCGGTGCGCGCCTTTTCCGATGCCGGCTGCCATTACCTCCAGCTTGACGAGGTCAACTTCGCCTATCTGTGTGATGCGAAACTGCGCGCGCAGGTCGGCGACCGCGGCGACGATCCGGAAAAGCTCCCGCAGGTTTATGCCGGCATGATCAATGCGGCGATATCCGATATCCCGAAAGACATGACGATTGCCATGCACCTCTGCCGGGGCAATTTCCAATCGACCTTTGTCGCCTCGGGCGGTTACGAGCCGGTGGCGGAGATTCTGTTCAACACCATCAACGTGAACGGGTATTTCCTGGAATACGACAGCGGTCGTGCCGGGGGCTTCGAACCACTGCGTTTCGTGCCCAAGGACAAGACGATCGTGTTGGGTCTTGTCACGTCGAAATCAGGCAGGCTCGAATCAAAAGACGATATCAAGCGCCGTATTGATGAGGCGGCCAAATTCGTGCCGCTGGAGCAACTTTGTCTTTCGCCGCAATGTGGCTTCGCTTCCACGGAAGAGGGCAATATTCTTGCGGAAGATGAGCAATGGGCGAAACTCCGGCTGATTGTGGAGCTCGCTGAGGAGATCTGGGGTTAGAGCATGTCGCAACGTAAAAAACCGCCATTCCGCGCCGACCATGTGGGCAGCCTGCTGCGGCCGGCTGCACTGAAGAAAGCCCGCGAGCAGCGCGCCAAGGGCGAGATTTCGCCGGCACAGCTGAAAGAGATCGAGGACCGCGAAATTGAGCGCGTGATCAAAAAGCAGGAAGACGTCGGCCTGCAATCGATCACTGATGGTGAATTCCGCCGCTCATGGTGGCACCTCGATTTTCTCTGGGGCCTCGACGGCATCGAGAAGCACGTGATGGATACCGGCATTCCCTTTACCGGCGTGACCACGCGCAATGAGGGCCTCAAGGTCACGGGTAGACTCGGTTTCTCCAATCACCCGATGATCGAGCACTTCAAATTCGTTGCTGCGCACACCAAGCAGACGCCGAAGATCACGATCCCATCACCGTCGGCGGCTTATGGCCGGCCATTGCCGACGCCGATCGACCGCAATGTCTATCCAAAGCTCGCCCGGTTTTTCGACGATCTCGGGCAAGCCTACAGGAAGGCCGTGCGCGCCTTTGCCGATGCGGGCTGCCGATATTTGCAGCTTGATGAGGTTTTCATCGCCATGCTGTGTGATCCGAAATACCGCCAGTTGATGAAGGACCGCGGCGACGATCCACAGCATCTCGGTGAGCTTTACGGTGATCTCATCAACACTGCGATGTCGGACATCCCCGCTGACATGACCATCACGATGCACATGTGCCGCGGCAACTACAAATCGACCTATATGGGCTCGGGCGGTTACGAAGCCGTGCAGGAAGTTCTGTTCAACCGGATCAAGGTGCACGGCTTCTTCATGGAATATGACTCAGAGCGGGCCGGCAGCTTCGAACCGTTGCGGATGCTACCGAAAGACAGAACGGCGGTGCTCGGTCTCGTCACCACGAAAACCGGGCGGCTTGAATCAAAGGATGAGCTCAAGAGAAGGATCGATGAGGCCGCAAAGTTTGTCGCACTCGATCAGCTCTGCTTGTCGCCGCAATGTGGTTTTGCTTCGACCGAAGAAGGTAATACTCTGGCCGAAGACGAGCAGTGGGCCAAGCTGCGCATGATCGTCGAGCTCGCCGGCGAGGTGTGGGGACGTTGATGGCTGGTGTTGTCGCGGGCAAAACCGCCATCGTCACCGGAGCGGGGCGCGGCATCGGGCGCGGCATTGCCGTGCTGCTCGCTAAGGAAGGCGCACGGGTTGTCGTGTGCGACATCGGTGCCAGCCTGCAAGGCGAGGGGACCGACGCCAATCCGGCCCAGGAAACCGTCAACGCCATCAAAAAAGCCGGCGGTGAGGCAATCGTCTCCACTCTCTCGATCACCGAACCGAAAAACGCCGAAGCAATCGTCAAGTCCGCGCTCGATGCCTTCGGCCACGTCGACATTCTCGTCAACAATGCCGGCATTCTGCGCGATGTGATCTTTCACAAGATGAGTTGGGCGGACTGGTCGGACGTGATTGCTGTCCATTTGCACGGCTCGTTCAACATGAGCCGCGCAGTCGCTCCGCTTTTCCGCGAGCAGAACTCCGGTGCGTTCGTGCACATGACATCGACTTCGGGCCTCGTCGGGAATTTCGGCCAGGCCAACTACATGGCGGCCAAGCTCGGCATCATGGGTCTGTCGCGCGGAATCGCGCTGGACATGGCGCGCTTCAATGTGCGTTCGAACTGTATCGCGCCGTTTGCCTTTACGCGCATGATCGAGTCGATTCCGGCGCAATCGGAAACTGACAAGAAACGTATCGAAGCGTTTCAGCGCATGACGCCGGAAAAGATCGCGCCGCTCGCGGTTTATCTCTGTTCCGACGCGGCGAAGGAAATCACCGGGCAAGTCCTTTCGGTGCGCAACAACGAGATTTACCTTTTCAACCAGCCGCGGCCGGTCAAGACCATTCACCGTGCAGCCGGCTGGACGCCGGAACTGATCGCGGCAGAGCTCAAAACCGCATTTGCGCCGTCTTTCACTCCCCTGGAGCGTTCGGAAGACGTGTTCAATTGGGACCCTATCTAGCCGCACTTGTCAGCGCCCGCCGGCTGCATACAGTGGACCCATGAAAAAACGCAGCACCGAGCCGGAAGAATTTACCGATGTCCGAGCCGGTGTGCGTGCGCTCTGTGCCAAGTTTCCAGGCGAATATTGGCGTACGCTCGATCGCGAACGCGCTTATCCGACTGAATTCGTCGCCGCGCTGACCAAGGCCGGCTACCTCGCCGCGCTCATCCCGGAGGAATATGGCGGCAGCGGTCTCAACCTCGGCGCGGCTGCCGCGATCCTTGAGGAAATACAAGCTTCCGGCGGCAACGGCGCGGCGTGCCATGCACAGATGTACACCATGGGCACGATCCTGCGTCATGGCAGCAAAGCGCAGAAGGAGCAGTATTTGCCGCTGATTGCCAGCGGCGAGCTTCGCTTGCAGGCTTTCGGAGTCACCGAACCCACCTCCGGCACGGACACACTTTCACTGCGCACCACCGCCCGTCGCGAGGGCAACGACCACTACGTCATCAACGGTCAGAAGATCTGGACGTCGCGCGCAGAGCATTCCGACCTGATGCTGTTGCTTGCGCGCACGACTCCCAAGGAGCAGGTGAAAAAGCGCACGGATGGTTTGTCGGTATTCCTGGTGGACATGCGGCTTGCGCAGGGCGCAAGCATTTCCATCAACCCCATCCGCACGATGATGAACCACGCCACCACGCAGATTTTCTTCGACGATCTGCGTGTGCCGGCGGAGAACCTGATCGGCGAGGAGGGACAGGGCTTCCGGTATATCCTCGCGGGCATGAATGCCGAGCGCATTCTGATCGCGGCGGAATGTATCGGCGATGCCAAATGGTTCATCAACAAGGCGACGCATTATGCCAAGGAGCGTGAACTGTTCGGTAGGCCGATCGGCCAGAACCAGGGCGTGCAATTCCCGATCGCGCGCGCTTATGCACAGATGCGCGCCGCCGAACTGATGGTGCATGAGGCAGCCCGCAAATATGACGCGGGCGAAGATATCGGCGCGGAAGCCAACATGGCAAAACTGCTGGCGGCCGACGCCTCATGGGCAGCGGCCGACATGTGCGTGCAAACTCACGGCGGTTTCGGTTTTGCCGAGGAATACGACGTCGAGCGCAAGTTTCGCGAAACGCGCCTCTATCAGGTGGCGCCGATCTCGACCAACATGATCCTCTCATATCTGGCCGAGCACGTGCTCGGCCTGCCGCGGTCGTATTGAGATGGCGCTGCCACTCGAAGGCCTCCTTGTCGTTTCGGTTGAACAAGCGGTCGCCGCGCCGCAATGCACCTGCCGTCTGGCCGATGCCGGCGCGCGCGTCATCAAGGTGGAACGCCCGGAAGGCGATTTCGCCCGCGAGTACGATCACGTCGTGCACGGCGAAAGCGCTAACTTTGTCTGGCTCAATCGCGGCAAACAGTCAGTCGTGCTCGACCTCGGCAAGCCTGAAGACAAGACCGTGCTTGAGGCTATGCTCAAGAAGGCCGACGTATTCGTGCAGAATCTCAAGCCCGGGGCAATCGCAAAGCTCGGGTTCGACATGTCGCGGCTGCGCAAACGATATCCGCGGCTGATTTGCTGTTCGATCTCCGGTTATGGCGAAAGTGGCCCTTACGCCCAGCGCAAGGCCTACGATCTGTTGATCCAGGCCGAATCCGGCGTCTCGTCGGTCACCGGCGGACCGGAAGCGCCAGCGCGCGTCGGCGTATCCATCGTGGATGTGGCCGCGGGACTCAACGCTTATGAAGCCATTCTCGAGGCGCTGCTCGCGCGCGCAAAAACAAAGCAGGGCGCTGAAATTTCCGTCTCCATGTTTGATGCCATGGCGGAATGGATGACGGTGCCACTTTTACACGGAGAGGGTGGCACACCGTTCACTCGTATTGGTCTCGCGCATGCTGCGATCGCGCCATATGGCGTATTCAAGAGCCGCGACGGCGCCGATATTCTGATTGCGATCCAGAACGACCGCGAATGGCGCGTGCTGGCGTGCAAAGTGTTGGGCGACGCCGCGCTCGGAAACGATCCAAAGTTTGCCACCAATCCAAAGCGCGTCGAGAACCGTGCCGAGACCGATGCCAAGGTCGCGGCAGATTTCGCGCGTCACGACGTCGAGACGCTGATGAAAAAACTTGAAGCGGCCGACATCGCTTTTGCGCGCGTCAACGACTGGGAGTTGCTGTCGAAGCATCCGCACCTGCGGCGCGTCAGCGTTGGCGCGCCGACTGGACCGGTGAGCATGCCGGCGCCGGCGTCACTGCGCGCGGACGAAGAACGGACTTACGGCCCAATTCCCGCGCTCGGCGAGCACACCGAGAAAATCAAAGCGGAATTCGCTGGCAAGCTAGTCTAAGCTTTGCCGCTCGTCTGGAGGAAAACCCCATGGATATTGGCTTTATCGGGCTTGGCAAAATGGGTCAGCCGATGGCACGACGGCTGATCGAGGCCGGCCACAAGCTCATTGTCTATGACACGCGCAACGACGCCGTTGCCCCTTTGGTGGCGCTCGGCGCGCAGCTCGCTTCATCGCCTGCCGATGTCGCCGATCGCGCCGAGACCGTGATGGCGAGCCTGCCGTCGTTGCAGATTTCCGAGAAGGTCGCGCTCGGCGAAGGCGGTGTTATTCATGGCAAGCGCATCAAGCGATTTATCGATCTTTCCACCACGGGCTCGCGCGTCGCGGCAAGAATCGCCGCCGGGCTGGCAAAGAAGAATATCGTGCAGATCGACAGCCCGGTGAGTGGTGGCATCGGCGGCGCCAAGAAGGGCACGCTTGCGGTGATGGTCTCAGGGCCAAAAGCCGACGTGGATTTGGTGAAAGACGTTCTGGCGGTGTTCGGCAAGGTTTTCATCATTGGCGAAAAACCCGGCATGGCGCAGACCATGAAACTCGCCAACAACTTCCTTTCCGCCACGGCGATGGCGGCTACATCGGAAGCGGTTGCAATGGGTGTGAAAGCGGGCCTCGATCCCGCGGTGATGATCGACGTTATCAATGCCGGTTCCGGCCGCACCACCGCATCCGACGGAAAATTTCCGCAGGCGATTCTCCCGCGCACATTCAATTATGGGTTTGCGACGGGGCTAATGCTCAAGGACGTCCGCTTGTGCTTCGAAGAAGCGAAGCACTTGAACGTTCCCAATTCCGTTATGAGCACCGTGCTCGATCAATGGGAAACGACCAATACGGAATTCGGCGGCGATAGCGATTTCACCGCCATCGTCAAAATGATCGAGAACCGTGCTGGCGTGACCGTAGGCAAGAAATCATGAGCAACGACATTCACGAGGTCTACGCAGTCTGTTACGCGACGCATTCGCGCAAACGTTCGGAGAATTATATTTTCGGCGATCCGCACGATGAAATGACATCGATCGCTTACTACGTCTGGGTCATCAAAGGGCCGCACGGCACTTTTGTCTGCGATACCGGTTTCGACAACGCCGCGGCCAAGGAACGTGCGCGCCAGATCATTCACCCGGTCGGCGAAGGTCTTAAGGCGCTCGGGGTGCAGCCGGACAAGGTGGACCATGTGATCGCCACGCATATGCATTGGGATCACGCCGGTAACTACGACCTGTTTCCGAGCGCGCGCTATCACATCCAGGACACCGAGATGGCATATGCCACCGGCCGCTGCATGTGCCACCAGATGTTACGCATTCCCTTCAGCGAGAGCGATGTGCTGGCGATGGTGCGCAAGGTCTTCGCCTATCGCGTCGAGTTTCACGATGGCGTCGAGGAACTGGCGCCCGGCATCACCGTGCACAAGATCGGCGGCCATTCAAAAGGCCTGCAATGCGTGCGGGTCAAGACCAAGCGTGGCACCGTGGTCATCGCATCAGACTGCTGCCATCTTTATTCGCATATCGATGAAGGCCGCGTATTTCCGATTACCTACAGCGTTGGTGACACGCTCGAGGGTTATAAGACGCTGAAAAAGCTTGCGAGCTCGCGTCATCACATCGTGCCGGGCCACGATCCCGAGGTCCTGAAGATCTATCCGGCGGTGGAGGCGGGGCTGGAAAACTGGATCGTGCGGCTGGATGTAGACCCGAAGGTCTAGATAAGCCCCAAGTCTGCGACGGCGCTCTTATGGTGCTCAGCGCTTTCCGGCGCGAAGCAGCAGAAGATGACGCGCGCGATACCGCGCGGACGCGCGGAGATTTCCGCCGCAACCGTGCCAACCGCGACCCGTGCCGCGAGATCGGCCGGGAAGCGATAGATGCCGGTAGAGATTGCCGGGAAGGCAATTGAGGTCAGCGCGTTCGCCGCGGCGAGACCGAGCGCCGTCCGGTAGCAACCCGCCAGCAAAGCCTCCTCGTTTTTGTTGCCCCCGCCCCATACCGGGCCGACCGCGTGGATCACGTGCTTGGCCTTGAGGCGATAGCCGCGCGTGATCTTGGCGCTGCCGGTGTCGCAGCCGCCAAGCTTTTCGCATTCGGCCAGCAGTTCCGGCCCCGCCGCGCGATGGATCGCGCCGTCCACGCCGCCGCCGCCCAGCAGCGTGCGGTTCGCCGCATTGACGATGGCGTCGACGGATAGCGTGGTGATGTCAGCGACGACGATGTCGAGGACGGTGTTTCCAACTTCGGCGGTGAGCTCAGCCATGCGCGACTCTATCACGCGGTCGCGGCCCCCGGCGCGGCCTCGAAATCGACGCTTGAGCGCACGCCGATGTCGTCGTAGTGGGCATCGAGAAAGCGGCGTGCCGCGCGCCGGCCATTGTTGCGCAACATTTCGAAAAAATCAAAGTCAGTGTTGATTCGGCTCGCCTTGTCGAGCGTCTGCGTCGCCCCGGAAAGAACAACGCGATGCACGTTTATGCGCCGGTACTGGCCCGTCCCGGTGCCGCGTGGAAGTTTGCCTTCATCGATCAGTTTCCCGACAAACGTGATGCCGCGCAGCTCCGACATCAATGAGGCATTGAAAGTGATCTCATTGATGCGCGCCATGATCTCATCGCGCGTTTTTGGCACCTGCTTGCGTTCCAGCGGATTGATCTGAACCAACAGCAGGTTTTCGGTTTGTGTGGCTCCGATCAGCGAATAAAGCGACGGATTACCGACATAACCGCCGTCCCAGTACGGATCGCCGTCGATTTCCACTGCGCGAAACAAATGCGGCAGACAGGCCGACGCCGCGATCATGTCGGCCGTCATCTCATCACGCCTGAACACACGGAGCTGGCCGGTCCTTACATTCGTGGCGGATACGAACAGCTCCAAATTTTTGCAGGCCCGCACCGCGTCAAAATCGACGAAGCGCCCGATCAGATCATTCAGCGGATTGATGTTGAGCGGGTTGAAATCATATGGAGACAAATAACGGGTCAATGCCTGCATCCACAGGCCGACCGGCGTGTCCTCGATCGGCCAGAACGAAAACAACCGGTCGACCGCGCGGCGTTGCACCTCGGGCAAATTTCCGCCCAGGCTTGCCGCGCGCCAGAAATCCGCCAGCCGTTTGCGCGCTTCGTCGGGGCCGCCGCGAGCGAGGCCGTCGGCCAACATGATTGCGTTGACGGCACCGGCCGACGCGCCGGAAATTCCTTCGATTTGCAGGCGGCCGTCCTCGAGCAGATGATCGAGCACACCCCAGGTAAAGGCGCCGAGCGCGCCGCCGCCCTGCAAGGCAAGATTGATGTGCTTAGCCCCTTTGGGGGCTTTCGGTTGGTCGCCGCCGAACGCACGGACGAGAAAGCTCACTGTGCTACCCAGCCGCCGTCGATCGAATAGGCCGAACCGGTGATTGTCGCTGCCGCGTCGCTGCAGAGAAACACGGCAAGAGCGCCGATGCTTTCTGGCTTGGTGAACTCGAGCATCGGCTGCTTTTCTGACAGTAACGTCACCTTCGCCTGATCAAACGTTTGGTTATTTGCTTTAGCGCGAGTCTCGATCTGCTGTTTGATCAATTCGGTGAGGACCCAGCCAGGGCAAATGGCGTTGCATGTGATGCCGTTGTTGGCGGTTTCGAGCGCAACGACTTTTGTAAGCCCGACAAGGCCGTGCTTGGCCGATATGTAAGCGGCCTTCTGGACGCTCGCCACCAGTCCGTGCGCCGACGCGATATTGATGATGCGGCCCCATTTGCGTTTCTTCATTCCGGGCACGGCGGCACGGATGGTGTGAAATGAGGACGACAGGTTGGTGGCAATGACCGCATCCCATTTTTCGATCGGGAAATCCTCGACATTTGCTACAAACTGGATGCCGGCATTGTTCACCAGCACGTCGAGTGCGCCGAATTCCTTTTCGGCCGCGCGGATCATGTCCGCGATCTCCGCGGGCTTGGTCATGTCGGCGCCGGAATAGCGCGCCTTGACGCCAAAAGATTTCTCAATGCCGGCGCGGATCTTTTCGATTTCGGCTCCGGCGCCGAAACCGTTGAGCATGATGTTGGCGCCGTTCTCGGCGAGCGCGCGGGCGGTGGCGAGACCGATCCCCGATGTCGAACCGGTTACGAGCGCCGACTTGCCTTTGAGCATGACTGTCCTCATGTGCTTGCGGTGGCGGGCCTGCTGAAAAATCCGGGCGGAACCTGCCCCTATTCTTATTGCGGTGCAATATATATGTTGGTTTTTTCGTGGTTCGAGCGGTATGGCGTTAGACTTCTGTCGAAAGGCGGAAAACCAGTTGGTCAAAAAATCAGCAATCTTCCCCAAGCCCGATCACGATCATGGGCGCTGTGCGAATGATGCAGTCGCGCACGCAGAAGAGTTATGCGCCGCGCGCAAGGAACGGCTCACGCCGATGCGACGGCGCGTGCTGGAAGCTCTGTTGGCAACCCATCGACCGTTGGGTGCTTACGAATTGATCGAGCGACTTGGCGGACGCGGCGCACGTCCGGCGCCGATTACCGTCTACCGTGCGCTCGATTTCCTGCGCGGACAGAACCTCGTACACCGGATCGAAAGCCGCAACGCTTTCATTGCTTGCGTGCATGGCCACGACGAGAACAGCGATCCAGTCGTGTTCCTGATCTGCGAAAAATGCGGTGCGGTGGGCGAAGCTGCTTCAGCGGCAGTGGCTGACACGATCAAGAGCGCTTCGCGCGCTGCCGGATTTTCCCCGAAGACGCCGGTCATCGAGATTTCGGGCGTCTGCGCGCACTGCAAGGCGGCGTAGGGCAACGGCCACATTGTCCAGTCCCGCTTACACTTCCACCACGCGCCCATTGGATGCGCTCGCAGCGGCAATCGTAGTCGTGCTGTGCCTTTCCTGGGGCTTCAACCAGGTTGCGACCAAGCTTGCAATTCATGACATTCCGCCGCTGACGCAGGCGGCAGTCCGTTCGGCGATCGCCACGCTGTTGATCGCGGCCTGGTGCCGGCTGCGCGGAATCGCAATTTTCGATCGCGATGGCACGTTATGGTTCGGTCTCGTTGCCGGTTTGCTCTTCGCGATCGAGTTCATCCTGATCTATCAGGGCCTTCTTTACACAACGGCCACGCGCGCCGTGTTGTTCATCTATCTTGCACCGTTCTTCGTCGTGCTTGGCGCGCGCATTGTGTTGCCGGCGGACCGTTTTGGCGCTTCACAGTGGCTGGGCATGGGCCTGTCTTTTGCCGGCATGCTGATCGCGTTCGGTGTTCCAACGCCGGCGCTCGATCCACGCCAGCTGACCGGCGATGTGATGATGGTCGGCGCCGCTCTTTTCTGGGCGGCGACAACGCTCATTATCAAAGCCAGCGCGCTGACACGGGCGTCCGCCGAGAAAGTCATGCTCTATCAGCTCGTCGTATCGGCGCCGGTGATGGCAGCCGTGGCGTTCATCATCGGTGAACGCGTCACGCATATGCCGTCGGCACTAGCGCTTGGTTCACTTGCCTATCAAACCGTATGGGTCGTGAGTGTGACGTTCGTGGTCTGGTTTGCGCTGGTCGCGCGCTATTCGGCGAGCCGCCTTTCGGCCTTCACGTTTCTCACGCCATTGTTTGGCGTCGCCGCCGGCCATCTTGTGCTGGGCGAGCCTTTGACGCCGGCTTTCGCCGCTGCCGTGGCGCTGGTGGCGGCAGGCCTTGTGCTGGTGAACCGCGCGCGCTGATGTTATGAATTGAACAAGTTCGGCTGGTTTACGCAGGCGTAAAAATGTCGACCCGCAACGACACGGCAAACCGGTCGCCATCCACGATTCCCATCGATGAGAGCCTGCGAAGGGCGATGGCCGCGATTGAAGGTCAGCGGCCCGAGGAGGCCGCTCGCCTGGCGCAAGACGTTCTCAAGCGAAGTGCCGGCCATCCGAATGCCTTGCATCTTTTTGGCTACAGCTTGCTTATGCAAGAGCGTGCGAGCGAGGCTGTTGAGCCATTGGAGAAAGCGTTCCGCTCCTTGCGCGATCCCGCAATCGAAACGCAGCTTGCAATTGCTCTGCGCAAGGCCGGGCGTACGGATGAAGCCCTGAGCAGATTGACACGCGCTGTCAAACGCAAGCCGGTGTTTCCCGCCGCCGTTCACGAGCTTGGATTTCTTCTTAATTCGCTCGGGCAGACCGACGAGGCAATCGATGTGCTCAAGAGCGGGATCGAGGCCGCACCCGGGATGATCGAGCTGCCGCTCATGCTTGGCTTTATCTTCCATGCGCGAAATAATCAGGCCGAAGCCAAGGCCGCGTTCGCCCGCGCGCTTGGCATCGCACCGCATCATCCCGAAGCGCTGTACGGCATGGGGCTGACGATGATGGATGCGGGCGAATTCGCAGCGGCGGCTGAGCTTTTCCAGCGGGTTCTGCTCGTCGACCCGTCCGACCAGCAGTCGCGTCTTTCGCTCGGGGCGTGCCTTCTGGAGCTCGGACAAAAGAGTGCGGCGTCAGCCTGTTTGCGGCAGGTCACACGCGGCGGCGCCGACTTTTACGGGAAGGCCCTGAAGGTATTGAGCTCGTCGAGTCGCGGACGCTTCTGGCTGAAGCCGAGCGATCTTGGAGCTTTTTTCAGGGGCGAGCGCGGCTAGCGCTTCGGAGCGCGAAATTCGCGGCGATAAATACCGGTTTCACCGGCGATTGCCCCCGCTGTTGCGAGCACGCGCGCGGCGGCCTCTGCGGACAAAACGTCGAACTGTTCCGCCATGATTTCCCGTCGCACCGCGATGCACTGGGCAACAGGCGTACCTTTGGACAGGACGCCTTTGAATCCAGGATCGTTCCAGCGGGCTGGGAAATGCACAAGGCTGTCGACGTAGTGATCGGAGTCCACGAGCCCGGTCAGTGTTGTGAACGGCAAGTCGGGACGATTGACCGGGTGAGTCACCAAAAGCGAGTAGCCGGGCGGCAGTTCGATTGTCCAGAAATTGTTGAACTTGATGATGAAGCGGTCCTCGTCGAAAAACGGAGTACCCTTCACCTGAACACTGTCGTGATAGTCGATCGGCGAGCGCGTGAGATTGTGCAGGCTGCCGATGATGGGAATTTCACTGTCCCAGCTGAATTCACCATCCTCGATTTTGATGTCGGCAGATAGCGGCATCAGGAATCCGTAGGTCATGGCATCGATGAACGGCGGACATCGCTTGACCGTCATGAGCTCCTTGTTCGAGATCGCGCTGAAACAATTTTGCGGCAAGGCCTTGAACCAGTCAGGTAGCCCGCGCACCGCGGGAATTGGCCTCGGCAACACCTTGTCCAATTCAGGCGGGCAACGAAACTTCACCATTACCTGGGGCGTTTCATCCATCGGCGGGTCCTCATGCTTTGCGGGCCGATATTGTGAAATCCGTTTGTATTCCACAAGCGAGGCGTTCCGCGTCTGAAATGGGCTCATGACAGCGCTTCTTGAGGTTGCGTTGACCGGGTCATATTTGTCTGGCAGTCGATTGTTTTGAGAAAGGCCGATGAGCGCAAATCCGCAAGAACGGCATAAAACGACAGCAGTCAACGTGGGCGGCGTGACGGTCGGCGGCGGTGCGCCGATCGTCGTGCAGTCGATGACCAATACGGATACGGCCGATGTGGAAGCGACCGCGCGGCAGGTTGCGGCGCTGGCCGGTGCCGGCTCCGAACTCGTGCGCATCACGGTCGATCGCGATGAGGCGGCCGCCGCCGTCCCCCACATCAAGGAACGGCTCCTCAAATGGGGCATCCCCGTGCCGCTCGTCGGCGACTTCCATTACATCGGCCACAAGCTTCTGGCCGAGCATGCAGGCTGCGCGCAGGCGCTCGACAAGTACCGCATCAACCCGGGCAACGTGGGCGTGGGCGGGCAGCACGACGAGAACTTTCGCCGCATGATCGAAGTGGCGGTCGC
>DASPUD010000024.1:0-28490 GCA_035623095.1 Pseudolabrys sp.
CCTTACGCCGGGCATCCAGTCTAGTGTGGAAGGCGTCGATGGCATACGCAACTCGCGCCTGCGCGACTTGCGCAATATTTGGGCCCCAAGTCGGGTAACTAGCCCGGCGATAACGGATATTGAGGCGCTAGAACTTCTTCTAGCCCAGCCCGTGGCGGGCGAGCAGTTTGCGCACGGCTTCGACCAGTTCCGTTTCCTTGACCGCGAACTGCGCTTCCGCCTGCTTTTTCAGATACTCTTCGCGGTCTTTGGTTGCCGCGAGCGACGCGCCGAGGATCAGGTCTTTGATCTGGACTTCGCCGCGTGCCTTTTCGTCGCCGCCTTGAATGATGGCGCAGGGCGATCCGCGTTTATCGGCATATTTAAGCTGAGTGCCGAGATTGTTTTTCGGATTGCCCAGGTAAAGCTCGGCACGAATTTTCGCGGCGCGCAGGCTTGCGACCATGCGCTGATAGTCGGCGACGCGGTCGCGATCGAACACGGTCACAATGACGGGGCCGGGAACAGGCTTTTCGCTGATCTTTTTAAGGTGGGTGAGGGCTGCCTGCAGCCGCGACACGCCAATGGAAAATCCAGTCGCCGGTACCGGCTCGCCGCGGAAACGGGAAACAAGACCGTCGTAACGTCCGCCGCCGCCGACCGAACCGAAGCGGACGGGCCGACCCTTCTCGTCATTGATTTCGAAGGTCAACTCTACTTCATAGACGGGTCCGGTGTAGTATTCGAGGCCGCGGACGACCGTTTTGTCGATGCGGACACGATCGTCATAACCAGCCGCGCGCACCAACGCTGCGATTTCTTCTAGCTCCGGTTCCCCCGCGGTTGTCGCGGCCGCACCCGTTGCGTTGGCCTTGCCGGTGATCGCGGCGACGATTCCGCTGATCTGGGGCTCGGTGAGCTGCGCACCTTTTGTAAAATCGCCGCTCTCGTCCTTGCGCCCTTTTCCGAGCAGCATCCTTACGCCTTCGATACCAAGCCGATCGAGCTTGTCGATGGCGCGCATCGTGGTGAGGCGTTTGTCCGCCTGAATTTGCAACATGTCCATCGCACCATCGAGGATTTTCCGATTGTTCACCTTCACCACGTAGCTGCCGCGCGGAATGCCAAGCGCTTCCATCGTGTCGGCCGCGAGCATGCACATCTCGGCATCGGCCGCCATGGTCGGCGCACCCACTGTGTCCGCGTCGAACTGCATGAATTGCCGGTAGCGCCCCGGTCCCGGCTTCTCGTTGCGGAACACCCAGCCGTAGCGATACGACCGGTACGGCAGCGCGAGGTTTTGAAAATTCTCGGCTACGTAACGCGCCAGCGGGGCGGTCAGGTCATAGCGCAACGACAGCCACTGTTCGTCGTCGTCCTGGAATGAAAATACGCCATCGTTTGGCCGGTCTTGATCTGGCAGAAACTTGCCGAGGGCATCGGTGTATTCGATCGCCGGCGTTTCCACCGGCTCAAAGCCGTAGCGCTCGAACACCACGCGGATTTTTTCCACCATGTCGCGCGTGGCGGCAATTTCGGTCGGTCCCCGGTCGGCAAGGCCGCGCGGCAGCCGGGGTTTGAGCTTGTTCGACTTTAGGGGCTTATCGGCCATTTGCGGTCTACATATCAGAGACGCGCATTACAGCAACGCTGAAAACCCGGAAGGATGCTATTGTCCCAGCCATCCACGTCTTTATGTGTAAAATGGCAGAGGCTGCAGTTGCCGGCAAAATGCCGGGCGCGGCGGCCTCCAAACGGTGACAGTCATGGCAGAGGCCCAGGCGCAAGCAAAAGTCGGTATTCCCAACGATCTTGAACCCTTTTGGATGCCGTTCACGGCCAATCGGGCATTCAAGAAACGTCCGCGCCTCATCGTGGGCGCCAAGGATATGCACTACATCGCCACCGACGGGCGCAAGCTGATGGACGGCTCGGCCGGCCTGTGGTGCACCAATGCCGGCCACAATCGCGATCCGATTGTTGAGGCCATCCGGCGCGAGGCGGGTACGCTCGACTACGCGCCGGTCTTCCAGTTCGCCCATCCGAAGGCCTTCGAGCTTGTGAGCCGCGTTGCGGCGCTCGCGCCGGGCGATCTCGATCACGTATTCTTCTGCAATTCCGGCTCCGAGGCCGTCGACACCGCCCTCAAGATCGCGCTCGCCTATCACAATGTTCGAGGCAATGGCTCGCGTGTGCGGTTGATCGGACGCGAACGCGGCTATCATGGCGTCGGTTTTGGCGGCGTTGCTGTCGGTGGCATCGTCAACAACCGCAAACAATTTGGCTCGCTGCTTGCGGGCGTGGATCATCTTTCGTCGACCTACAATCGAGAGAAACAAGCCTTCACGATCGGCGAGCCGGAATGGGGCGCTCACCTTGCCGATGACCTCGACCGCCGCGTCGCGCTACATGACGCCTCGACGATTGCGGCAGTGATTGTCGAGCCGGTCGCGGCTTCAACTGGGGTGCTACCGCCGCCCAAGGGCTACCTCGAACGGTTGCGCGCGATCTGCGACAAGCATGGGATACTTCTGATCTTCGACGAGGTGATCACCGGATTCGGCCGGCTCGGCCATGCGTTTGCCGCCGAGCGCTACGGCGTTGTCCCGGACATGATCACCTTTGCCAAGGGTATCACGTCGGGCTCCGTCCCCATGGGCGGCGTCGTCGTGCGCAAGGGCATCTACGACGCATTCATGAAAGGGCCCGAGCACGTTATCGAGCTGTTTCACGGCTACACCTACTCGGCCCATCCGCTCGCCTGCGCGGCCGGACTTGCGACGCTCGATGTCTACCGTGACGAGAAGCTGTTCGAGCGCGCGCGCAAGCTGGAAAGTGCCTGGGGCCAGGCGGCGATGGGCCTCAAGGGGTTGCCGAATGTTCTCGACATTCGCGTTGTCGGCCTGACAGTCGGTATCGATCTCGCCAGCAAGCCCGACGCGGTTGGAAAACGTGGCATGGCGGCGCTGGAGATGGGTTTCTTCGAACACGACTTCATGTTCCGCGCAATCGGCGACACGCTGGCGCTCAGTCCGCCGTTGATCGTGACGGAAAATCAGATCGGCGAAATATTCGACAAACTCGGAAAAATTATTCGCGCGGTGGCTTAAGCGCGAAGGCGGGGCGCGGCTGGAGGATCGCCCAGCCGACATTGAGTTTTGAATCCCCGCGCCGGAAAGGCACCAGGAATGACGGCTGTACGGCGGCGTCCGCGGCGACGCCACGCAATTCCGGCGGTATCGTGGTCAGGTCGCCGACGGTCCAAACCACGAGCGCGCCTTTTGTCCTCAGATCCGTAAGATCAATCCATGGCGCCCGCGAAGGCTGGCCGTCGATGAGCACACGGGGATGGTCGGGGGCATAGTGCGAGACATTGCCGCCATTCCACATGCTTCCGATCACGTAGGCAATCGACCGACCGGTCGCGGCGTGGTAACGCTGCGACAGCTCGCGTCCCAAATCGGCTCCGGGGAAAAACACTGCCCGGTAACGGTGATCGTCTGAAGGCAGCACCGCGTAGTTGGTAATAAACGCGGCTACAAAAACAATGGAAATTATTGCCCAAGCGAGAAAAGCTCGTTCAAAACGAAGTTCGTTGAGTGTCTGGCGAGTGGCCAACACGATCCACAGTCCGGCGAATAGCCAGATCGGATACCCCCACATCGCCACGGTGCCGCGGCCGCTGATTGCCGAAATCGCCAGCACGGTAACAAACGGTCCGAATGCGAGGCAGGCAATGATGCGGCGGTCGAAAACGTCGGCGACCGCTGGCGCTCCTGTGCCGCCGCCGAAATGCGGAAAGAGGAGAGGCAGTGCAATAAGGATCGGCGGAATCAGGAAGAAAAGCTGGCCGATGGCAAATTGCAGCGGGTGCCAGACGTGGTCGATCAAACCTCCCGAGAGCGCGGCGCGGTGTTCGGCATAGGAAAATGGCAGAAAATCGTTCTGAACCAGCCAGACGAGATGCGGGGCCATGGTGATGAGCGCTGCGGCAGCAGCCACATAAGGCCCAGGGGTCGACAGGGCCTTGCGCGCTTCCGGATCGAACAGAATGTACAGCGTAAGCGGCACTGCCAGGACGACCATGAAATACTTGGCCCATAGCGACATCCCCAGCGCCAGTCCAAGTAACACCCAGTGGCCAAGCCACCCGCCGCGAAGTGCGCGATGGAACGCAAACCCAGCCAGCGCCCAGAATGGCAGCTGGATCACGTCATGATTGAACTTGGCGGCGGTGTAGTTGAGGTAATGGAGCCCGTCTACGATCAGAACGGCAATCAGTGCACCGAGCGAACCGACAAGCGGCCGGGCGGTCAACCACACGAGCCACAGCGCCGACACAACCGCGATCTGCGCTAGCAGGTAATAAGCAAGATCATAGCCGGCGAGCTGGTAGGTGAGTTGAATCAACCACCAGGGCAGCGGTGGCAGCTTGTCGTAACCCAACTGCCATTCCCGACCGTAGATCAGCGCTTCGATCAGGTCGAGCGGCAAATTGATGTAAAGCAACGCCGGCAACGCCGTCCAGACGGCCGCATGCAGCAACAAGATCGTCGCCAAAGCCTGTGCCGGAACTGTCGCAATCCGAGCCAGCAATGGAAAACGGCGGGGCCCTGACATCGGCTTAGCGGTCCAAAATGGTTTCAAGTTCCTGCGAATAACGCGCGATTTCGCGCTAGCATAGCAAGACTTCGAGTTGCGCGGGGACGCCGTGTCATAGACATTTAGAGCCGGCCGGGCGAATCAATCGTTCCCGCCGGTATTGCGCCCGTTGTGGGGGGTGGCAGGATAAATCGCATGCGTCGCATCAGTGCCATCTTTATCGCCGTCTGTATGGTGCTTATCGCCTGCTCGATCGGCGCCGTGCTTTACCTCGGCTTTGGCGCTGAGGCCAGCACATCGGCCATCGTGGCGCTCGGCGCACTTTCCGGGATGGCGCTCTTCAACTCCATCAGCAACCGGCTGCGCGATCGTGGTGATTTGGGCGACCAGATCGCCGACCTGTCGCGCGGCACCGCTGATCTTGCGCGCCAGGTCGGCGAGATTTCGCGCCGCCTGCACGGGGTTGAAGCCAAGCTTGCCTCGCCGGCAGCCCGGGCGCGCGCGTCGGGTGATCCATTAGCTACCGAAATCGGCGAACTTGGCGGTCTGGTCAAACAGATCGCGCAAACGGTTGCGACCCACGCAGCTGCCCTTCAGAAGCACGGTGCCTTGACGGCTACCCGCGCCTCCGCACCACCTCCACCACCGAAGCCTGAAATGATCCGACCGGTTGAAAGTGTGCCTGCGGTCGGCGAGAACGACATGGCCACCGGTCTTGAGCGGTTCCGCAGCCTGTCACGCGAAAGTATCGCCGATCTGATTTCGAAGGCAGTCGATGCCAACCGCATCGATCTCTATCTCCAGCCTATCGTGACGCTGCCGCAACGCAAGGTGCGCTACTACGAAGCGGTGTCACGGCTGCGCACCGAAGATGGCGATACGATCCCGGCGATCGACTATATCGATGTCGCCGAGAGCATCGGCATGATGCCGAAAATCGACAACCTTGCGATATTTCGTTGCGTGCAGGTCACACGTCGCTTGCTTATGAAGAGCCGCGACGTCGGCCTGTTCTGCAATGTGAGCGGTGCGACCCTCACCGATGCACTGATGTTCCAGCAATTCCTCGACTTCATGGATGCCAATCGTGCGCTCGCGTCTTCGCTGACGTTCGAGTTCAAACAAGAAGCTTATCGTTCCTTTGGCCCGATAGAACACGAGGGTCTGGCTGCACTCGCGCAGCGTGGCTTCCGTTTCTCCATGGATCATGTCACCGATCTGCATATAGAGCCGAATGATCTGGCCGATCGCTCGTTCCGCTTCCTGAAGGTGCCGGCCAAACTGCTGCTCAACAAGGCTGTAAGGATGCAGAGCGATATTGATCCGGAAGATCTGGCGGATCTGCTGGCGCGCGCGGGGATCGACCTCATTGCTGAGCGGATTGAGAACGAAATGACGGTTGTCGATTTGCTCGACTATGATGTGCGTTTTGGCCAGGGCTTCCTGTTCTCGCCTCCGCGGCCGGTGCGAGCCGAGGCGCTGCAAGGCTCGCTTAGCGAGATCGCTAAACCGATTACCGACGAAGGCCCAAGCCCGTTGGCGGCAACCGGCTGATGAACGCCGCCGCTCTGCCGCCGCTAACATCGAAGTTCTCCACGCTTGCGCCCAACTACGACGTGCTGATGAGCGACGTCTGGGGCGTGATCCACAACGGCATGACGGCATTTCCGCACGCCTGCGATGCGCTGATGCGCGCCCGCGCGCGCGGCGGTCTTGTCGTCCTTATTACGAATGCGCCAAGGCCGAGCGAGGTGGTGTCGCGGCAGCTCGATCGCCTGCATGTTCCGCGCGAGACATATGATGCGATTGTATCCTCCGGCGACGTTACCCGCAGCGTGATCGAAAGCCGGCGCGGTCAGACGCTCTATCACCTCGGACCCGAACGTGACCGTTCGATTTTTACCGGCCTCAACGTGCAATTCGCGCCGCTAGAACGGGCGGACTATGTGGTCTGCTCCGGCCTGGAGGACGACGAAGCCGAGACGCCGGACGACTATCGCGGCCGGCTCGAATCCATGCTAGCGCGCAAACTTTTCATGGTTTGCGGCAATCCCGATGTTGTCGTTGAACGTGGCTCAACACTGGTCTACTGCGCCGGCGCGATTGCCGATCTTTATACGACCATGGGCGGCGACGTTCTTTATGCGGGAAAGCCGTACCGACCGATCTACGATATGGCGCTCGCGAAGGCCGAGGCTGCAGTCGGCCGCAAGATCGCGCTCGACCGGGTCCTGGCGGTGGGCGATTCGGTACGCACGGATCTCAAAGGGGCGCGGACGTTCGGTATAGACTTTCTGTTCGTGACGTCGGGAATCCACGCCGAGGAACTCGGCAGCCGGGAGCAGCCCGACAACGCGGCTCTGACGGCGACGTTCACCGCGGCCGGTGGAATGCCGAAAGCGGTAATGCGCGAGCTGCGATGGTAGGAGTCAGGCCGCCGGCGCGGGAGCTTCGACTTCGCCGAACACAGCGTCGATCTTGTTCTTCAGCGTCTGCGCGTTGAACGGCTTGACGATATAGTTCGACACGCCCGCCTTCTTCGCCGCGATGACGTTTTCCGTTTTGGACTCCGCCGTGACCATGATGAAAGGAATTTCCGCGAGCGATGGGTCGGCGCGCATTTCCTGCAGCAGGGTAAAACCGGTCATCGGCTCCATGTTCCAGTCGGAGATGACAAGCCCGTAGGGCCGGGAGCGCAGCTTGTTGAGCGCGGTCGAGCCGTCGTTTGCATCGTCGACATGCTCAAAGCCCAGCTGCTTGAGCAGGTTGTGCATGATACGAATCATCGTGTTGTAGTCGTCTACGACCAGAACCGGCTTTGTCAGGTCGACAGCCATAGCGCGCGCGCCCACAGTGGGCTCTCCCCCAGAGGTGGCGATTTGAATACCAATGGGCCTTGAATAACCCGTTAATTTGAAAGTTTGTTAACGGCGCGCTAACCGTAGCCGCGCTCCAGATGTTCCATTTAGACCCATGAACGAACCGGCCGTGGCGGCTAAAGATTTTCATATCGCGCGTGGCGGCGCGCATCGGATCGACAGCGGGCCGCTCGCCGGCGCCGTGGTGGCGATCGGCAATTTTGACGGCGTGCATCGCGGCCACCGCGCCGTGATCGGCGCCGCGCTCGACCGCGCGCGTGCGCTCGGACGTAAGGCCGCGGCCCTGACGTTCACGCCGCACCCGCGTCTGTTTCTGCGGCCGCAGGAGCCGTTGTTCCAGCTTTCCGGCGAGCGCGAAAAATTGCGCTTGCTGGCCGCGAGCGGATTGGACGGCGCCATTGTAATGCAATTCGACGCTGCCCTCGCCGGAACCTCGGCGGAGGATTTCGTCGGCAATATTCTCGTCGGCTCAATTGGCATTGGCGGAGCGGCGATCGGCTTTGATTTTCATTTCGGCAAAAACCGCGCCGGGTCGCCGGCGTTTCTTACCGAGCAGGGCGCGCAGCGCGGCTTCACCGTCGATATCGTGCCGCCGCTCGAAGACGAAGGCAGGCCGGTATCGTCCGGCGCGGTGCGTGAAGCGCTTGCGGCCGGCCGGGTGGTGGAGGCAACCGAGCTTCTCGGCGCACCCTGGTTCGTCTCGGGGGAAGTCCTCCACGGCGAGAAGCGCGGACGCGATCTCGGCTTTCCCACTGCCAACCTGAAGCTCGGTCCATCGTGCGGCCTCAAGCACGGAATCTACGCGGTACGGGCCGGCATAGAAGGCAAGCGCCACGACGGGGTCGCGAGTTTTGGCCGCCGGCCGACCTTCGACAATGGCGCGCCGCTGCTCGAGGTTTTTCTTTTCGATTTTACCGGCGACCTTTACGGCCGGACGATCGATGTCGCCTTCATTGGCTGGATCCGCCACGAGCAGAAATTCGAATCAATCGAGACGCTCAAGCGGCACATGATGGCGGACGCCAGCCAGGCGCGCGACGCGCTCAAGCGCGCGGGCAAGGCATTCCCGTTGCTGGGTGACATCTAACCGACCGGCCTGCTAGATAGCCCGCCATGGCGAAACCCGAGCGCGATTATTCCGAGACGCTGTTCCTGCCGCAGACGGAATTCCCGATGCGCGCCGGCTTGCCGCAGCAGGAGCCCAAAATTCTGGAGCGCTGGGAGAAGGCGAGCTTCTATCGGGAGCTGCGCGCTGCCGCCAAGGGCCGCGAGAAATTCATCCTGCATGATGGGCCGCCTTATGCGAACGGCAACATTCATATCGGGCATGCGCTCAACAAGATCCTCAAGGATGTGGTGACGCGCAGCCAGCAGATGCTCGGCTTTGATTCGAACTACGTGCCGGGCTGGGACTGTCACGGCCTGCCGATCGAATGGAAGATCGAGGAAGAGAACTACCGCTCGAAGAACAAGAAAAAGCCGGACCTGTCCAATCCGGCGGCGATGGTGGCTTTTCGCCAGGAATGCCGCGCCTATGCCGAGCACTGGCTCAATGTGCAACGCGAGGAGTTCAAGCGCCTCGGCGTCGAGGGCGACTGGGCGCATCCCTACACGACCATGGATTTTTTCGCCGAAGCGCAGATCGCGCGCGAGCTGATGAAGTTCGCCGCCAACGGCACGCTCTATCGCGGCTCGAAGCCGGTAATGTGGTCGGTCGTCGAAAAGACGGCGCTGGCTGAGGCCGAGGTGGAATATGAGGACTACACAAGCGATCAGGTGTGGGTGAAGTTTCCTGTTGTGCAGGGCGCAAGTGATCTCAAGGGAGCTTCGGTTGTCATCTGGACAACGACTCCTTGGACATTGCCTGGAAATCGTGCTGTTTCATTCTCCCCGAAAATCAAATACGGGCTCTACAAAATTACGGATGCGCCGTCAGACAATTGGGCGAAGCCCGGCGACTTGCTCGTGCTGTCGGAAAATCTTGCGGGCGAGGTGTTCAAACAGGCACGCGTCGCAGCTTATGACAAGATCGCCGAAATCTCGGCCAAGGCCTTATCGGCAATAACACTGCGTCATCCGCTCGCCGGTAAAGGATACGATTTCATGGTGCCCCTGCTCGATGGGGAGCATGTGACCGACGACGCCGGTACCGGGTTCGTCCACACTGCGCCAGGTCACGGCCGCGAAGACTTCGAAGTATGGACGGCCAATCGCGCGTCATTGGAAAAACGCGGCATTAATCCCGCTATCCCCTACACCGTCGATGAAAACGGCGCGTTCACCGAAGCCGCGCCGGGCTTCACCGGCAAGCGCGTGATCAACGACAAAGGCGAGAAGGGCGACGCCAACGAAGCGGTGATCAAGGCGTTGATCGAGGCCGGCATGCTGATCGCGCGCGGCCGCCTCAAGCATCAGTATCCGCACAGCTGGCGTTCAAAAAAACCGATCATCTTTCGCAACACGCCGCAATGGTTCATTGCGATGGATAAAGACATCGCGAAAAAGGGCGACACGCTCCGCCATCGCGCATTGTCGGCGATCAAGGTCACGCGTTGGGTGCCGGCGCAGGGCGAAAACCGTATTACCGGCATGATCGAAAGCCGGCCCGATTGGGTCATCTCCCGTCAACGCGCCTGGGGCGTGCCGATTGCCGTGTTCGTCAAAGAGCAGCCGGACGGTTCGGTCGAAATCCTGCAAGACCGCGACGTCGAATTGCGCATCATCGAGGCCTTCGAGAAAGAGGGCGCCGATGCCTGGTACAAATCCGGTGCGCGTGAGCGCTTCCTTGGCAAGCTCGCCAACGACAGCTGGAAGAAGGTCGACGACATTCTCGACGTCTGGTTCGACTCGGGGTCGACCCACGCCTTTGTGCTGGAAGATCCGAAGCATTTCCCGATGCTGGCAGGAATTAAGCGCAAGATCGACGGCGGCAAGGATACCGTAATGTATCTCGAGGGCTCCGATCAGCACCGCGGCTGGTTTCACTCATCGCTGCTCGAAAGCTGCGGCACGCGCGGGCGCGCGCCCTTCGACGTGGTCCTCACCCACGGCTTCGTGCTGGACGAGGACGGCCGCAAGATGTCGAAGTCGCTGGGCAACGTCACCGCGCCGCAAGACGTAATCAAGCAGTCCGGCGCTGATATTCTTCGCATGTGGGTTTGCGCATCGGATTACGCGGACGATCTGCGCATCGGCCCGGAAATCTTGAAGACCACAGTCGAAACCTACCGCAAGCTGCGCAACACCGTGCGGTGGATGCTCGGTAGTCTCGCGCATTTCCGCGAGGAGGACCGGATCAAGCTCGACAAGATGCCGGAACTTGAACGGTTGATGCTGCACCGGCTGCACGAGCTCGATGCGCTGATCCGCAAGGCCTATGCAGAGTTCGACTATAAGCGCATTTTCGCCGCGCTATCGAGCTTCATGACCTCCGATCTGTCGGCGTTCTATTTCGATATCCGCAAGGATGCGCTCTATTGCGATCCATTTTCGTCGGTGAAGCGCAAAGCCTGTCTCACCGTGCTCGATCATTTATTCCGCTGCACGGTCACCTGGCTTGCGCCGATGCTATGCTTCACCGCAGAAGAGGCGTGGCTCTCGCGCTATGGCGAGGCCGCGAAATCCGTGCATCTCGAAATCTTCCCCGACGTGCCGGCGAACTGGCGCGATGACAAGTTGGCCGAGAAGTGGCGCAAGATTCGTACTGTTCGTCGCGTGGTCACCGGCGCGCTGGAGATCGAGCGTGCGCAAAAACGCATCGGCTCCTCGCTTGAAGCGCATCCGATTGTGCACGTGTCGAACGCCGACCTGTACGAGGCGGTCATCGACTGCGATCTTGCCGAAGTCTGCATCACTTCGGCTGCGACGCTCGTCCAGGACGATGGGCCGGCCAGCGCATTCCGCCTGCCGGACATTGCGGGCGTTGCGGTCGTGCCCAATCTCGCCGAAGGCAAAAAATGCGCGCGTTCATGGAAGATCCTCACGACCATCGGCGCCGATCCTGAATTTCCCGACGTTTCGCCGCGCGACGCAAAGGCGCTGCGTGAATGGGAAGCCATGCGCAAGGCGGCGGAGTAATCGGTGTCAAACTTCACCGGTCCGTTCACCCGCTTTGGCCTGACAGTCGCGACGGCTGCCTGCCTGCTTGATCAGGTCACGAAGTATTATCTCCTGGCGGTGTTCAACCTCGCCGCCAATGGCCCGGTGCGGCTTGCCCCATACCTGGACATTGTTCTCGCACGCAACACGGGCATCAGTTACGGCTTGTTCCAGACCCAGGCGCCGCTCGGGCAGTGGATATTGCTGGGCTTCAAGGCGGCTGCCGTGTTGCTGCTCTGGGTTTGGCTCGCCCACGCCAAGGACCGACTCACGGCTCTTTCATTGGGCCTTATTATTGGCGGGGCAATCGGCAACGCTATCGACCGTTTGGTCTATGGCTGGGTCGCGGATTTTGTCTTTTTTCACATTTCCACGGCAAATTGGCGCTTTGATTGGTATGTATTTAACCTAGCTGATGTCGCTATCGTTGCCGGGGTTATTGGCCTGCTGTATGAATCGGTGGCAGGGGGCCGCGCCGCAAAAGCGCCCTGATCCCTCGCAAGAGTCGCGACAATTCGATGGTTCCAGGGTCCGGGTCCGGATGAACACGATACGTCTGACGAAACTCTCAACGACATGCGCGGCCTTGGGCTTCGCGATCGGTATTGTTGCGCTCGCGGGGTCCGTTCCGGTGCGTGCGGCTGAAGATGGGTCGATCGACCAGCAAATCTATAACGGCATTATGGAAGGGCTCGGCTTCAAGAAGGACGGCGCGCCTACAATCAACTATCAGGAACGCGCGCCGCTGGTGATCCCGCCCAGCCGGGATCTTCCGGCGCCGGAGAAGACGGGTGCAATTACCGCGAACAACCCGTCATGGCCCAAAGATCCCGATATCGAGCGCCGCAAGGCGCAGGCGGCTGCGGAAAAGGACCGCAACATCAGCGACGAAAGGGAGCGCGAGCAGAACCCGCTGCGCCCTGATCAACTCACACCCGGCAGCCGCGGCAAGAAAACAAGGGCGGCGCGCGACGACGGCTATCAGGCGCCGGCCTCGGGCTTTGGCAGCCAATTGTCGCCCTCGGAATTGGGTACCAAAACCGGCTTTTTCGGCTTGTTCGGGGGCTCGAAGCAAGAAACGACAAAATTCACAGGCGAACCGCCGCGTGCTTTGCTGACCGATCCGCCGGTCGGCTATCAGACTCCGTCGCCGGATCAGCCTTATGGTATGGGCAAGGCGGTAGCGCCGAAGGCGACCAACGATTATCTCACGCGCGGCGAATTGTCCAAATAGCGTGGCGACAATCTATCCCCACGCCCTTCCGGTTGCTGGCGGGTAAGTTGATCGCGTGCCGCGGCACACTCACAACTCAGTCCAGGATCGATATCTTGCTTACCAAAACAAATGCCACGCTCATTGCGCTCCTGGCGGCGCTCGCATCCACCTCACTTGCTGCCGGCCAGACCGGCCCCGAAATAGCCGACTTCACGCTTGGCAACGGGCTTGAGCTCGTGGTCATCCCGGACCATCGGGCGCCCGTCGTTACGCATATGATCTGGTACAAGGTCGGCGCCGCGGACGAGACGCCGGGCAAATCGGGCATTGCACACTTCCTCGAACATCTCATGTTCAAGGGCACCGCGAAAAATCCGGCGGGAAAGTTCTCGCAAGTGGTTGCCCGCATTGGCGGGCAGGAGAATGCGTTCACCGCGCAAGACTATACCGGCTACTACCAGCGGGTACCCAGCGAGCAGCTCCAGACAGTCATGGAGTTCGAGGCCGATCGCATGACTGGTTTGCAGCTCACCGATGAGGTGGTGCTGCCCGAACGCAATGTCATTCTAGAAGAATGGAACCAGCGGGTGGGAAACAATCCGCGCTCCCGCCTGGCCGAGCAAATCGATGCGGCCCTCTACCTCAATCATCCGTACGGCAAGCCGGTCATCGGCTGGCGCCACGAGATGGAACAGCTTTCGCGCGACGATGCCATTGGCTTCTACCGTCGCTTCTATGCGCCCAACAATGCGATTATCGTGATTGCGGGGGACGTCGATCCCGCACGGGCACGAGCGCTTGCGGAAGAAACCTATGGCAAGGTTGCCCGTCACGCCACTATCGGCGGGCCGCGCGTCCGTGCGCAAGAACCTCCGCCGGTGGCCGTGCGTTCGCTGACGCTTGCCGATCCCCGCGTAGAAATGCCGGCCATGCAGCGCGAATATCTGGTGCCCTCGTTCGCTAACGCCAAGCGCGGTGAATCGGAGGCGCTCGAAGTTCTCGCGCATATCCTTGGCAGCGGCTCCAATAGTCGTCTTTATCGCACGCTCGTTGTCGACAAACAGGTCGCGGTCGCAGCCGACGCCTGGTACGATTCAAATGCCCTTGACCAATCGAAATTTGCCGTTCATGGCGCGCCGCGCCCGGGCATCACGCTGCCTCAGCTCGAAACGGAAACCGATGCGGTGATCGCGCAGGTGATCGACAAAGGCGTGAGCAATGAGGAGCTGGAGCGTACCAAGACCCGGCTGATTGCAGACGCGGTATATGCGCAAGACAACCAGGCCAGCATGGCCCGATGGTACGGCACCGCGCTGACCACCGGCGCGACTGTGAATGACGTGCGGCGGTGGCCCGATCGTATTCGCGCGGTGACCGCCGATCAGGTGCGGGATGCGGCCCGGCAATGGCTCGACAAGCGGCGTTCCGTCACTGGCTATCTGATCAAGGATGTCAGTCCGCAGGCGGAGAAACGGTCATGAACCGACTGCTACTTTGCGTTGTTGGCTTCGCAGTCGCACTGATCGCGGTTCCGAGTGCTGCATCGGCGATGACGATCGAGAAGATCGTCAGCCCTGCCGGTATCGAAGCCTGGCTTGTGCGCGAAAAGGCCGTGCCACTGGTGACGCTCAATTATGCCTTTCACGGTGGCGCCAGCCAGGACGAGGCGGACAAGGCCGGGACCGCCTACCTTGCCGCCGACATGCTCGATGAAGGTGCCGGCGATATCGACAGCAAGACTTTTCACGAGCGGCTGGAAAATCGCGCGATCGAAATGACCTTCCAGGTCGGTCGCGACTACCTGCACGGTTCGTTGCGTGCTTTGAATGAGCATCGTGACGAAGCCTTCGATCTGCTGCGCCTCGCGCTCACGCGTCCACGATTTGATGCCGATGCGCTCGAGCGGGTGCGTGGGCAGGAGCTGGCGTCGCTTCAGCACGATACGACCAATCCAAACGATCTTGCCAGCCGCCGCTGGTGGGAGACTGCTTTTCCCGGTCACCCGTACGGACGCGAGACCAAAGGCACGCTGGAAACGGTGCCGCGCATCACCGCTGATGATCTTCGAGAGTATGTGCGCCGCGCCTTCGCGCGCAACGAGCTTACGGTATCGATCGTCGGCGATGTTGACGCCAAAACGGCTGGTGAGTTGATCGACCGGGCATTTGCCGGCCTGCCAGCGAAGAACGACCTCAAGTCCGTGGCAAATGCAAAACCGGCCGGCCTCGGACGCCGCATTGTCATCAATGTTGACGTGCCACAGGCCGTGGTCACTTTTGGCGGACAGGGCATTGCACGCAACGATCCGGAATTCATGACGGCCTACATCGTGAATCACATACTCGGCGGCGGCACCTTCTCCTCGCGCCTCTACAGGGAGGTGCGCGAAAAACGCGGTCTCGCTTACGGCGTGTCAGACAGCCTGGTCTGGTTCAAGCGCGCCGCGGTTGTGCTCGGCGGCACCGCCACGCAGGCCGATCGCACGGCCGATGCGCTTGCTGTAATCGAGCAAGAGATCAAACGCATGGCGACCGATGGCCCGACGGCGGATGAGCTCGCCGCGGCCAAGTCTTTTCTCAAAGGGTCATATGCGCTCAATCTCGACACCTCCGGCAAGATTGCGGCGCAGCTCACACAGATCCAGATCGACAATCTGGGCATCGACTATATGCAACGCCGCAGCACGTTGATCGACGCCGTAACCATAGAGGACGCTAAACGGGTGGCCCGGCGCCTATACAGCGGCGGCTTGCTGGTAACGGTCGCCGGCCGACCGAAAGGGCTGACTTCCAGCGGAACCCCTGACTAGCTGTGACGTTGTTTACGCCGTTGCGCCTTCCGCGCGACTCTAGGCAAATACCGGCATGAGCCTGCTTCACTCGATCGATAGCGCCCGCGAGGAGCGCATCGGCGCGCACGGCATCAGTGCGGCTGCTTTAAAGGCTGCCCTTGGGCGGGCGGAGGACGCGCTCGACCGCTTGCGCAAGCTCCATGCCGAGCGCAGTCTGCCGTTGCTGCGACTGCCGGAAACACGCAACGATCTCGAAACAATACGCGATATCGCCCGCCGGCTTGCAAATGAGGCAACCGACATCGTGGTTCTGGGCACCGGCGGCTCGAGCCTCGGCGGACAAACCCTGGCGCAGCTCGCGGGCTTCGCGGTACCTGGCGTTGGCGCCTTGCGCCCCCCGCCGCACCTGCATTTCATCGACAATCTCGATGCGGAGAGCTACGGAGCGATGCTCGCCAAGTTGCCGCACGCGACCACGCGCTTCATCGCGATCTCCAAATCCGGCGGCACCGCCGAGACACTCATGCAGACTATCGCTGCATTGAGCGCCGTGAAGGATCACGGATTGCAGACCCGCATTCCCGATATCTTTCTGGGGATCAGCGAGCCTTTGAAGTCCGGAAAATCCAACGGTCTGCGTGATCTGCTCGGCAAATATCATGCGCCGGTTCTGGACCACGATCCAGCTGTGGGTGGCCGCTATTCGGCGTTCACCAATGTCGGTCTGTTGCCGGCTGCATTGCTGGGCCTCGATGTCGCGGCGGTGCGTGAGGGTGCGGGTCTGGCGCTCGCCCCCGTGCTGGCGAAAAAACCCGCGGACCAGGTGCCGTCAGCCGTTGGCGCCGCGCTTTCAGTGGCGCTTGCCGAGAACAAGAATAAATCGATCAGCGTGCTGATGGCCTATTGTGACCGTCTGCAGCGCCTTTCGCACTGGTATGTACAGCTTTGGGCTGAAAGTCTGGGGAAGAAGGGCAAGGGCACCACGCCATTGGCGGCGCTCGGGCCGGTTGACCAGCACAGCCAGCTGCAGTTGTTCATCGACGGGCCGCGCGACAAATTGTTCACGGTGATCACGGCCGACAGCAAGGGCGCAGGGCCGCGCATGGACGGCGAGCTGGCGAAGCTTGCAGGCGAGCCGGGATTTGCCGGCAAAACCATTGGCGATCTGGTGGCCGCGGAAGGCCGCGCCACCGCTGAGACGCTCGCAAAGAACGGCTGCCCGGTGCGTACGATCCACATCAACAAGCTGACTGAAGAAACCCTTGGCGAATTGATGATGCATTTCATGCTGGAGACGATCATTGCCGCGCAAATGCTCGGCGTCGATGCGTTCGACCAGCCGGCGGTGGAAGAAGGCAAGGTGCTTGCGAAGAAGTATCTCACCAGTTCCTGATCTCACGTTAGTCATGGCCGGGCTCGCCCCGGCCATCTCGCTTAGGAAGACAAAGCCAGTGCGTCCCCTATCGGGATCGCCGCGACAAGCCCGGCGATGACGGCTGACAAGCAAATGATCCGCATCACCGATACGATATCGATTGACGAATCCGAACTGTCGGAATCCTTCGTGCGTGCCTCGGGTCCAGGCGGCCAGAACGTCAACAAAGTGTCGTCCGCCGTCCAACTGCGCTTCGATGTGCGCCAATCTCCGTCATTGCCGAACGACGTAGCCCTGCGCTTGATGCGACTTGCCGGCAAACGGCTGACCAAGGAGGGTGTCATCGTCATTATCGCGCAGCAGCACCGGACGCAGGAGCGCAATCGCGAGGATGCTCGCGATCGGCTGTTTGCGATGATCCGGCAGGCGGCGGTGCGACCGACCCCCCGACGCCCCACCAAGGTGCCAAAGGCGCAACGCCGGGAGCGGTTGGAAGCCAAGAAGCATCGCTCCAGCATCAAGAAGCTGCGGCGGGGCAAGCCGGGCTGGGATTAACCCCATGAATAACGGGGGCATTCTTCGTTCCCGCCTCGCGAGCGGCATGGGGGACCGATAGAGTCGGCTACCCAGAATCAGGCGCCGCCATGCCCGTCAGGCAACTATCCGAGGCTGTCATCAACCGCATCGCCGCCGGCGAAGTGATCGAGCGGCCGGCGAGCGTCGTAAAAGAGCTGGTCGAGAATGCACTCGACGCGGGTGCACGTCGCATTGATGTCCTCACCGATGGCGGCGGGCGCCGCCTTATCCGCGTGACCGATGACGGTGACGGCATGACTCGCGCCGATCTTGAACTTTGCGTTGAGCGCCATGCAACCTCGAAGCTCGAAAGCGACGACCTGTTGTCAATCCGCACGCTAGGCTTCCGTGGTGAGGCCCTGCCGTCCATCGGCGCAGCAGCGCGGTTGACGATCACCACGCGGCATGCCGGCGAGCCGCACGCCTGGAGTATCACCGTCGACGCCGGTGAAAAATCGACGGCTAAGCCGGCCGCTTTATCGAAGGGTACCACCGTCGAGGTGCGCGACCTGTTTTATGCCACGCCGGCGCGTCTGAAATTTCTGAGGAGCGATCGTAGCGAGGCAGAAGCAGTGCGAGAGGTTGTCCGGCGGCTCGCCATGACCCGGCCCGATGTCGCATTTACGCTCTCGGGCGAGGATCGCGCGTCGGTTACATGGGTATCTGTTGCCCAGGGCGGCCAGATCACGAGATTGGGTGACGTGCTCGGGCCCGACTTCCGCGAAAATGCCGTCGTAGTGGATGCGGAACGCGAGGGTGTGCGCATTACAGGCTTTGCCGGGTTGCCGACGCTATCTCGAGCCAATTCGCTTGCACAATATCTGTTCGTCAATGGCCGCCCCGTGCGTGACAAGCTTCTGTACGGCGCCGTGCGCGCGGCCTATGCGGACTATTTGCCGCGCGATCGACATCCACTGGTGGCGCTGTCAGTAAACATCGATGCGCAAGAAGTTGACGTCAACGTGCATCCAGCCAAAACGGAAGTTCGGTTCCGTGATAGCGGGCTGGTACGCGGCCTTATTGTAAACGCGCTCAAGGACGCGCTGGCGCGCGAAGGGCAGCGTGCAGCAACGACCGGCGGTAGCGCGACCATTGCGACTTTTCGTCCCGCCGCCGCGCCACGCCGCGGAGCATATGACTGGCGGCGGTCGCAAGCGCGACCGGCGGGGTTTCTGCCGAGCCGGGGTGGCGCAGCGCTTGGACTGGCCGAGCCCGCACAAGCTGCATTCGACGTCGGCGAGCCGGCTGCGGACACCGCGGTCGCGCAGTTCGAGCCCGCCGCCGACCAGATCGATCGGCCGCTCGGCGCGGCGCGCGCGCAGCTCCACGAAACCTACATCGTGGCACAAACCCGCGACGGCCTGGTGATTGTCGATCAACATGCCGCCCATGAACGTATCGTCTACGAGCGGATGAAGGCAGCGATCGAGAAATCAGGCATCGCGCGGCAAATCCTGATGATTCCGGAAGTCGTCGAACTCGACGAAGCCGACGCCACGCGGCTCGTCGAGCGGGCAGAGGCTCTCGCGCGCTTCGGTCTCACTATCGAATCGTTTGGGCCCGGCGCTGTGGCAGTGCGCGAGACACCGTCAATGCTCGGCGATGCCAATATTCGCGGCCTGATTACAGATCTCGCCGAGCATATGGCGGAATGGGATGATGCGCTGCCGCTCGAACGCCGCTTGCTGCACGTCTCCTCGACCATGGCGTGCCATGGCTCGGTGCGCGCAGGCCGCAAACTCAAACCCGCCGAAATGAACGCGCTGCTGCGCGAGATGGAAGCCGTGCCGAATTCCGGCCAATGCAACCATGGCCGGCCGACCTACGTGGAATTGAAGCTTACTGATATCGAACGGCTCTTTGGACGGCGCTAGCCCGGCCGCAAGAACACAAATTCAGTGTCGTCGTACTGACGGCGTTCAAGCTCGGCGAAGCCTTCCGGAGCCTTGAACGCGGCACCGGTTGCCTCCTCCACGACGATCAGGGCTTTCGGTTTGAGCCAGCCGCCCGCCTGCGCGGCGCCGAGCGCGCGTTCCGCCATCCCCTTGCCGTAGGGCGGATCGAGGAACACCAGTGAAAATGGGTCCAATGGATGGATGGGGCCGAGTTTGGTTGCATCGCGCCGGAAAATACGGGTAACGCCGCCGAGGCCGAGAGCCTCCACGTTGTCGCGCAGCAGCGCGCGCGCTTCGACACCCTCGTCGACGAAAAGCGCGTAAGCCGCCCCCCGCGAGATCGCTTCGATTCCCAGCGCACCGGTACCGGCGAACAGGTCGAGCACGCGCGCGCCCGTGATCGGGTCGCCATATGAATGGGCGAGGATATTGAACAATGCCTCGCGCAGCCGGTCCGTAGTGGGCCGCACGGCGTCCGATTTGGGGCCGGCGAGCGGTCGCGAACGAAGTTTGCCTCCGACAATTCGCATTATTTTGACCTCGGTCGCGACGGACGAGGGCCCCCACCGCGGTCGCGGCGGTGAGAAGTTTTCCTGCCATGACGGTCAGGCACACCCGCAACCGGACGGGAGTGTAATCGCGGAAGGTTTTTCCGGATGCCGGCTTTTCGTTCGCTCTCAACAACAAGGGGGGAATCGAGATCCGCTTCAGCCTGCGCAAGCAGCTCAGGCCCGAGGGCCTCACGCAGTTTTTCCGTTTCGACCTCGACCACAGCAGCGTCATCGAGCTCGCCCAGCTCGAAAGGTCCGAACGACACGCGGATCAAACGGTTTACTTTCAGTCCGAGCGATTCGAGAACCTTGCGTACCTCGCGGTTCTTCCCCTCGCGGATGGCAAAGGTCAACCAGATATTGGCGCCCTGTTCGCGGTCGAGCGTCGCTTCGATCGGACCATAGTGGATACGGTCAATAGTGACGCCGTCCCGCAGGCGATCGAGCGCTTCCTGGCGAACCCGGCCGAGCGCGCGTACGCGATAACGGCGCAGCCAACCAGTTGCCGGCAATTCCAAAACGCGCGCGAGATCGCCGTCATTGGTCAGGAGCAGCAGGCCTTCGGTGTTGATGTCGAGTCTTCCGACGCTGATCAACCGTGGCAGATCCTTCGGCAGCGACTTAAAAATCGTGTCGCGCCCTTGCGGATCCGAGTGGGTCGTCACCAGCCCGCGTGGCTTGTGGTAGAGGAAAAGCCGGGTGCGTTCACGTGCACGCAGCGGTGCGCCGTCGACGGCAATGCGGTCGGACGGCGTGACGTTGAGTGCGGGTGAGGAAATAGCCGCGCCGTTGACCGATACACGCCCCGCCGCGATCCATGCCTCCGCTTCGCGCCGGGATGCAAGCCCGGCACGGGCAATCACCTTGGCGATGCGTTCGCCCGGTGGTGGGGAAGGGCTCTTGTCGGACATGCGTTCGGATTTTGTCATGCCCGGCACTCGGGTCCGGCCTTTTGGCCGGCCCGAGCACGGGCCTTGTGCCGGGCATCTACGTCTTTATACACCGTGCGACATAGAAGACGTGGATGGTCGGGACAAGCCCGGCCATGACTGATGATGCCATCTTTCATGCAGATCGCCCTCGAAGAGGCCCGGGCGGCGAGAGAACGAGGCGAGATTCCGGTCGGTTGCGCCATTGTGCGCGGCACTGACGTGATCGCGCGGGCCGGCAATCGGACTATTGGCGATCGCGATCCGACCGCGCATGCCGAGCTCGTCGCCATTCGCGCCGCGGCGGCTACCCTCGGCAATGAGCGGCTGGCCGATTGCGATCTCTATGTCACGCTGGAGCCCTGCGCTATGTGCGCGGCGGCGATATCATTCGCTCGCATCAGGAGACTTTACTTCGGCGCTTCCGATCCCAAGGGCGGCGCGGTTGAGCATGGTGTTCGGTTTTTCGCAGCGTCGACGTGCCATCACCGGCCGGAAGTTTATGGCAATATCAGTGAAAGCGATTGCGCCGCCCTGCTGAAGGATTTCTTCCAGGCGCGTCGCTGATTTACTGAATAGCGGTTTGCGGCGGCCTAAGCCGTCTTGTCCACCAGCTTCCCCATGCCGGGAGGCGGCGGGGCCTGGTTCGCCGGCGCTTGATCGGACTCGCGCGCGTTGGCCGGCTGCGGCGGCGGCTCTTTTGGTGATGTCCCGGTTTTCGGCATGATCGTCTGAATCCCGATCGTGACTGTGCACATGGACGAATTCCCGAACTGCCGGACGGTAGTGGCCGGGCCTCAATATTGTGCATTCTCAATGCGTGAAATGCGCGCGAGCGCAGAAAGGATTCGTTGAGGTAAATTTTCGCAAGGCCCCGCTTTACTGGGCGTCGGGGACAGTTATGCCTGCCGCGCAAAATCCCAGGCTTTTTCGGCGAGCGGCCGGATCATGTCCGCCTTGGCCGGCGCAAATTCGGATGTTGCGGTACCGTCGCGCACGCGGCCGATGATGCCCTGCAGGATCGCGGCGATACGGAAGAAATTGTAGGCGAGATAAACGGGCAGATGAGGACGCGGGTCCAGCCCAGTGCGTGCGACATAGGCGGCGACGTAATCACTCATCGATGGAATGCCAAGTGCAGGTAAATCGTGGCCGGCAAGTGTTGCTGTACCTGCCGCGCTTTCGGAATGCGGCATATGCCATGCCATCAGGTGGTAGCTGAAGTCGGCAAGCGGATCGCCCAGCGTCGAGAGCTCCCAGTCCAGAACAGCGACAACCTTCGGCTGATCTCGCGCGACAATGAGATTGTCGAGGCGATAGTCGCCGTGCACAAGCCGCGCCGGTCCGCCCGGCGGAATATTCTTTGGCAGCCAGTCGATCAGCCGCTCCATCGCTTCGATCTTTTCGGTTTCGGACGCACGATATTGTTTCGACCAGCGCTCGACCTGACGCGCGACATAGTTTTCGCCCTTGCCGAAGTCGCCGAGACCAATCTTTGCGGGATCGAGCCCATGCAGGTGCGCGATCGTCGCGTTCATCGAATCATAGACGGCCGCTCGCTCGGCGGGGTTCGAGCCCGGCATTTGCGGCTCCCAGAACACGCGCCCATCGACAAAATCCATCACGTAAAACGCCGTGCCGGCGACGCTCTCATCGGCGCAATAGACGAGCGGTTCGGCAACGGGGAATCCCTGTGTATGGAGCGCGCGGATGACGCGATATTCGCGGTCGACCGCATGCGCGGACGGCAGCAGCTTGCCGGGCGGCTTGCGACGCAGCACGTAGCTGCGCGCGGGCGTCTCCAGCAAATAGGTCGGATTGGACTGCCCGCCCTTGAATTGCTTTATGACCAATGGTCCCGCAAAACCGGCGATCTGCGCAGAGAGATATCGCTCGAGCTGTATGGCGTCGAGACGCAGTACAGACGACGTTTCTTTCGTTCCGGAAAATGCTTGCTGGCGATCGATTGATGTCATCGCCACGATCGCTTCACTTGCGCGCGCCGAATCTGACCGGCGCGTCGGCGTAGATCTTGTACTGCTGCGATTTGGGTTTCGCCTTGTCCTCCTCGTTGACGTACTGGATCGAACTCTTGCCCTGCAGTTCGCGCGGCAAAATCATGACTCGAATGAAGCGGCTGGGTCTATCTGACGCCGCCTGTGCGAAAACCGCGTCAGGTCCCGTTTCATACCAGGCGCCTCCTGGGCCGTACGACGTCGAGCAGCCATGCGTGTCGATACGAATGCCGCCTTCGATCAGGCAGCGGATGCCCGGCCCCTGGTGACGGTGCAGGTAGGCGCAGCCGCCGGGCGGGAAGGCCACGCTGTCCCCGCGCATAAGCAGTTCGCCCTTCGGCAGCGTTTCAAGGAAGGCGGTAAGTTTTTCATGCGTGAACATGCCGGGCGCATTGGCTGTCGTACTGCCCTGATCGCCGCGCGTGAGCTCCCAGCGCCAGAGGGTGACGCCACCCTTGCCTGGCTTGACTGCGACCGCGGTTTCGCCCTGCCAAACCTCACCATCATTCAACTTATGCTCGCCAATTTCGGCCGCGCCGTGCGTGATGAAGATGAAGCGCGGCAGCGCCGGCAGCCGGAACACGGCACTATCGGCGCCTGACAACACGTCCTCGTAGAGGCGAAGTACCGGATGCATTGTCACTCTCTGGCTACGATGCGGCGAAGAACTCCAGCAACGCCGGGGCGGTGGCCCCGGGGTTTTCCTCGGTGAGGAAATGGCCGGAGTCAATCGCTTTGCCAATCGCCCCCGGGGACCATTGCCGCCAGATGGCCAGAGGGCCGCCGGTTTCGTTTGCGATGCCAACGCCGCCCCAAAGTACCAATAAGGGGCACCCTATGGTTTTGCCGGCGGTGCGGTCCGCTTCATCGTTGGCAAGATCGGCGTAGCGGCCGGCGCGATAATCCTCGCAGTGAGCGTGAATGCGCGAGGGGTCGGAGAAGGCCGCTCGATAGTGATCGAGCGCGCTGGGATCGAAGGCGGATAGATTCTTGGCCTTGGTCCAGCTCGCCATTTTCCATTCAAGATAGTCAACCGGTGTCTTGGAAATGAGCATTTCCGGTAATGGCTCCGGCTGGGCGAGAAACGGCCAGTGCCAAACTTTCATGGCCATGTTGCGATCCATGCCATGCCACATGTCGTAGGTGGGCACGATATCCAGCGTTGCCATGCGTTCAACGCGTCCCGGGTGATCGAGGGCAAGGCGATAGGCGACGCGGCCGCCGCGATCGTGTCCGGCCAGGCGAAACCGTACATGGCCAAGCTTTTCCATGACTTCGATCATGACCTTCGCCATCGAGCGTTTGTCGTATGGCGCATGCGTCTGGTCGGCCTTTGGCACCGCCGACCAGCCGTAGCCGGGTAGGTCTGGAATTACGAGGGAGAAGCGCTGCGCCAGCACCGGCGCAACGCGGTGCCACATAACGTTGGTCTGTGTGTAACCGTGTAACAGCAATAGCGGTGGTCCGCCGCCGCCGGCACGTGCAAACATTTTTCCGGCTGTGGTATCGACCCAGTGCGAGGCAAAACCTGGAAAAAGATCGGCGAGATCGGGCATGGACACTCCAAGTCACTTTTCCCGTTCAATCGCGCGCCAGCCGATATCGCGGCGGCAAAATCCGCCCGGCCATCGGATACGGTCGACGGCCGCATAAGCCCGGCTTTGTGCCTCGCGCACGGTTTTTCCGCGGGCGCAGATATTGAGAACGCGTCCGCCGTTTGCGAGGATGCGGGTTCCATCAGCCTTCGTGCCGGCGTGGAATATCTCGACGCCCTCCACCTGTGCGGCGGCGTCGAGGCCTTCGATGAGCGAACCCTTTTCATAGTTGCCGGGATAGCCTTTGGCTGCCATCACCACCGTGAGCGCCGCGTCCGGATACCAGCGCAAGTCGAAATTCTTGAGTTGACCATCGCGTGCAGCGAGAAGCGCGGGTACGAGATCCGACATCAGGCGCAGCATCAACACCTGACATTCCGGATCGCCGAAGCGTACGTTGTATTCGATCAGCTTCGGCCCATCCTTGCTGATCATCAGCCCGGCGAACAGAACGCCCTTGTAGGGCGCGCCGGCGCGCGCGAGGGCGCGCACGGTAGGATGAATGATTTCGTTCATCACCCGCCGGTTCATATCGTCGGTCATGATCGGCGCGGGCGAGTAGGCGCCCATGCCGCCGGTGTTCGGGCCTTTGTCGCCGTCTCCAACGCGCTTGTGGTCCTGCGCCGATGCAAGCTGGATAGCGGTGTCACCGTCGCAGAGGGCGAAGAACGAAGCCTCCTCTCCGATGAGGCATTCCTCGATGACGATCTCCCAGGCGGGCGCGCCAAGGCCGCCGCCGAACATCATGTCAATCGCAGCTTCAGCTTCCTGCACGGTTTCCGCAACCACAACGCCTTTGCCGGCAGCAAGCCCATCCGCCTTGATGACAATCGGCGCGCCCTGCTTGCGCACGTAATCCTTCGCCGCGGCCGCGCCTTTGAAGCGGTAGTAGGCAGCCGTCGGAATGTTATTGGCCTTGCATAGATCCTTGGTGAAGCCCTTGGACCCTTCCAGGCGTGCCGCCCATTTGGTCGGACCGAATGCCTTGATACCGGCGGCTTCCAGATCATCGACAATACCGGCGCACAATGGCACCTCCGGGCCGACCACGACGAGGTCGATCTTCTTTTCCGTGGCAAACGCAATGACTGCTTTGTGGTCCGCAATATCGAGCCCCGCACATTCGGCTTCGCGCGCGATACCGGCGTTGCCAGGCGCGCAAAAAAGGTCGTCGGTCAGTGGGCTTGCCGCGATCTTCCAGGCCAGCGCGTGTTCGCGGCCGCCGGAGCCGAGAATGAGGATATTCATACGTTACCGAGCGGCCTTTAGTGTGCGGTCGTCATTTGGTGTACCATGTCACTTCATCCCCGCAAGAGATTCGGCCCTAATGCCAGAGCCCGTGCTCAATAACGTTGTGGAATGGAGTGTCACCGAGCTCTCGGCGGCCCTCAAGCGCACGGTTGAGGACGCCTACGGCTATGTTCGGGTGCGCGGCGAGGTATCGGGGTTCAAGGGGCCTCATTCCTCGGGGCACGTCTATTTCGCACTCAAGGATGAAAACGCACGGATTGAAGCCGTAGTCTGGCGGGCGACCTATGGGCGCATGCGCGTCAAACCGGAGGAGGGCCTCGAGGTCCTTGTGACCGGACGCCTGACCACTTATCCGGGACGTTCCAGCTACCAGATTGTCATCGACAGCCTCGAGCCCGCCGGCATCGGCGCGCTGATGAAGCTTTTAGATGAGCGCAAAAAGAAGCTTGCCGCCGAGGGCCTGTTCGACGAAGCGCGCAAACAGCTGCTGCCGTTCCTCCCGAACGTGATCGGCGTGGTGACGTCGCCGACCGGCGCAGTGATCCGCGACATTCTGCATCGTCTTGAGGACCGCTTCCCGCGCCATGTGCTGGTTTGGCCGGTGCGCGTGCAAGGGGAAACGTCGGCTTTCGAGGTGGCAAACGCGATCAAAGGCTTCAACGCGCTGCCCGAGCATGGTCCTTTACCGCGTCCTGAGCTGATCATAGTCGCGCGCGGCGGCGGTTCGCTGGAAGATCTTTGGTCGTTCAACGAGGAGATCGTGGTACGGGCCGCCGCAGCGAGCATGATCCCGCTGATTTCCGCCGTCGGACATGAAACCGACTGGACTCTGATCGATTTTGTCGCCGATCAACGCGCGCCCACACCAACCGCCGCAGCGGAGATGGCAGTGCCGGTGCGCGCGGAACTCCTGGCGACGCTCGCCGGGCTCGGCTCCCGCAAGCTTGCTTGCTGGCAGCGCAATATCAAGCAGCATCGTAAGGAACTCTCGCTCCTGTCACGCGCGTTACCGGCGCGCGATGAGTTGCTGGCCGTGCCGCGTCAACGGCTCGACTCGTGTACCGGCCGGCTGCCGCGCGCGCTGCTCGCCAATGCTCAGCTTCATCATCGCGAGTTTGCGCGTGCGGCCTCGCGCCTCTCGCCGCGGCTACTGTCGCACCGTATTGAGCGATGCAAGGAACAGACGGCGGCTTTTGGCGACCGCGCACAACGCGCATTGCGAATATATCGGGATCGTCGCGTCCAACGACTGCGGAGCGCCGGCCAGCTCCTAACGGCATATTCGTATCGCGGCGTGCTCGCGCGGGGATTTGCACTCGTCCGCGATGGCGAAGGACACCCGCTGAGATCGTCAGCCGCGGTCAGTGCCGGCATGCAGCTCGATATCGAGTTTTCCGATGGCCGGATTGGTGCGACCGCCGATGGCGACCGAGGCCCGCAGCCGTCTGGCAAAGTTAAACCACGGGCGCGCGGGGGCGGCGGGGGCTCAGGCGGGCAGGGCAGCTTGTTTGGCTCATAATTCGATATTATTCGAGGGTTTCGCAGATACACACGAACGACTATCTTTGTTTCGACATCGAACGGAGGCCGCTATTGCTCAATCGATATGACCGCTCCCCGCCGACGAATGGCGAGGCGGAAGTGAAATACCTCGATGGCGATTTCCGTGTGGTTCGTCCCGGTGCATTCGTGCGCTGCGCGGTCAGCGGCGTGCCAATTCCGCTTGAGGAACTCAAATACTGGAGCGTCGAGTTGCAGGAGGCCTATGCCACGCCGGAGGCTGTCCTGCAGCGGCATCGAAAATCGCAAACGTCCAGATCATAGGCGGCTAATTCCGCAGCCTGGACCTTGCGAGCCAGCGCAATTCATCGGCCTGCTCGACAACCATTGTCACCGGCAGTGTGTGAATACGCGCGGCCAATGGGGCGAGCGACTCCTCATGAGCCATCCGTGCGAGATCTTTCTCGGTCGTCAGAAGGGCAAGACCGCTATGGTCCGCCTGCATGACAAGCGCTCCGGCGTCCTCCGCGGTATAACGATGATGATCGGGAAAAAGCCGGCGCTCCTTAACAACAACGCCGGCGGCTACAGCCGTCGCAAAAAACTTTTCCGGATCTCCAATGCCGGCGAAAGCCAGGACCTGGCGGCCCTTGAGGGCTGCCGCCGCCGCTGGATCGGGGATCAAGCGTCCGTGTAGAATTTGAACACCCTGATTGCGCGCTTGCACAACGACATCGTCGGCGCCAGCGCCATCTCCCACCACCAACAGCGCGTCAGTGCAAGCCAGTTGCGTCGCCAGCCGTGCGCGCAGTGGACCGGCGGGAAATATGCGACCGTTGCCGACGCCGCGGCGGGCGTCGATCACGGCCAACCGCAGGTCCTTTGCAAGTGAAGGATTCTGCAGGCCGTCATCCATAACGATGACGCTCGCGCCGTGAGTGCGCGCAACCGCGGCACCGGCGACGCGATCCCTCGCTACAATGGTTGGCGCTACACGTGCCAGCAGCAGCGGCTCGTCGCCGACTCGGGCCGCGAGATCATTGGCGGCGTCTACAAGCTTCGGACCCGGCAGATCGCCGCCGTAGCCGCGGCTGAGGAAAAATGGACGCTCGCCGGCATCTGCCAGCATTTGGGCAAGCACAATTGCGGCCGGTGTCTTGCCGGCGCCGCCAGTCGTGAAATTGCCCACACACAGGACGGGTACGCCAGCCCGCGCGCCTTTTTTCGTCATGCGATGC